>NZ_JBDKXI010000009.1:36773-259419 GCF_039710385.1 Pseudoxanthomonas sp. CCNWLY206-1 | reverse complement strand
ACTTCCTCGGTCCTTTGACCAAAAAAGTGTTACCCATGTCCCCGCACACCCGTTACCCAGGTCTCCGGTCCGTACACACGAGCAAAGAAAGTGACGCCCGCTGCAAGCGCGGAAACCAACCGTCCTGTTAACTTACCGGCGCCAGCGCCAAGGAGCTTCGTGCTGGGACGCGATAACTTGAAGCGAAAGTGATCTAGCTTTGATTACATCAGAGTTGCAAGATCACTTCTCGCTCAACTCAACGACATACCCACTTTCGCCACCGGCAATATCAATCCGCCATCCCCGACGAAACTCCTGCGCATCCACACTGCTCCAATCATGGACGCTCAACGTCGCATTGGCCGGTTCCAATACCCGCACATGCAGACGTCCGGCGGTGGCTTCATTGCCATTGATGGCAGGCTTCACCGGTACGTTGAGTTGGAACACCGCGCGAGTGCCCGAGCCCAATTCAAAGCGATCCGTTACTTTCAGCTTGCGCGAAGCGAAATCCAACTGGCGCTCCCAGTGTTTGAGCGCCGGGTTGCCCCGATAGACGGGTGTCAAATCGGCGAGTGCGGTGAAGGCGCCATCGGTGCCAGGTTCGAACTTCACAGATGAACGCGACTGCGGGCTTTCGCATTGGTGCACGATGGCATCGCCGCGCGGCGCGGCGCACTGCGACGCGCTGGCGTTGTTGCGTTCGAAGCGCACCACGTTGTGCACTTCGGTGCCTTGCTGGATGCCGCTATGGCTCCAGATATTTTCGGTGACCACCAGCCAATCGCGGGCGAACAGCGTGAAGGAGCCTTGGTCCTGATGCGCATGGCTTTCGTTGTAAGGGCCGGCGACAAACGAAATCCACATCGCGTCCTTGTCCCAACCGGTGCGCGCAAAAAAATGACCGGTGCCTTGTGCATAGTAGGAAAGCGCCGTTGGTGGCGCGCCGCCACCACCCGCGGCCAGCAAGTCGTAGCGGCTGTTGAATCCGCCGCTCATCTGCCGCACCGCGATGGAATCCAACCACCAGGACGACATGGCGAGCGCGGCCGGTTCCTGGGTCAGCTGCCTGGCTTCCAGTACCAGGCGGCGGTGATAGTCGTACAGTTCCGGCACCGAATTGCGCGCTTGATCGCCGATGGGGGCAAAGCGATCCAGCGTCGGCACGGTGGCATGCGTCCAGTAAGCGATGCTGTCGTGTGCGTGCGAACTGGCGCCTGCGAGATCCTCGCCCGTGCTGTCGCGCCACAAGCGGTACAGAGCAAACAGACGCATCTGTGCCGCGCCGTAGCCGGTGCCTTCCTGGCTGCCGCCACCCGGCAGCTTGGCGTAGTACGCCTTCAGCGCCGGCAGCCGATGCTCGCGCAGGTCCTTCAGCCAGGCATCGCTGCCGCTGACCAGCGCCCAGTACATCGTCGCTTCCAGGAAGCTGTAGTAGTAGTTGTTGCCGGGATTGTCGACCGACCACCCGGTCCATGGGTGCGGTCGGCCGCCCCACTGCGCGGCATCGTGATGCCAGACATTCCACACGGCTTGTTCCGCGTAGGCCGACCAGCGCTTGCGCTGTTCCGCGCTGACGTCACCGGAGCAACTGTGCAGCGTCAAGGCCAGATCGGCGATGTGCGGGCCGACTTCCAGATACGAGTCGCCCGAGATCGCGGGCCGTCCACCACCGGCGATAGTCGTTTCGGCTTCGGAGACCTGTGCTTCCACCATCCGCACCGCCAGTTCGCAATATTTCTTCCCGCCGGAAAGCAGGTGCATCAATGCCGCATCGCTCGCGGAAAATGCATATCCCGGACTGCCGGCGACTGCTGCATCCACGAAGGAGCGGAAGCGGCCGTAAGCAGGCGATTTCTTGTCGAGGTAGGAAAGGTCGATCTTCAGGCGGTCGCCGGCGGCAAGTGGCGTCGCCGCTGCGGCAGCGGATTGTTCGGGCGGAGTAGGCGATTCCGTGTCGGGCGTCGGCGCCTGCTGCGCAGGAGAATCGGTTATCGCCGTCGTTTCTTCCGGGAGTGCCTCGCTGCATTGGGCCATCGCGGCGGCGAGCAAAGCGAGCAGCAACAGAAACGCGCTGGGCCAGCCGTGAGTCAGTGCACGCGAAGGGCGGGATGACTGGCGCATGGTTTACTCCTGGTCTGTTAGCGCTTTCCCTTCTCCCCCCGGGAGAAGGGAAGCTAAGCAATCAACGGTTACCGTAAGTGACGTTCAAGTACACGATATTCTGCGAAACATCTTCGCCCACGACGCTGCTGTCGCGCTTGTAGCGTTCCCACTGCAAGCCCACGCTCCAGTGCCTGACCCATTGATAACGCAGCGTGGCGCCTATGCGCAGCGTGTCCTCGTCGCGATTCAACGACGTATAGGTGCGTCTTTCATCGGCGGCGTACATGCCCAGTCGCAGCGTACTGCGCACCAGCCAACTGAAGTCCGCGCTCGCGCCGTGGCTATCCTGATCGAACTCGTCCGATTCGATGTAATCGCGTTCCTGCACGAACGGCGTGATCGAGAACTGTATGCGCGTGCCGGTGTAGGCATAGCCCAGATCCAGGCTGCGGACCTCATAAGGCGAAGCGTTGACCACGGCGTCGCCGGTCAGCACGTTTTCCGGCAGCGTTGCGTCGGCCTCGATGCCGCTCAACGCGTCGACCGCAGTATCGGAGAACTCGCTGGACGCGGCCAGGGTAAAGCTGCTGCTGGCGGTGGGATTCCACGTAGCATCGGCACGTATCAACGGCTCGGAGCGGTTTTCGCCATCTCCTTGCCGATAGCTGATACGCGAGTAGCCCAGGTCGGCGCCAAGTTCGAAATGCGCCAGTGTGCGCACATAGCGTGCATATAGATCGTAGCGGTCGTAGTCGCGGGCAACGATGTCGTCATCGAAGTCCACGCGCTGGCCTTGCACGTTGAAGGTCACGCGACTGGTGGGTGTCAGTTCCTTGATCATCCGCAATGCGGTGGCCAAGCGTTGCGAGTTGAACTCGTCGGTGACCTCGGCATCGCTATGGACGTAGCGCAGTTCTGCCTGCCCATGCAGCGAAGGCGACCAGGCGACCAGCAAGGTGGGACCCGCCGAGAACACATTCACCTGTTGGCGATTGCCAGGGGCGTCGGGCGCCAGCGCATCCACCGGCTGCACCGTCAGGCTGTCCTCGGCGCTGAAGAACAGGCGCTGCGGAATGGCGATCCAGTTGAGCCGGCCGGCCAGCGTGCCGTCCACGGTGTCCCGGAATATCTCGTCCTCATAGTCGCGGTACTCCACGCGCCCATCGAGGCTGGCCTGCAGCGAAGAGTTATTTTCGGTGACGGTGAATCCCAATCCGCCGCGAAGATAGCGTTGGTCGATGGGATCGGTGGTGCTGAGGGTGACGTTGTCGTTCTGTTCAACGCCCGCATCGATGGTGTAGTCCACCCGCGCCGCGGTCGCCGTGCCGGAGACGCTGGCCAGCGTAGCGGCTGTCACGACCGAGGCGTGTACGTATTTCCAGCGCATGCGCCTACTCCTTATGTTCTTGTCTAGAGCGTGATCCGGCTTTTGCTCTGAAAGGCAAGAGCAAATCCCCCTCAAAGCTTTTCAACCGCCGAATGGCGGGTCATCCCCTTTCTTTTCAAAAGGGAGAGGTAAGCAATACTTTTCACCGCTCACCGCTCACCGCTCACCGCTCACCGCTCACCACTCACCACTCACCACTCACCACTCACCACTCACCACTCACCACTCACCACTCACCACTCACCACTCACCACTTCCCGACTCAAGGGAGATGGTTGAAAACCACGCCCGCCAGTTTTTCGGGGGGGAAGGTCGCTGTAGCTTTCTCGATGTTTTCCGCTGTCGTCATGCCATAACCGGCCACCAGCACCACCAGGTCTGCCAGTTCGGACAGGATGCGGGCATCCGGCGAACCGAGCACCGACGGGCTGTCCAGGATCAGGTAACGGTCCGGGTAACGGCTGCGCAGCGAATCGACCATGGCGCGCATGCGGAACGAACTGAACGACTCGCCGCTGGTTTCGCGCTGGCTACCACTGGGAATCAGCCGCAGGCGCGGAATGCCGGTGCGGTAAATGACCTTGCCGGCATCCAGCGTGTTGTCGCCCAAATAATCCATCAGGCCACCTTGCGGGGCATCTACATGCAGTGCCATGTGCTGCGAAGGATGCAGCGCATCGCAGTCGACCAGCAATGAGGTCTTGGTGTCGTCGAAAGCGAAGGCGGTGGCCAGGTTGCGGGCGACAAAGCTGCCGCCACACCCGTGGCCGATCGGCGCGACTAGCGTAACGAAGTTGCGTTCGCCACCTAGTGCGAGCAATCGCGTGCGCAGTTCGCGGAAAGCATCGGCCTGCACGCGCACCGAATCGTTGCGGTGGATCAGGCGGCGACCTTCCAGTTCCACCGGGCTAAGCGCTTTCGGTTCGTCCAGCAATGCCAGGGAACGTGCCGTGTCAGCGCGATTCGGCAGGCTATGCGTACGGTCGTTTTCCTGATTCACGAGCAATTCCAGGTTGTTAGAGCGTGTTATGGGCATTGGGGTGAGTCCGAAGGTGGTTGTCGCGGTGTCAGGCAAGGCGCACGCCGCCGGGTAGGCTGGCCGCCTTGCCAAGGCGTGCAACGCTGCATGGCGCCGCGACAGCCACCTTCCCGAAGGGTGGCTCGCCTGCGCTGCAGCCGCGGCGTTGTCCGGCTTGCCTTGGGCACCACCCAAGGACGGCGCCGGACGCCTTGCGGCGACAACGCAGGCGAGCCACGGATCTCATCCCAATGCCCATAACACGCTCTCTGTCGATTCATGGCGATGACATCAGGCGTTGAGCTGCTTGAGCCCGAAGACCACGCCATAGGCGAGGAAGACAACGACTACCATGCCGACGCTCATCGCGGTGCGCATGTACTGCTGCCGTTTGTCGCGAGGCGTGTGGTAGGTGGGAATCACGGTCAGCAGCGGAAGGTCGGCGACCTTCTTCAATTGCAGCGGCGAGCGGATGCGGGGATCGAAACGCGCACGCAGGAACACCAGGCCCAATGGCAGACCGATGGCCACGAACAGGCCGGCCACGGCGAAGTGCATGAAGCGCAAGCCGGTAGGACGCAGCGGCATGGTCGCGGGGTCTTGAACGCGCAGGGTCAGGCCGCGTTTTTCGCGGTCCAGTTCCATCGACACGCGTGCGTTCTCGCGGCGGCGCAGCAGATCCTGGTAGATGTCGCGGTTGACCTCGTAGTCGCGGGTCAGCTCGGCCAACGCGCTTTCGGATTCGGCGATGCGGCCGCTGCGGTGGAGTTCTTCGTTCAACATCGACTCGGCGATGCTCATCCGCGACTGGGTCGCGGCCAGTTCGCGGCGGGCTTGCGCTTGCTGACTGCGCAGTTCCTGATAAAGCGGGTTGAGCTGGGTGTCGTCGAAAGGACTGCCGCTTTGCGGTGCCTGCGCGCGACGTTCCTGCTCATTGCGCATGGACTGCTGCAAGTCGGCCATCTGGTGGCGGATGCGGAGCACGTCGGGGTGCTGTTCGGTGTAGTTCAACAGCAGACGGTCCAACTGGCTCTGCAGTTCCAGGATCTGTGCTCGGTACAGGCTTTCGCGGGTCTGCACGGCGGTCACCGAGGATTCGCCGGACAGCTGCGAGGTGATGGCGTTCTCGCGCGAGCGTTGTTCCAGCAGCGCCATGCGCGTCTGCTCGACCTGCGTGCGCAGCGAACTGATGCGGGTATTGACATCGGTCACGCTGCCGGGCTGGGCATCGGCATTCCGGGCACGGTAGTCGCGCAGGTTGTTTTCCGCTCCCAGCAGCTTGTTGTGGTAATCGGTCACCTGGCTGCTGATGAACTCGTACGCCTCGCGGCTTTCGCGTTCCTTGGCGGCCAGGCTTTCCTTGATGAACATCTCGCTCAGACGCTGGGTCACGTCGTAGGTGCGCTTGGCATCGTTGTCGCGATAGGTAATCTGGACCAGATTCGGACGCGGGCTGTTGATCGTGATGCGGCTCTTCAAGTCCTCGATCAGACGGTCCTGTTTGACCGGCGAGGGATTGTCGCCCAACCAGCCGCCGGTTTTAAGGGCGTCTTCCAGCACTCTGCGGCTGTAGATCACCTGGCGTGCCATGCCGGCGCGATCGGTGACGGTAGTGGCCACAGCGCGGCCTTCCAGCAGCGGCTGGATGATGTCGCTTTCCTGCGCCAGGATGGTGGTCGCCGCGGTGTAGTTCTTGGGTAGCAGCAACAAGCCGACGACCAGCGTCAGCAACGCGACGGCGGCGAATATCGCTGCCAGCGTCAACCGATTCCGCCGTGCCTCGATCAGCAGGATCGGCATCAGTTCGCTGGGTGTCAGTGCGTGCGCCGCCGCTTGCGGCGCCGAGGCCAGGCGGCGAGGGCCCGGAAGTGCATTTTGGCTCATCAGAAAGTCCGCTCTGGCACGGTGATGACATCGCCCGGCGAGACCGTGTAGTTGGTGCTCAGGTCGCCGCGGTTGAGGATGCGGTCCAAGCGGATCGCATAAGCCTGCGTGGCTTCGCTGGTCTTGCGATGCAGGTTGGAACGGTCGGATGCGGCGAACTCGGTAATGCCGCCAGCAGCCAGCACGGCGTCGAGCACGGTCATGCCGGGGCGATAGGGCAAGGACACCGGCTGACGCACCGCGCCGGTCACACGTACGCGCGACAGATATTCGTGACTGCGCAGATCGGTCAGGATCACCGACACCTGCGGGTCGCGTACATAAGCAGCGAGTTTCTGCTGGATGTCCGCGGCGACTTCCGGCGGCGTGCGGCCGCCCGCGGCAACGTCGCCCACCAGCGGAACGGAAATCATGCCGTCGGGACGCACCGGCACCGTGATGCCGAGTTCGGGATTGCGCCATACGGCGACCTGCACGATATCGTCCACGCCGATACGGTAGGCGTCGGTAGACAGAGTATTTTTTGTGGGCGGCGGTGCTTCGCTGCTGCCGCTAGAGGCGCAGCCGCCAAGCGCCAGCGAAAGACCCAGGGCCAAGAGGCCGGTGAAGATGAGTCTCATCAATTTTTCCCCGTGTTGGATTACCCTGAATAACGCGGATAACGCGTCGATCCGGCCAATCGGATTGCGGGTGGGGGAAGCTCATGGCTTTTCCCTTCTCCCTCCGGGATGAAGGCATGCGGCTTACGAGCTATCGGCTCGTGCATGCCTGAATGCCCTGCGTGCTACGCAGGGCCGGGGCACGAGTGAGGTGGCGCGTAGCGACGGATGAGGGAATGGATTGTCCGCTTGTAGCGAACTTGGCTAGCGAGTCGTTGCCATTCCCTCATTCGCCCTTCGGGCACCTTCTCCCGGAGGGAGAAGGGGAAGAGCCTCGCCGCTCTTTTCTCAGAAGGGTGGAAACAACCTCAGATCGAATAAAACTCCCGATACCACTCGACAAAGCGCTTCACACCCGTCTCGATAGGCGTGGACGGTGAGTAGCCGGTGTCGCGGCTCAACGCCTCAACATCGGCATACGTGTCGGGTACGTCGCCGGGCTGCAGCGGCAACATGCGCCGTTCGGCCTTGCGGCCCAGGCAGTCTTCCAGCACTTCGATATAGCGCAGCAGTTCCACCGGCTGATGGTTGCCGATGTTGTACAGCCGATACGGCGCGGTGGAACTGGCCGGAGTGGGTTGCATGGGGTTGTACAGCGGGTCCGGCCCGGGCACGCGGTCCAGCGTGCGGATGATGCCTTCGACGATGTCGTCGATATAGGTGAAATCGCGGGTGTGCTGCCCGTTGTTGAAGACTTCGATCGGTTCGCCCGCCAGGATCTTGCGGGTAAACAGGAACAGCGCCATGTCCGGCCGGCCCCATGGGCCATAGACGGTAAAGAAGCGAAGGCCGGTGGTGGGCAGGCCGAACAGGTGGCTGTAGGTATGCGCCATCAATTCGTTGGTCTTCTTGGTCGCCGCATACATGCTGACCGGGTGGTCGACGCTGTCCTCCACCGAAAAAGGCAGCTTGCGGTTGGCGCCATAGACCGAACTGGACGATGCATAGACCAGGTGCTCGATGCCGCGGTGGCGGCAGGCTTCCAGGATGTTCAGGAACCCCACGATGTTGCTGTCGATATAGGCGCGCGGGTTTTCCAGCGAATAGCGCACGCCGGCCTGTGCCGCCAGGTTGACCACCCGCTCCGGTGCGAACTTGTCGAACGCGGCTTTCAGCGCCTCGTCGTCTTCCAGCGAACCTTGGACGAAGCCGAAACGATCATGCGGCAGCAGCTTGGCCAAGCGGGCTTCTTTCAACCGCGGATCGTAGTAGGCGTTCATGTTGTCGAAGCCGAAAACATCATCGCCGCGAGCCAGCAGGCGTTCGCTCAGGCGTGAGCCGATGAAGCCGGCGGCGCCGGTAACCAGTACGCGCATTCTCGATCTCTTTGTTGGGGCCAGGGTCTTACAAGCAATCGTCGACGCAATCGCGCGGCAATACGCGCTTGACGTCGAACACCACTGCGCCGGGCTTGCCGAGGGCACGGATGCCGTCGGCACCGATGGCGATGAATTCGCGGTGCGACACCGCCAGGATCACCGCATCGTACTTGCCCAGTTCCGGCTCAGCGACCAGGTCAAGGCCGTATTCGTCCTTGGCTTCCTTGGCGCTGACCCAGGGGTCGTGGATATGCACGTTGGCATTATAGCTACGCAGTTCGGCGACGATGTCGACAACGCGTGTATTGCGCAGATCCGGGCAGTTTTCCTTGAACGCCAAGCCCATGATCAGGACGTTGGAGCCTGGCGTCTGCAGGTTGCGCTGGGCCATCAGCTTGGCGACGCGGCGGGCCACGTGGCTGCCCATGCCGTCATTGATGCGGCGGCCAGCCAGGATCACGTCCGGGTGGTAGCCGATCTGCTGGGCCTTGTGAGTCAAATAGTACGGATCCACGCCGATGCAATGGCCGCCGACCAGGCCCGGCCGGAACGGCAGGAAGTTCCATTTGGTACCAGCGGCTTCCAGCACTTCATGGGTGTCGATGCCCAGGCGGTGGAAGATCAGCGCCAGTTCGTTGATCAGCGCGATGTTGACGTCGCGCTGGGTGTTTTCGATCACCTTGGCCGCTTCGGCCACGCGGATGCTCGAGGTCTTGTGGGTGCCCGCCGTGATGATGGCGCCGTACAGGCTGTCGACGAAATCCGCCGCTTCGGCGGTGGAGCCCGAGGTGACCTTCAAGATGGTTTCCAGGCGGTGCTGCTTGTCGCCGGGGTTGATCCGCTCGGGGCTGTAGCCGGCGTAGAAATCCTGGTTGAAGGTGAGGCCCGATTCGCGCTCGACGATCGGCACGCAGACTTCCTCGGTAGCGCCCGGGTATACGGTGGATTCGTAGATGGCGACGCCGCCCTTGGCGATGGCGCGGCCGACGGTGCGGCTGGCCGACTCCAGCGGGCGCAGATCCGGCCGCTTGTATTCATCGATCGGCGTGGGCACGGTGACGATGAAGACGTTGCAGCCGGCCAGTGCTGTCGGGTCGTCGCTGAAACTCAGATACGCGGCATCGCGCAGCTCTTCTTCCGATACTTCCAGCGTATGGTCATGGCCGTTGCGCAGCTCGCCCACGCGCTTGCTGTTGATGTCGAAACCCAGCGTAGGGAAGCGGCGGCCAAAAGCGGTAGCCAGCGGCAGGCCAACGTAACCCAGGCCAATGACGGCAATCTTGACCTGGTCGAGCGTGGGCAGTGGAGCTTTCATCAAGGTATCGGTCCGGATGGAATGGAAAGGTGTCCGCAGCGGAGTCTAGCGGATGCATGCCCCTGTCTTGGCCGGGCACGCAATCTGCTGCGGGATTACGCGGACTAACGCTTAAAGCATGCGACAGAGGACACTTCCTCCTTTAAAAAGGGGCAAAAGCTGGAGGCTATTCCCTCCTGCCACTCACTATGTGGCCTATATGCACGTCTTCTGGCGTTTCCTCTAGCGACACGCCGGCGTTGCCGGTTCTTCGGGGAACAATGGAATGCGGATCCTGCTTTGCGGCGGCGCTGGCTACATCGGCTGCCACACGTATACGGTGCTGGTCGAGCGCGGCCATCAAGTCGTCATCGCCGACAACTTCGTCAATAGTTCGCCCCAGGTGCTGGCGCGGCTGGAACAGGTGACGGGAAAACCCGTGCCGTTCCACCCGCTGGACATGCGCGACCGGCCGGGCGTGGATGCGTTCTTCGCGCGGCAGACGTTCGACGCAGTCGTGCATTTCGCAGCATTGAAGGCTGTGGGCGAATCTTGCGAACGTCCGCTCGATTATTTCGAAAACAATATCGCAGGCACCATCTACCTGCTGCAGGCGATGCGGGAAGCGGGTGTGCCGCGATTGGTATTCAGCTCCTCGGCCACCGTCTATGGCGAGCCGGATTCCGTGCCGGTGCGCGAAGACGCACCCTTGCGGGTCACCAATCCGTATGGACGTACCAAGTTGGTCATGGAGGAACTGATAGGCGACGTATGCAGGGCCGACCCGCATTTCCGCGCCGCCAACCTGCGCTACTTCAATCCCGTGGGCGCGCATGCGTCTGGATTGCTGGGCGAAGACCCATCTGATACGCCCAGCAACCTGATGCCCTATATATGCCAGGTGGCGGTGGGCCGGCGCGAAAAACTGCGCATCTTCGGCGGCGACTACCCCACGCCGGACGGCACGGGCGTGCGCGACTACATCCACGTGATGGACCTCGCCCGAGCCCATGCTGACGCACTCGACTACCTGGTCAATGAAGACCGCAATCTCACCGTCAATCTCGGCACTGGCCGCGGTATCAGCGTGATGGAATTGGTGCAGGCCTTCGCCAAGGCATCCAGTCGCGAGGTTCCGTACGAAATCGTCGACCGCCGCCCTGGCGACGCCGCCGAAGTCTATGCCGACCCCGCCTTGGCCCAACGTTTACTCGGCTGGCGCGCGGAACTGGACGTTGACGCCATGTGCCGAGATGCCTGGCGCTGGCAGTCGATGAATCCTTATGGATACGCGGCGGGCAGAGTGGAAGAAGAGCGCGTGGAAGAGGCTGTTTCGTTGGTTTAAGAGCTGACTGTAGGAGAACCGCTTTCCCCACCGCGGCTAGCGATGTTCTATTGTGGGAGCGACGTAAGTCGCGACGCTTTCCTGGCAGCTTTGGGCAATCGGGTCGCGACTTACGTCGCTCCGACAATGAAGGATTTCGAAGGATGCGGTAGCCGCAGAGCGCCCACCTTCGGTCGCTTCAGCCGCATATGGACGCCGCCGAAGCTTTCACCCAGAATCGGTGGAACAGGACGTCCTTGGCAAACCCTTGCCCATAGAAGAAGCCCGCACCACCGCGGAACGCAGCCGATCCCGATTCGGGCTGCGTACTTATCGGATGCGTACGCTGGGGCTTGCGCTGGGCATCGTTTGCATCGGCGCGGTCTTCCTCGACCATGGAGCGAGCCCGGCACTATGGGCGCTGCTGCTGTTCAACGGATTCGTGTGGCCGCACATCGCATTTCTGCTGGTGCGGCGCAGCAGCGAGCCCATCCAGGCCGAATTGCGCAACCTGACCTTGGACGCGGCTGTGGGTGGCTTCTGGATAGCGGCCATGCACTTCAACGCACTGCCCAGCGTATTACTCGCGGTCATGCTGACCATGGACAAAGTGATCATCGGCGGTCCGCGCTATGGTGCAAAGACGTTCGGCGCCATGGCCGCCACCTGCCTGGCCAGTAGCGCGGGCTGGGGATTCGCGTTCGAACCCTTCACCAGCCAACGCGTGGTGCTGGCCTGTCTGCCATTTCTGGCGATCTATCCGACCGCGATTGGTTTTGCCACGCACGCGATATCGCGCAAGGCGCAGCAGCAGAAAGACCTGCTGGAAAAAATGGCGCGTTTCGACGCCGCTACCGGCTTGATGAATCGTCAGCAATTGTTGTTCGCCGCGTCGGTGGAACTGCGGCGCTACCAGCGCACCGAGCGCCCATCGGTACTGATCATGATCGATATCGATAATTTCAAGGGCATCAATGACACCCACGGCCACACCACCGGTGACGTGGTGGTGGAAGAGTTCGCGCACCTGATGCAGGCCTGCTTGCGCGACACCGATACCGGTGGCCGCTACGGCGGCGACGAATTCGGCATCGTCATGCCGGACACCCGTTGGGAAGAAGCCATCGTCGCCGCTGAGCGCCTGCGCCGGCAGGTCGCCGCCTACGCTTTCACGCCGCATGATCTGCACTGCACCGTCAGTATCGGCCTGTCCCAGCTAGGCCCGCACGTCACAACAGTCAACGACTGGATCAACGCCGCCGATAGCGGCTTGTATCAGGCCAAGCGGCGAGGACGCGATTGTGTGGTGGTGGGGTGAGATCGCCCGGCGCGAATTCGCCGGAAGAGCGCCTGTTGTAGGGCTTCATCGCGTCAATTTTTTCGACTTGTAGGATGCGGTAAGCCAAAGGCGCACCGCATCGTTCGCGTCTTTCATGTGAGGGGTTATCGTCCCGCTCCAGATCTTCGCGACCGATGCGGTTCGCTTCGCTTACCGCATCCTACGTGGGTTGTTTCTCGCAAGGCCGCGTCGTTGCATGCGGAAAAGGCTTTCGGCGGCGTGAAGTGTCATGCCAATAGCCCATCAGCAACCGCCCGCGGTTGCTTCATCCAACCAAAATGATCCGCCCGCACCCCCAGCGCTTCTCTCCGCAGCACATGCGTATGCGCGGTGGAAAGCGGCATCTTGTCCAGCAGCGCCTGCAATGAACTCCGGGGCGCCAGCCAGTCGTCATCGAACATGACGCACGAGATGCGGGCGACAATGTTCGATAGCGCTTCTTCCAGGTCGATTTCCATTCCCGCCGCCGCGTAGCGTCCGCTCAAGCCGACACGTGCCCAATCGCGGATGAGGCCGCGGGCTTCCTCGCCGCCAAAGCCCAGTTTTCGGCCGGGCAGGGCGCCGCGGCGGTCTGCCAGCCAAGGCGCGAACTGATAGAAGAAGGGCAGGCCGTAGCGTATCGGCGCGGGGAAGCTGCGCCAGTGCGGTGTGCCGCTTGCGACCACCCATAACTGTTCAAAGTCGTGCGGATACACGCCCAGGTAGCACGCGGCGAGTTGGCCGCCGAGGCTGTGGCCGCCGATGATGCGGGCACCAGTGGGAACGTGTTCGCGCACTGCCGCGTGGCTGATAGGCAGGTCTTCCATCAGCAGTTGCCGGTAGCCCCAATCGCTGTTCCGGTTTGGCCGCAGATTGCTGGTGCCGTTGCCGCGCCACTCGTGTACGAATACCGCCAGGCCCCGTTCGGCCAGTGCGTCGGCGAACGGCAGGTAATGCTTTGCGGCAACGCCCAATGCAGGCAGCCACAGCAGCGAGCCATGCGAGTGTGTGGGAATACGTGCGTGCAATACGAAACTGTGGTGGTCCTGGGTGGATAACCCGATATCCAAGGCGTCGAAGCTCATGAGGTTGGCGCTGCTCCGAAATGATCAAGGACGACAATGTCACTGCGGCCAGGGCGATAGCCGCGTTGCAGGGCGACATGCACATAGTTGGATGCGGCGAAGCAGGCGTCCTTCAACGCGAGACCGTGGCACAGATTGGCCGCGATGGCCGATGCCAGCGTGCACCCGGTTCCATGCGCTTCCAGTGGCAGCCGCGGGTGGGCGATCTCGCTGATGTTTTTGGCATCAGCGTATAGATCCGTCACCTCGCCGTCGTCTTGCAGATGACCACCTTTCAGGAACACTGCGTTCGCACCGAGCGCGCGTAGATCGACGGCGGCGGTGTGCATCGCGGCCCGATCAGGGATACGGCGACCGAGCAGTAGTTCGGCTTCGGGCAAATTGGGGGTAATGACGCTCGCCAGCGGTATCAAGCGTGTACGCAGTGCGTGCAGGGCGCTGTCTTCCAGCAGTTTGGCGCCGCTGGTGGACACCATCACCGGGTCCAGGACTACAAAGCGAGGACGGTGATTTTCCAGTGCTGTCGCGACCACTTCGATGACTTCGGCATTGGCCAGCATGCCCAGCTTCACCACGCCGATAGCGAAGTCATCGAAACAAGCGTCCAGTTGCGCGCGCAGGAAATCCATCGGCGGCACACTGACCGCGGTAACGCCGCGGGTGTGCTGCGCGGTCAACGCCGCGATCGCCGAGAGGCCGTGCACGCGATGAGCGGCGAAGGTCTTCAGATCGGCCTGGATGCCGGCGCCGCCGCCGGAATCAGAACCGGCGATGGTCAAAGCGCTGAGCGAGCGAGAATTACCGTCCATTCGTCCCTTTTGTGATCCATAACTGCCGTTGTCGGTAAAGCGTATACGCGATGCCGGTTACGCCTGTCAGCGCGGCGGGAATATAGAGAGTGCGATAGCCAAGAAGCGAGAACATCCAGGCGCCGGCGATGCCGCCCAGCAGGAAGGCGCTGATCACCACCAGGCACAGGGCCACACGCCGTCGTGGTATCTGCATGCCGCGGAGGCGATGGCCCAATGCGATGCCCACGTCGGTGAACAGTCCGGTGACGTGGCTGGTGCGGATCAGCGATCCGCTATAGGTGGAAGCCATGGCGTTCTGCAGACCGCATGCCGCGGCCGCCAGCAAGGCACCGGCGATATGCCCGTTTTCGAATAGCGGTACCGCCGATCCCAGCAGTCCGGCTTCTATCGCCAATACCACGCCGTAGCGGCGGCCCAGCTGCAGTGTGCTGTCTTGAATGATGAGTCCGCTGACGGTGGCGCCTAGTACGAAAGAGAGCGCGACACCTATCAGGTGCCAGGCGGCGCGCCCGTCGTGTTGCGCGATGGCGGCGCCCAGCAAGGACGTGGTGCCGGTGAGATGGGTGACGGCCTGGTGTTCGAAACCCAGGAATCCCACCACATTGACCATGCCGGCGATACAGGCCAGCGAGCCTGCGCCTATCCAGACCCAACGGGGAAGTTGGATGCCCATTTGGGATGCTTATCTCGATGATCGTGTCATTGAGAGTCTAAGCGATGGCGGAGGGTGGATTGGGGTGTGGCGGCGAGGAGAAGCAAAAACAGCGAAGCCCGCCTCTCGTAGAGCGGAGCTTGCTCCGCTGCTCTTGCGGGGAGGTGCGGACAGGAGCAGCCGAGCAAGCTCGGCTCTACGAGAAGAGCAAAAGCAAATCCTCCTTCAATCCCCCTTTTTACAAGGGGGGTGAAAGCGCGAATCTTTCCCGATTCCCGATTCCCGCCTCAAAGCACCTCGGACGCGTAATCCGCCAAACGCGAGCGTTCGCCGCGGCGTAGGGTGATGTGGGCGCTATGGGCCCAGTTCTTGAAGCGGTCGACGGCGTAGGTCAGGCCCGAGGTGGTTTCGGTCAGGTACGGTGTGTCGATCTGTTCCACGTTGCCCAGGCAGACGATCTTGGTGCCGGGGCCGGCACGCGTGATCAATGTCTTCATCTGCTTGGGCGTGAGGTTCTGTGCTTCGTCCAGGATCAGGTAGCGGCTGAGGAAAGTGCGGCCGCGCATGAAGTTCATCGAGCGGATCTTGATGCGGCTGGCCAGCAGATCGTTGGTGGCTGCGCGGCCCCAGGCGCCGCCTTCCTGGTTGTGGGTCAGTACTTCCAGGTTGTCGGTCAGCGCGCCCATCCAGGGCGTCATCTTTTCCTCTTCGGTGCCGGGCAGGAAGCCGATGTCTTCGCCGACGCTGACGGTTGCGCGGGTCATGATGATTTCGCGATAGCGCTGTTGATCCATCGTCTGCGCCAAGCCTGCAGCCAGTGCGAGCAGGGTTTTGCCGGTGCCCGCAGTGCCCAGCAGGCTGACAAAGTCGATCTCCGGATCCATCAGCGCGTTGAGCGCGAAGTTCTGTTCGCGATTGCGCGCGGCGATGCCCCACACGGCATGCTGGCCGCTTCGGAAATCATCGACCAGGGTCAGCGTGGCGCGGCGGTCGGCGCTGATGCGCACCACCCGCAGTTCCACTTCGTCTTCGCCGGGCAAGTACAGGAACTGGTTGGGATACCAGTCCTCATCCTTGGTCATCGTCACTTCATAGCTGGTGCGGCCCTTGTCGCTCCAGCTGCGCAGGTCGGCATTGTGCGCATTCCAGAAATCTTCCGACAGTTCGGTGGCGCCGGTGTACAGCAGGCTGAAATCGTCCAGCGCGCGATCGTTCTCATAGTCCTCTGCGGTCAGGCCGCTGATCGCGGCCTTGATGCGCAGGTTGATGTCCTTGGACACCAGGATGACCGGAATGTCGGGGTTCTCGTCGCGCAGTTCCAGCACCGAGGCCAGGATCTTGTTGTCCGGCGCCACCGTGCCGAAAGTGCGGCCGGGATCCGCGGGACGCGTCTGGAAATACAGCTTGCCGATCTGCGTGCGGTTGAGCTGCAAACCCTGCGGATGGTTGAGGATGATGCCTGCCTGGAGGTGTTCGGCGCCGACACCTTCGATCAGCTCATCAAGGAAGCGACTGACCTGACGAGCGTTGCGGCTGACTTCGGACGTGCCTTTCTTGGCGTTGTCCAGTTCTTCGATCACCTGCATGGGCAGGAAGACATCGTGCTCCTCGAATTTGAATAGCGCGGTGGGATCGTGCATCAGCACGTTGGTGTCCATCACATAGATGCGCTTGCTTCGGGTCATCAGCGGGCAGTCCTAGGGTGCTGGGTGGGGAAAAGAATCATCGGTGAAGCTTCGTAAAGCGGAGCTTGTGCTTGCATCCCGTGGGGGCTCCGCTGTCTCTGATCTGGGGATGTAGAGCCGATTTACGAGAGTGGATTCGGAGCAGCGGAGCAAGCTCCGCTCTACTCAGGCTGACGAGCAGCCGAGCACGGCCAATTCGCGGGCGGCCGCAAGCCACCGCGACCCGCGGAGCGGGGCAGTGAGTGGGGAGGTAAACGGGGGGTGTCACTTGGTCTGGGCCGCCTTCAAGGCTTCCAGCACGGCTTCGGCATGGCCGGGGACTTTCACGCCGCGCCATTCCTGCGCGATGCGGCCGTCGGGCGAAATCAAGAAAGTGCTGCGGACGATGCCCAACACCTTGCGCCCGTACATGTTCTTTTCATGGATGACATCGAAAGCCTTGCACAGCTTTTCGTCGGCGTCGCTGATCAGTGGGAACTTGAAGCCTTGCTTGGCGCAGAAGTTATCGTGCGATTTGACCGAATCACGCGACACGCCCAGCACGCTGGCGCCCAGCTTTTTGAACTTGGGCAGCAATGCGTTGAAATCGAGGCCTTCGGTGGTGCAGCCGGGTGTGCTGTCCTTGGGATAGAAGTACAGCACCAGCCATTGGCCAGCGTAGTCGGCGAGTTTGGCAGCGCCTGCGGCGGAGTGAGCATGATCGCCGCCCGACAGGGATAGCGGCAGATTGAGCGTGGTCTTGGGGAGAGCTTTCGCGCCGGTTGCCGTCATCTGGAGGGCCTGTTAACGCTATTGGTATGAGCCACGTTGCTTCCCCGCCTTGTCAGGGGCTTGTGCGTGGCGCAGCGACAGGCTGGTGGCCTGTTCAAGCCGCGCGCAAGTTCCTGGCGAGGCGGGGAAGCAACCCGAAGGGCCGCAACCCAGTGCGCACGGGGCCGCGTCATCACTCGGGCGTGTATCGGCATACATTTCCTCATTCTTCCTTGCCCCGCACACACTGGATTGCGGCGTGGCTTATCCCAATAGCGTTAAAGGCCCTAAAACTTCATCGGGTCCATGATCGCGTCCAGGTTCAGATGGTCGCAGAATTCGAGGAAATCGTCGCGCAGTGCGGCGATGTGCATATTGGCCGGCACACCGATCGTCACCTGCGCCGAGAACATTTCCGCGCCGGTCTGCATGGCGCGGTAGCGGGTGCTTTGCAGGTTCTCGATGGTGATTCCCTGGCGGTCGAAGAAATCGGCCAGTTGGAACAGGATGCCGGGCTTGTCGGCCGCCACCACTTCCACGATGTAGGGCAGCAGATTGGACTGCACCACTTTCGGTCCGGTGCGGTACCAGACCAGCTTGAAACCTTCTTCGCGCTCCAGCCTAGTCAGCATGGCTTCCAGCTTGGCGACCGCGTCCCACGAACCCGTGGCCAGCGCGGTCACCGACACATCGCGCCCGACGGTGGACAGGCGCGCATCGACCAGGTTGCAACCGCTGTCGGCGATCCGGCGGGTGACCGACAGTAGCGGCGACTCCGGATGCGTCGTATAGGCGTTGATCAGGAGGTGGTTTTCGGTCGGCGAAGGCCGGGGCGTGGAATCGGTCAAAGGGGCTTCCGGCAGTACAGCTAGTCTGAATGGCGGCCGGGCGACCGCCCGACGCTGAGTGCAGCATACTTGCCCGCGCTTTCGCGCCGCAAGTAACATGCGGCCGTCATGGTTGTTCCGACCCTCCGCCCCGACGCGTGTCCGGCGGCAGGTTCGAGCAGAACGAAAAAATTTCCAGAGAGCCCTCATTTTGCATCTTTCCGGCAGCATCACCGCACTGGCCACGCCGTTCACGACAGCCGGCGCTCTCGACCTGGACGCTTGGCGCCGTTTGCTGCAACAGCAGTCCGAAGGCGGCACGCAAGGCATCGTCGTGGCCGGTTCCACCGGCGAAGCCGCAGCGCTGTCGGATGAGGAATACGACACATTGCTGCGCATCGCCGTCGAAACCGTCGGCGGGCGCATGGCGGTACTGGCCGGCACCGGCCAGATGAACACCGCCAAGACCATTGCGCAGACTCGCCGGGCTGCCGCCGGCGGTGCCCAGCTGGCGCTGGTCGTCACGCCGCCTTATGTCCGCCCCACGCAGGCCGGGCTGATCGCGCACTACCATGCGGTCGCTGACGAAGGCCGACTACCGGTGGTGCTGTACAACGTTCCCGGCCGCACGGGTTGCGACCTGCTGCCGGAAACCGTGGCCGAACTGGTAACGCATCCGAACATCATCGGCATCAAGGAAGCGCGCTCCGAACCCGAGCGCATGTCGGCGCTGCTGGCGCTGCGTAACGACGCCTTCGCCGTGTTGAGCGGCGACGACCCTACCGCCTGCCGCGCCATGCTGGCCGGTGCGGATGGGCTGATTTCGGTCGGTTCAAACGCTTTACCCGGTGCTTTCCGCAGGCTCTGCGATCTGGCCCGCAAGGGCGACCGCGCCGCTGCCGAAAGCTGGGATGCGCAACTGCAGGAGTTCTACGGCTTCCTAGGCGTCGAATCCAACCCCATTCCCGTCAAGGCGCTGCTACAGCGCTTCGGCATCGGCGAAGGCTTGCGCCTGCCGCTGTTGCCTTTGTCGGCACCTCACCGCGCCACCGCCGATCGCCTCGCCGCGATGGCGATGACGCTGGAACAATCCAGCCGCGAAACCATCGCGGCCTGAACTCAGGAGCTCACCATGCGTTTTTCGTCTTCCCTTTCGCGCTCGCTTGCCCTTGCGCTGTTGGCCGTCTCCGTCGCCGGCCTTTCCGGCTGCAAGTGGTTCAAGAAGGGCGCCAAGGGCGATTACGCCCTTAGCCCGGAAACCCGCCCGTTGGAAGTACCGCCGGATCTCAACCTGCCCAGCACCTCGGGCGCCATGCAGATACCGGCGGCAGGGGGACAGGCAACGGCCGCTACGCCAAGCGCTAGCGCTTCCGCTGCCGCGCCTGCTGCTTCCGGTGGTTTCAATGTCGCCGGTTCCCGAGATGAAGTCTTCGCCAAGGTCGGTGATGCGCTGGGTAGCATCGAAGGCGTCAACATCGCCAGCCGTGCGCAGTTGCTGGGTACTTACGACGTTGCGTATGAAGGCTCGAACTTCCTGGTGCGTGTCGTTGGTGTTGAAGCCGGTGCCTACGTGTCCGCCGTCGATCCCCGCGGTTTGCCGGCAACTGGCGAAGCTCCGACCAAGTTGATGGCGGCGTTGAAGGCCAAGTTGGGCGGTTGAGGCAGCGCGGTTTCGCCGAAAAAAAGGGCGCCGATGGCGCCCTTTTTTGTTTTCGTAGAGCCGAGCTTGCTCGGCTGCTTTTCGATGCGTGCATTCAGGCAAAAAGCAGCGGAGCAAGCTCCGCTCTACGATATCTACTCAACGCTCCAGCAACGGCAGCTTGCCCGGCTTGCCTTCCCATTCCTTCGCATCTGGCAACGGTTCTTTACGCGTGGTGATGACCGGCCAGGCTTTCGACAACTCAGCGTTCAACGCCACATAGCCTTCCTGCCCCGCCGGTACGTCGTCCTCAGGGTAGATCGCGTTGATCGGGCATTCCGGCTCGCACAACGTGCAATCGATGCATTCGTCCGGATCAATCACCAGGAAATTCGGGCCTTCGTGGAAGCAATCCACCGGGCACACTTCCACGCAGTCGGTGTATTTGCATTTGATGCAGTTTTCAGTGACGACGAAGGGCATTTAGGTATCGATTCGGTCCGCGGTAACCGCATAAGTCTAAATCACGCAGCGGCGAGCGATGAGAGGGATTTTCAAAGTGGAGGCGAAACCGCCGCGTTCGGATCGGTATCGGAGCCGAAACTTCACTGGCTTGGCTGTTGAAGAGCATTGACCAGTTTCGCTGTTGCGGTGCGCCGGGCAGACCCATGGCTCCAGAAGCCTGAGACACGGGTCCCGTCGTGCCGCGGAGGCGCTTTTCAACAGCCAAAGGGCGGTTATGGCGAGCGGTCTTCGATTCCGCTGTAAGGCGGCGGTCCCGGGGGCCAGGCGGTAGCGGCAGCGACGGCACCGATGTTCCGCGGGCTTGCTTCAATTGAACGCCGGAGGTGACGGGGATTTCGCCCGTGGGACGTTATGGTCGACTGATGGCCGGAGTTGCGGCAGAAGCGCGAGCGAATGCTGATGTAGACATGGCGTCGGACTCATGGGCGCGCCAGAGCAGTTATTGTCTCGTTTCTGGACTTGCATATACACAATTCTATTATTTGATACAAAAATAGAACAACCCATTGAGGCCGGACCGGCTTATCGCCATCGCCAACCAGCCTCATCCTTGCGCAACTTCCTCAACAGACGAGTTCGCCATGATTACTCTTCGTCCCGCCCACGAACGCGGCCACGCCGACCATGGTTGGTTGGATTCCTGGCACAGCTTCTCCTTCGCCGATTACCGCGATGATCGCCATGTCCACTGGGGGCCGTTGCGGGTAATCAACGAAGATCGCGTGGCGGCAGGCCGTGGTTTTGGCGAGCACGGCCACCGCGACATGGAGATCATCAGCTATGTCCTGGAAGGTGCGCTGGGCCACAAGGATTCGATGGGCAACAGCTCCAGCATCGTGCCTGGCGACGTGCAACGCATGAGTGCCGGCACTGGCGTGCAGCATTCGGAGTACAACTACAGCGACGCCGGGACAACTCATTTCCTGCAGATATGGATCATCCCTGATCGCACCGGCGTGGCCCCCTCATACGAGGAAAAGCGATTTTCCGCGGAAGAGAAGCAGGGACGTCTGCGATTGGTGGTCAGTCCGGACGGTAGCGATGGCTCCGTCAGCATTCACCAGGACGCGCGGATGTATGCCGGGTTGTTCGATGGAGACGAAAAGGGCGAGCTGGATCTGGCCGAGGGCAGGCTCGGGTACGTACACGTGGCGCGCGGCGAAGTGTCGGTGAATGGACACGCGCTTTCGGCCGGCGATGCCCTGCTGTTGGAGGACGAGTCGCTGATCAGTATCGCGGGAGGTCGCAGCGCGGAAGTGCTGGTGTTCGATCTGCCCCGGCTTTGAGTAGCCGAAGACAGCTGGGGTAGGAACGGCGTCTCGCCGCGAGCTCTTCCTGTCAGGTCGCGATAGAAGCGAGGAGCTCGCGGCGAGACGCCGCTCCTACAACAGAACAGCGAGCAAGAGACAGAGAGGAAGGAATGACGCGAGATCGTTGCAGCCGCTTAGGCAGGCCGTTATCGGCCCTGCCGCGGTTGATTGCCTGGTGACTACCGGAAAATGGCGCTCCCTAGGGGGCTCGAACCCCTGTTTTAGCCTTGAGAGGGCCACGTCCTAACCACTAGACGAAGGGAGCGTTTGGGTGATGCTCGGCAGACGCATTAGTATATGCGGCGGCCACGGCCTCGGGCAATCGCCCGTTATAGTGGCCCGTCCTGTCTTCGTCCTTTCGGAATCGCCATCATTACCTCGCAAGCCGCTCTGCGAATCATCCCCCGCGATCAGCACACGATTTCGCGCAAGGACATCAGTCCCAACGCGCTGCGCGTGCTCTACCGCCTGCGCGATGCGGGCTTCACCGGTTATCTGGTGGGTGGAGCGGTGCGCGATCTGCTGGTGGGCGGACACCCCAAGGACTTCGACGTGGCCACCGACGCCACGCCGGAGCAGGTCAAGCAATTGTTTCGCAATTGCCGCCTGATCGGCCGCCGTTTCCGGTTGGCGCACGTGGTGTTCGGCCGCGAGATCATCGAGGTCGCGACGTTCCGCGCCAACATCGATGATGGCAGCGGCGACCGCGAAATGGACAATGGCCGGCTGGTTCGCGATAACGTATTCGGCAGCATCGAAGACGATGCCGTGCGCCGCGATTTCACTGCCAATGCGCTGTACTACGCCATCGAGGACTTCTCGGTGCGCGACTACGTCGGCGGCTTCGAAGATGTGCAGGCGCGCATGCTCAAGCTGATCGGCGACCCGGAAGAACGCTACCGCGAGGATCCGGTGCGCATGCTGCGGGGCGTGCGGTTGGCAGCCAAGCTGAATTTCGAGATCGAGGCGAGCACCGCCGAACCGATCGCACGGCTGGCCCCGCTGCTGGCTTCGGCCGCGCCGGCGCGGTTGTTCGAGGAAATACTCAAGCTGTTCCTCTCCGGCCATGCGGTCGCCAGTTTCGAAGGCTTGGAGCGATTCGGGCTGGTGCAGGCATTGTTGCCGGAAACGGCGGCGGCGCTGGCATCCAACCGCAGCGGAGCGCTGCGGCGGATGCTGTTGGAAGGGCTGCGAGGGACCGACCGCCGCGTGGCCAACGACGAGCCCGTATCACCCGCCTTCCTGTTCGCCTTGCTGCTATGGCCCGCCTATTGCCGCGCGTTGATGGCGCTGCAGGCGCAAGGCGTGCATGCCGAAGAAGCGCAGCGGCGCGCGGCCGACCGAGTGACGCTGCACCAAGTGACCACCGTGGCTTTGCCGCGCCGGTTCTCACTGCCAATGCAGGAAATCTGGCTGCTGCAGACGCGTTTCGCCAACCGCCAGCGCAAGCGGGTGATGCGTCTGCTTTCGCACCCGCGCTTCCGCGCCGCCTACGATTTCCTGGTGCTGCGTCTGGCGGCATCCAATGAACATGCCGATGACGTCGCTTTCTGGCGCGAGGCGCAAACTCAATCCAGCGAAGAGCTATCCGCCACGCTGGGCGTCACCGTACCCGGAGACAGCTATACCGACGACGACGCACCGCCTTCCAAGCGCCGCCGCCGCCGTCGCCGCCGTAGCGGCGCCTCCGCCCCATCGGAATGAGCGGCAACAAGGTGGTCGCCTTCGTGGGCCTGGGTGCGAATCTGGGCGACGCCGCGACGACGTTGCGGCAGGCCATCCAAGCATTGGGCCGACTGCCCGGTACCCAACTGGTGCAAGCGTCGCAGTTGTACCGTACACCTGCTTGGGGTAAGCAGGATCAGCCTGATTTCATCAACGCCGTAGCGAAGTTGGAAACCCGGCTAACGGCGCACGCGCTGTTGGAGGCACTGCTGGCCACCGAGCGCGAATTCGGCCGCGATCGGCTGGATGCCACGCGCTGGGGGCCGCGCACGTTGGACCTGGATCTGCTGCTGTATGCCGATTTGACGATAGATCAGCCGGGCTTACATGTGCCGCATCCGCATCTGCACCAGCGGGCGTTTGCCTTGGTGCCGTTGCTGGAAGTCGAGCCCGAGGCCCGTATTCCGGGTTACGGCCCCGCGCGGGACGCTGTGTCCGAGTTGGATCTGTCGAATATCCATCCGTTATGCGTGGATAATGAAACGCTATGAGTACTCATACCGACAGCAAGCCCTGGACCGTTCCCGCTTTAGCCGACGCCAAGCGCGACAAGCGCAAGCTGGTCATGTTGACCGCCTACGACAACAGCTTCGCCCGCGTGCTGGACGCCAACGGCGTCGATCTGGTGCTGGTGGGTGATTCCCTGGGCATGGTGGTGCAGGGACACGATTCGACCTTGCCGGTGACGGTGGAAGACATCGTCTATCACACCGCTGCGGTGGCGCGCGGTCTGCAGCGCGCTCTGCTGATCTCGGATCTGCCGTTCCAGTCCGATGCCACGCCGGAACGCGCGCTGGATGCCTCGATCGCGCTGCTGCAAGCGGGTGCGGAAATGGTCAAGCTGGAAGGCGCCGGCCACAAGCTCGACGTCATCCGCTTTCTGGTGGAACGCGATATCCCGGTGTGCGCGCACCTGGGCCTGACACCGCAATCGGTGCTGAAGTTCGGCGGCTACAAAGTGCAAGGCCGCGACGAAGCGGCCGCGGCAAGGCTGCACGCCGACGCGCAAGCCGCGGCCGAGGCGGGCGCTGCAATGCTCGTGCTGGAATGCGTGCCTTCTTCGGTGGCATCCTCGATCACCACGGCTATCGGGATTCCCACCATCGGTATTGGCGCCGGCCCCGGCTGCGATGGACAGGTGCTGGTGCTGCACGATTTTCTCGGCCTGGATACCGGCCACCGGCGCCCCAAGTTCGTCAAGGATTTCCTGGCCGAAGGCGGTTCGGTCGCCGGCGCGGTGCGCGCCTTTGCCGACGCGGTGCGCAGTGGCGCATTTCCTGATGCCAGCCATTCGTACTGATCGCGCAGCCGCGCACTGAAAGCGGAACAAGAACACCGATGATCGAAACCATCACCGAGCTGGATGCGCTGCGCACCCGCGTCAATGGCTGGAAGCGCGAGGGCCTGCGGGTCGGTTTCGTACCCACCATGGGTAATCTGCACACCGGGCACTACTCGCTGGTGATGCTGGCACGCCAGTACAGCGACCGCGTGGTATCCAGCGTGTTCGTGAATCCGACGCAGTTCGGGCCCAGTGAAGACTTCACCCGTTATCCGCGTACCCCGGAAGCCGACACCACCGGACTCGAAGGCGCCGGCTGCGATGTGCTGTGGCTGCCCACGGTGGAGTCGATGTATCCCTTCGGCGTCGAATTGGCGGCCAAGGTGCATGTGCCCGGCGTCAGCAGTTTGCTGGAAGGCGCGCACCGCCCGGGTCACTTCGACGGTGTCTGCACGGTCGTCACCCGCTTGTTCAACCAAGTGCAGCCGGATGTGGCAGCGTTCGGTAAGAAGGATTACCAGCAGCTGGCGGTGATCCGGCAAATGGTCCGCGATCTCGCGTTCCCTATCGAAATTCTGGCTGGCAGCATCGTCCGCGAAAGCGACGGCCTGGCGATGAGCTCGCGCAATCAGTATTTGTCCGCGGAAGAGCGCCCGCGTGCCGCGGAGATACGCAAGACCCTGCTCGCGATGCGCGACGGCATTGCTGCCGGTCAGCCACGCCTGGACGTGGAAGCCGCCGCCGCTCGCCGGCTCGCTGATGTTGGCTTTGCAGTGGACTACACCGTTGTTCGCCGTCCCGATCTGAGCGAGCCACAGGATGGGGAACAAACCCCACGTGTGGCGTTGATCGCAGCCCGCTTGGGCAAGACTCGGTTGATCGATAATTTGGAGTGGTGAGCGGGGCGGGAGCCTCTTTTCCTTCTCCCGGAGAGAGAAGGGAAAAGGCCAACTCACCACTCACCACCGCGCTGCTAGACTCTTCCCTCACCTGAAAACGCCCAATTCCATGCAACTCAGCCTGCTCAAAACCAAGATTCATCGCGCCACCGTCACCCACGCCGAACTGAACTATGAAGGTTCCATCGCCATCGATGGCTTGCTGTTGGATGCCAGCGGCATCCGCGAGTTCGAGCAGGTGCATATCTGGGACGTAACCAACGGTGCCCGCTTCTCCACCTACGCCATCCGTGCCGATGAAGGCAGCGGCATTGTTTCGCTCAACGGCGGCGCGGCGCGGCATGTGCAGATCGGCGATCTCATCATCATCGCTGCGTTCGCGGGCATGAGCGAGGAAGAAGCAGCGCGTTTCCAGCCCAAGCTGATCTACGTGGACGGGCAGAACAAGATCACCCACACCAATCATTCCATTCCCAAGCAGGCCGCATGAACACTACGCCGGGTTTCGATGCATTGCAGTCCCACGCGGAGCGCCTTCGCGGTGTTGGCCTGCCGGCGCTGCTGAAGCAGGACCCGGCTCGCGCGCAGGACTTCGCGCTGCGAACAGGACCGCTGTACGTCAATTTCGCGCGGCAGTCCTACGACCGTGAAGCGTTGAACGCGCTGCTGGCGATGGGGGAGGAGCGAGACTTGTCTGCGGCTTTTCACCGTTTGTTCGACGGCGAAAAAGTCAATGTCACCGAAAACCGCGCGGCCCTGCATACGGCATTGCGCGGCAACCACTCTGGCTCTGCCGTAGCGCGCGCTGCTTTCGCTTCTGCGACTGAAGTCCGTGGGCGAATGGCGGCGTTGATTGCCGAACTGCAAGCCAGCAACATCACCGACATCGTCAGCGTCGGCATTGGAGGCTCCGATCTGGGTCCGCGTCTGGTGGCAGATGCGTTGCGCGATCCGGCGTCCGGCCGTTTCCGCGTGCATTTCCTGTCCAACGTGGACGGCGCTGCCGCCCAGCGTGTGCTGGCGCCGCTGGACCCCGCGCGTACCGCGGCCATCCTGATTTCCAAGACCTTCGGCACTCAGGAGACCCTGCTCAATGGCGGCATCCTGCGCGATTGGCTGGGTGGCAGCGAACGTCTATACGCCGTCAGCGCCAACCCTGAACGCGCGGCGAGCGCGTTCGACATCGCGCCCGATCGGGTGCTGCCAATGTGGGATTGGGTAGGTGGGCGCTATTCGTTGTGGTCGGCGGTCGGGCTGCCGATTGCACTGGCGATCGGGTTTGATCGTTTCGAAGGGTTGCTGGCTGGCGCCTCTGACTTCGACTCGCACGCATTGAAGTCGCCGCTGGCCGAGAATATCGCAGTGCGCCATGCATTGACCGCCGTATGGAACCGCAACGCCCTTGGGCACGCAGCGCAAGGTGTGATGAGTTACGACCAGCGCCTGGCGCTGTTGCCGGCCTATCTGCAGCAATTGGTAATGGAAAGCCTGGGCAAGCGTGTGCGTTTGGATGGCAGTCCCGTCGCGGTCGATACCGTGCCGGTCTGGTGGGGCGGCGCGGGCACCGATGTGCAGCACAGCTTCTTCCAGGCGCTGCACCAGGGCACAGGTATCGTGCCGTTGGATTTCGTGGGTACTGTACGCAATGACGACCCATACGCCGAAAACCATCTGGCGCTGATGTCCAACCTGCTGGCGCAGAGCGAAGCACTGGCCAATGGCCAAGCGAACGATGATCCGCACCGCAGCTATCCAGGCGGCCGTCCCAGCACGATAATCCTGCTGGACGCGCTGACACCGCAATCGCTGGGCGCACTGATCGCGATGTACGAGCACAGCGTCTACGCACAGTCGGTGCTGTGGGGCATCAACGCGTTCGATCAGTTTGGTGTCGAGTTGGGTAAACAGTTGGCCAGCGGGCTGTTGCCGGCGTTGAAGGGTGAGGCCGAACCAGGCGATCCTGTTACACAGGCTTTGCTGACAGAAATCAACGCGCGCACGCGCTAATTTCACCCTTGCGGAGAGCGTCACTGTGGGAGCGACGTGAGTCGCGACGTTGATGTTTCCGGTCGCGGCTCACGTCGCTCCCACAGTGACGGTTCTGTGTGAATCCAGTTCTACGCTTGATGCCGGGCCAACGCCCACGCCACATGCTCACGCACCAGCGCGGAAGGATCGTTCTGACGCGAAGCGAGCGACGCCAGTACCGCGGGTGTCGCGGGCGCATTTCCCAGCGCGACCGCGATATTGCGCAGCCAACGTTCATAGCCGCTGCGGCGTATCGCTGAGCCCTCGGTGCGGCGCAGGAACTCTTCTTCCGTCCAGGCGAACAACTGTGGCAGTGTGGCGGTATCCAGATCGTTGCGCGCGCGAAAATCGGGTTCGTCGGTGCGCTTGGCGAATTTGTTCCAGGGACACACCAACTGGCAATCGTCGCAACCAAAGATACGGTTGCCGATAGAGGGCCGTAGCGCTTCCGGAATCGCACCTTCATGCTCGATCGTCAGATAGGAAATGCATCGACGCGCATCCAACCGGTAAGGCGCGGTAATCGCCTGGGTAGGGCAAATATCGATGCAGCGCGTGCAAGTACCGCAGTGCGCACTCGCAGGCGGATCAATCGGTAATGGCAGATCGACATAGATCTCTCCCAGGAAGAACCAGGAGCCGCCATCCTTGTCGATCAGGCAGGTGTGCTTACCGATCCAGCCCAGCCCGGCGTTGCGTGCCAGAGCGCGCTCCAGCACGGGCGCCGAGTCCACAAAGACTCTATGGCCGAACGACCCCACTTCTTCCTGGATACGTTCGGCGAGCTTCTGCAAGCGTTGCCGCATCAGCTTGTGATAGTCGCGACCCAGTGCGTAGCGCGCGACGTAGGCACGTTCGCCTTCGTACAATGTGTTCCAGGCGTCATCGCTATCGTTGCGGCCATAATCCAGGCCAACCGAAATCACCCGCAATGTGCCGGGAATCAATTCATCCGGCCGGGCGCGCTTGTCGCCGTGCCGCGCCATCCATTCCATCGAACCGTACAGCCCCTGCGCCAGCCAATCGCGCAGGTGGTGTTCGTCCTCGCTCAGTTCTATGCCGGTGATGCCGCAGCGCTGAAAACCCAACTCGCGCGCAAGCGTCCGCACGCGCTGGGCGAGTGCGACGGGGTCGGGGGCGTGGGCGGGTAGCGAGGACATGTGGGAAGTATAGAAGCCGGCGGATAAACCCTGGCCGATAGGTTACGTGCGATCACTGCGAACCGGTAACGCACTTGGCCTTCGCCACCTTTTAGAGGGGCGAAGGAGGATTTGCTGTTGCTTCTGCATTTAAGGAGCAAAAAGCAAATCCCCCTCAAGTGCTTTTCAACCGCCGAATGGCGGGTCATCCCCCTTTTACGCTTTCAACAGCCGAATGGCTGGTCAAGGGGGAGCAAATCAAGAGCCTTTCCCGCCACCGCCACCGCCACCGCCACCGCCACGGCCACCGCTATCCCATTCCCCATTCCCCATTCCCCATTCCCCATTCCCCATTCCCCATTCCCCATTCCCCATTCCCCTCCCGCTAGAATCAGCGCCATGTCCGGCACCTTCTCCTTGTACGGCACCTCGGCTGCGCGGCGGCTGGATGCGCGCGCCACAGAGCTGCTGGGTGGCGATGGCTACACATTGATGCAACGTGCTGGGCTGGCAGCCTGGCAATATCTGCTGCTGCATTGGCCGCAAGCGCAACGCATCGTGGTGGTCTGCGGGCCGGGCAACAACGGTGGCGATGGCTATGTGTTGGCGCAGTTGGCGCGGCGTTCGGGCCGCCTAGTGCAGGTGGTGCATCTGCCGTCGCATTTGCCGCGCAGTGAACTGGCGCAGCGCGCCTGCACTGAATACATCGCTGCGGGTGGACAAGTGGAGTTATTCCGAACGGCACTGCCGCCGGCCGATGTACTCGTCGATGGATTGTTCGGTATCGGTTTCGCACGCGCACCGGATGCCGAATCCGCAGCACTGATCGACGCGATCAACGCGCAGGCGATTCCGGTGTTTTCGTTGGATGTTCCGAGTGGTATCGATGCGGATACCGGTGCATCGCCGGGCGTCGCGGTGCAGGCCAGCCGAACGCTGCAGTTCATCGTCCGGCACGCGGGCCTGTACACCGGCGATGCCTTGGAATACATCGGCGCATTGGATCTGGATGCGCTGGAAGTGCCGTCCGCCAGCTTCGATCAGGTGTTGGCTTATGCAAGTTTGCTAAGCGCTGACGCACTGGCGTTGTGGTTGCTGCCACGCCGACGCAACACCCATAAGGGCGAATCCGGTCGTGTGCTTTGCCTCGGCGGAGATCATGGCAGCGGCGGCGCCATCCTGCTTTGCGCGGAAGCGGCTTTACGCAGCGGCGCCGGTTTGTTGAGCGTGGCCACGCGAGAAGCGCACGTCACGGCGATGCTTGCGCGCAGGCCGGAGGCGATGGTGCGTGCAGTAGAGTCCGATCAGGATATGCAGCCTTTGCTGGAACGCACCGATTGCATCGCCCTGGGCCCTGGGTTGGGGCAGGGCGAATGGTCGCGCGCGGTATTCCGCATGGCGATCGATGCAGGCAAGCCGTTGGTGATCGATGCTGATGGTCTGAACCTGCTGGCGGCCGCGCCGAGATCGCTTCACGATGCCGTCGTGACGCCGCATCCGGGTGAAGCCGCGCGTTTGCTCGAAACGGATACTGGGAGCGTGCAGCGTGATCGTTTTGCCGCCGCGCAGGCTATTGCAGACCGTTTTGGTGCCACGGTGGTATTGAAAGGCGCGGGAACGATCGTTACCGCGCCGGGCCATACCCCGCGTGTGATCGGCGCGGGTAATCCCGGCATGGCAGTGGGTGGCATGGGCGATGTGCTGACCGGCGTGATCGCCGCTTTGAGAGGGCAAGGCTTGAATGCATTCGATGCTGCCAGCGCCGGTGCACTGCTGCACTCGCTTGCCGGCGATGCAGCGGCTTGGGATGGACAGCGCGGTCTACTGCCTTCTGACCTGATGCCGCATCTGCGGCGGTTGGCGAATCCATAAGAACCTGCTCCTCCTGCTGCGTCCGCCATGCATCAGTGCGGTGCTCGCAACGCTCACCTATCCCACATGCACGGCGCTTTGCCATAGTTGCCCGCCTTCATTCACGGCCGAGCGCGAACAAGCTCTAGAATCGCGGCATGCGGATTCTTCTTTCTGACAGCGAAGCTACGGAAGCGTTGGGGCGTGCACTTGCTGCCACGCGACCGGCTCAGGCCGTGGTGCATCTGCAAGGCGACCTGGGCGCGGGCAAATCCACCCTGGCGCGCGCCATGCTGCGAACACTGGGCGTGCAGGGCGCCATTCGCAGCCCGACCTACACCTTGGTGGAGCGGTACCCACTGGAGCAGGGCGAAGCCTGGCACTTGGACCTGTACCGCATCGGCGACGCAGGTGAGCTGGAATTCCTCGGTCTAGACGACGCAGTTGCGACGTTGTGGTTGGTGGAATGGCCAGAGCGCGGCAGCGGCGGGATACCACCTGCCGATCTGCGAATTGAATTGGCTGTAGAGGCGCTGGGCCGCTCAGCGGCTTTGATTGCATTGTCCGAGGAAGGCTCCCGCTGGCTGGGTCGGCTGGCAGATAACAGGCAGTTGCCGGGATCATCTGTCGCTGTCACATAGGAACATCCGGCAGGTTACGGATTATTAAGGGAAAAATTCTTGCATTCCGGACAGGATGGTGGTTGAATCCGGCGCATGCGCATGGGGAATCCCACAACCCGTAGTTTCAAGCTGGCAGCAGCGGTCCATCTGCTGGCAGGCACGTTGTTGGCGGGTGCCGGAACCGTATCGGCTTGGGCGGGCGAAGTTAGTGCGGTTCGCGTGAATCAAGGCGCCACGGGTACCCGCGCGGAGATCCAGCTGCAGGGCAAAGGCGAATACAAGACATTGTCGTTGGCGGGCCCAGATCGCCTGGTCGTCGATCTTCCGGCATCCAGCGCAGCGAAGGGACTCACGCTGCCGGCTGGGACCGGCATCATCAAATCCGTGCGTACCGGGCAGCCGGAACCGGGCACCTTACGTATCGTGTTCGATCTGGCGTCCGCTGTTGTGCCCTTGAAGCCGCGCATGGAGTCCAGCAGCACCGGTGCGCGGCTGGTGATCGAGTGGCCCGGCGATGGTCCGGCTCCGAGCGCGGCGGTGGCTACCACCCCTTCAGCGCCTGCCGCGACGACAGCCACCCCGCCGGCTCCATCACAAGCAACTCCGCCGGCCGTGGATCCACAGGCGGAAGCGGCGCGCGCCACCGCCGCGCTTAGCGCGCAGGTGGTGAAGGATCTGGCACAGAACGCTCCAACATCGCCGCCATCGTCTTCCCCGGCCGGTCAGCCGTCGCCGCAGGCGATCCTTAATGGGCAGGCGGCGAACCAGCCGTCAGCACCATCCGCGTCGTCTGCGACGCCCCCTTACACCATCGCCACGGGCAAGCCGGAACCAATAGGCGCCAATGCCGCTGCCGGTCAAGTTCCCAGTGCGGAGCAAGCTATCCCGGCTGCCACGGCCGCTAAGCCTGCCTCGGATCCGTCGAAGCGTTCCGGCACGCGGCCGCTGGTCATCGCCATCGATCCCGGCCACGGTGGGCAGGATTCCGGTGCGGTGGGTCCCGGCGGCACCTACGAAAAAAATGTAGTGCTGGCGATCGCCCGCGAGTTGTCGCGACAGATCAATGCCACGCCGGGCATGAAGGCTTACCTGACCCGCGAAAGCGATGTCTTCATCCCGTTGCCGCAACGCGCACGCAAGGCGCGCGCCGCGGGCGCCGACATGTTCGTTTCCATCCACGCCGACGCTGCGGAAAACCGTAGTGCGCGGGGGTCATCGGTGTACGTGCTGTCGTTGAAAGGCGCTTCTTCGCAGCGCGCCCGCTGGCTGGCCGACAAGGAAAACGCCTCCGATCTGATCGGCGGCGTGCCTTTGCAGAAAGTGGACAACACTCTGTCCTCGGTGCTGCTGGACCTGGCCCAAAGCGGCCACATGAAGGCCTCCGAAGACGCCGCCAATCACGTGCTGGATGGCCTGAAGCGCGTCGGCAACAATCACAAGCCGAACATCGAGCGCGCCAACTTCGCCGTGCTGCGCACCTCCGACATACCGGCCATGCTGGTGGAAACCGCATTCATTTCCAATGCGGAAGAAGAGCGCCGGCTGAAGGATCCCGCTTATCAACGCAAAGTCGCCAGTGCCGTGCTGGATGGCGTCAACACCTATTTCACCCGGCAACCGCCGCCGGGTACGCTGTTCGCTGCCCGTGCGCAGGCGGAAGCGGAAGCCAAGTCGCGCGGTGTCGCGTCGGGTGGTACGGCCGGCGCGCCGTAACAGGGGCCTGTTACCGCCGGGGCCTTAAGCGTCAACAGGCCCTGGCTCGGCTATCATCACGGCTGATTCCCGACGACGGCGCTACCGCGCCGCCCGAACGTGCCGATTCGCCCACTGTCCGAAATTTCCTGTTCCACGATCACTGCTGGCATAGGCGAGCCTATGCATTCGCCGCGCTTTAGCGTGCATGAAAAGCAGCGCGATACCGCCAATGGCAGCGTGACCGATGCCCGGGGCGAGGCCCTCATATGAGCATTCGTCAGCTTCCCGACACCTTGATCAACCAGATCGCCGCCGGTGAAGTCGTCGAGCGGCCCGCTTCCGTCGTCAAGGAATTGGTCGAGAACGCCCTGGATGCTGGCGCTCGCCGGATCGATATCGACTTGGAAGAAGGCGGCGTGCGTTTGATCCGCATCCGCGACGACGGCGGCGGCATCGCGCCTGAAGAACTGCCGCTGGCGATCTCGCGCCACGCCACCAGCAAGATCGCATCGCTGGATGATCTGGAGTCGGTGGCAACGCTGGGTTTTCGCGGCGAAGCATTGCCTTCCATCGCATCGGTCAGCCGCTTCATGCTGTCCTCGCGCCGTGCCAGCGACGAGCATGGCGCCGCCCTGCAGGTGGAAGGTGGCAAGGTGGGCGACGTGGTTCCCAAGCCGCACGCGATCGGCACTACCGTGGAAGTGCGCGAACTGTTCTACAACGTGCCGGCGCGGCGAAAGTTCCTGCGCGCCGAGCGCACCGAGTTGAGCCATATCGAGGAATGGCTGCGCTCGCTGGCGCTGGCGCGTCCCGACATCGAACTGCGTGTTTCCCATAACGGCAAACCATCGCGGCGTTACAAGCCCGATGAACTGGAATCGGTGGCGCGTCTCAACGAGACGCTGGGCGAAGACTTCGCCCGCCAGGCGTTGCGGGTCGAGCACAGTGGTGCCGGCCTGCGCCTGCACGGCTGGATTGCGCAGCCCAGTTATTCGCGTGCCAGTGCGGATCAACAATACGTGTACGTCAACGGCCGCTCCGTGCGCGACCGCAATATCGCCCATGCGGTGAAGATGGCGTACCAGGATGTGTTGTTCCATGGTCGCCAGCCGGCGTATGTGTTGTTCCTGGAAATCGATCCGACCCGCGTGGACGTCAACGTGCACCCGGCCAAGCACGAAGTCCGTTTCCGCGATACGCGCCTGGTCCACGATTTCGTCTATCGTACGCTGCAAGACGCGCTGGCGGAAACACGCGCGGGTTCTGCGCCCGCGGTGGTCTCGGCAGCATTGTCGGCTGCCGCCGGACACGCGTTACCGTCGTCCTGGATGCCGACGCAGCAATCGCCGTTGGGTTTGCGCGTAGCGGAAGCGCCTGCCGCTTATGCCGCCCTGTATGCCTCGTCCCCTGCGCCGGATAGCTCAACGGACGTGGCAACATCGTATAGGCCACCCATGCAGACGGCTGCGATGCCGGCGGTGGACCCCGACGGTGTTCCGCCGCTAGGCTTCGCCATCGCGCAGCTGCATGGCATCTACATCCTGGCCGAGAACGCTGATGGCCTGATCGTGGTGGACATGCATGCCGCCCATGAGCGCATCGGCTACGAAAAGCTCAAGTCCGCGCACGATGGCATCGGCTTACGTTCGCAGCCATTGCTGGTGCCGCTGAATATGGCTGTGGCAGAGCGCGAGGCCGACGCGGCCGACCGCGAAGCGGAGACACTGGCATCGCTCGGTTTTGACGTGACCCGCAGCGGTCCGCAGTCGTTGAGCGTGCGCAGCGTGCCCGCGCTGCTGGCGCAGGCTGATCCGGAAGCACTGCTGCGCGATGTGTTGACCGATCTGCGTGAGCACGGCGAAAGCCTGCGAGTCGCCGCGGCACGCGATGAACTGCTGTCGACGATGGCCTGCCATGGCGCCGTACGTGCGAATCGCCGGCTGACGATTCCTGAAATGAATGCGCTGCTACGTGAAATGGAGATCACCGAGCGCTCCGGCCAGTGCAATCATGGCCGTCCGACCTGGGCGCATTTTTCTGTTGCCGAGATTGACCGCTGGTTCCTGCGAGGACGATGACATGGGGTGTGGTAAATGGCTGGGGATGATCGCATTGGTGGCTTTGATGGCCGGCTGCGATCAGGATGGGGCGGGTGAGAAAGGGCAAACAAGCGAACCCGCATCAGTGCCGAAAGCCTCCGATGCGCAGTTTCTGGCCGATAACGCCGCATGGCGGAAACAGCGCGAAGAGGAGCTCCTGAAGCCCGATGGCTGGACCAGCCTGGTGGGCCTGCATTGGCTGGAACTCAAAGCGCATTACATCGGCAGCGGCACCGGCAACGGCATCAAGCTGGCGGTCGGGCCGGACAAGATGGGTATGTTGACCCGGCAAGGCGGCCAGATCTTCTTCACGCCGGAGCGCGGCGCGGCATTGACGTTGAATGGCGAGCCGTTGAAGGGCCGAGTGGAACTTCAAAGCGATCACGGTGAGCTGCCCAGCGTGATCGGTTTCGATGACGGTAAAGGCAGCCTGACGGTAATCGAACGCGGTGGTCGCCATGCTTTGCGAGCGAAGCACGCAGACGCGGAGACGCGCCTGAACTTTATCGGCCTGGATTATTGGCCTGCGGCTCCGGCGTGGCAGATCGAAGGCCGCTTCATTCCGCATCCGGCGGGCAAGACGATGGCCATCGGCGACATCGTCGGCATTACCACCGAATCACCCAACCCTGGTGCGGTGGAATTCAGCCGCGATGGCGCGACCTATCGGCTGGAAGCTATCGGACAGCCGGATGGCCCGTTGTTCATCGTGTTGGCGGACGGCACCAGTGGCCACGGCAGTTATCCCGCGGGTCGCTTCCTGGATGTGGCGGCCCCCGTCAATGGCAAAGTGGTGCTGGACTTCAACCGCGCCTACAGCCCGCCTTGCGCCTTCACTCCTTACGCGACTTGTCCGCTGCCGCCACCAGAAAATCGATTGAATCTGGCCATTGCCGCAGGCGAAAAAACCTACGCCAAACCCATCACCATTCATTGACAGGGATGTTCATGTTGAAACGAGTGCTTTCCATCAAGTCGCTTCTGCTGGCCGCGCTGATCGCCACCACGTCCGCGGCTGGTGCTGATTCGCCTGCGAAGGTAGCGGCCAAAACCGCGCCGCCGGTACCGCTGTTGTGGAAGGTGTCCGACCAGGACAATGCGGTGTATCTGTTGGGCGCGTTCCACTTGCTGCGGCCAAGCGACTATCCGTTATCCGCTGATGTGAGCACGGCATTCGAAGACGCGGAAGCGGTGATGTTCGAACTGTCCCCGGCAGAAATGGCGTCGTCCGCGTTACCGACACAGATGATGCAGGCGGCACTCCGTCGGGACGGCAAGCGCTTGCAGGACGATCTGGATGCCGTCACCTGGCAGAGGCTGCAGGACTACGCCGGTAAGAACAATCTATCGCTGAACAACTTCGCGACGTTCGAACCGTGGTTCGTCGGCTTGACCATCAGCATCCTGGAGATGACCAAGCAAGGCCTGGACCCGAAGCTCGGCTTGGACACTCATTTCATGGAAATCGCGAAGAAGGCTGGCAAGCCGACCGACGGCCTGGAATTGGCGAGCGATCAGATTCGCATGCTGGACGGCATGGATGAGGCCGAACAACGCCAATTCATCGCCGAAGCCCTGGAGCAGGCGGAAAAAGGGCCAGCCGAGATGGAAGCCCTGCATCGAGCATGGCGCAATGGCGACGCTGAGCTGCTGTGGAACAAGATGGCGGGTGAAATGAAGCGTGAATATCCGCGTCTTTATCAACGCATCAACGTCGATCGCAATAACGCGTGGGTGCCGAAGATCCAGCAGCGCCTGTCGCAATCTGGTTCCGATGACACCCTCGTCGTCGTCGGCGCGCTGCATTTGCTGGGAGGCGATGGCGTGGTCGAAAAGCTGCGCGGCAAAGGCTACAAAGTCGAGCGGGTTTGTTCGGTGTGTAATAAGTAGTCCTGGTTGTCGCGGTTTCGGCTTGCACGCTCTCGTGGAGCGGAGCTTGCTCCGCTGCTCCTGCTTCTCGTATGGTCGAGATGCCGGGCCTCCCTAGACTAGAAGCAGCCGAGCAAGCTCGGCACTGCACGAAGCGACAAGCCGCTGCGCAACTCGACTCCGATCGGTTTTCGTATCCGGGATCAAACTAGGCTGCAACCATCCGGATGCAATCCACCGGACAGGCCGGCACGCACAGTTCGCAGCCTGTGCACAGTGGTTCTATCACCACATGCATGTGCTTGGCGCCGCCGATGATGGCGTCGACCGGACAGGCCTGGATGCATTTGGTGCAGCCAATGCAGTCAGCTTCCACGATCATCGCCACTTCCGGCAGCTTGTGCGCGCCGCGACCGCGATCGTAGGGCAGCGGCGCGACATCCAGTACCTTGGCTAACAGCCGTGCGCCGTCATCGCCGCCCGGCGGGCAGCGGTCCACCTGCGCTTCTCCCCGCGCCATGGCTTCGGCATACGGCCGGCAGCCATCGAAACCGCATTGGCCGCACTGGGTTTGCGGCAACAGGCGATCAAGGCGTTCGGTCAGGTCGGTGTTATCGGGGGACATCATCATGCAAGCGTACAGCGCTCTGGACATGGAAGTGCTGGATATGAGCGTGCTGTGTATGGGCGTCTTGAAATATGCGCATGTTCAGGCAATGCGCCGGCCGCGATACCAGCGTTGCTGTGCCAGCGCCAACATCCCGCGGTCTTCGCGGCTGTCGCCGTAAGCATGGATCGCCTGATACCGGCTCAGGTCGTAGCGGGCGCGTATCCGTTGCACCTTGTCTGCGCCGCAGTCGCCATCCAGATAACGACCGGTCAACTGTCCATTCTTGGCTTCCAGCGCGTTGCAGATCACTGCCAAGCCGCGTTCGGCGCACCACGGCTGCAAATAAACGTCCAACGAACCGGAGACCACTACCACCGTATCTCCTTGCGATTGATGCCAACCGATGCGTTGCTCCATCTCTGGCCGCAGCCATGTGGGAAGCATCGCACGCGCGAAACGGCTTCCTGCCTCGCGGATGTTTTCCTCGTTCCCGCCTTGGAATGCGAATCGGGTGACTCGCGCCCGCAGTCGCTGAGCCGACACCACGCCCAGGCGATAGCCTGCCAGCATCGGTCCTATGTGCCAGCGTGCCCGAGCCAACTGTTCTGGGCGCGCGATGCTGCGCAGGAACCGACCATAGGTATCGACCGTGGTGATGGTGTGGTCGAAGTCGAACAGCGCCAGGTTCATCGACGACGAAGCGATTCGCAGTTCAAGAATGGATCACGCGCCGTGCTCAGCGCACCGGCATCCCTGGTTGCGCGCCGCTGTCGGCGTCGAGCAAAGCCAGCGCGCCGCCATCGAAACCCGCCGACAGGATCATCCCTTCGCTGATGCCGAAGCGCATCTTGCGGGGCGCCAGGTTGGCGATGAACACCACGCTGCGGCCCACCAGTTTTTCAGGTTCGCCATAGCTGGCGCGGATGCCGGAAAAAATCTGCCGTTTGCCCAGGTCACCGGCATCCAACTCGAAACGCAGCAGCTTGTCCGAACCTTCGACGAACTCGCAGGCCAGCACTTTGCCGATACGCAGATCGAGTTTGGCGAAGTCGTCCATGACGATGTACTCACCGGTATTGTCCTTGGCAGGAGCCGCGCCAGTCGCGATAGCCTTTTCAGCAGACTGCTTGGTCGCGACGGGCGTTGCGCCTACCGTCGGCGCGGTAACGGGAGCGAGCGTGTCTTTGGAAGCATCGGTCATGGCGTCGATCAGTTTGGTGTCGATACGGGTGAATAGTGGCGAGTAAGTTTTGATGCCGTGGGCGAGTAGCGGGGCATCCAGGTCGCGCCAGGCATAGACCGGCGCGGCAAGAAACTCTTCGGCTTGTGCGGCGGTGCGCGGCAGCACCGGCTTCAGTGCAGCAACTAGCACGCGGAACAGGTTCAAGCCTTGCGTACATATGGCCTGCAGCTCGGCATCGGCGCCTTCCTGTTTCGCGATCACCCAGGGCTTCTTGTCGTCGATATAGCGGTTGGCCTCATCGGCGAGCGTCATCGTCTGGCGAATCGCGGAGGCCGGATCATTGCGCTCGTAGGCTTCGCGGATCGGCGCCAATGCCGCTACAAAGCGATCATACGCGGAGGGATCGGGCAGCGCGGGTGCGAGTGCTCCTCCAAAGCGCTTATCGATGAAGCCGGCACAGCGGCTGGCCAGATTCACGAACTTGCCCACCAGATCAGAGTTCACGCGTGCGGTGAAATCACCCAGGTTCAGGTCCAGGTCGTCGACGCCGCCAGAGGATTTGGCCGCGTAGTAATAGCGCAGCGCTTCCGGCTCCAGTCCGACGTCCAGGTAAGTGCGCGCCATCACGAACGTGCCGCGCGACTTGGACATCTTGGCGCCGTCCACGGTCAGATAGCCATTGACGTGCAGGCGGGTCGGCGCGCGATAGCCCACGCCGTGCAATACGGCGGGCCAAAACAGACCATGGAAATTGACGATGTCCTTGCCGATGAAATGGTGCAGCTCGGTCTGCGTGCCAGCCACCAGATGAGATTCGAAATCCAAACCGTTGCGCCGGCACAGCGCCTTGAAGCTGCTCAGGTAACCGATAGGCGCATCCAGCCAGACATAGAAATACTTGCCGGGAGCGCCCGGTATCTCGAATCCGAAATAAGGCGCATCGCGCGAGATATCCCAGGCGCGCAAGCCGCCTTCGGCGTCCAGCCATTCCATCAACTTGGCTTTGACGCCGGGCAGCGCGACATCGCCCTTCAGCCACTCACGCAGAAACGGCTGGAAGCCGCCCACCTCGAAAAAGTAGTGTTCCGAATCGCGAATCTCCGGCGTTGCGCCGGATAGCACCGACTTCGGCTCCTTCAGATCGGTCGGTGCATAGGTGGCGCCGCAGACCTCGCAGTTGTCGCCGTACTGGTCGTGCGACCCGCAGTTTGGGCAAATGCCTTTGATGTAACGGTCGGGCAGGAACATGCCCTTGGCCGGATCATAAAACTGGGCGACGTTGCGCTTGGCGATATGGCCACCGGCTTCCAGCTTGGCGTAGAACGCCTCGGTCAGTTCGCGGTTGGTGCGCGAATGAGTGGAGTCGTAATGATCGAAGTCCACGCCGAAAGCGGCGAAATCGCGCTCGTGGCTGGCCTGGACGTTGGCGATGAAGGCCTCCGGCGTTACGCCGGCTTTTTCCGCCGCCAGCATGATCGGCGTGCCGTGAGTGTCATCGGCGCAGACAAAATAGGCGGTATTGCCCGCCAGCCGCCGGGCGCGCACCCAAATGTCGGCCTGGATGTAGCCGACCAGATGGCCGAGGTGCAGCGGTCCGTTGGCGTAGGGCAGGGCGGTGGTGACGAGTGCGGTGCGGCTCATGGCGGATGTCGTGCGGGGGAAGGCCGATTATCGCATGGGCCGTTGGGGGCCCAGAAACGGATTGGCCCGGCGTTGCCGGGCCAATCAGAGGGCTCGTTTCCAGGGATTACTGGCGGACCCAGGTCTGCGATTTGCAGATGAAGGCGATGCAGCCAGAGACTTCCAGCTTCTTGCCGCCCTCGATCAGCTCCATCTTCGACTTGTAGACCTTGCCTTCGTCCGGCTTGAGGATGGTGCCGCCGCTGTACTCGTTGGGGCCGTCCGTTTTCATGCCGCGAATGATCTCCATGCCGGTAATGGGCTTGTTCTTGCGGTCGTCCTTGCACTTGTCGCAGACCGGATTGGGCTTGCTGGGATTCAGCAGTTCGACGATGCGGCCGCTGTAGATGCCATTGCTGTTCTTGCTGATCTCGACGATGGATTTCTCCTTGCCGGTATCGCTGTCAATAGTCTTCCACCGGCCCACTGCATCGGCGGCCGAGGCCGACATCGACAGAGCCATGAAAGGAGCAGCCAGACAGGCAGCCATCAGTATCTTGCGCATATTCCCCTCCCAGGGATGTTGGTTGAACCCGTCTTGCGAGATTGGCGGGATGGCCTCTTTATACCGCATTCGGTGGGGTATGGAAGAAGCCCTTCAGCCATCTTTCCGGGTGCCCAGGCCGTCCTCATCCCGGTTGGGGGTAGTCGGTTCTACAACATCGGTCTGCGGCACTGTCGCCGGGATGCGCGAACTGGGTGGCTCGCCTTCATGAACCTGCTCCATCTCGCCCACGCTCACCCGACCGACGCGGGGCTTCATCCAGATGCTGTCGTGCCAAGCCTGGTATCGCTTGGGGTCCCAGTAGCGTTCGTCATAGAACTTGGACCCATCGATTTGTTCGAATCCGCCGGGACCCGGGACATAGATCTGCACGTTGCCGGCAAACCCCGTACGGCTGCCGGTCAGCTTGCGCTGCTCCCGTCGCAGCACGGTCGCAAGCCGCGGTTGTGCCGCGGCATCGCCGTACTTCGCGTAAATGGCTTTACCTTCTTCGAGTGCCTGTGTCCGCTGCTCCAGCGTCAGCGCATTCCAGTAGCGTTCGCGCAGCCCCAGGAAACCGGCGTATCCACGTTCCGCCGCCAGATCCATCCATGCATAGGCCAGGGACGGATTGCGTTCGACTCCCTGACCATTCCAGAGCATCTCGGCCACCATGCCTTGCGATGGCTTGTCCGCATAAAAGGCGGCGCGCTGGAAGAAGCGGAAGGCGTCCTCATGCTCGCCCTGCTTCATCTCATCCAGACCCAGCAAGCGGTATCGCAGGTCCGGATGTGCGGCCAGGAATCCGGCGGACAGTAGCAGCGCATCCTTCGTGGGGTCGGGTGGTGCCGAGGATGCGGATGACTTTTGCGCGAGGGCTGTGGTGGGGAACTGCAAGATGCCCAGCACGATCAGTACATGGACGGCCGCACGCATTCTGTTCATGGATCCTTCCTCTGACCGTCGGTAATTAGGAACTTCGATTGTGTACGTAGCTCGCGGGCGTGGCCTCTACCGGAAGTCACGCCTTCCAGAGAACGGCGTGTAAGAAAATGGCCGGCATTTGCCGGCCATTTCAGCGGTGCGTGCCGGTTTATTCCGTTTTGCTGCGGCTGCCCACGGTGACTTCGCCGCCGATGTGGCGAGCAAAGAAGTCCAACATCTTCGTGTAAAGGTTCACCCGGTTGGCAACATCGTAAAAGCCGTGCATTTCGCCGGACTGAATGAGCATGCCTTCCGGCGGATTGCCTGCGGCGATCAGTGCTTTGTTCATTAGTTCGGTCTGTTCCGGCGGAGTGCGAACATCGCGCGCGCCGGCCGCCAGGTACACCGGAATCTTGACCTCGGCTGCGCGGCGCGCCGGCGAGTTCTCTGCCCAGCTCTTCGTATCCGTACCATGCGTACGACGCAGGAAGCGCTGGCCAGGTTCGTCTTCCGGGATGTCCCCTTTCTTGAACATCATGTCGATGTCATAGACACCCACATATCCAAAGGTGCACTTGAACAGCCCTGGAGCACGAATCGGTGCCATCAGTGACGAGTAGCCACCGAAACTACCGCCGTAGATACAGATACGTTCGCCATCCGCGTAACCGTTCTTGATAGCCCACTGGGTGGCATCAATGATGTCGTTCTGTATGCCCTGGCCCCATTGCCGATGGCCGGCATTCTGGAAGTCCTTTCCATAACCACCCGAGCCACGGTAATTCACCTGCAGGACCGCATAGCCCCGACTGGCCAGCAGTTGGGTTTCGCCATTGAATGCCCAGTCATCGCGTGGTCCGATCGGGCCGCCGTGCGGATTAACGATCATCGGCAGATTCTTGCCGCTGGATCCGTGCGGGATGGTCAGGTAACCGTGGATGCGCTTGCCATCCCGTGCAGTGAAATTGAACGGCTTGACCGAGGCCATGCGCTTCTTGTCGAGCTGCGGACGACTGCTCATCAGAAAGCGTGCTTTGCCCGTTTCCCGGTCGTATAGGTACAACTCACCGGGATTGCTATCGCTGTAGACGCTGACAACGACTTTCTTTCCGTCTTGCGTGTAGCTGGAGAAATCGACCATCTGCCCTTCGAAGGCATTGGCCAGCGACGCGTAGATTTCAGCGTCCGGGTGGGTTTCATCGATCAGTTTGACCGCGGGCGCGCCGGCTTCGGTCACCACGCCGATGAGAGTAGTTTCGTCGGTGGACCAGATGTAGTTGGATACTTCGGCTACGGGATCCTGAAACAACGGTGTAAAGGTGCCAGTGGCCGTATCCAGCGTGCCGATGGCGGGCGGAGACTTGCCGTCATCCTGGCTGGCGTACACGGTGCCGTTTCTGGTGGTGGTGACGACATCAAGATGCTTGCCATCCGATTTGGAGGCGTTCACTAATGTCCAACTGTTCCCGTCCCGCCGATAGAGTTCACTGCGCTCGTCGAACTCGCCTTCCTCGTCCTTACTGGACGAACACACGGCGAAGCGGGGCTGCTTGGCGGCATCCAGTGCAATGCTGCAGTTTTCCTTTGGGGCTCGGCCAAGCGAGGTGCGTCGGCCGTTGATGACGTCCATGCGGACGACTTCCGTGCCAGCACCCTCCGAAGAGCGGGGCGTGGTGACCTGCATGATGACGTTCTGGTCATCGTCCTTCAGCGTATCCAGCAGCGAGAATCTCTCCGCGCCAACTGTTTTTCCTCGCTGCGTCGCGTCGCGTGTGCCATAGAAAATCAATGGGCGCGGCTGCGTACCATCGGCATTGACGGCGTACCACTCGCCGGTGGCGAAGGGTTGGGCAAATCCGCCGATCTTCTTGATGGCATTGAACATCAACCGGTCCGGACTCACCCAATAGAACGAACCAACGCTTTTCTTGTCAGGCAGCTGGTTGACTTTGATCAGCTTCAGGTCGCTCGTGCGGAGCACGGTAAGGACGTCCTGATCCCCACGGTCCACGGTGATGGCCAAATACTCGCCGGTTGGAGAGATCTTGACGGCACTGTAGGCGGCGTGGCTTACGAAGTCAGACACAGGCTGCAGTGGTGCGGCACGGGCCGGCGAGAGCGTGATGATCCCGGCCGCAGCCAGAAAGAAGGTGATCAGCGAATGCTTCATCGGATTTCCTCCATACGAAGATGATTGCGATACGGGTTGTCGATATATCGGCTGGATTGATCGGCGGCGTTCGGAAGCGGCATCTCCCACTGGCGGGACCAGTCCTGTGCAGGATCGGTTTTCTTCCACCCGTGAGCTGGTGTCGGGGAAAAAAAGACCCGGCGTTTCCGCCGGGTCTCAGCTTTCCAATACGTCGGATCAGTTGAACTTGTAGCTGAAGCTCACGAACACTTCGCGTCCGATAGGGCTGTAAGCACGCCAGAAGAAGGGATACGAATTGAAGCTGTCATCCTTCGGCGCCAACTCATCCAGAACGTTGTTGATCGCCAGCCCGATGGTCACCTTGTCAGTGATTTCCTTCGACACCTGCGTGTTCCAGATTACGTACGACCCAATACGGCCTGTCTCTTCCCAGTTGGGCAGTGAGCCCCAACGGTAGCCGTTGACGTTGACATTCCAGTCGTCCAATTCCCAGTTGACTTCCCAGTTCACGCGGCTACGGAAATTGAAGAACTGGAGGTGGTCGCGAATGTTACGGATTTCTTCGCCTGGGAACTCCTGTTCTTCAAGCTTCAGCACGTGCGTCCAGCCGATGCCGAAGTTGAACTGCCCTAGACGATCGGTATCCAGCTGGTAGCGCCAACGGGCATCGATGCCGGAAGTTTCCAGCATGGACTGATTGAACGGGAACGACAGGTAGGAATCGATCTCGTCGTCATTGATCTGATCCACGCCCAGGCGCGTCACAAGACCCGTGAAGAATTGACATGAGCTGGAGTTGCCGTCCACGACATTGCCGTTGCGGTCAGTACCGAGCAAGCATGCGGCTTCCTCGCGCAGCAGATAGCTGGGGGCGATATCGTTGACGGCGCCTTCCAGCTTGATGCGGTACGCATCGACGCTGAGGGACATGTTGTCGGTGACATCCCAGACAAAGCCGACGCTGGCCGACGAACCCTCTTCTTCTTCTAGCTCGGTGCTGCCTTGGCGAGTGCCGAACACACTGTAGGTATAAGCCGCCGCCGAGCAGGCACCACCAGGCGTGGTGGGATTCAGGCCGTCGCGACGGCAACGGTATTCATCCATGACGGTCGTGAAGAACCCAGACTCCTCAGCGAAGACATAGTGCATGTCAGGCGCACGGAAGCTGGTGGCGTAGCTGCCGCGGAAAAGTAGGCTGTCGATGGGGCGGTATTCGAGGCCGGCCGACCAAGTGAATGCACCGTCGACCTGTGTCACGTCATCGTACTTATCGTAGCGGCCCGCCAGATTCATCTTGAACGTTTCGAACACCGGGATGCTGAACTCAACGCCAAATGCGTAGCGATCGCGCTCACCACCACCACCGGTGCCGGTCAGGTTGTAGATCGGGTCCGGACCAGTGTAGTTGGGCGAGATGCGCGGGTCGTTCTTGAGGTCGTACTTCTGGCGTGCCGCTTCGATCGTGGCCGCCATGCCGACCGCACCCGCAGGCAGCTCGAACAGATCGCCCGAAAAGACAAACGAGCCTTGGGAAACTTCAGAGTCGGCTTCGGTCCTGACGTTGGTGATGAGGGATTGATATGTTTCGGCGCCAAGAGGACTGAAATACCGATCGATGTTGAAGTTGACGACCGGATAGGTATCGAAATAAGGATCCAGCTGACCCGTAGCCGGGCCCATGAAGTACTCGTTGATCCTGTTAGCCAGGAAGCGCGGCTGGCCAACCTTCAGGTTGTACTCGGCATGAGAGAATACGGCCTCCCAGTCGAAGCGGTCGCTGAACATCGTGCCGCGAAGGCCGAATGCCAGATCGAACGAGCGTTCCTTGATGGTCGTCTGCTGAGCGTCCAACCCGCCCAGTTCGCTAGGGGTAAAGATGCGCTGGGAATCCAGGATGGTGTCGAGAGTAGGGTCGTAGACCAGGCCCGATTGCCAGAACTGGGTTGCCGATGCGATTTTTGCGTCGGCACTGGAGACGCTCAACTGCGCGAAAGCTTGCAGACCGCCGTCGAAATCATAGGTGCCGTACGCATAACCACTGAGGTTTTCGTCGGAATTGCGAATCTGCTGGGTGGCCGGATAGCCGAAGTATCCGCAGACGCCGCGGGTTTCCAGCTCGAATTCGCTGAAACGCGCGCAAGTCGATGCCGCGTTTTCCCCAGCGGGATAGACATAGGAACTTAGGCCCGAACCGAGAAGGCGGTCGCGCAAGCGAATGCCAACGACAGCCGTGGCGTCTTCTGGATCGACCGAAGGATCGTCGCGGTAAGAGTCCATGAAATCTCGCTGGGAAGCGAAGATTTCTTCACGAGCCAGATATTCGAACGCGTAGGTCAAGCTCCACTTGTCGCTGGCTTTGCCGCCTACCCATTGCAGTCGGCCGCTATCGCCGCCACCGCGGCTCGTGGTACCGCCGCGAAGCGTCAACAAGTCGCCGTCGTAGTTGGTCTTCATGATGATGTTGACCACACCGGCCACGGCGTCGGAGCCGTAGATTGCCGATGCGCCGCCAGATAGCACTTCGATGCGTTCAATGGCTGCGGCTGGGATATTGGCCAGGTTCACGGCATTGGATTGGCTGTTATATGGCAGTGGGTAGTCCGCAGTGCGGCGGCCATTGACGAGGATCAGCTGATAACCCGGACCCAGTCCGCGCAGGTTCAAGAAACTGGCGTTTGGCGTAAACCCATTCTGGTTGAGCTCGTTCTGAACCGAACCGGTGAATTGAGTGAGCGTGTTCAGTGCATCGTAAACGGTCGAAAAGCCCTGCTTTTCGATGTCTTCAGCGGTGATGACGGTGACCGGCGCGGGGCCTTCGATTTCCGCCCGCGAAATACGCGAGCCTGTGACGACGACTTTGTCGAGCGTTGCGGTGGAGGACTGGGAGCCGGAGGTGCTGGTCGGTTGTTCTTCCTGCGCCATGGCGGCAGTGGCAGGAAGTACGAGCGCCGCGAACAGCGCAATAGTGAGACGACTACGCTTAGGCGTAAGCGCGTTACGAACTGGCATGTTGTGAATCCCCTAAACTAGCAAAGTGATGCGGTCCCCTGGACCCGTTCCTTAGGTCCACCGCACGCCAAATGTCCTGTGGACTGACGTTAACATGGCATTAACGGTCACGCGCATACCACAATCGCATGTTATGACTGTTACATTTGAAATTGTGACGTAGTTCTCAAAAATATCTCGCTAGAAGGCAAATTAGTGCAACAGCTGTCACAAATTGAAGCTCCTGAGGGGATCCGCTTGGCGGATACCAAGGCCCATTTCCAGGTACAAGGCTCGAAGTCGGCAACCCAGGTACGTCTTACCTTGGGGTATCCAGCGCAGGGGTTGAAGGACAGCATTGAGCACCAGATCAAGGCACTGCTGGCGGCTGACGGAACCCAATTGGCCGAGTTTCTGTTGGATTTCCGGGTCGTGCCCCATGCCGTCCAGCCCAACCTCACTCCGCTGCCCAGGGTCCGCAACGTCATCGCCATAGGCTCCGGCAAGGGTGGGGTAGGCAAGTCGACCACGGCGGTCAATTTGGCGCTGGCGCTGAAGGCCGAGGGAGCCAGGGTGGGCGTGTTGGATGCCGACGTCTATGGTCCCAGCGTGCCGACCATGCTCGGGCTGAGCGGGCGGCCGGATAGTCCAGACAACAAGTCCATCGAACCGATGCGGGCCTTCGGGGTGGAAGCGATGTCGATTGGTTTCCTGGTGGACCAGGACACCCCGATGATCTGGCGTGGGCCGATGGCGACTTCGGCGCTGACGCAGTTGTTCACCGATACGCTTTGGGGCGATCTGGACTACCTGTTGATCGATCTGCCGCCGGGCACGGGCGATATCCAGCTGACCCTGGCGCAGAAGATTCCGGTGGCCGGCGCGGTCATTGTCACCACGCCTCAGGACATCGCCACGCTGGACGCCAGGAAGGCACTGAAGATGTTCGAGAAAGTCGAAGTGCCGGTGCTGGGCATCGTGGAGAACATGGCGGTGCATACCTGTTCTAACTGCGGCCACATCGAACATTTGTTCGGCGAGGGCGGCGGCCAGCGGATGGCGGCGCAATACGGGGTGCCGCTGTTGGGATCGCTGCCGCTGGACATCGCCATTCGTGAGCACGGCGACGCAGGTCAGCCGGTGGTCGTGGCGGCGCCGGATTCGGCTGTCGCCCAGGCTTATCGGCATACGGCCCGAATGATGGCCGCTCATCTGGCAATGCGGCCCCGGGCGGCGATGCCTATCGCCTCCTCGCTGGTGTGAACGCGCTCTTTGACGCCCCGCTACCGTGCCAGCTGGAGCAGCGGAGCATTGAATTTCAATGCAAAGCGGAGCTTGCTCGGCTACTCGCTATCGCGTGCCGTTGCGACGGCCTCATTGCTGCTGGCTCGGTCCTGTCGCGGGGCGCAGCCCCGCTCTACAATTGCGGACTTTCGCGTCTGCCCTGCGCTGCCGGCCAGCCCCAACGAGATTCAGGCGAGCCGCTACTCGCCCCCCTATCAGGAACAGGAACCCCGCATGAGCATCAAGAGTGACCTTTGGATCCGCCGCATGGCCGAGCAGCACAAGATGATCGAGCCGTACGAGCCTGGCCAGGTCAAGCAAGCCAATGGCGAGCGCATCGTCAGCTACGGTACCTCCAGCTACGGCTACGACGTGCGCTGCTCGCGCGAGTTCAAGGTCTTTACCAACATCAACTCCACGATTGTCGACCCCAAGCACTTTGATAACGGCAGCTTCGTCGATGTGGAATCGGACGTGTGCATTATTCCGCCCAACAGCTTTGCGCTGGCACGTACCGTGGAATATTTCCGCATTCCCCGCAGCACGCTGGTGGTCTGCCTGGGCAAGAGCACCTACGCGCGCTGCGGCATCATCGTCAACGTCACCCCGCTGGAACCGGAGTGGGAAGGCCATGTGACGCTCGAATTCAGCAACACCACGCCGCTGCCGGCGCGCATCTACGCCAATGAAGGCGTGGCGCAGATGCTGTTCTTCGAATCCGACGAGATTTGCGAAACCAGCTATAAGGATCGTGGTGGTAAGTACCAGGGCCAGGTAGGCGTTACGTTGCCGCGCACCTGAGAGATTTCCTGCGCTGTTGGATAAGTGCCCGCGGAGTTGCGTGGAGCGGAGCTTGCTCCGCTGCTTTTTCGGCCCCGCTTAACCTTGAGCGCCCTTAAGCGGCTATTCGCTATCGTACGCCGTCGCGACGGCATCATTGGTTGCTGGTGCGGCCAGGCCCGGGGCGCCGCTCGGCTCTACAAAGGCGCGGGTGAATTTCGTGTGGGAGTGGTGACGGCATGCCGTCACCGATGAGTCGCGACCGGAGCACATCAACGTCGCGACTCACATCGCTCCCACAAGGACGCTATGCCGCCGTGGTGGCCATGATGGGTTGAGCGCCAACATAGCGGCTCTACGTGAAGCGAGAGCGGTCGAGCAAGTCGCCTTTCAATGCTCCGATCCTGCGGCAAGTTTGCTGTCGGCTGCCGTCGTCAAAGCAATGCGCACGGCCAAGCGCATCGCTTCGGTCACTACTTCCGTCGACAAGCTCGCAGCTCCTGGATGAGCGGCGGCCTGCGCCGGCGAATACGGAATGTGGATAAAGCCGCCACGTGCGTTGCGTTTGTTCCGTAGCGCGTGCATCAAGCCATAGAAAACGTGGTTGCACACGTAGGTGCCCGCGGTCTGTGAGATTTCAGCTGGGAATCCCGCTTCACGTAAGCCCGCCATCATTGACTTGATAGGCAGCGTGCTGAAGTACGCCGCGGGTCCGCCTTCGACAATCGATGTATCGATAGGCTGCCGGCCAGCGTTGTCGGGAATGCGCGCATCGTCGACATTGATGGCGACGCGCTCCAGCGACAGTTGCGCACGTCCGCCGGCCTGGCCGACACAGATGACCAATGCGGGTGAGATTTCCCGAAGCGCGCCTCGCAGCGCTTTCAGGGATTCGCCGAATGTCACCGGAAGTTGACGCGTGATCACGCGATGCCCGCGGATGCGACAGCCGTCCAGCGCAGCTACCGCTTCCCAGCTGGGGTTGATGGTTTCTCCGCCAAAAGGCGCGAAGCCGGTTAATAGAACCGTGCTGCTGGATGTCATCTGCATTTACTTTTTTTCAATGTGAAGCATCAACGCTTGAGGGAGTAAGAGCCCAGATTTTGTTATCGAAAACACAGCCACGCCATCAACAGCACATTGACGCCCATCAGCCAGAATGCGGTAGCCGCCTGCATGCGGATCACGCCGTACTGATCCTTCAGTTCCAACAGCACCGCGGGCACGATATTGAAATTGGCGGCCATCGGCGTTAGCAGGGTGCCGCAATAGCCGGTCAGCATGCCAATGGCACCCAGCACTGCCGGATTCGCACCGTGCTTCTGGATCAGCAAGGGCAAGCCAATACCGGCCATCATCACTGGGAACGCGGCAAAGGCATTGCCCATGATGATGGTGAACAGCACCATGCCCAGCGAGAACGCCAACAGGCAGGCCATACGGTTCTCCACCGGAATCACGTAGCCCACCAGCCTGGCAATGGCTTCACCCACGCCGGTGGCGGCGAACACGCCGCCCAAGGTGGCCAATACCATGGGCAGCAGCACCGCCCAACCCAGCGAATCCAGTAGCCGCCGGCCTTGGCCCAGCGATTCCAACGGCCGGGCGCGGGTGACCCACAGTGCCGCGCCCAGTGCGAGCAGGCTGGCCAATGCCAATGAGCCCAAGGTCAGTGCTTTCGGATCCATGACCTTGTCCATGCCCGGCAGAAACTTGCTGGCGACAAACAACAGCAACGTCAGCAGCGGGATCACCAGCGCGGGGCCGAACAGTTTGTTGCGCAGGGCATCCGAAAGCGCCTGCCGGCGCGCCTGCGCTTGCGGTGTATCGACCGTGGCACTCAAGCGCCCGCGTGCGGCAAGAATGCCGAGGGCCACTACGCCCAGGCCCATCGTTTGCGCGGGCCACTGTACGCCAGCCTTGACTGCCGCCTGGATCTGCGTACCAAACGCGAACGGCGCCACCAGCACCAGCCAGAAAATGCCGGCAGCGTAGCGGCGTTCGCGCAGATTGAACACTGCGGTAATCAGCAGGAAGGCACCGATCAACCAGAAGAGATATTCAGTCTTGAGCATGAGTGCTTTCCACGGCTTCGTTCTGCACCGCACGCGCGGCGTGTTCACGTTCCAGTCGCCGCTGCAGCAGTTTCAGTCGAATGGCATGGATGACGAACGCCGCTACCGCCGTAGGCAATGCCCATAGCGCGATCGCGAGCGGCTCGAGTTCGATACCGTTGCGCGCATAAAAGCCCTGGATCAGCAATACCGCGCCGATGGCGACGAATACGTCTTCGCCGAAGAACAGCCCCACATTGTCGGTGGCGGCCGCACTGGCCCGCACGCGTTCGCGGTCATGTTCAGTCAGTTCGCCCAAGGTGCGTTCGGCCGCTGCCTCGCTCATGGGCGCCACCAGCGGCCTCACGGTTTGCGCAGGTCCGGCCACATGAGTCAGGCCCGCCATGCTCATGAGTTGGCGCAGGCCCAGATAGGCGATCTGGAAACGCGACAAGGTCAGCCCTTTGAAACTGGTAATCCATTCGCGCGCACGCTCGCGCAAGCCGTAATGCTCCAGCAGCCCGATGGCCGGCAAGGTAAGCAGGAACATCAACAGCGGCCGATTATCGATGAAGCTGGTGCCCAGCAATGCCAGCAGGTCCGGTAGCGAAATGCCGGCCAGCAGTCCGCTGACCAATCCAGCGGCCACCACTACCAGCACCGGATTGAAGCGAAGAACGAAGCCGGCCACTACTACCGCGATGCCAAGCAGGGGCCAGTAATTCATTCGGTGCGCTCCATGGTCTGAATAGTGAAGCCGGAGGATTCGATGGCGGCGCGCAGACCGCGTGCGAAGGCGGGTGCGTCGGGGCGATCGCCATGCAGGCAGATACTGTCGGCCCGCAATGGCACCACTTCGCCTGTGCGCGCCGTAACCACACTTTGCTGCAGCATCTGCCGGACTTGTGCTGCCGCGGTAGCGACGTCTTCGATGCTGGCATCAGGCCGGCTACGCGGAGTCAGCGTGCCATCGGCCTCGTATCGGCGTTCGGCGAAAACTTCGTGCGCAACTTGCAGGCCGAGCGATTCGCCAGCGGCCGTCAACGCACTGCCAGCCAGGCCATACAAAATCAATCCAGGATCGTAATCGCGCACAGCCGCGGCGATGGCGTCGGCAAGCACGCGATCGCGCGCGGCCTGGTTGTAGAACGCGCCGTGTGGTTTGACGTGATGCAGGAGTGCGCCCGCGGCGCGGACGAAGCCACCCAGTGCCGATACCTGATAAAGCGTGAGCGCATAAGCATCACTGGCGGAGATGTCCTGTGTCGTACGACCGAAATTCTCCCGATCCTGGAAGGCAGGGTGTGCGCCGATGGCGACGCCATGTACCTGACAAAGCGCCACCGTCGCCTGCATCGTCTGCGGCGACCCGGCGTGAAAGCCGCAGGCGATACTGGCGGAACTGATGAAAGGAAGGATGCCGGCGTCGTCACCGACGCCTTCGCCGAGGTCGCAATTGAAATCAACGCGCGGTGGGTTCGACACGGGATACACCTCCCTTCCACTATTTCGCGGTATTGCCCTTCAGCAGCATGCTGATACCCACCAGAATCAGGATGGCGGGCCACCACTTGGAAATCAGTGCGCCTAGGCTGATCTGGGTGACGCCCAAATTGTTCAGCAGAAACAGAGCGCCAAGAACAATCAACACCACAGCCGGGACAAAGTTGCGTTTCATGCAGACGGACCACTGGGATAGGTAGACCGATTATGCGGCTTTTCGCCTTGCCGGGAGCTACACCTCCGACGCCCGTGCAAGCGGAAAGCAAAGCGTCGGCCACGTGGCGCCGACTTGCGCGCCGAAGTCTTGTTGCAGCCGCTGGCGGATGGCGATGGCAGTGCGTGCATGCTGCTGCCGTTGTTCTCGCGCCAACCGGTGCGACTCTTCCGCGGAGACGGCGGTGAAATGCACTTTCGCTCCGGGCCGAAGCTGCGCCAGCCGTGGCAGATCGCTGCTGACGGTATAGCCAAGCCGGGCGTAGCCGCCGACGGTCTGCGCGTCGGCCAATAGCACGATAGGCTGGCCATCCGGTGGAAGTTGCACCGTGCCAACGGCGACCGGCTCCGAAACGCCGTTGCCTTCGGAACAAGTCAGCGCCGGTCCTTCCAGTCGCAAGCCTTGCCGATCGCAGCGAACGCTGGTGGTCCAGCTTTGCGAAGCAAACGCAGTCCCGCTGGGGTGGGAAGACGCGACGAAACGAATCGGCTGGTCCTGCCAGGCATCCCGTTCGTCGATCCACCACTTGGCGATCAGCGGCGCGTCTCTGGCAAGAACGCCAATATCGTCCACCGCAAGCCGATCACCAGCGCGGAGCGCACGGCCTTCCAAACCGCCAAAATAACCGCGCAGATCGGTGCTGCGACTTCCCATAGCCACCGACACGTCAAACCCTCCGGCCACCGCGAGCCAACTACGTGCGCCGTAGCGCATGCCGCCCAATTTGAGATCCCCCGGGGGCAAATCCATGGGGCGTCCCATTGGCAACGCGATACCATTCCAATGCGCTTCTATCGAAGCGCCCGTGAGCGCTATGCGGGTCGCTTGGTGCAACCGCAACGTCGGTCCGTGCAGGGTGATTTCGAGTGCGGCGAGTCCATCGTCGTTGCCCACCAGGCGATTGGCCAAGGCTAATGCCAGCGGATCGAGTCCGCCCGCCCGGGCGACACCCACATGGCGCCAGCCATCGCGGCCTAAATCCTGCACAGTGGTCTGCAATCCTGGTGATAGCACTTCCCATGAGGTCATTGGAATGTGTCGTCCGCGAAAGCGTCGGAAGCTACGGGCACGAATCGCACGCGATCGCCAGGCGAAAGCAGCGAAGGCGAATCGCGCGTCGCATCGAACAGTCGCCGTGGCGTGCGTCCCAACAGACGCCAGCCGCCGGGGCTCTCGCGCGGATAGATGCCGGTCTGCGAGCCGCCGATAGCCACCGATCCGGCCGGCACGCGGGTGCGCGGCGTAGCCAATCGTGGCAGTGCCAGCGATTCGTCCAACCCTAGTAGATAAGGAAACCCGGGCGCGAACCCGATCATGGCGACGGTGTAGGTCGGCGCGGTATGTCGCGCTATGAGTTCATCGATGCCGATACCGCACATCCGTGCCGCTTCTGCCAGGTCGGGTCCGTATTCACCGCCATAGCAGACTGGCATTTTTATCGGGTCCGCTTGGTTCCAAGTTGCTGCCGAGGTGGTGTGGAATAGCGCCTTGATCGCGCTGGCAACATAAGTGTGCGGATCGGCATGTTCGATATGCTGCGTATCGAAGAACACGGCCAGGCTCGCGTAAGCGGGCACCAGATCGCGCAACCAGCTCGGATCCTGTTCGCGCAGCCGCGATGCAAGGGCATGTGCTTGTGCGTTGAGCGTAGCGTCGATGTTGTCGCCGAGACGGAGCAACAGCGCATCATCGGACAACGGCTCGAACGAAGGCGTCATTTCAGTTTGCGACGCCACGCGTCCACATTGCTTTGAAGCTGCTCATGCGGGAGCCGCACTGGTGATCCATTGCCCCAGACTGGGCCAGGCCAAGCGGCATCGCCATCGTGCCGGCCGACCAGATGGATGTGCAATTGGCGCACAATATTGCCCAGCGCACCGATATTCAGCTTCTCTACGCCGGGTTCATTGCGGAGCAGGGCGCCGACTTGGTTGACCTCCGCCAACAGCAGTCGCTGCTGCCCGCCATCGAGTTCGATCCATTCGCTCGCGTCGGCAACGCGAGGAATCAATAGCAGCCACGGATAACGCGCGTCGTTCATCAGCCGCACTTGTGAAAGCGGGCCGTCGGCGATGAAGACGCTGTCCTGCTCCAGTCGGGGATCGAGCACAAAGCCGCTCATGCCAGGTTCTCGGCGAAGAAGCGCAGCGTTCGTTCGCGCGCCAGCTGCGCGCTGGCAGCATCGTAGTCGGCGCGGACATCGCAGTTGAAGCCGTGACCGGCAGGATAAGTGAAGGTTTCCATCTGCGGCATCATCTCGCGATGTTGTTGGATGCGTTCCGGCGGAATGGAAGCATCACGTTCGCCAAAATGAAACATCACCGGCGCTTTGGGTTCCTCGGACAGGAAAGGTCCATTGCGAGCCCCGTAATAGCTCACAGACGGCAATCCCAGCCGCAGTGCTGCCAACAACGCGACGGTACCGCCCCAGCAATATCCGACGGTGCCGATCTTGCCGGCGCCATTCAGCGCTTCGGCCGCGGCACTAGTGATTTCCACAGCCGCTTCCAGGCCCAACTGCGCGATCAATTCGCGGCCCCGGGCTATTCCTGCATCGTCGTAACCCAGCTCTACGCCGGGCTCAATCGGATCGAAATAAGCCGGCGCGACAACGGCATAACCTTCGGCAGCGAAGCTCTCGGCCACGCTGCGGATATGCGTATTGACGCCGAAGATTTCCTGGATCACGACCAGTCCCCCGCGGGGCTGTCCGGGCGGCTCGACTTTCCAGGCGGAGATGCGGCCGCGAGGAGTATCGAGAAAAATCCAATGACCCATGGCGGCGACCCATTGCGGTGAGGGATACAGTGTAGGGCGATCAGTGCACTTTTGGGATGAAATACCCTGGATTGTTTGTGCTGCCGTGGCGCCATGCTTGAGAGCATTCACGAAAACATGAAGCCAACGGGCACCGAAGAGAAAGCCCCCGTTTTAACGGGGGCTTTTGTTCCTCCGCAGGTCGGTGAGCACTACCTGAGTGCATTCCCTTCGACAGCTCTCTCATGCATCGCCGCCAAAAAAGCTTCCGGGTCGTTAGGCGAAAATAGTACGTCGTAGCCAAGTTCCGTCGGAATAACAATCACGCGTTGCCAATCGGTCACGGCCAAGAAGACAGGGCGCTCCGAGCGCCGAGCGAACCAGCCCAAGCTCAAGCCAGGCATCCCGATCCCGTTCGTTCGACTCTGTATAGTCAGTGCAGGGTCTCTAGGCTGCACAATATGTGCGTCGGCCAGTCGCAGCTGGTTGGCTGGAAGAGTGAGGGAATATAACCCGCCGCCTATCGTCAACGCTTTTCCCGACCATTTCGCTTTGACGAAGAACAGCTGAGCGAGAAGTAGCGCAAACACAGGTACAACCAAGGCAGCAACGATGAGCCCGATCGCCGCAGCTTTCGGGCTGCCGACTAGCTTGAGTGTCCCGGCGACGATAGAGACGGGAACCAAGGCCATTACCAGAACGAAGGCAAGCGATTTCCAACTCAAGGCGCCAAGCGATTGAATATGATCCATGGTTCCTCCTTCATATGCCAAGGGTGCGGTAGGCGTAACGAGTCATTGCATCAGTAGCGGTGGAAAGCTGGGCCTTATCCAGCGTCAGTAGCCCTATCTTCTGCATAGCATTGACGACAGCTCTAACCTCCGCGGCAATCATTTCCTGAAGCGCATGCACCTGCATCCCGCGCTGGCCTCCGACAGCCCCTATTCGCAGCGCTCGCTCAGTGTTGCGCATCAATGCTGGGTCGAGCTTTGCGAAATTTCCGGTAAACGGAGCCGCAAATGGATTGGATTGAATCTGGCAGAAAACCCCGGGATCGCCGCATCCACCCCCGCCTCCACCGCCACCGCCACCAACAGTTATTGCGGTATGAGCCACAACTGACACACTCACGGCCGCCATGATCCCGATCGTCACTGCCACCGCTACTGAGACATAGGTAACAACAGTCGCCGCGATGCCCACGGCTACCGCGCACATGGCGACAGCCGTGCAGCTCATGACTGTCATGCCGTTGGAAGTAACCAGCTGACTGACAATGGCAAGGTCGTCCTCGGTGGCGTGCACGCCAGACTCCTCCAGTATCTGAAGCAGCAACTTGTTCTGATCGGAGGTCAGTGGAACTGAACCCGCCTGCTGGATGCCAGCCCGGATAGCTTCGATGTTGTCCTGCATGATCTTTTCAATCTGCAGTTGCAGCTTCGATGGGTCACGGGGTTCAAACAGTCCTGCGGCTCGTAAATAGCCGAACAGTCCCTCATAGTCGCCGCGAACCGTGCTGTCCTGCACATCGGGATGCGAGAGTGCGGTTAGCATGATGATGGTGTCGTCCTGCAACGTCTTGTCTGATACATCTAGACCGAGAGATTGCATGTAATGCTTGGGGTTGGTTGAGAAAATCCTCGCCTCATCTCTAGATGTAAGCACGTTCTCCAGCAGTTGGTTAGCGGCAGCAAGGGTGCGCAACGCCTCGGAAGGAACGCCCGCGCGTGAAAGCGGCAGGATGAATTTTTCACCAGTAGTACCGCCATTTGGGAGGACGCTGCCGGGAGTTCCGTAAAGACGTTCGGCTCCCGCCGACAATGGCAATCCAGTCGAGATGAGGCTGGCTTGGAGAAACTTTCGTCTTTTCATTGAGGGTGATCCTTCAGTTCGTAGCTTCTGTGCTGGTGGGTGCGTGCGACTCTCGTGAACGCACGCCTTGTTTCAGGAAAAACCGCGTCATGACCTCGGGTATGAAATGATGATAGCTAGCTGTGAGTTGTGCTCTTACTTCTGGCTCCTTGTGTAAGAGCACACAGGCCTGACAAACATGCACAACGTCACGGAGGAGTGATTCACTCCGATCTCCGAGGAGGCGCTCAATGATTGTTCTTGGCCCGTCCACATTGATCCAGTATTTCAGGAAGTCATCAGCCTGTGAGCGATACAGCATGCCCAAATTGGTGCCGTCGTTCTTTCCGAGTCGCATCTCTGGAATATGTTCCAGAGTTAGGCCGCAGCAGGCAGACAAGTAGTCGTGAGGCGTGACGACCATATTCCCAAAGATCTGGTCACATCCGCTTCGCATCTCAGTTAGATCAATTGATTGCTTTCTATCCTCGGCGGATTCATGGAACGGCATCCACGAGTTGGATTGCACAACTAATTTCCGAGTTCGCAACAAATCTCTAACGCGATCGTCAGCTGTGATCGCGGCCAAACAGCTCTGCTGTTCGTTGTCGAGTTCCACTGTGATAAGCGTGAAGATACCGGCATCAACTAGGGCCTCCGCAGCGTTGATTACGCTCTCCAGGGGAACCCACTCTTGGTGATCCTTGCCGGTGCTGATGTTGATCTCGCTAAGCTCGGATTTTTGCAGGGCCGACGCAACCCTAGAAGCATTGGATTTTGTTTTCCCCCAGGAGCCATTGGAAACGATGCGGGTCCGTAGATTCAGTGCGGTTGCGTGTGCTACGGCGTCGTAAAGATCTTGTTTTAGCAGGAACGCTTCGCCGCCGCTAAACACCACCATTTCCAGACTGTCGAATTCTCGTTTAGCTTCGCTAATTCTGGCTTTTATGGTTTCGGACGATAGTCGTCCCCTTACTTCTGGGCTCGATTCAAAACAGCATTGTCGACAAGCCGCTGTACACTGATAAGTACACAGCACAGTCAAGGTATGCGGCTGTATGAAATATTCATGTGTTGATTCCACTCTGCGTTCCCTCGGTTGAGTTGAATCAAAAAGGCCATGCTTGTAGCAGTTTTGTCTATCGGGGAAGTCTGAAATTCGTGTAGGAAGTTTGCGGAGCGTAGGATTCGTCACGAGTTGCTTCCAACTGTGAGATGGCGTTGCAGCCACTTGCATCGCTCATTGTTGCGGCCTTCGCATACACCTAGATGATCGCAGTCGGCGTTAGAAGTTGGACGCACTTTCGTAGGTCACGTCGATGATCGCCAGCCGTGTAATGCCAGCCGGGAGATGCGCCTCGACTTCGTCGTCCAATCTTTTTTTCAGCAGCGCGCGGGCCAGCGGCGAATCGATACTGATGTAACCCCGGGACGCATCGGTCTCGTCCGGTCCGACGATGCGGTAGAACGACACTTCGCCGGTAGCGACATTCTCCAACTCCACCCGTGCGCCGAAGTAGACCGCGTCCTGGTCGGTGGGTGGCGTATCCACCACACGCAGAACCTCCAGGCGTTTGCTCAGATAGCGCACGCGGCGATCGATCTCGCCTAGCTGCTTCTTGCGATAGGTGTACTCGGCATTTTCCGAACGGTCCCCTTCCGCCGCAGCCGCGGCGAGCGCCTTCACGACTTCCGGGCGCCGCATCCGCCACAGCTCATCCAACTCGGCTTTCAGGCGCTCGTGGCCCTCGCGGGTGATCAGCGCGGTGCTTTTTTCTGCGGGAGGACGCCAGCGGGACATGGGGCGGGGAGTTAAGAGTCAAGGGTCAATGGTTGGTAGGACGGGTCGAGCGCAGCGACACCCATCGTTCATCCGAGCCGATGGGTGTCGTTGCGCTCGACCCATCCTACCGACGCTATCAACGCTTACCGCCAAAGATGCTGCCCAAGATGCCGCGCAGGATCTGACGGCCCAGCTGATTGCCGACGGTGCGAGCGGTTTGCTTTGCCATGGTTTCCACGATGCCCTGGCGGCGCTTGGTGCCGAACACAGCGTCCTTAACGGTCTGGCCAAATCCACCTGCGTCGGGATCATCCTGCTCGGTCTTCGCCGCCGGTGCGCCCGCCGCTTGCAAGGTGCTGTCGGCGCGCTTGGCCAGCATTTCCGATGCCGATTCCCGATCGATCGCGGTGTCGTACTTCACACCCACCGGGCTGCCAGCGCGCACCTGGGCGCGTTCGGCTTCCGTGATGGCGCCCATGCGGCAGCGTGGTGGCGAAACCATGGTCTGCTGCACAGGCGCAGGAATGCCTTTGTCCTGCAACGTCGAGACCAATGCCTCGCCGGTGCCCAACTGGGAAATGGCCTTCGCGACGTCAAGCTTGGGATTCGGTACGAAGGTTTCCGCCGCTGTCTTCACCGCTTTCTGGTCGCGCGGCGTGAATGCGCGCAGCGCATGCTGCACCCGGTTGCCCAGTTGCCCCAGGATGTTGGATGGAACGTCGTCCGGGAATTGCGAACAGAAATACACACCCACGCCTTTGGAACGTATCAGGCGTACCACCTGTTCAATGCGCTGCTGCAGCGATGCCGGCGCATCGTCGAACAACAGATGTGCTTCGTCGAACACGAACACCAGTTTGGGTTTGTCCAGGTCGCCTACTTCCGGCAGGGTTTCGAACAACTCCGATAACAGCCACAGCAGGAAGCTGGAATACAGGCGCGGCTTGAGAATCAGCTGGTCCGCGGCCAGGATGCCGATGACGCCGCGGCCGTCGGGCGTCGTACGCATCAGGTCAACCAACTCCAGCGCGGGCTCCCCGAAAAATGCTTCGCCGCCATCCTGCGACAGGCGCAACAGCGCGCGTTGGATGGCGCCCACTGATTGCGCGCTGACCAGGCCATAGCTGGTGGAAATATCCTTGCGCTCGGCAGCCACCAGGTTCAGCAACGCCCGTAGGTCTTCCAGGTCCAGCAGCAACAAGCCGCGGTCGTCGGCCAGCTTGAATACGATATCCAACACGCCGGACTGAGTGTCGTTCAGTTCCAGGATGCGCGAGATCAGGGTAGGGCCCATTTCGCTGACTGTGGTACGTACCGGGTGGCCCAACTTGCCGTACAAGTCCCAGAACACCACGGGGTTAGCACCGGGAGCGTAATCGCCGATGCCGATGTCTTTCGCGCGCTGCAGCACCTTTTCGCTGCCGTCGCCTGCGGTTGCCAGTCCGGCCACGTCGCCCTTCACGTCAGCCATGAACACTGGCACGCCCATGCGCGAAAAGCCTTCGGCCAGGGTCATCAGCGTCACGGTCTTGCCGGTGCCGGTGGCGCCAGCCACCAGGCCATGACGATTGCCGAACTTCGGCTGCAAGAACACGGAAATGTCGTCGGTGACGCCTTTGCCGAGCAGAATCGGATCCATGATGCTTCCCTGGAAGTAGTCGGCAGATTCTATCCGCTCAACTTGTCCGGCGGTGGTGGTCGGGGGTGTGCACGATATTGTCCTCGCTTCGGCCTTGCTCGTTTAGGGACGGTGGGGCTACCCTCCCACCTCACGTTACCGACCTTGAATTGATGCCTTCCCCATACGCTTTCGTTCGTCTGTGGCCCACGCTGGCCGTTCTCGTATTGCTGCTGTCAGCGCCTTCGGCGTTGGCGCAGCGCGTTTCCGCTCGCGACAAAGCCGCTGTCGATGCGATCAATGCGCGCATGGCCACCGCCGAAAAACGATATCGCGATGGGTTGGTGCTGATCGCCAACAACGATCCGAAGGGAGCGGCGGAAAGCGATGCGGCGCTGCAAGACATGGAAGACGCCATGGACGCCTGTATCCAGCAACGCGGCTGCCAAGTGCACACGCTGCTGACCGCCTACAAGCGTTTGCTGAAGGAAAACGCCGACGCTGAATCGCCGGCCTCCGAAGAGACATCCGATACCGATATCGGAGAGGAAAGCGACCACAGCGTCGCCCCGGCGACCAACATACCGGAAGCGGCGCGCGCCGCGGGATTGTTGAACGACCAACGCCACGCTTTCGACAAGATGGTCCAGTACAACCCGGCGGTGCAGGCTGGCATTCGTCGCTGGCTGACCGATATGCGTGGCGCTCTGATCACCAGCTACGAGAACTATCAGAACATGCGCCCGGAGATGTACCCCAGCTGGGAGAGCCACCGGCTTCCCGAGGCGCTGCTGTTCGGCATCATGGCCAAGGAGTCCAATGGACGTGTCCATGCGACCTCGCGCGCGGGCGCGGCGGGCCCCATGCAATTCATGTATGCCACCGGCCGTCGTTTTGGGTTGGGCCCGGACGGCACCGGTTTCGACACACGTTACGACCCTTATGCCTCCGGTGAGGCCAGCGCCGCCTATATCAACGAGCGGATGCGGGAACTGAACAACAACATCGAGTTGGCGCTGGCGGCCTACAACGGCGGCGAAGGACGCGCTGCGCGGGTGTATCGGCAGAACCCGAATCTCGGATTCTGGAATGACGTGGTCTATAGCCAGTTCCCGGGCGAGACACGCGACTACGTGCCGATGGTTATCGCGGCGGCATGGCTGTTCCTGCATCCCAAGCAGTACGGACTGGAATTTCCCAAGGTCACGGTGCAGCCCGCACCGTTGAAGCTGGCCAAGGACAGCTCCATCTACGAGCTGACCATCTGCCTGGGCAACGGCGGCACGCGCGAAGGATTCATGCGCGTATTGCGCAATCTCAATCCGCGCTATGAAGCCGAGGCGTGGATTCCCGCCGGCACAACGTTGAAGGCCAATACCAAGATCGTGGGGCTTTACAGCCGCTACTGCGTCAGCGGCCCGCGCGCCGATCTGGCGCGAACCCTGGTTACCGCCGATCCCGCCGCGGCGATCATCCGCTCACTAGGTGGCAATGTCGCCGTCGGCGATGTGACGCCGGTGGAGGGCGTTGCAACCACGGTCGCGACCGGCGAACCAAAACCGGCGGAACCCAAGGCCAAACAGGCGCGCGAATACCGCATCGCCAAGGGCGATACCTTGGGCCGCGTATCGCAACGCTACCGGTGCGATCTCAAACAACTCGCCCGTGCCAACGGCCTCAAAGGTCCAGGCTATAACGTGCGACCGGGTCAGACGATCAGGTTGGAGAGTTGCAAGAAGTGAAGTAACGCGCGCGGCCTGATGTAGCGTGCGCTGTGCGCACGACGCTATCTGCTAAGTGAGGCGAGCCAAAGCCTGCCCAAGCTTCACTGGCGATTCCGCGCGCAACTCCGACTCTAGTTCCGCGACACCGGGCGGAAGCAGGATAATCACGGTGGAGCCGTAATTGAACCGGGCCATCTCCTCAAAACGATCCAGCACCACATTCTCGCCGCGATAGTCCTTCACCGTGATGGCTTCGCCATAGCGAGGAATTTCCACGCCGCTCCAAACGGTTTCCACGCCGGACACCAGCAGTGCGCCGACCATCACCGAGGCCATGGGTCCGAAGTCGGTGTCGAAGTGGCAGACCAGGCGTTCGTTGCGTGCGAACAGGCGCGGGACGTTGGAGACCGCGTCGGTGCCCACGCTGAAAAGCCGCCCCGGTACGTGCACTGTTTCGCGCAGCTTGCCTTTCCAAGGCATGTGCACGCGGTGATAGTCGCGCGGCGATAGATACACCGTGGCGAACAGGCCGTCATGGAATGGCTCGGCGGCACCTTCGTCGCCCAATAGCTCGGCCGCGGTGAACGACTGTCCCTTGGCCTGGAAAATGCGTCCGTTTTCGATAGGGCCGCACTGGCTGATGCGACCGTCGGCTGGCATCAACAGCGCGCGCGGATCCGGGTCCGGCATCCGCGCGCCTGCTTTGAGCGCACGGGTGAAGAACGCATTGAAAGTGGGATAGGCGGTGGGATCGGATTCCGCCGCTTCGGACAAGTCCACGCCGAACTTGCGCACGACCGTATCGATCAGCCACTGCTTCAATTTCGGCGACGGCGAATATGCCAGCCGACGCGCCACGGAGGACATCCAGCGGTGCGGCAAGGCGTAGGTCAGGGTGGTCACCAGACTCATCGCGCGGCTGCCTCGGTCAGCATCTGCAGATCCGTGGCAATGGCCTGAGGTTTGAACGGAGGACGGATCAGCCCGGTCAGACGGCCCTGAGGGTCCAGCACGGCGATGGCAGAGGAGTGATCCATGCTGTAGTCCTCCGGGTTTTCGGCAAAGCCTTTACCGGGCACCTTCATGAAAACGAAGCCCAGCGACTTGGCGAACTGCTCCAATGCCGGCACGTCCGCTGTTGCAGCCAACGTGTCCGGGTGAAAAGCGTGGGCGTATTCGCCGATGCGAGTGGGCGTATCGCGTTCCGGATCCACAGACACGAACAGCACGCGTGGCCGAGTGGAGTCAGGCAGCGACTTCCATTGGTTCTGCGCCTGTGCCAGCTCGGTGAGCGTAGTGGGGCAGACGTCCGGGCAGAACGTGAAGCCCAGGAACACCAGGGTCCAATGGCCATTCAACTCGCCCGAGGTCAACTGGGTGCCATCGGATTGGCGTAACGAGAACGGCGGCAGCGTGCGCGGCTGCGGAAACAGGGTGACTACCTCGGTCTGTGGCCATTGCGCCGACACCGACGCCGGGCCGAAGAACCTCTGCGCGGCGAGCAGGCCGAGGCCCGCGGCCAATGCCAATAGCAGGATCAGGCCGATTTTCTTGTTGAACATGGGCAGTGAGTCTCGAAAAGAGCCGTTCCGGCCCGGTCCTCGGGCGGAAGAAGCGGCAACCCCGCCATGATACCGGCCGGGCAGGTGGGGCGTGTCGCCGTGTTTGGAGCAGACCGCATCGGCGCGGCGCACTCCGAATACAGCGACACACCCTATAATCGGGTGCCCCAACGACGGGCCGCACCCCCGAAGCCTTGCCATGACTGCCGAAGCAGCCGCAGAACTGCACACCATCATCGATTTGATCCGCTACGGCGCGAGCCGTTTCAACGCCGCAGGACTGACCTTCGGGCACAGCTACGACAATGCTCTGGACGAATCCACGCACCTGGTGCTGCATACCCTGCACCTGCCGCCGGACATCGGCCCGGCGTACGGCCAGGCACGGGTGACGTCATCGGAAAAAGCGCAGGTGCTGGCGCTGTTTCAGCGCCGCCTGGACGAACGCGTACCCGTCGCCTATCTGACCGGCGAGGCCTGGTTCGCCGGTTTGAGTTTCAAGAGCGATTCGCGTGCATTGGTGCCGCGCTCGCCGATCGCCGAACTGGTCGAAGCCGGCTTCGAGCCCTGGCTGGGAGGCCGTGAGGTGAACCGAGCGCTGGATCTGTGCACCGGCTCGGGTTGCATCGCCATTGCCATGGGCCATTACAACCCCGATTGGCAGGTCGACGGCGCGGACGTCAGCGACGACGCGCTGGCGCTGGCCGCTGAAAACAAAGGGCGCCTGCACGCCGACAACGTCCAACTGATCAAATCCGACCTGTTTTCCGGGCTGACCGGAAAGCACTACGAACTGATCGTCACCAATCCACCTTATGTCACCAATGCCGAAACCGACGCGCTGCCGAAGGAGTATTCCTTCGAGCCCGATCTGGGTTTGCGCGCCGGCGATGACGGCCTGGATATAGTGCTGAAGATCCTGCGCGATGCGCCGTTGCACCTGAGCCAGGAAGGCCTGCTGATCTGCGAAGTCGGCGAATCCGAGCGCGCGCTGGTCAAGCTGTTGCCTGACGTCGAGTTCGCCTGGATCGAGTTCAAAGTGGGCCAGATGGGCATTTTCGCGGTGGAATGCGCCGAGCTGATCCACCACAACGCGCGCATCCGCGAACTGGCCGACGCGCGAAAATGAAGCGCGACACGCAACAGGGTCTTTCCCTGGTCTGAATCGCCGAGCTTGCTTGGCGGGTCCTCTCCGGGTTACACCGGAGCAGCGGAGCAAGCTCCGCTCTACGCGAGAAGCGATCTTGAGCAGCAACACCTTCGGAAAACTACTGTCGGTCACCACCTTCGGCGAATCCCACGGGCCGGCCATCGGCTGTGTGGTCGATGGCTGCCCGCCGGGGCTGGAGATTGCGCCGGAGGAATTTCGCCACGACCTGGAACGCCGCGCGACCGGCAAGAGCCGGCACACCTCGGCCCGTCGCGAGGCGGACGAGGTGGAAATCCTCAGCGGCGTCTACGAAGGCCGCACCACCGGTACGCCGATCGCGCTGCTGATCCGCAATACCGATGCGCGCAGTAAGGACTACAGCAACATCGCCCAGCAGTTCCGTCCTGGCCACGCCGACTACACCTATTGGCAGAAGTACGGCATCCGCGATCCGCGTGGTGGCGGCCGCTCTTCCGCACGCGAAACCACCATGCGGGTCGCTGCTGGCGTGATCGCCAAGAAGTGGCTGGCGCAGCGCTACGGTGTGACCGTGCGGGGATACCTGTCGCAGTTAGGCGAGGTCGTGCCGCATGGCTTTGATTGGAATGCCATAGAAGACAACCCGTTCTTCTGGCCCTGTGCCGAGCAGGTCCCGGAACTGGAAAGCTACATGGACGCGCTGCGCAAGTCCGGCGACTCGGTCGGCGCGCGGGTGAACGTAGTGGCGGATGGCGTGCCGGCGGGTTGGGGCGAGCCGATCTACGGCAAGCTCGATGGCGAGTTGGCCGCGGCGCTGATGAGCATCAATGCGGTCAAGGGCGTGGAGATCGGCGACGGTTTCGCCGCTGTTGCGCAGAAGGGCACCGAACACCGCGACGAAATTACGCCGCAGGGCTTTTTGTCCAATCACGCCGGCGGCATCCTGGGCGGCATCTCCACCGGGCAGCAGGTCGCCGCTTCCATCGTTTTGAAGCCGACGTCCAGCTTGCGCCTGCCAGGTCGCACGGTCGATGTCACGGGCGAAGCGGTAGAAGTGATCACCACCGGGCGCCACGACCCTTGCGTTGGCATCCGCGCGACGCCTATTGCCGAGGCGATGATGGCCTTGGTGCTGATGGACCAGGCGCTGCGCCATCGCGCCCAGTGCGGCGACGTGGGCGAGGTCCCCCCGATGATTCCAGCCGAAGCACAGCCCGGATCCCTCGATGGCTGAGCCGCGCCGCCGCGTCTGGGTGTCGCAGCCGCTGTTCGACGACATCGTCGGACGGCTGGCGGTGCATTTCGATGTAGCCGCTCCCGCTCGGGTGATGGAATACACGCCGGTACAGATCGCCGACGCATTGCGCGAAGCGGATGGCGTTCTGGCGACATTGAACGAACGCATCGGCGCCGAAGAGATTGCTGGCGCCGCGCGGCTTCGCGCCATCGCCAACGTCGGCGTCGGCTACAACAACCTCGATGTCGCCGCGCTGACGCAGGCGGGCATCCTGGCGACGAATACACCGGATGTGCTGACCGAAACCACCGCCGACTTCGGTTTCGCGCTACTGATGGCCACCGCCCGCCGAATTACTGAATCGGAGCGCTGGCTGCGTGATGGCCAATGGACGCAATGGTCTTTCGATTCGATGCTGGGCGCGGACTTGCACGGCAGCACACTCGGCATTCTTGGCATGGGCCGGATCGGGCAGGGCATCGCACGCCGCGCCGCGGGTTTCGACATGCGGGTGCTGTACCACAATCGCAGCCGCCTGCCCGCGGACACCGAGCAAGCCTGCCGTGCCGAATACGTCGATCTGGATCGCTTGCTCGCGCATTCCGATCACCTGGTGCTGGTGCTGCCGTATTCGCCGCAAAGCCACCACATCATCGACGCAACGGCGCTGGCGAAGATGAAGCCGACCGCTACGCTGGTGAATATCGCGCGCGGCGGTTTGATCGATGAATTGGCCCTGGCCCAGGCGCTGGCGGGCGGGCAATTGGCTGCAGCCGGCCTGGACGTGTTCGAAGGCGAACCCGCCGTACGACCGGAATTGCTGGCACTGCGCAATGTGGTGCTGACGCCTCACATTGCCAGCGGCAGTCTGGCGACCCGCCGTGCGATGGTGTCGCTGGCGGTAGACAATCTGATCGCAGCCTTGGGTGAAGGCCCCACCGCGGGAAATCCACCGAACCTTATCAATGGTGATGCGCTGCGTGCGGCCGGCCTGACCGGCAACGCTGGCGGCGACGCTGTCAAAACCGCGATTAAACGTTAGGGAACCCCGGCGATGCCGGTCGGTTCCCCGAACACAGCCCCGCCTTCCGTTCGCTATTCCCTTACCTCTAATTCGCGAAAACAAACCAAATGAGTAATCAGAACCGTCGTTTCAAGGTCGCTGTCGTCGGAGCCACCGGCGCAGTCGGCGAAACCATGCTGAACATCCTGGCCGAGCGCCAGTTCCCCATCTCCGAACTGGTCGCCCTGGCGTCCGAGCGTTCGGCTGGCGGCACCGTCGATTTCGCCGGGCAGAAGATCGATGTGCAGGACCTGGCCACCTTCGACCCGACGGGTGTCGACATCGCGCTGTTCTCCGCTGGCGGCAGCGTGTCCAAGGAGTACGGACCCAAGTTCGCCGCCGCAGGCGCGGTGGTCATCGACAACTCTTCGGCGTTCCGTTACGACGACGACGTGCCGCTGGTGGTCAGCGAAGTGAATCCGGAACAGGTGCAGAACCGTCCGCGCGGCATCATCGCCAATCCCAACTGCTCCACCATGCAGATGCTGGTAGCGCTGGCGCCGATCCATCGCAAGGTCGGTATCGAGCGCATCAACGTGGCGACGTATCAGTCGGTGTCGGGTGCGGGACGCTCGGCGTTGGAAGAGCTTGGTCGCCAGACAGGCGCGCTGTTGAACTTCCAGGATCCGGACCCGCAGCGTTTCCCAGTGCAGATCGCGTTCAACCTGATCCCGCACATCGACGACTTCATGGACAACGGCTACACCAAGGAAGAAATGAAGCTGGTATGGGAAACCCGCAAGATCCTGGGCGACGACAGCATCCAGGTGAACCCTACCGCGGTGCGCGTGCCGGTGTTCTACGGGCACTCCGAGGCGGTCAACATCGAAACCAAGGTCAAGATCACGCCGGAAGAGGCGCGTCAGCTGTTGGAATCGGCGCCGGGCGTGGAAGTGGTGGACGACCGCAAAGCCGGCGGATACCCGACGCCGGTCACCCATGCCTCCGGTACCGACCCGGTCTACGTGGGCCGCATTCGCGATGATCTCTCGCATCCGCGCGGCCTCAATTTGTGGATCGTCTCGGACAACATCCGCAAGGGCGCGGCGCTGAATGCGGTGCAGTTGGCGGAATTGGTGGCGAAAAACGGTTAAGTCGCTATATTCGTGGCCGGGATAGGACGGGGAGAGGCTGTGTCGGGTTCGGCAAGATATCGATCGGCTTATTGGATCGGACTGGCGTTGGCGCTGTTCAGCAGCGCCGCGATGGCCTTGGGCCTGGGCGAAATCCGGGTCAAGTCGCAGCCGGGTCAACCGCTGTTGGCCGAAATCCCCGTCATCTCCAACGAACCCGGTGAACTGGAACAACTGAGTGCGCGCTTGGCTTCACCCGTCACTTTCGAGCGGGTGGGGCTGCCGCGACCGCAAGGTCTGATCAACGAACTGGACTTCGCGGTCGCCCTGGACGATGCCGGGCGGCCGGTCATCCGCGTCACCAGCCGGGTGCCGGTGGACGTGGCGGCGGTCAATTTCCTGATCGAGGTCGATTGGGGGCAGGGACGGCTGGTGCGCGAATACTCGGCGCTGGTCAGCACTCCCAACACGTTGGCCGCGGCGGGACAGCCGCCCATCGACGCCCCTGTGGCTGCGCCCAGCGATCTCATCGTCCGTACGCCGGAAGCGCCGGTGACGGAACCTCCTCCTGAACCCGCTGCCGTGCCGCAAGCACCGCCGCCGCCGGTTGCTGCCACTCCCTCCGTTCCTCAGGCGCCCGCAGCGCCCGTGGCGCCGGCACCGTCGTTCGACGCCAGCAGTGCGATGGCGCCGGTACGCCGTGGTCAGACGCTGTCGCAGATCGCCGCACCCTTGGCCGCGCAACAAGGCTATTCCCTGGATCAGGCCATGGTGGCGCTGCTGCGGGCGAATCCGGAAGCCTTCATCAACGGCAACATCAATCTGTTGAAGCAAGGCGCGGTGCTACGTTTGCCGCAACCGACCGATGTGGCGCAACTACAGGAGGCCGAAGCAGCGGCACTGGTGCGTAGCCAGATCGCCGAATGGCGACAGGCGCGCCGGCCGATTCCACAACCGGCGGCGGTTGCGGATGCCGCGCCGCGCCCGGCACCCGCTTCCTCCGCGCCGCAGGTGGCCGAAGCGCGACTGGAAATAGCGCCGCCCGCGGCGAGTGCGGCGACTACATCAGGAACACAGTCCGGCATCAGTGCCGGCGGCGAGGGCGACATGCTGGCGAACGAGCAACTTCAACAGACCAGGGAAGATCTGGCCGCACGCGAATCCGAACTGCAGGAATTGCGCGCGCAGGTGGCGGAACTGGAAAAATTGAAGCAGCAGCAGGAACAGCTGTTGGCAATGAAGGACAGCGATCTGGCAGCTGCCCAACAACGCTTGGCGCAATCTCAAGGCGAAGGCGGCGTGCCGGTTTGGATGTGGGCGGGCTTAGGCTTGCTGCTGATCGGCGCATTGGCCTGGGGCTGGTCGCAGCGCCGTAAGCGGGTGATGCCGGTCGTTGCGCCGCGCGCTCCCGTTTTCGATAGTGCTGCATTGGCGGCAGCAATGCCGAACGCCACGTCGGCAACGCAAGACATCGATGTGCAGGAAGATGTCTACGAAGCAACCGAAGCAGTGCCGGCGCCTGCGGCCGAAGAAACCCCAGCACTCGCGCGCAAGCCAATGCAAGCGACCGCCGCCAAACCCGCTTGGCACTCCGGTGAAAGCGCAACAACGGTCGCACCGCTGAATCCGGCGCCGGCGGGGCGCGAAAGGCTGGAGCTGGCCGTCGCCTACTTGGATCTGGGCGATGTGGCGACCGCGCGCGACCTGTTGAACGAAGTCGCCGTTGGCGGCGACGACCGCGCGCGCGATGAAGCTTTGCAGCTGTTGCGCGAGATCGGCTGAAGTAGCGTGAGGTTCTGATGCGCTATGCGCTGGGCGTCGAATACGACGGCGGCGAGTTCCTGGGCTGGCAACGGTTGAGCAAGCCCGGCAAGCCGGATGCGAGCACCGTGCAAGCCGCGCTGGAGAGTGCGCTGTCGTTCGTGGCCAATGAACCGGTCGCCACCGTTTGCGCCGGCCGCACCGATGCCGGTGTACACGCACAATGCCAGGTCGTGCATTTCGATAGCAACGCGGCACGCGGCCCGCGGAATTGGATACTGGGCGTTACCTCGCACCTGCCGCCCTCTATCAGCGTGCTTTGGTGCCAGCCGATGCCCGAGGACTTCCACGCACGTTTTTCGGCCCGCGCGCGCCGCTATCGCTACTGCATCCTCAATCGGGCTGTGCGTCCCGCCTTGAGGCGGCAATACCTGAGCTGGGAGCGGTTGCCGCTGGACGCCAATGCCATGCATCGCGCGGCACAGGCATTGTTGGGCGAAAACGACTTCAGCGCCTTCCGCACCGTTCATTGCCAGGCGCCGCATCCCAACCGCGACTTGCAATCGATCTCCGTACGCCGTGAAGGCGAACAGGTGATCGTGGAAGTGCAAGCCAACGCCTTCCTGCACCATATGGTGCGCAATATCGTCGGTTCGCTGCTGCTGGTGGGAAGAGGCGAACAGCCGGAAGCGTGGATCGCCGAGCTGCTGGCGGGCCGTGACCGCACGGTGGCTGGCCCGACCGCTCCGCCGGACGGGCTGGTCTTCGTTAGCCCTTTGTATCCCGCGCAATGGGAATTGCCTGGTGAGGTGACGTTGGACAAGGCGCATCCGCTATACGATGAGCCGAAAGCACGCCGCTTGCGAGTTGAGGCGAGGAATGTATTCGCCTCGCCATCTACATTGGTAGCTGGATCTCCCCCTTTGAAAAAGGGGGACTAAGGGGGATTTGCTGTTGCTGTTGAACAGCTGTTTTGTAAGGCAAAAGCAAAATCCCCCTCAATCCCCCTTTACAAAGGGGGAGGTAAAGCAAAAGCTTCACTGCTCACTGCTCACTGCTCACTGCTCACTGCTCACTGCTCACGAACCATGTCCCAAACCCGCATCAAATTCTGTGGCCTCACTCGTGCTGAAGACGTCCGTCTTGCAGTGGAGTTGGGCGTGGATTACATAGGTTTGGTCTTCGCGCCACAGAGCCCGCGCCGATTGCTGCTGGGCCAGGCAAAAATGCTGCGTGACCTGGTGCCGGAAGAGATCGCGGTGGTCGCGTTGGTGATGGACAACAAGTCGGCGGACATCGACACGATCATCAAGGACATCCAGCCGGATATCCTGCAATTCCATGGTGCCGAAGACGATGCGTTCTGCGCTGCTTTCGGCCGGCCATTCTTCAAAGCCATTGCGATGGGCGGAAATTCCGAAGGCGCATTCGCCTCCATCGCACGGTATCCCTCCGCCAGCGGCTTGCTGTTCGACGGGCATGCGGCGGGAGAGCAGGGCGGCAGCGGCCAGCGTTTCGACTGGAAACAGTTGCCATCCACGCTGGATAAACCGTTCTTGTTGGCGGGCGGGCTGTCTCCCGACAACGTCACCGTGGCCGTACGTACGGCGCACCCTTGGGGCGTGGATGTATCCAGTGGCATTGAATCGTCACCTGGCGCGAAGGACGCCGGGAAAATGCGCCGTTTCGTGGAGGCAGTCCGGCATGCGGATCGTCCGCAATCATCGTAGCGTGCGCTGTGCGCACGGAGCCGGAAGCGGGGAACCGGCAGCGAAAAGCGAAAGCATAGCTAGAGCGTTTCGCATCGAGTGATGACCCCGAATACATGTTGCTAACACAAAAAAGTGCCAGTCTCTTTCTCGCGCGCACAGCGCAAGCTACGAAGCAGTTGCCAGCTCCGAGCGCAACCATTCGGCCAACTCGGCAACCCGTGTATCGGTATTGCGCTGCGGCGCACATAGCACCCAGGTGCCGGTGGTGAGGGTAAAGCCCCACGGTGCCGCCAAACGGCCGGAAGCGATGTCTTCGCTGACCAGCGGTTGCGGCGCGATGGCCACGCCCATGCCGGCGACGGCAGCTTCCAGCAAGTAATAGAGATGATCGAAACCTGTGCCGAGCCGTAGCGCCGCCGGATCCAGGTCGTTATGTGTTGCCCAGCTCGGCCAAGCTTGCGGCCGTGACGCGGTATGCAACAGCGTTTCGCCAAGCAGCGCCTGAACCGGCCGATCCTGCAGCTTTGCGTATCCCGCATAGCGAGGACTCACGACCGGGCCGATGTATTCCGGCGCGAGTTCATGCACTTGCCATTGCGCGGGCCAGGGTGGCTCGGCCAGCATCAGTGCCGCGTCCAACCCCGGTAGTTGGGTATCGAATGCGCCCTCGTGCGCAGACAGGTGCAGCTTCACCGAAGGCAGCTCACGCCCCAGTCGTTCCAGCCGCGGAATTACCCAGCGCGCCAGCACACTGCCTGGGCAGCCCAGTACCAGTGCCGCAGGGCCATCATCGCGGCGTAGTTCTGCGTAGGCCTCCTGCAGCCGCGCAAAAGCGGTGCCGGCTGCGTCGCGCAGGCGCATCCCGGTAGCGGTCAATGCCAAGCCGCGGCCTTGGCGAGTGAACAACGGCCGCCCTAGATCCGTTTCCAAAGCCCGGATTTGGCGACTCACCGCGCCGTGGGTGACATGCAATTCATCAGCCGCGCGGCTCACGCTTTCCAGGCGGGCGGCCGCTTCAAAAGCCCGCAGGGCGTTGAGCGAAGGCAGTTGACGGCTCATCGATATGTGAGTTTTTCTGAGGTGACGGCGCCGATTTTATAGCTTTTTGGCGCATTCCCGGTGCGCTAGAGTGCAATCCCGGGCGTCGATCAAGACGCCGGACAGACACCCCCGAACAAATCCGGACTTGCCGATGACCGCCCCCAAGATCGAAGACTTCCACGCCTATCCGGACGCCTATGGCCATTTCGGCCGTTACGGAGGACGTTTCGTTGCCGAGACCCTGATCGGACCTCTGCAGGAGCTGTCGGCTGCCTACGACGCGGCACGGATCGACCCGGCCTTTATCGCTGCATTCGACCACGACCTGAAACATTACGTCGGCCGGCCAAGTCCCATCTACGAGGCAGAACGACTGTCACGGGAGGTCGGCGGCGCCCGCATCCTGCTCAAGCGCGAAGACCTGAACCACACCGGTGCGCACAAGATCAACAACACCATCGGCCAGGCCTTGCTGGCCAGCCGCATGGGCAAGCAGCGGATCATCGCCGAGACCGGCGCTGGCCAGCATGGCGTCGCGTCGGCCACCGTCGCCGCGCGCCTGGGCCTGGAATGTGTGGTCTACATGGGCGCCACGGACATCGAGCGGCAGAAGATCAACGTCTATCGAATGAAGCTGCTTGGCGCCACTGTGGTGCCGGTCACCAGCGGCTCGCAGACCTTGAAGGACGCCCTGAACGAAGCCATGCGCGATTGGGTGACGAACGTCCATGACACGTTCTACATCATCGGTACGGTGGCCGGCCCGGACCCCTATCCGCGCATGGTGCGTGACTTCAACGCCATTGTCGGCCGCGAAGCGCGCGCGCAGATGCTGGAAGATTACGGCCGCCTGCCGGATGTCATCACCGCGTGCGTCGGCGGCGGCAGCAATGCCATCGGTCTGTTCCATGCCTTCCTCAATGATCCCGAAGTGAAGATCGTTGGTGCCGAAGCCGCGGGCGACGGTATTGGCAGCGGACGCCATGCCGCGTCGATTGCGGCCGGGCGCCCCGGCGTGCTGCACGGCAACCGTACTTATGTGCTCTGCGACGACGACGGCCAGATCATCGAAACACATTCGGTCTCCGCTGGCCTGGACTATCCCGGCGTCGGCCCGGAACACGCCTTCCTCAGCGATGCCGGCCGTGCCCAGTACGTCGGCGTGACCGACGACGAGGCGCTGTCCGCGTTCCATACCCTGGCGCGCACCGAAGGCATTCTGGCCGCGTTGGAGTCCAGTCACGCCGTGGCGCAGGCGATCAAGCTGGCACGCGATCTGCCGAAAGACGCGCTGGTGCTATGCAACTTGTCGGGTCGCGGCGACAAGGACGTGCATACCATCGCCGCTCGCGATGGGATCGATCTGTAGCTACCGGCACGTAGGAGCCGCCGCGGTAGGTAGGGGCGCCGTCCCGTCGCGAGCTCTTTCTGTCAGATCGCGATAGCCGCGAAAAGCTCTTCAACAGCGAAGTTGGTCAAAGCTCGCGCCGAGACGGCGATCCTTCGCAAATATCCCTCTTTCCCCATTTCCTTGGTTCAGCTCATGACCCGCCTCAAACAAAAATTCGCCGATCTCAAAGCGGTCGGACGCAAAGCCCTGATACCTTTCGTCACCGCGGGCGATCCGTCGCTGGAGTCCACCGTGCCGGTGATGCATGCCCTGGTGGATGCCGGTGCCGATGTGATCGAACTGGGTGTGCCGTTCTCCGATCCCATGGCCGATGGCCCGACCATCCAGCGCAGCTCCGAGCGCGCGCTGGCGCGGGGCGCCGGCCTGCGCTATGTGCTGGAAGCGGTGGAGGTGTTCAGGCAGCAGGACGACACCACACCCATCGTGCTGATGGGCTATTTGAATCCGGTGGAGATACAGGGCAGCGAGCACTTCGCGGCCGAAGCGGTCAAGGCGGGCGTAGATGGCGTGCTGCTGGTCGATCTGCCGCCGGAGGAAGCGGCCGAAACCCGCGCCATCTTCAATCGTCATGGCTTGGACCTGATCGCGCTGGCCTCGCCGACCACCACCGCCGAGCGCCTGTCGATGCTTTGCGACCATGCCCAGGGCTACCTTTATTACGTCAGCTTCGCCGGAGTGACAGGCGCATCGGACCGGCTGGACACCGTCGCCGCCAGCGATCGCCTGCGCCAGCTCCGCGCGCTTTCGAAGGTCCCTGTGGCCGCCGGTTTTGGCATCAAGGATGCCGCCAGCGCGCGTGCGATGGCGGTAGATGCCGACGGTGTGGTGGTCGGAAGTGCCTTGGTGGCTGTACTGGCGGAGGCCAGCGGCACGGAAGACGCGGCTTCCCGCGCTGCCGCATTCCTGACGCCTCTCAGGCAAGCGTTGGACGGCTGACCTGCCTCAACGGCGACTGAGCTAAACTGATGTGCTCTACGGCCCAACCTGAACGGGACCACCGACACGCATGAGCTGGCTCAGCAAATTAATGCCTTCGGGCATACGCACCGAAGGCGGTAGCGGCAAAGGAAAACGCAGTGTTCCCGAAGGGCTCTGGGAAAAATGCGACCGTTGCGGCGCCGTTCTCTACCGGCCGGAACTGGAAGAAAACCTGGAGGTCTGCCCCAAGTGCAACTTCCATATGGCGATCCGTGCCCGTGCACGGCTGGCGTCGCTGTTCGACCCGGATACCACGCAGGAAATCGGCGGTGAACTGGGTCCGGTCGACATCCTGAAATTCAAGGACCAGAAGAAGTACTCCGAACGCATCAAGGCGGCGCAGAAGGCCACCGGCGAACGCGATGCGCTGATCACGTTGCAAGGGAAGCTGAAGGGCAACGCGCTGGTTGCCAGCGCCTTTGATTTCGCCTACATGGGCGGGTCCATGGGTTCGGTGGTGGGTGAGCGTTTTTCCCTGGGCGTGGAAAAAGCGCTGGAGATCGGCTCGCCATTCGTTTGTTTCTCCGCCAGCGGCGGCGCACGCATGCAGGAGAGCCTGTTCTCGCTGATGCAGATGGCCAAGACGTCAGCTGCGCTCGGCAGGCTGCGCGAGGCGGGGTTGCCCTACATTTCTGTGCTGACGCATCCCACCACGGGTGGTGTTTCCGCGTCGTTCGCCATGTTGGGCGATATCAATATCGCCGAACCCGAGGCATTGATCGGTTTCGCCGGCCCACGCGTGATCGAGCAGACCGTGCGCGAAACATTGCCGGAAGGCTTCCAGCGTTCGGAGTTCCTGCTGGAGCACGGCGCCATCGATCAGATCTGCGACCGCCGCGAAATGCGCGACCGCCTGGCCGATCTGTTGACCTTGATGATGAGGCAGCCCAAGCCGGAGGAAAGTCTGGAGGTGACCGCATGAGCCGCAAATACTTCGGCACCGATGGCATTCGCGGCCGTGTCGGCCAGGGTCCGATTTCCGCCGACTTCGTGCTGCGCCTGGGCAATGCCTTGGGGCGGGTGCTGCTGGAGCGTAACGGCGGCCATCGGCCCACCGTGGTCATCGGCAAGGACACCCGGATATCCGGCTACATGTTCGAGGCCGCCTTGGAAGCCGGACTGGTCGCGGCCGGTACCGATGTGCAGTTGTTGGGACCCATGCCGACACCGGCGGTGGCTTTCCTGACCCGTACCCTGGGCGCCGACGCAGGCATCGTGATCAGTGCTTCGCACAACCCGCACTACGACAACGGCATCAAGTTCTTCTCGGCCGAAGGCGAGAAACTCGACGACACCACGGAAGCTGCCATCGAAGCCGCGATGGACGCCGATTTCACCACGGTCGAGTCGGAAAAATTGGGCAAGGCGATCCGCGCCCGCGACGCCGTCGGCCGCTACATCGAGTTCTGCAAGGCCAGCGTGCCGCGCGGTTTCGATCTGCGTGGATTGAAAATCGTGCTGGATTGCGCGCACGGCGCCAACTACCACGTCGCGCCGTTGATGTTTCGAGAACTGGGTGCCGAAGTGATCGCCATCGGTGCCGAGCCGGACGGATTGAACATCAATGCCGGCGTCGGTTCGATGCACATCGACAATCTGTCCCGGTGCGTGCGCGAGGCGGGAGCCGATCTGGGCATTGCCTTCGACGGCGACGGTGATCGCGTCCTGATGGCCGACGACTTGGGCAACGCGGTAGATGGTGACGATCTGATCTATGTGCTGGCCAAGAATTGGCAGGCCAGCGGACGGTTGCGTGGCGCGGTGGTCGGCACGTTGATGACCAATTACGGATTGGAACGCGCCCTGGCGGATCTCGGCATCGCCTTCGTGCGCGCCAAGGTCGGCGACCGCTACGTGCATCAGGCGCTGGTAGAAGGGCAGGGCGTGCTGGGCGGCGAGGCTTCCGGGCATTTGCTATGCCTGGATCGCGCCACCACCGGCGACGCCATCGTCAGCGCGCTGCAGGTGCTGGAAGCGCTGAAGCGCAGCAAGCAGTCGCTGCGGCAGGCGTTGAGCGGTCTGGCCAAGGTGCCGCAGAGAACCATCAACGTACGACTGACCAATGGTGCAAGACCGGCCGAGGCGCCTGGCGTGCAGGCAGCCTTGTCCGAGGCGCAAACGGCGGTGGCAGGTCGCGGACGCGCCTTTCTGCGTCCGTCCGGCACCGAGCCGGTGGTGCGGGTCACGGTGGAAGCCGACGACGATGCGCTGATGCAGGCCACCCTGGAAAAACTGGCGGATGCGGTGCGTGCCGTGAGTTGATCGTTTGCAAGCTGCGCCACTCTCCCTTGGCCGCACCGCAGATACCCGCAAGTCGTCATTCTTCTTCCCTACATCCGGCGCTTCGCGCCACCTTTTCCCGGCGGGAGAAGGAACCAAAGCTCACAGAGTTCACGCATGACCTCACGTATTCCTACCCTGGACATCAACCGTTTCGACAGCGACCGCGACGCCTTTGTGGCCGAACTGGGTGCGGCTTATCGCGAGTGGGGCTTCGCCGGTATCCGCAACCATGGCGTGTCGCAGTCGCGAATCGAAGCTGCGTACGAGGTGTTCAAGCAGTTCTTCGCCTTGCCGGAAGAAGTGAAGCGCAAATACCACGTGCCGGGCGGTGGTGGCGCGCGCGGCTACACCCCGTTTGGGGTGGAAACCGCCAAGGATTCCAAATATTTCGACCTGAAGGAGTTCTGGCATATCGGTCGCGAAATACCGCGCGATTCCAAATACGCCGAGGTGATGCCGCCCAATCTGTGGCCCGAGGAAATACCTGGATTCCGCGAGCACGGTTACGGGCTGTATCAGGACCTGGACAAGTTGGGTTCGCGCGTACTGTCGGCGTTGGCGCTGCATATCGGCCTGTCGGAAAACTGGTTTGCCGACAAAACCAACTCCGGCAATTCCATCCTGCGCCCCATCCACTATCCGCCGATCACCACGGACGACATTCCGAACGTGCGTGCCGGCGCACATGAGGACATCAACCTGATCACGCTGCTGGTGGGCGCCAGTGCGGCCGGCCTGGAAGTGCTGTCGCGGAAAGGCGAGTGGGTGCCGTTCACCGCCGAAGCGGACACGATTGTCGTCAATATCGGCGACATGCTGCAGCGTCTGACCAATCATGTGTATCCGTCTACCACCCACCGAGTGACGAATCCGCCGGGAGAACAAGCGCGCAAGCCGCGCTATTCCGTGCCGTTCTTCCTGCACCCGAATCCTGATTTCCTCATCGACGTGCTGCCGTCGACGATCACCGTGGACAATCCCAAGCGCTACCCGGAGCCGATTACCGCACAGGGCTACCTGGAAGAGCGGCTAAGGGAAATCAAGCTCAAGTAGTCGCCATGCACCTCGTGGGCTTCGGCCATGTGGGGCCGACCTGCGGCTTCGTTCAGCGCTGCGCAGGAGGGTGCGGCCACCCTCTCGACGTCCGACTGTCGTCAGCCAGCGTGAGGGAGGTTATCCTTGCGCGCTCAACTGGACGGGAATTGGTCTTATGCGCCGCAAAATCGTGGCTGGCAACTGGAAGCTTCATGGCGATCGCGCGTTTGCCCATGCATTGATGGATGAAATCGTTGCCGGCCTGCCGTTGGACGGGGTGGACCTGCTGATCCTGCCGCCGCTGCCGTACCTGGGCGACCTGATCGAAGACTACGCGGCTCGCGGCATCGTTTTTGGCGCCCAGGACGTCAGTTGCAACGAGAAGGGCGCCTACACGGGAGAGGTCTCTGCCGGCATGTTGGAGGACGTTGGCGCGCGATACGGCCTTGTCGGCCATTCCGAACGCCGCCAGTACCATCAGGAAAGCAACGAGCTGGTGGCCAGGAAGTTCCAGGCGGCGAAGAACGCAGGCCTGATACCGATTCTCTGTGTGGGTGAGACTCTGGAACAACGCGAACGCGGAGAAACGGAATCCCATGTGGGTGGTCAGGTGCGTGCCGTATTCGACTTGCTGGGATCTCAGGCCTTCGACGACGCGGTGATCGCCTATGAACCGATATGGGCCGTCGGCACTGGCCGTACCGCCAGCCCAGCCCAGGCGCAAGCGGTGCACGCTTTCATCCGTGGCGAAGTAGCGGCGCGCGATGCTAGAATTGTCAATTCACTGCCGATCCTTTACGGCGGAAGCGTGAAGCCCGACAACGCCGCGGAACTGTTCGCGCAGCCTGATGTCGATGGAGGGCTGGTAGGCGGCGCTTCACTGGTCGCCGCTGATTTCCTGGCCATCGCGCGAGCGGCGGCCGAACGAGGCTAACCCCTCACCGGGTCCGACCACTTCCGGTCGGGTTCGCCATAGGTTGAGATGAATTCGAAATGATGTTGACCCTCAATGTTATCTACGTGCTGGTCGCTATCGCGATCATCGCGCTGGTGCTGATGCAGCGCGGTTCCGGTGCGCAGGCGGGCTCGGGCTTCGGTGCCGGCGCTTCCGGCACCGTGTTCGGCTCGCGCGGCGCTTCCAACTTTCTGTCCAAGAGCACCAAGTGGCTCGCCGTGGCTTTTTTCGGCATCAGCCTGTTCATGGCCTGGTACGCCACCCACAGCGCGCGTCCGCCTGCACAGCAGAATCTCGGTGTGATGTCGCAGCAGCAGACGCCGGCTTCGCCCGCGCCTGTCGGTGAATTGCCGAAGCCGTCGACCGTACCCAGCGCACCTATCCAGGCGCCTCCCGCCTCGTCCACGGTGCCGCAGGTTCCGGCATCGACGACGCCGGTGGAAGTCGAATCGGCGCCTGCTGCCAAGCAGCCGCCGGTGACGCCTCCGCAGGGCGGCTGACGGCGGCTACAATGGCGCGGCGTTGGCATTGCGTAGAATGCCGCGTCGCGTAGATGTCATTGCCCAGGTGGCGGAATTGGTAGACGCACTACCTTGAGGTGGTAGCGATGAAAGTCGTAGGGGTTCGAGTCCCCTCTTGGGCACCAATCCAATGCGGTTTCCCGCGCAGGCCGGTCAAGGTCGCGTGAGTACCGCGAAAAGCAGGAAAGCCCGCCGCAAGCGGGCTTTCCTGTTTTTGCCGAAGACGCCTTCCCGCGCAGTAATCGTTTACTAGCGAGTTCACTAACCGTTACAATCTCGCCGATTCGCCGCCAGTGGCATGCATTGCCGTAATACGCGCAAATGCGCTGCCTGGCGACTGTAATCCCCGGTCACGACCGAGGTGCTTCTCCAGGCTTCATGCGCATCCGCGCAAAGTCGCATGCCATGCGGCTTCCATGGAAACGAGAGTCCTTCGCAAGGTGCACGCCCCCAGCGTGTAGACTCCGCGCGGGGCGGGTAAGACAAGAAGAGAATTGCGAGTGCTGGCCAATTATCTGCCGACCCTGTTGTTCTTGATCGTCGCCACCGGCATCGGCATCACGCTGATGGTGGTCGGACGTTTCCTGGGCCCGCGCCGCCCGGATGCGAAGAAACTGTCGCCGTACGAATGCGGCTTCGAAGCTTTCGAAGACGCGCGCATGAAATTCGACGTGCGCTACTACCTGATCGCCATCCAGTTCATCGTCTTCGATCTGGAAATCATCTTCATCGTTCCGTGGACCCTGGTCTTCCAGGAGCTCGGCGCCCGCGCACTGGTCACGATGGGCCTGTTCGTCGGCATGCTGTTCCTCGGCTTTATTTACGTTTGGAAGAAGGGAGCGCTCGAATGGGAGTGATCCAAACCATCGATCGGCTGATGACCAACCCGATCCCGGAAGGGCGGGTGGACGATATTCTTCGGCCCGAAGGCGATAATCCTTTGCTTGAAAAAGGCTACGTGACCACCAGCGTGGATGCGCTGATGAACTGGGCGCGTACCGGTTCGATGTGGCCGATGACCTTCGGCTTGGCCTGCTGCGCGGTGGAGATGATGCATGCCGGCGCCTCGCGCCTGGACCTGGATCGTTACGGTGTGGTGTTCCGCCCCTCGCCGCGCCAATCGGACGTGATGATCGTCGCCGGCACGCTGGTCAACAAGATGGCCCCTGCGCTGCGCAAGGTCTATGACCAGATGCCGGAACCGAAGTGGGTGATCTCGATGGGCAGCTGCGCCAATGGCGGCGGCTACTATCACTACTCCTATTCGGTGGTGCGTGGCTGCGATCGCATCGTGCCGGTCGACATCTACGTACCCGGTTGTCCGCCCACGGCGGAGGCGCTGGTCTACGGCATCCTGCAATTGCAGAAAAAGATCTGGCGCACGCAGACCATCGCGCGCTGATCCTGGTCCGGCAAGCCCAGTAAGTTTTCCCCGAACATCACACTCCAGAGCACGCCACGCCCCATGGCCGAGCAAGCTGCAAATTTCACTGATCGCCTGCGCACGCGCTTCCCGGAAGCGGCTGTCGCCGTTGCCGAGCCGCGCGGCGAAGTCACGATGGAAATCCCGTCCTCGCACTGGCACGCGGCCTGCCTGGCATTGCGCGATGAGTTCGGTTTCGAGCAGCTGATCGATGTCACCGGCGTGGACTACCTGGGTTACGGCAGCGACGAGTGGGATACCACGGACGTGTCGTCGGAAGGCTTCAGTCGTGGTGTGGAAGGCATGGGCGGTCCTGGCCGTTTTGGTTGGGATCAGCGCCCGAAGGGCGAAGGTCCGGAACACCGTTTCGCGGTGGTCGTGCACTTGTTGTCCTATCAGCACAATCAACGCCTGCGTGTGCGCTGCTATGCACCCAATGATGATGTGCCGGTGGTGGCTTCGGTGACCGATATCTGGCCGGGTGCCAACTGGTTCGAACGTGAAACCTTCGACATGTTCGGCGTGCTCTTCGAAGGTCATCCGGATTTGCGTCGCATCCTGACCGACTATGGCTTCGTCGGGCACCCGTTCCGCAAGGACTTCCCGCTGATCGGTAACGTTGAGGTGCGCTACGACGAAGAGAAGCAGCGCGTGATCTACGAGCCGGTCACTTCGGTCGAGCCACGCGTGTCCGTTCCGCGTGTGATTCGCGACGATGCGCGCTATCAGACGGCCGCCGACGAACGCGCTGGCTCTGAGCAGGCGGCGCGCGAGGGCAAACTATGAGCATGCAACCTTCTGTCGCGTCCCCGAGCACTCCCGCCGCCGGCCGCTCCGAAATCCGCAACTACACGCTGAACTTCGGTCCGCAGCATCCCGCGGCACACGGCGTGTTGCGCCTGATCCTGGAAATGGACGGCGAGACCGTGATGCGCGCGGACCCGCACGTCGGCCTGCTGCACCGCGGTACTGAGAAACTGGCCGAATCCAAACCTTTCAACCAATCGATCGGCTACATGGATCGGTTGGATTACGTGTCGATGATGTGCAACGAGCACGCCTATGTGCGCGCTATCGAAACCCTGATGGGCATCGAAGCGCCCGAACGTGCGCAGTACATCCGCACCATGTTCGACGAAATCACCCGCATCCTGAACCACTTGATGTGGGTGGGTTCCAACGGGTTGGACCTGGGCGCGATGGCGGTGATGCTGTACGCCTTCCGTGAGCGCGAAGAGCTGATGGATTGCTACGAAGCCGTCAGTGGCGCGCGTATGCACGCCACTTACTACAGGCCCGGCGGCGTATACCGCGACTTGCCGGACCGCATGCCGAAGTACCGCGAGTCGCCGTGGCGCAAGGGCAAGGCGCTGAAACGCTTCAACGCCGCGCGCGAAGGTTCGCTGCTGGACTTCCTTGATGATTTCACCCGTGAGTTTCCCAAGCGCGTTGACGAATACGAAACGCTGCTGACCGACAACCGTATCTGGAAGCAGCGTACCGTCGGCATCGGTGTCATCTCGCCGGACGAAGCGCGCGCCTGGGGCATGACCGGCGCCATGCTGCGCGGTTCGGGTATCGAGTGGGACTTGCGCAAGAAACAGCCCTACGCGAAATACGACGTGGTCGATTTCGATATTCCGGTGGGCACCAATGGCGATTGCTACGACCGCTACCTGGTCCGCATGGCCGAGATGCGCCAGTCCAACCGCATCATCAAGCAATGCGTGGACTGGCTGCGCGCCAATCCCGGACCGGTGATGGTGAAGAACTTCAAGGTGTCGCCGCCCTCCCGCGAGGAGATGAAGGACGACATGGAAGCCTTGATCCATCATTTCAAACTCTTCAGCGAAGGCTACTGCGTGCCCGCCGGCGAAACCTACGCCGCGGTCGAGGCGCCCAAGGGCGAATTCGGTTGCTATCTGGTTTCCGATGGCGCCAACAAGCCGTTCCGCGTGCACCTGCGTGCGCCGGGCTTCGCTCATCTTTCATCGATGGACCACGTTGTGCGCGGCCACATGCTGCCCGACGTTGTCGCGATGATCGGTACCTATGATCTTGTCTTTGGTGAGGTGGACCGATGAGGGCCACAGGTAATTTCGAGAACGCGCGCAACGTCGATCCGTTGGTCGTCCTGAGCGATAAGACGCGTGCGCACATCGATCATTGGCTATCCAAGTTCCCGCCTGATCGTAAGCGTTCGGCGGTGCTTCAAGGCTTGCATGCCGCACAGGAACAGAACCAGGGCTGGCTGACCGACGAGCTGATCGCCGGTGTCGCCAAGTACCTGGACCTGCCGCCGGTCTGGGCTTATGAGGTCGCCAGCTTCTATTCGATGTTCGAGACCGAAAAAGTCGGCCGCAACAACGTCGCGTTCTGCACGAACATCAGCTGCTGGTTGAACGGCGCCGAAGACCTGGTGAAGCATGCCGAGAAGAAGCTGGGCTGCAAGCTGGGTGAATCCACCGCTGATGGCCGCGTCTACCTGAAGCGCGAAGAAGAATGCGTCGCCGCCTGCTGCGGTGCGCCGGTGGTCGTGATCAATGGTCACTATCACGAGAAGCTCTCGCCCGAGAAGGTCGACGAGTTGCTGGACGGGCTGGAGTAAGCGCATGGCACACCACGAAACATCGGGCCCTGTCGGCCCCGCCCCCAAAGAACACCAGGTCGTCTACACGACACTGCACTTCGACAAGCCGTGGTCGTACGAAAACTATCTGAAGACCGGTGGTTACAGCGCGCTGCGCAAGATCATCGAAGAGAAGATCGCGCCTGCCGATGTGGTTGACATGGTCAAGCAGTCCGGCTTGCGTGGTCGCGGCGGCGCGGGTTTTCCGACTGGCCTGAAGTGGAGTTTCATGCCCAAGGGCGATATGCAGAAGTACATCCTCTGCAACTCGGACGAATCCGAACCTGGCACGGCCAAGGACCGCGACATCCTGCGCTTCAACCCGCACGCGGTGATCGAAGGCATGGCGATCGCCTGCTACGCGACCGGGTCCAGCGTGGGCTACAACTACCTGCGCGGCGAGTTCCATCATGAGCCGTTCGAACACCTGGAAGAAGCGACCGCCGAGGCCTATCAGCACGGCTGGCTGGGCAAGAACATTCTGGGCTCCGGCATCAATATCGATATCTATAACGCGTTGGGCGCCGGCGCCTACATCTGTGGCGAAGAAACCGCGTTGATGGAATCGCTGGAAGGCAAGAAGGGCCAGCCGCGCTTCAAGCCGCCGTTCCCGGCCAATTTCGGTTTGTACGGCAAGCCCACCACCATCAACAACACCGAGACCTACGCTTCGGTGCCGGCGATTATTCGCAACGGCGCCGAGTGGTTCCTCAATCTCGGCAAGCCCAACAATGGCGGACCGAAGATCTTCTCGGTGTCCGGACACGTCAGCCGACCTGGCAACTACGAGATCCGGCTGGGTACTTCGTTCGCCGATCTGCTCGAAATGGCCGGTGGTGTGCGCAACGGCAACAAGCTGAAAGCGGTGATCCCGGGCGGCTCGTCGATGCCGGTGCTGCCGGGCGACACCATGATGGGCCTGACCATGGATTACGACAGCATCCAGAAAGCCGGATCCGGCCTGGGCTCTGGCGCGGTGATCGTGATGGATGAGACCACCTGCATGGTGCGCGCCTGCCAGCGCATCGCGCGTTTCTACTACAAGGAAAGCTGCGGCCAGTGCACGCCGTGCCGCGAAGGCACTGGCTGGATGTACCGCATGATCACCCGCGTGGTGGAAGGCAAAGCCACGCTGGAAGACCTGCATACCTTGAAGGCGGCTGCCGGCCAGATCGAAGGCCATACCATCTGTGCGTTCGGTGAAGCTGCCGCGTGGCCGGTGCAGGGCATGCTGCGCCACTTCTGGCACGAGTTCGAGTACTACATCGCCAATGGACGATCCATTGTGGATGAGAAGCTGGGAGTGGCCGCATGAGCGCCCAACCCGCAAATCCCAATGTTCCGCCGGATCACGTGACCATCGAGATCGATGGCCAGTCGATGGTCGTACCCAAGAGCTCGATGATCATCAGCGCCGCCGACAAGGCCGGCATTCCGATTCCGCGTTTCTGCTACCACGACAAGCTGGGTATCGCGGCCAACTGCCGCATGTGCCTGGTGGAAGTGGAGAAGATGCCCAAGCCCGCGCCGGCCTGCGCCACGCCGGTGATGGACGGCATGAAGATCCAGACGCGCAGCGAAAAAGCGCTGAAGTCGCAGCGCAACGTCATGGAATTCCTGCTGATCAACCATCCGCTGGACTGTCCCATCTGCGACCAGGGCGGCGAGTGCGAACTACAGGATCTGTCGTTGGGCTATGGCCGTTCGGTCAGTCGCTTCCAGGAACGCAAGCGCGTGGTGCCGGATGAGGACATCGGTCCGCTGGTCGCCACCGAGATGACCCGCTGCATCCAGTGCACGCGCTGCGTCCGCTTCACCGCGGAGATCGCCGGCACGTATGAGTTGGGCGGCATGTACCGCGGCGAGAATCTGCAGATCGGTACCTACGATGGCAAGCCGCTGACCACCGAGCTGTCCGGCAACGTTGCCGACGTCTGCCCGGTCGGCGCGCTTACCAACAAGGTGTTCCGCTTCCGTGCTCGCCCATGGGAACTGATCGCGCGCGAATCGATCGGCTACCACGATGCAATGGGATCGAATCTGTTCCTGCACGTGCGTCGGGGCCAGGTTCTTCGCGTAGTGCCGCGCGACAACGAAGCGGTCAACGAATGCTGGCTGTCCGACCGCGACCGTTACTCGCACCAGGGCCTATACAGCGACGATCGCGCGCTCAAGCCGATGCGCAAGATCGACGGACAATGGCATGAAGTCTCCTGGGCTGAAGCTGTAAGCGCTGCTGCTGAAATCCTGCGCGCCCACTTGGGCGACAGCCTCGGTGTGCTGGCGCATCCGGCTACCTCGAACGAAGAGGGTGGCCTGTTGGCCAAGCTGGCGTCCGGCCTGGGCACGGGCAATCTGGATCACCGTATCTTCAACCGCGACTTCTCCGATGGTGCGACGGCACAGCCGTTCGCGTTGCCGCTGGCGGAGATCGAACGAGCCGACATGATCGTTCTCGTCGGTACCAACATCCGCCATGAACTGCCGCTGTTGCACCAGCGCATCCGCAAGGCCAACGGCAAGGGCACCAAGGTGCACGTGGTCAATCCGGTTGAGTTCGACTTCGCTTTCAACCAGACGAGCAAGCGGATTGTGCCACCGTCGCAAATCGCTGCTGCCTTGAGTGAGGCCGCGTTGCGCGATGCTGCCAAAGGCGTCAACCATGCCGTGGTGATCGTCGGTGCGATTGCCGAGAATCATCCTGCAGCCGCGCAGATTCGCGCGGCTGCCGCGGATTTCGCCTCGGCGACGGGCGCCTCGCTGTGCCGTATCCCGCAGGGCGCCAATGCCGTGGGCCTGTCCCGCAACGGCGTGCTGCCTGCTGGCCGCGATGTAGCGGGGATGTTCGCAGAACCACGCAGCGCCTACGTCATCTACGGCATCGAACCAGGCCTGGATTTCGCTGATACCGCTGCCGCGCAGAAAGCATTGAACGCCGCGAAAGTCGTCGCTTTCAGCCACTTCGCCTGCGAATCGACGCGCGCGGTGGCCGACGTGATCCTGCCGATTGGCGCGCTGCCGGAAATCGACGCCACCCTGACCAATCTGGATGGCGTCGAACAGCGCACGCAAGCGGGTGGCAAGCCGCCAGGGGAAGCGCGCGAAGGCTGGCGTGTGCTGCGAGCGCTGGGGGGTGAGTTGCAGCTGGCGGGCTTCGAGTTCGTCGATCTGGCGGAGCTGCGAGCCGTGTTGACCGATCAGCCGGCGACCACAGCGAACCTGCAGTCAGGCAGCAAGCCGGCCGCAAGCGCTTCCGAAGGACTGGAACTGACGGTGACCGCGGCGATCTACCGCACCGATGGCGTCGTGCGCCGTGCCGAAGCCTTGCAAGCACACCCCTTGAATACCGGCGCACGGATCGTGCTTCATCCCACCGATGCGGCAGCCAACGGCGTGTCCGATGGCAAGGTCGCCAAAGTCAGTGTGGCCGGCGGTACGGCAGCATTGCCGGTGGTCGTGGATGCACGCGTAGCCCCGGGTAGCGCGTGGATCGAAAGCGGCTATGGCGCCACGGCGCCGTTGGGAGCGGATCGTGTGACGGTGGTGAGCGCATGAACGAACTGTTGATCAACGCGATAGGCCCGTTGCGCGATTGGTTCTTCGGGCTGGGCGACATCGGCACCGTGTTGTGGATCGTACTGAAGATCCTGACCATCGCCGTGCCGGTGATCGTGGCGGTCGCGTTCTATGTGGTGTGGGAGCGCAAGCTGATTGGCTGGATGCATGTTCGGCATGGACCGATGTACGTGGGCATGGGCATCTTCCAGGCGTTCGCCGACGTCTTCAAATTGCTGTTCAAGGAAATCATCCAGCCCAGCAGTGCGCAGAAGACGATGTACATCCTGGCGCCGCTGATCACGCTGGCACCGGCGTTCGCCGCCTGGGCGGTGGTGCCGTTCGATGCCAAGCTGGTGCTGTCGAACGCCAACGCCGGCCTGCTGTACCTGCTGGCGATGACCTCGATGGGCGTGTACGGCATCATCATCGCCGGCTGGGCGTCGAACTCGAAATATGCGTTCCTGGGTGCGATGCGCTCCGCTGCACAGGTGGTCAGCTACGAAATCGCGATGGGCTTCGCCTTGGTCGGCGTGCTGATCGCGGCAGGCAGCTTGAACCTGAGCGAGATCGTGATGGCGCAGGCGGGCAACGCTGGCTTCCTGGAATGGTTCTGGATCCCGCTGTTCCCGTTGTTCATCGTCTACTGGGTGTCGGGCGTCGCTGAAACCAACCGCGCGCCCTTCGACGTGGTGGAAGGCGAGTCGGAAATCGTCGCCGGACACATGGTGGAATACTCTGGCGCCGCGTTCGCGCTGTTCTTCCTGGCCGAATACGCCAACATGATTCTGGTCAGTTTCCTGGTTTCGATCTTCTTCCTTGGCGGTTGGCTGAGCCCGATCCAGGGTTGGGTAACCGCTGATGTATCTCCGTGGGTGGACTGGTTGTGGAAGGGTGGTTGGCCGTGGATGCTGATGAAGGTGGTGTTCTTCGCCAGCGCCTACATCTGGTTCCGCGCCAGCTTCCCGCGCTACCGCTATGACCAGATCATGCGGTTGGGCTGGAAAGTATTTATTCCGCTGACCATCGCGTGGATCGCGGTGACGGCGCTGATGGCGTTCTTCGGCGTGTTCGAGAAGGGTGCATGAATTTGAAGGGCATGCTGCGATGAATAAGGTTGTCCACTACTTCAAGAGCCTGATGCTGCTGGAGCTTACCCAGGGCTTGTGGCTGACGCTGAAGTACGCCTTCAAGCCGAAGTACACGATGATGTACCCGATGGAGAAGTTCCCGCAGTCGCCGCGCTTCCGCGGGCTGCACGCGCTACGCCGCTATCCCAACGGCGAAGAACGCTGCATTGCCTGCAAGCTGTGCGAAGCGGTCTGCCCGGCGCTGGCCATCACCATCGACTCGGCCCCGCGCGAAGACGGCACGCGCCGCACCACGCGCTACGACATCGATCTGTTCAAGTGCATCTATTGCGGCTTCTGCGAAGAAAGCTGCCCGGTGGACTCGATCGTGGAGACGCACCTGTTGGAGTACCACTTCGACAAGCGTGGCCAGAACATCGTTACCAAACCGCAGCTGCTGGCTATCGGAGACCGGCTCGAAGCCGAGATCGCCGAGCGCCGCGCCGCCGACGCCGCCTTCCGCTGAGAACATTCCTAAAGAGAGCATGATGGACTGGGTATTGATCAGCTTTTACGCGTTTGCCGCTGTCGCGGTGGTTGCCGCAGGCGCCGTGATCAGCGTGCGCAATCCGGTGCATGCGGTGTTGTGCCTGATCCTGACGTTCTTCTCGGTTGCCTGCGTGTGGCTGCTGGTCGGCGCCGAATTCCTGGGCGTGGCCCTGATCCTGGTCTACGTGGGCGCGGTGATGGTGCTGTTCCTGTTCGTGGTGATGATGTTGGACATCGACATCGTCAAGCTCCGCGAAGGCTGGGTGCGATTCCTGCCAGTCGGGCTGCTGGTGGCGGTGGTGATGTTGGGGCAGATGCTGGTGCTGATCGGCATCAAGGCGCGGATGGCAGTTCCATTCCCGGCGAATGCCGCTGCTTCGGCCGCCGAAACATCCAATACTTCCTGGCTGGCACGCACGCTGTTTACGGAATTCCTTTTGCCGTTCGAGTTCGCCGCGGTGATCCTGACCGTGGCAGTGATCGCTGCGGTGATGCTGACGCTGCGTAAGCGGCCGGGCACCAAGACCCAGGATCCCGGCGAGCAGTCGCGAGTGAAAGCCGGGGACCGCCTGCGCATGGTGAAAATGCAGTCCGAAAAGGCGGTGCATCCAACCGGTGCACCCGCTGCCGGCGAAGCGGAGAACTTACAAGGGGGGAACACGCCATGATCACTGTGGGTCATCTGCTGGCGCTGGGCGCCGTGCTGTTCTGTATCAGCGTGGCGGGCATCTTCCTGAACCGTAAGAACGTCATCGTGCTGCTGATGTCGATCGAGCTGATGTTGTTGGCGGTGAACATCAACTTTGTCGCGTTCTCGCGCGAGTTGGGCGACGCCGCGGGACAGATCTTCGTGTTCTTCATTCTGACGGTGGCTGCCGCCGAGGCCGCCATCGGCCTGGCGATCCTGGTCACCCTGTTCCGCACCCGGCGCACGATCAACGTCGCCGAAGTCGATACGCTCAAAGGCTGATGATGACCGGTATGGACGTCGTGATTTCCAAGAACCTGCTGCTGGCCATTGTGTTGGCGCCGCTGCTGGGCAGCGTCATCGCTGGCCTGTTCGGCCGGCAGGTGGGCCGGGCCGGTTCGCATATCGTCACCATCCTGGGTGTCGCGGTCAGCTGCGCGCTCTCCGGTTGGGTGCTGTACCAACTGGTGGGGCAGGGAGCTTCACCGTTCAACCAGAACATCTACACCTTCTTCGAAGTCGGCAACTACAGCGGCCACGTCGGTTTCATGATCGACAAGCTGACCGCCATGATGATGGTGGTGGTGACCTTCGTATCGCTGCTGGTGCACATCTACACCATCGGCTATATGGCCGAAGACCCGGGTTACCAGCGCTTCTTCAGTTATATCTCGCTGTTCACCTTCAGCATGCTGATGCTGGTGATGAGCAACAACTTCCTGCAGCTGTTCTTCGGCTGGGAAGCGGTGGGGCTGGTGTCGTACCTGCTGATCGGCTTCTGGTTCAAACGGCCGACCGCGATCTTCGCCAACATGAAGGCATTCCTGGTGAATCGCGTGGGCGACTTCGGCTTCCTGCTCGGTATCGCGGGAGTGCTGCTGATGTTCGGCACGCTCGACTACGCCACCGTGTTTGCCAACGCCACGTTGCTGGTCGGCAAGGCTATCCCGGTGTGGTCGGGGGCCATCACCGTATTCGGCAATACCTGGCAGGTGCTGGATGGGCCGGTCATCTGGTCCATCGCTACCATCATCTGTGTGTGCCTGTTCATTGGCGCGATGGGCAAGTCGGCGCAGGTACCGCTGCACGTCTGGCTGCCGGACTCGATGGAAGGCCCAACCCCGATTTCCGCACTGATCCATGCCGCGACCATGGTGACCGCCGGCATCTTCATGGTGGCGCGCATGTCGCCGCTGTTCGAGCTGTCGCAGACCGCACTGGACTTCGTGCTGTTCATCGGCGCCACCACGGCGTTCTTCACCGGCCTGATCGGTATCGTGCAAAACGACATCAAGCGGGTGGTGGCGTACTCCACACTGTCGCAGCTGGGTTACATGACGGTGGCGCTGGGCGTATCGGCTTACTCGGCGGCCGTGTTCCATCTGATGACGCATGCGTTCTTCAAGGCGCTGCTGTTCCTGGCCGCTGGCTCGGTGATCATCGGCATGCACCACGAGCAGGACATGCGCAAGATGGGTGGCCTACGCAAATACATGCCCATCACCTACATCACCAGTCTGATCGGCACCTTGGCGCTGGTGGGAACGCCGTTCTTCTCAGGCTTCTATTCGAAAGACACCATCATCGAAGCGGCCAAGCACCACAAGGAACAGGCGGGCGAATTCGCCACCAAGCTGGCCGAGTTGGGCACGATGGCGCCGCCGGAAGTGCATGGACCCAGTACCTTCGTCGCCACCTACGGCTACTGGGCCGTGCTGGCAGGCGTTTTCGTCACCAGTTTCTACAGCTTCCGTTTGCTGTACTTGACCTTCCACGGCAAGGAGCGCTTCAACGATCCCGCGCCCGCGCACTACGTGGCTCCGGAAGCGGAGTCGGAAGCGCAGGAAGCGGCGCTGGCGCACGAACACGAAGCGCATGGTCATGACGATCACGGCCATGACCATCATGGCGATCACGCCCATACGCCGCACGAGTCGCCCTGGGTGGTGACGGTGCCGCTGATCCTGTTGGCTATTCCTTCGATCCTGATTGGCTACTTCACTGTTGGTCCGATGTTGTTCGGTACCGATTGGACCGGCCATCACGAGCAGTTGCCGTTCTTCCTTGGCGCCATCGACTTCATCACGCCGGCATCGGATACCGTCGCCGCGCTGAAGGAGGAGTTCCACGGGCCCGCCGCATTCGCACTGCACGGTTTCACCGCGCCGCCCTTCTGGCTGGCGTTCGCAGGCTTCGCATTGGCGACGCTGCTGTATCTGTTCAAGCCCGACTGGGCGGCGAAGGCGCGCAAGAGCTTTGCGCTGCCGGTCCGGATATTGGAGAACAAGTACGGCATGGACGATCTGTGGATCGGTGGTCTTGCTGGCGGCAGCGTCAAGCTCGGTCAGGCTTCGCGCGCGATCGATACGCATGTGATCGATGGTGCAGCGGTCAATGGCAGTGCCCGGCTGATCGACCTGGCTGCGCATTTGTTGCGCCGTAGCCAGTCGGGATTCCTTTACCACTACGCCTTCGCGATGATTCTCGGCCTGATTGCACTGTTGGCCGTGCTCATCCGGTTTTGGCAGTAATGCCCTGGCAATGACGCCTCTGGCGCTGAACTAACGGATACCACACGTGTCGAACTGGCCCTTGCTAAGTATTGTGATCTGGCTGCCGATCCTCGGCGGCGCGCTGGTGCTCGCCTTGGGCAACGCCCGCGCCGGCATGGCCCGTTGGGTAGCCTTGGTGGTGGCGCTGCTGACGCTGGTTTTCAGTGTGCCGTTGCTGACCGGCTTCAACTTCGCCGATCCGGGCATGCAATTTGCCGAGAAGCACGAATGGGTACCTGCCTTCAACATCTGGTACTCGCTGGGTGCGGATGGTATTTCGGTCGCGCTGATCGTGCTGACCACGCTGACGACGGTGCTGGCGCTGATCGGTGCGTGGACGTCGGTGGACAAGCGCGTCAGCCAGTACGTGGCGGCGTTCTTGTTCCTTGAAGGCCTGATGGTGGGCGTGTTCTGCGCGATGGACGCGATGCTGTTCTACGTGTTCTTCGAGGCCATGTTGATCCCGATGTTCCTGATCATCGGCGTGTGGGGCGGCCCGCGCCGCATCTACGCGTCGGTGAAGTTCTTCCTGTACACGTTCCTGGGTTCGGTCTTCATGCTGGTCGGACTGATCTACCTGTACCTGAAGGGCGGTAGTTTCCAACTGGCGGACCTCTATCAGTTGCCGCTCAATGCCAAGGAGCAGACCTGGCTGTTCTTCGCCTTCCTGATCGCGTTCGCGGTCAAGGTGCCGATGTTCCCGGTGCATACCTGGCTGCCGGACGCGCACGTGGAAGCACCGACCGCTGGCTCGGTGATCCTGGCGGCGATCATGCTGAAGATTGGTGGCTATGGTTTCCTGCGTTTCACGCTGCCGATCGTGCCCGACGCGGGTTACGAATGGGCCACCCTGGTGATCGTGCTATCGCTGATTGGCGTGATCTACGTCGGCCTGGTGGCACTGGTGCAGGACGACATGAAGAAGCTGATCGCCTATTCGTCGGTGTCGCACATGGGCTTCGTCACTCTTGGCATCTTCATCGCCTTTGGCTTGGTTCGCGATTACGGCAACATGGATGGCGCGCGTCTGGGCCTGCAGGGCGCCATGGTGCAGATGATCTCGCATGGTTTCATTTCCGGCGCGATGTTCTCCTGTGTTGGCGTGCTGTATGACCGCATGCATACCCGAATGATCAAGGACTACGGCGGCGTGGTGAACGTGATGCCCTGGTTCGCGGTGTTCTTCGTGCTGTTCGGTATGGCCAATTCGGGCCTGCCGGGCACCAGCGGGTTCGTCGGCGAGTTCATGGTGATCGTGGCCAGCTTCCAGAAGCACCCAGTGATCGCACTGGCGGCGGCGACCACGTTGGTGATCGGTGCGGCTTACACGCTGTGGCTGATCAAGCGGGTGATGTACGGCGAAGTGGCCAATGCGCACGTGGCTGAGTTGAAGGACATCAACTCGCGCGAGGCGCTGGTGTTGGGTGTGTTCGCTATCGGCGTGCTGGCGTTGGGCCTGTATCCCAAGCCGCTGACCGACCTGATGGAACCGTCGATCGCACAACTGGCGATGCAGCTCGCCAACAGCAAGCTGTAAGGAAGAAACATGACGACGCCGATGCTACCTTCCACCGCCGACCTGATGCCGCTGTTGCCGGAAGTGGTCCTGATCGCAGGCGCCTTCGCGCTGCTGATGCTGGACTTGTTCCTGGACAGCCGCCGCCGGGTCGTCACCCATGGCTTGTCGCTCGTGGTGCTTGCCGTGGTGCTGTACATGGTCGCCACGGGCGTCGGCGGGCAGGGCACCGTATTCAGCGGCATGTTCGTGCGCGACACGATGGCCGATGTGAGCAAAGTCGTTATCGTGCTGCTCAGTGGTCTGTCGCTGGTCTATGGCTGGCCCTATCTGCGCGAACGCAACCTGTATCCGGGCGAGGTCCCCGTGCTGGTGCTGCTGGCTACCTCCGGCATGATGATGATGGTTTCCGCCGGTAGCTTGGTGATGGTCTATCTGGGCCTGGAACTGCTGGCGCTGTGTTCCTACGCGCTGGTCGCTCTGAACCGCGACGACGGGCTTTCGTCGGAGGCGGCGATGAAGTACATCGTACTGGGCTCGCTGGCTTCGGGCTTGCTGCTGTATGGCATGTCGCTGATCTATGGCGCTACCGGTACGCTGAGCCTGCCCGGTATTCATGAGGCAGCCAGCAATGCCGCGCTGGCGATCGGCGACAACCGCATGCTGCTGTTGACCGGCGTGGTGTTCATGGTTGCTGGCGTGGCATTCAAGCTGGGCGCGGCCCCCTTCCACATGTGGCTGCCCGACGTCTATCACGGTGCGCCGACGCCGGTGACGTTGTTCATCAGCTCCGCGCCCAAGCTGGCGGCGTTCGGCATGGCGTACCGGTTGCTGGAAGACGGTCTGGGGCCGATGACGGTGCAGTGGCAATGGCTGCTGGCCGGACTGGCGGCGGCGTCGTTGATCATCGGCAACCTGATTGCCATTGCCCAATCCAATTTGAAGCGGATGCTCGCGTACTCCACTGTTTCGCATGTCGGCTTCCTGCTGTTGGGATTCGCTGGTGGCGGACAGAACGGCTATGCCGCTGCGCTGTTCTACGCGATCAGTTACACCGTCATGTCGGCGGCGGCATTCGGCGCCATCATCGTGCTGTCGCGGCAGGGTTTCGAAGCCGACAAGATCGATGATTTCAAGGGCCTGAATGCGCGTAATCCGTGGCAGGCAGGACTGGTTCTGTGCGTGATGGCCTCGCTGGCCGGCGTGCCGCCGTTCCTTGGCTTCTGGGCCAAGCTGGTAGTGCTGGGCGCCGCGTTGAACGGTGGTTTCCTGTGGCTGGCCTTGCTAGGCGTCGTTTGCGCGGTGATCGGTGCGTTCTATTACCTGCGGATCATCAAGGTGATGTATTTCGACGAGCCGGTCGGCGAAGTTCCGCTGGCTCGTACGGACCGCGTGGTTCCGATCGTATTCGGAGTCAACGCGCTGGCGCTGCTGGTACTGGGTATCGCTTGGAACCCGATCATGGCGTGGTGCCAGCAGGCATTCGCCGGCTGATTTTGCTGCCGGTCACGCGGGGAATGGGGGCAGTTAGAAATACAAGCGCGTGCTTGTATTTCGGCTACCCGCTTGTATTGCCGCTATTGGCACCCATCTGTTTCACCGGTCTTCTTGTATTTTGTTTTTGATGCGATTCAACACTTGCAATAAACCGCTTGAATCGTCATAATTCCGCTTCTGCTGCGGGGTGGAGCAGTCTGGCAGCTCGTCGGGCTCATAACCCGAAGGTCGCAGGTTCAAATCCTGCCCCCGCTACCAAGCTTTTCGGTGAGAAAAAGCCTCTTTTTGAGGCTCCTCACTGTCAAAGGCTCGGGCACGCGAAAGATGAATGTTCCCATCTTCGCACCGGAATCCAGCGTATCGGACAAGGGGCCCATCGGGCCCCTTGTTGTTTTCGTAATCCAGACATTTGTTGAAAGGTCACCACGTGAGCGACAAGGCTACCCAAATCGCTAACCTGCTGGCTCCAACGGTGCATGCCCTCGGGCTGGAACTGCTGGGCGCCGAATATCTGCCGGCTCCCGGCAGCGCCACGCTTCGCCTGTACATCGACGTGCCCGAATCCGAACAGGCTTCGCGCATGGTTGGCATCGACGACTGCGAAGCGGTCAGCCGGGAAGTCTCCGCCCAATTGGATGTGGAAGATCCGATTTCCGGCAACTACACCCTGGAAGTCTCTTCTCCCGGCATCGACCGGCCTCTGTTCACGTTGGCGCAGTTCGTTCGCCACCAGGGTGAATCGGCCAAAGTCGTGTTGAAATTGCCGCAGGACGGACGCCGGCGCCTGCAGGGCGTGATTACCCAAATCGAAGGCGAAAACGTGGTTTTTACGGTCGATGCCGCCGAGATGACGGTCGCATTCGATAATATCGACAAGGCTCGGCTGGTGCCCGACTGGGCGGCCCTGGGCTTTGCGCCTGAAAAGCCCAATGCGGGCTCTAATACTGGAAGCCGCAATACCGGGAGCCGTGCGAAGACAGCGGCTCCCAACAAGCCGGGGAAGGGCAAGCCCGCCCCGAAAAAGACACGCAAGCAACAACCCAACAAGCCGGCGGCCAACAAGCCGAGAGCGGAGTGATAAATGAGTAAGGAACTTTTGCTGGTGGTGGATGCGGTCGCCAATGAAAAAGGCGTGCCGCGGGAAGTGATCTTCGACGCGATCGAAGCTGCGCTGGCGTCCGCCGCCAAGAAGCGCTATCCGGAACAGGACGTGCAGGTGCGCGTAACGATCGACCATAAGGATGGCACCTACGAAACCTACCGCCGCTGGGAAGTGGTGGCCGATGACGTAGTGATGGAATCGCCTGACCGACAGATCCGCCTGATGGATGCTATCGACGAAAGCGATGACGTCGAAGTAGGCGATTACATCGAAGAACAGATCGAGAACCCCGATTTCGGGCGCATTTCCGCGCAGGCCGCCAAGCAGGTGATCGTGCAGCGTGTGCGCGAAGCCGAACGCGCCCAGGTGGTCGACGCCTGGAAAGACCGCGTAGGCGAGCTGGTGACCGGTGTGGTCAAGCGTGCCGAGCGCGGCAACATCTACGTGGATCTGGGCGGCAATGCCGAAGCCTTCATTCCGAAGGACAAGGGCATTCCGCGCGACGTGCTGCGCGCCGGCGACCGCGTCCGCGGCTATCTGTTCGACGTGCGCTCCGAACCGCGCGGCCCGCAGCTGTTCATCAGCCGAGCCGCACCGGAATTCATGATCGAACTGTTCAAGCTGGAAGTGCCGGAAGTGGGCCAGGGCCTGGTCGAGATCAAGGCCTGTGCACGCGATCCGGGCGACCGCGCCAAGATCGCGGTGTTGGCGCACGATACTCGCACCGACCCCATCGGCGCCTGCATCGGCATGCGCGGTTCGCGCGTGCAGGCGGTGTCGAACGAGCTCAATGGCGAGCGCGTCGACATTGTGTTGTGGAACGACAATCCGGCCACCTTCGTCATCAACGCGATGGCGCCGGCCGAAGTGCAGTCGATCATCGTCGATGAAGAAAAGCATTCGATGGACCTGGCCGTGGCTGAAGACCGGTTGGCCCAAGCCATCGGCAAGGGTGGCCAGAACGTGCGCCTGGCCAGCCGCCTGACCGGTTGGCAGCTCAACGTGATGACCCAGGACCAAGTGGCTGCCAAGTCGGAGGCCGAACAGGCCGTCGCCCGCCAGCTGTTCATGGACAAGCTGGAAGTGGACGAGGAAATCGCTGCCATCCTGGTCAGCGAAGGCTTCAACACGGTCGAGGAAATCGCTTACGTGCCGGTCGGCGAATTGCTGGCGGTGGAAGGCTTCGACGAAGACATCGTGGAAGAGCTGCGTGCCCGTGCTCGCGACGCGCTGCTCAACGAAGCGCTGGCCGAGGAAGAAGGTCTGGAAGAGCATCAGCCGGCGGAAGACCTGCTGGCGCTGGAAGGCATGGACGAAGAAACCGCTTACGCGCTGGCCTCGCATGGTGTCCGCACCAGCGAGGAGCTGTCCGATCTGGCCGCCGATGAGGTGGTGGAATTCGGCATTGAGGGACTGGATGAGGAACGCGCCGCGGCGCTGATCCTGGCCGCCCGTGCCGAGGAAATTGCTCGTTTAGAGCGTGGCGCATGAGCGCCACGAGGGCCCGTCCGGGGCGCGGCGAATGAGCCGTCGATGAACGCCGCCCTGGTAACCGCAGGGCTTAGAATCCGCGTTCCCTCCGCTACCGGCGTGGGGGCGCAAACAAGGTCATAGGATCCGAATGACGCAGCAAACCACCATCCGCAAGCTGGCCGAACTGGTTAATACCCCGGTCGAAAAACTGCTGGAGCAACTGGCCGAGGCCGGTATGAAGTTCAGCGGTCCCGACCAGGTCGTGACCAGCACCGAGAAGATGAAGCTACTCGGCTTCCTTCGCCGTACTCACGGCAAGACCGAGAAGCCCGTCGAGGACGCGGCCGCGCCGAAGAAGATCACGCTGAACCGGCGCAAGGTCCAGGAAGTGACGGTGGCTGCCGGCCGCACCAAGACCACGGTCAACGTGGAGGTCCGCCAGAAGCGGACCTACGTCAAGCCGACCGAACCGGAAATCCCGGCTTCGCAGTTGGAAATGGATCCGGAGCGCGCCGAAATCCTGCGCAAGCTGGAAGCATCCAAGCAGCGCAACCTGGAAGAACAGCAGCGCCTGGCCGAGGAAGATCGCCGCCGCAAGGAAGAGCTCGACCGTCGCCGCCAGGAAGAAGAGGCCGTGCGCGCCGAAGCAGAGGCTGCGCGTCTGCAGGCCGAAGCCGAGGTCGCTGCCGCCGCGGCAGGCGTGCCGGCCAGCGACGAAGAAGCCACCGCGCGTCCAGCCAAGCCGGGCGGACATCACGTGCCCAAGCCGGTGGTCCGCAAGGATCCACCGCGCGTGGACGATCGCGCCACCGCTGGCGCGCACAAACACAAGACCCGCGGTTCGCACGCCATGGTCGCCGGCGTCGAGGACGACGACAGCACCCAGCGCTTCGCTGGCCAGCTGCATCTGTCGGCCGCCGATCGCGCGCGCCGCACGACCTCGCGCGTCAAGCCGAAGCAACGCCGCCAAGTCGAGCAGGCGCGTGGCGGTGGCGGTCAGCACGGGTTCGAGCGCCCCACCGCGCCGGTAGTGCGCGACGTTGCGATCGGCGAAACGATCACCGTTGCCGATCTGGCGCAGAAGTTGGCATTGAAGGGTGGTGATGTAGTGAAGGCGCTGTTCAAGATGGGCGTCATGGCGACCATCACCCAGACCATCGACTACGACACCGCGGCGCTGGTCACCGAAGAACTGGGCCATGTGCCCGTGCGCGCCAGCAGTGGCGACGCCGAGGACGCGTTGCTGGCCCATACCGAGGAAGTGCAGGGTGAGAAGCTGCCGCGTCCGCCGGTGGTCACCATCATGGGCCACGTGGATCACGGCAAGACCTCGCTGCTGGATTACATCCGCCGCACCAAGATCGCCAGTGGCGAAGCCGGCGGCATCACCCAGCACATCGGCGCCTACCATGTGGAAACCGCGAAGGGCGTGGTCAGCTTCCTCGACACTCCCGGTCACGCGGCGTTCTCGCAGATGCGTGCCCGCGGTGCCAAGCTCACGGACATCGTGGTGCTGGTGGTCGCGGCCGACGACGGCGTCATGCCGCAGACGGTGGAGGCTGTGAAGCACGCCAAGGCGGCGGGCGTTCCGCTGATCGTCGCCGTCAACAAGATCGACAAGGCCGGTGCCGACCCGCTGCGCGTGAAGAACGAATTGCTGGCGCAGGAAGTCGTGGCCGAGGAATTCGGCGGCGACACCCAATTCGTCGAACTTTCCGCCAAGACGGGCCAAGGCGTCGACGAGCTGCTGGATGCCATCACGCTCCAGGCCGAAGTGCTGGAGCTGCGTGCAGCGCGCGATGGCCGTGCCACTGGCGTGGTCATCGAATCTTCGCTGGACAAGGGCCGCGGCCCGGTCGCGACCGTGCTGGTGCAACAAGGCACGTTGAAAAAGGGCGACTATCTGGTTTGCGGCATCCAATACGGCCGCGTGCGCGCGCTGTTCGACGAAACCGGCGGTCAACCGGCCGAAGCGGGTCCGTCGATCCCGGTGCAGGTGCTGGGTCTTTCCGGCGTGCCGGAAGCGGGCGACGACTTCGTCGTGGTCGAAGACGAGCGCCTGGCCAAGGATGTGGCGCAGCAGCGCGATGCCAAGCGCCGTGAATCGCGCCTGGTGCAGTCCGCCGGCAGCCGCATGGAAGACATCATGGCCCAGCTGGGCAAGGGCGAGGGCCAGTTGAGCCTCAACCTGATCATCAAGGCCGACGTGCAGGGTTCGGTGGAAGCGTTGCGTCATTCGCTGATCGGACTTTCCAACGAATCCATCCGCATCAACATCATCCACTCGGGCGTGGGCGGCATCACCGAATCCGACGCCAACTCGGCGGTCACCTCCAAGGCGACCATCATCGGTTTCAATGTGCGCGCCGACGCTTCGGCACGCCGCATCATCGAAACCAACGGCGTGGACCTGCGCTACTTCTCGATCATCTATGACGTGATCGATCAGGTGAAGCAGGTGGCCTCCGGTCTGCTGGGCGTGGAAATCCGCGAAGAGATCATTGGCGTCGCCGAAGTCCGCGATGTGTTCCGCAGTTCCAAGTTCGGTGCGGTGGCCGGTTGTATGGTCGTCGAGGGTGTGGTCAAGCGGAACAAGCCGATTCGCGTACTGCGCGAAAGCACGGTGGTATTCGAAGGCGAACTGGAATCGCTACGCCGCTTCAAGGAGAACGTCGACGAAGTACGCAACGGCACCGAGTGCGGCATCGGCGTGAAGGCCTACAACGACGTCAAGCCCGGCGACCAGATCGAGTGCTTCGAGCGTATCGAGGTACAGCGTACGCTGTGATGTAGGCAGAGACCGGAGACCAGAGACCAGGGGAAAATCGACGGCACTGCCGCCTTGGTTTTCCCTCTGGCCTCTGATCCCTGCTCTCCGGCCCCTGATCAGGAGTTCTCACCATGCCTACTAAATCCTTCTATCGTTCCGACCGCGTTTCAGCCCAGCTCCGCCGCGAGCTGGGCACGCTGGTGCATGAAGCCGTGCGCGAACATGGCTTGCCGTCGGTCAGCGTTTCCGATGTCGAAGTCACCCGCGACCTGGCCCATGCCAAGGTGTTTGTCACGGCGCTGATGCAGGAACGTTCGGCCGAAGCGGTCAAGGCGCTGAAAGAGCTGTCGCCCCAGATCCGCTACCAATTGGGCAAGGCCATGAAGCTGCGGCACGTGCCAGAACTGCATTTCCACTACGACGACTCCGTGGACCGCGGCGAGCGCATCAACAATCTGCTGCGCGACCTGCCTCCGCCTAGCGAACCCGAAGACGAGTAAGCTCCTCGACGAAGCTGCGACGCGGTGTGCCCGATCCCCGTAGGAGCGGCACCCGTCGGTAGGAGCGGCGTCCCGCCGCGAGCTCTTCTTGGCAGATCGCGATAGGAGCCAAGAGCTCGCGGCGGGACGCCGCTCCTACCGGTCCCGAGCCTTCGTGCCCCGTCAAAACAGAGACCTAATGGCCGCACGCCCTCGCTTCCGCCGCCTTGACGGCATCCTGCTGTTGGACAAGCCCCCGGGCCTGAGTTCCAACCAGGCGTTGCAGCGCGTGCGGCATTTGTTTCGGGCGGAGAAGGGCGGCCACACCGGCAGCCTGGATCCACTGGCCACCGGGTTGCTGCCGCTGTGCTTCGGTGAAGCCACCAAGATCGCCGGGCTACTACTGGGTTCGCGCAAGGCCTACGACACCACCGCTGTGCTGGGCGTCACCACGGATACGGACGATGCCGACGGCGCTGTTCTGCGCCAGCGGTCTGTGCCGCCGATCGACGCCGATCGGTTGGAAGCCGCCTTGGCGCCACTTCGCGGAGTCATCCGTCAGCGCGCGCCGATCTATTCGGCTTTGAAGCAGGGCGGGGAGCCGCTGTACGCCAAGGCGCGCCGGGGTGAAACCATCGAAGCACCAGAGCGCGACGTCGAGGTCCATGGCATCCAGATACTCGAGCATGCAGGCGATCGCGTGAAACTCCGCGTGGAATGCGGCTCGGGCACCTACGTGCGCAGTCTGGTGCGGGATATGGGAGAAACGTTGGGTTGTGGCGCGCATGTCGCCGAATTGCGCCGCCTGTGGGTAGACCCGTTCATGCAGCCGCGGATGTTCACGCTGGACGCGCTCCAGGCATTGGCTGAACAGGAAGGCGAAGCCGCCTTGGAAGCTTGTTTGCTGCCGATCGAAGCCGGACTGACCGGCTTTCCACGCCTCGACCTGGATGCCGAGTCCGCCCAGCGCCTGGGCAAAGGGCAGCGCCTGCGTGGCTATGAAGCATCGGCGGGCACATTGGCGGTCTACGGACCGGAAGGACGCGTCCTGGGGCTGGCGGTGGTGGATGCCGAAGGGCTGCTGTCGCCGCAACGATTGTTCACCTGGGCCTGTCCCGAAACGGCGCCAAAGCCAGTACCGCTGCAATAAAGCCTTGTTTCAAAAGGCGTCCGCGGCTACAATTTCGCGGCCGATTTCACGGCAACTCCCTTTTGCTTACGGCGAGCCCAGCGGTGCTCCGGTTTACTTCGGTATCTCCCGGCGTTCCTGCAGGCCACGCATCTCAGAGAAAAAACCTATGTCAGTAGATACCCAGAAAGTCATTGAAGAAAACAAGCGCAGCGCGAGCGATACCGGTTCGCCGGAAGTCCAGGTCGCCCTGTTGACCGCCCGCATCGAACAGCTCAGCGGCCACTTCAAGACCCACAAGAAAGATCACCACAGCCGCCGCGGTCTGCTGCAACTGGTCAACCGCCGCCGCAGCCTGCTCGACTATCTCAAAAAGAAAGACAACGAGCGCTACAAGACCTTGATCGAAAAACTGGGTCTGCGCCGCTAACCCAATACCCCGCCGCGGCGCAGAAATGCGCCGCGGTTTGCATTTCAGGGAATGGAATGCGCCTCACCCGCCAGCCAGGCAGACAACGTTTCAGCAGAGCCAGCGGCCGGAGCATCCGGCCACCCGCGTGCGGCATGGGTCGCGCACGGTCAATCCGTTAAGCAATATCCCTAAGGAATCAACGTGGCAAAAATTACCAAGACCTTCCAGTACGGCAAACACACAGTCACTTTGGAAACCGGCGAAATCGCCCGCCAGGCCGGCGGCGCGGTCATCGTCAAGTTCGATGACACCGTACTGCTGGTCACCGCCGTGGCGGCAAAGTCGGCCCGTGAAGGGCAGGACTTCTTCCCGCTGACGGTCGACTACCAAGAGAAGTTCTACGCCGGCGGCCGCATCCCCGGTGGCTTCTTCAAGCGCGAAGGCCGCGCGACCGAGAAAGAGACGCTGATCTCGCGCCTGATCGATCGCCCGCTGCGCCCGCTGTTCCCGGAAGAATTCCGCAATGAAGTGCAGGTCATCGCCACGGTGATGTCGCTGAACCCGGAAATCGACGGCGATATCCCGGCGCTGATCGGCGCCTCGGCAGCCGTCGCACTGACCGGCGCGCCGTTCAATGGTCCGATCGGTGCGGCCAAGGTTGGTTACATCAACGGCGAATACGTGCTCAACCCGACCGTCAGCGAGCTGAAGGATTCCAAGCTGGAGCTGGTCGTCGCGGGTACCAGCAACGCCGTGCTGATGGTCGAATCCGAAGCCGACCAGCTGTCCGAAGAAGTAATGCTGGGCGCAGTGATGTTCGGCCATCGCGAAATGCAGAAGGTCATCAACATCATCAACGAACTGACCGTTGAAGCCGGTACCAAGTCGTGGGACTGGTCGGCACCGGCCAAGAACGAAGCACTGATCTCGGCGTTGAAGGAGGCGGTAGGCACCCAGTTGGCCCAGGCCTTCCAGATTCACAACAAGTTGCAACGCCGCGATGCCATTGCCGCCATCAAGAAAGACGTGCTGCAGTCGCTGGCCGGCCGTGCCGAAGCCGATGGCTGGAGCGCTGCCGAACTGTCCAAGGAATTCGGCGAACTGGAATACCAGACCATGCGCGGTTCGGTGCTGAGCACCAAGGTCCGCATCGACGGCCGTGCCCTGGATACCGTGCGCCCGATCTCCTCCAAGGTCAGCGTGCTGCCGCGTACCCATGGCTCGGCGCTGTTCACCCGCGGCGAAACCCAGGCCATCGTGGTCACCACGCTGGGCACCGCGCGCGACGGCCAGGTGATCGACGCCGTGTCGGGCGAGTACAAGGACAACTTCCTGTTCCATTACAACTTCCCCCCTTACTCGGTGGGCGAAGCCGGCCGCATGATGGGCCCGAAGCGTCGCGAAATCGGCCACGGTCGTCTGGCCAAGCGCGGTGTGCTTGCCGTGATGCCGAGCCTGGAAGAATTCCCGTACACCATCCGCGTGGTCTCGGAAATCACCGAATCCAACGGGTCCTCCTCGATGGCATCGGTCTGCGGCAGCTCGCTGTCGCTGATGGACGCCGGCGTGCCGATCAAGGCGCCCGTCGCCGGTATCGCCATGGGCCTGGTGAAGGAAGGCAACGACTTCGTCGTGCTGTCGGACATCCTGGGCGATGAAGATCACCTAGGCGACATGGATTTCAAGGTGGCCGGTACTTCCAACGGCGTGTCCGCGCTGCAGATGGACATCAAGATCGAAGGCATCACCGAAGAGATCATGAAGAAGGCGCTGGATCAGGCCAAGGCGGGTCGTCTGCATATCCTGGGCGAAATGGCCCATGCGCTGACCACGCCGCGCCTGGAGCTCAGCGAGTTCGCCCCGCGTCTGCTGACCATCAAGATCCATCCGGACAAGATCCGCGAAGTGATCGGCAAGGGCGGCGCCACCATCCAGGGCATCACCAAGGAAACCGGCACCCAGATCGACATCCAGGACGATGGCACCATCATCATCGCCTCGGTCAACGCCGCCGCTGCGCAGGCCGCCAAGGCGCGCATCGAACAGATCACCTCGGACGTCGAGCCGGGTCGCATCTACGAAGGCAAGGTCGCCAAGATCATGGACTTCGGCGCGTTCGTGACCATCCTGCCGGGCAAGGACGGCCTGGTGCACGTCTCGCAGATTTCCAGCGAGCGCGTGGAAAAGGTCAGCGACAAGCTGAAAGAAGGCGATCTGGTGAAGGTCAAAGTGCTGGAAGTCGACAAGCAGGGCCGTATCCGCCTGTCGATCAAGGCCGTGGAAGAAGGCGAAGGCGTGCCGGCCGAATAAGCCGCCACGACATTGCAGGCTTCAAAAAAAGCGGGCTTCGGCCCGCTTTTTCTTTGCGTGTTTACCGTGGTTGGATCAGGTCTATGGGATTAACATTTGTGGGAGCGACGTGATGATGCGCTAGGCTTGGCATTCACAGGGGAATCTCATGAAGCCATTCAAAGCGCTATTGCTGGCCATCGTCTTCGCTTCATCCACTCACGCAGCTGCCCAGACACCTTTGCCTCTGCACATCGGTGGGCGAGTCGCGACCACCAGCGATGGCAAGCAGCCTATCTACCGTTATCAATGGCCCGCGGTGTATTTCGAAGCCGCGTTCGAAGGCTCCGAAGTTTCTGTGCGCGTGGCCGACGACACTAATCGTTTGCGCATTCTCGTCGATGGACAGCCAAGCGCCGTACTGGATCGCCCGGGTACTGTCGAACACAAGATCGCTAACCTGACCGAAGGCCGCCACACGATTCGTCTGGAAAAACTCACCGAATCGCAGAACGGTACCGGCACCTTCGAAGGGTTCTATATCCCCGCTTCGGGCAAGGCATTGCCGTCGCCATCGCGACCGCGCCAGATCGAGTTCGTCGGCGACTCGGACATGGTCGGTTACGGCAATACTTCCGCGACTCGCGAATGCACCGATGAACAACTATTCCTCTCGACCGACAGCCAGAAAGCCTATGGTGCGCTGGTGGCAAACCGGTTCAACGCCGACTACCAGGTCAATGCGTATTCCGGCATAGGCGTGGTGCGCAACTACGAAAGCACGAAACCGGACATGAGCATGACATCACTCTATCCGCGCGTACTGTTCGATAGTCCAATCGTATACAAGAACGAGGCCTGGAAGCCGCAGATCATCGTCGTCGGAATAGGCGCCAACGACTTCGTGCCCGCAGTCAAATCTGACGGTAGATGGAAGAACCAGCAGGCGTTGCGCAAGGATTTCGACAAGGCCTACGCGGACTTCCTGCGAATGCTGCGGAAGAAAAACCCCAACGCATTCATTCTTCTATTCGTGCTGGAAAGCTACGACACGAATTATGCCGCAGGCAACCACTTGGCCCTGAAAACGATGCAGGAAGAAGGCGACAAGCGCATCCACCTGCTCGCCTATCCCACGGTGGAAATCACCGCCTGCCACTGGCATCCATCACTCAAGGATCATGAGGCGCTTGCTGACACTATCAATGCTTATGTCGAAGCCCATCCTGAACTTTGGCAGGGGAGATAAGCGAACACCCGCAGCTATAAAAAAAGCCAGGTCTTCACCTGGCTTTTTTCCGCGTGGGGTCTACCGCTCGCGCCGCGTAATCATCCGATTCACCTTGCCGCGTCGTTGCCAATCCGGCACCACACGTTCGTGCGGTGAGAATCCGTTGTCGGCTCCGCTGGTTATCCCGCCGGTAGCGGAGGGGCTCTCCAAGGCCGGTGCTGAAGCCGCGACCGCCTGCGACTGCGCCGCGATATCGGTGCCTTGCACGATGCCCAGCGGAGCGTAGCCGGCATAGCCGGGGAATACTTGGCTGAGATTGGGATTGGCCATGCGGCGGATCAGGATTTCGGAGAACACACGGCGATAATCGGTGGTAACGGGTACGTCGCCAAAAGTCGGCGACAGCGTTTCCGGGTTCAGTCCCGGCCAGCTGCCGAAGAAGCGACGGCCGTTGACGGGCCCGCCCAGTACCAGCAACGGATTGCCGTAGCCATGGTCGGTGCCGCCATTGGCATTCGCACGGACGCGGCGACCGAACTCCGATTGCACGATCACCGTGACTCGCGACATCTCTCCACCGGCATTCAATTCGTTGAAGAACGCGTACAGCGCCGAAGACAGTTCGTTGATCTTGTTCTGATAGTAGTGATAACCGCTGCCCGCCGTGCCTTGCCCTTCATGGGTATCCCAGCCGCCCAGGTCCAACGTGGCATAACGCAGGCCCAGGTTGAAGCGGATCGACTGGGCGATGGTCCACAGTTGCTGCGCGAATCCGCCCGTGGGCCAGGTAGTGGGCAGGCTGGCGAAGGCTTGCTGACCGATGATGCCGAGTGCTCCGTTCGCCCGACGTCCCTCGATCTCCAGGCCGCTTTGGCCCACCCAAAGATCCGCCAACGTCTCGTTGATGCCGCGAAAACCCGCGGGTGCGCCGTCGCGGATTTTCTGCCAGGCATAAGCACCTGAATTCAATCCGAAATCGGAAGGGCTGCTCATCGTCAACGCATCGGTGGCGCCCATCAGGCCGGCTGGTTGCGTTCCGCTGACGCCCAAGGCCGGCAACGTGGCAGCTGGCGTGCCGCTGGCGCGGGTTTGCCAGGCGCGCGTCATCCAGCCGGTGCCAGAACCGAACTTGCCTGGCGTGCCCAGGTCGATATACAGCTGCGCGTCGAAGTGGCTGCGAGTGACCGCTGTGGACATACCGCAGGCATGCACGATCGCCAGTTTGCTGTCGTTCCACAGATCGCGCAGGCCGTTCGCCGAGGGATGCAGGCCGAATCCAGTCGCCGCACCGCCGCTCAACGTCAGCGGCAATGCGCCATACGTACCGGTGGCGGCGATCGAAAGATCTGGCCGGGCTTCTTCGTAGAACGTACGGTCCGCGCCGCTGATGGGCACCACCAGATTCAAGCCGTCCATGCCGCCGCGCAGGAACAGATGCACCACGGTGTCGTAGCTGTTCGCAGCCGCTGCGGCACCATCGGCGAAGATCAGGCTGCTGCCGGCAGCGCTGAGTACTGCCGCGCTGCCACAGCCTTTGACGAATTCCCGACGGGTCAGTTTGAAGTTGCTCATGTCGGTGTCCAGGGCCTATTAACGTTATTGGGATGAGTCACGTTGCTTCCCCGCCTTGCCAGGGGCTTGCCCTTGTAGGAGCGCCGTCCTCGGCGCGAGCTTTCGCTTCTACCGCAATCTGACAAGAAGAGCTCGCGGCGGGACGCCGCTCCTACAAAAGCGGACTCCTGGCGAGGCAGGGAAGCAACCCGAAGGGCCTGCCCCGTACTTGAAACGGCGGCCGCAACCCTGTGCGCGCGGGACAGCGTCATCATTCGTGCAAGTATCGACATACATTTCCTCATTCTTCCTTGCCCCGCACGCACTGGATTGCGGCGTGGCTTATCCCAATAGCGTTAATAGGCCCTAGCGGCTCAGGAATTCGGGGGACATCAGGATCAGCGACACCACGCTGCGCAGCCGCTGATGGTTGTAGTGCCGCTTCAGATCGCTCTGCTGCCAGACGTCGTTGTCCAGAATCACGTAGCTGTTGGGGTCGCCGTTTTGCGCCATGAAATTGACCAACACCTGCTTGCGCGTCGCTTCAGGCTGGTAGCCCAGGATGCGCTGGCACCAGAAGGTCACCAGATTATTGGCCGTCCACGAGGCCACACCGCTGCGGCTGGTCGCCAGGATCGGACTCAGCGGCACATCGGCGTCGGTGGTTTCTGTCAGCCAGTTCAGCAGTTTCCAGGTCATCGCGTATGAGTTGGAGCCCGACCACGCAATGCCGGTATCCGGAAAACCATTCGGCGCCGCCCAGTTGTAGGGCAGATGTCCGGTGAAGCCGGCCCGCCACATGAACTCATCGCTCTTGGCGTGGCCGGGACGCAGCGTCCAGTCATGTCCCAATACGCGCATGGCGGCGACCGTTGCCTCGAACGGGCGGCGTTTCTTGCGACCCCAGCTGTAGAAGAGGTCGTCGGAGTTGAGGATATGGCGCAGCGTCAGCTCTATCTGATTCGCGCTCTGCCAGTTTGCGCGGAAGACGGCAGCGGCGCTATCGATCAACGGCTGCGAAGGTGTGTCGCTGATGAAGCGGCGGATCAACTTCTTGCAGATGAACTTGGCGACGCGCGGATGGCTGGCCAAGCGATCCAGCACATCGCGGCCGTCCTTCATGGCCGGTTGCTCGGGATAGATCAGCATCCCCAGCAGGAATTTCGGCCCCGCATCGTGCCAGGACTGGCGGTAGACGAACGTGCCATCGTTTTCGGTAGGAAATTCCCAGTGCCCGTTCTTCGCCGACCAGCCTGTGAAAGCGGCCGAGGTTTCGTACACGTCGATATCGGTATAGCCGATGGGATAGTTGGGGTCTTCCGGCGAGGGTGGCACTTGGAACGGATCGGTGAAGCCCAAGTAGTTTTCCGCGCCAAACGTATGCAACTCCAGCAGCTCGCGGGCGAAGTTCTCGTTGGGACCGGAGCGGGAGTTATTGAGGTTGTCCAGGTAGTAGAGCATCGCAGTGCTCTTGGCCACCGCTTCCAGCATCGCGCGGAAATTGCCTTTGGCATTCGCGCGGATGACGTCGCGGGCGTAGTGCGCGTAGACCGGGCCGGTGTTGAATTCATTCGCCAGCACGTTGAAGTGATCGTGCCAGAAGTTGACCAGCACCTCGCGCAGCTGGCGGCGCGAATACACCGCGCGGACATAGGCAGCGCGTTGCACTTCCGTCGCCGGACGCATGCGGACGGCGTTCTCGGGATCGGCGACGATGTGATCGGCCCACAGCTGCGTCAGGCTTTTTCCCAGCGTCGTGTAACCAGCTGAGGTCAGCCGGCTCTCCACCGCCGCGTCGCTGATATTGTCCCAGTCCAGTTGCCAATCTACGTAGTTCGCCAGCCGTTGCCGGTCGGTGCTGCCCAGCGCGTTGAATTCGGCGATGGTGGTCGGCGTGGCACCATAGCTCAGATGGTTGAGTGCCTGCACGGCGAACGGAGGCCGCGGCAAGGTGACCAGGCGCGGCAGGGACATGCCGGCGCTGATTTTTCCTTCAGGGCTGGTGACTTGGGTTTCTGCTGCCGCCTCGTCGACGGCCTTTGGAGCGACGCGGCCACCGCTCTTCGAACCATACAGCCGGCGATGGCGTTCGCGGACCTGCTGCTCCAGGCTGGGCTGAGCCGGGGCGGACGTAACCGGTTTGACCACCTGTCCGGTTGCGGTTTCTCTGCGGGTCAAACGATCGAAACGGCCGCGGAACATAGTCCGCCGCAAGCTCACGAGGCGTCGCGCCATCTGGAATTCCTGATTTCCCCAATCAGCGCAGAGTATTAGCTAAGTCGCGGCCGATGAATGCGACGGGCTGCACAAGCTATTCATCCGTTGGTCGGGATAGCCTGACGTGCTGGCAAGCCGTCCGGGCGGATCCATATCCTCTCGATTCCCTTTTAAAAAAAGGGGAGGTAAAGCGATGGCATCCTGCCTGCCATCAAACCCAGCCAGTGGCATAGAACACGCCGATGATCACGAAGACCGCCGCCGTCTTGATCAGGGTGATGGCGAAAACATCCTTGTACGACTGGCGATGGGTCAGGCCGGTGACCGCCAGCAAGGTGATGACCGCACCGTTATGGGGCAGGGTGTCCATGCCGCCCGAAGCCATGGCGGCTACCCGATGCAACACGTCCATCGGAATGCCGGCGGCCTGCGCGTTGGCGATGAAGCTCTCGGCCATCGCCGCCAGTGCGATGCTCATGCCGCCGGATGCCGAGCCGGTGATGCCGGCCAGCGCGGTGACCGATATCGCTTCGTTGACCAAGGGATTGGGGATCGCCTGCAAGGCATTGGCGACCACCAGGAAGCCCGGCAGCGCAGCGATGACCGCGCCGAATCCGTATTCCGATGCGGTATTCATCGACGCCAGCAACGCGCCGCCGATCGCGCTCTTGGTGCCTTCGGCGAAACTGGCGAAGACCGGTTTCCAGGCGAACAGCATCACCGTCAGGATGCCGACCAGCAACGCGCCCTGCACAGCCCAGATGGCCGCCACTTTCGATACTTCCTGCACCACCGGTGCGGCATTGCCGATCACCGCAGGCACAAAGGATTGAGTAGGGCCGTAGAAGCCAGGTATCCAGCGAGTGAAGGCGAAATTCGCCACGCCCACGAGCAATAGCGGCAGGATCGCGATCAACGGATGGATCAGCTTGTCGCCACGAAAAGGCTCGGGTTCGTTGCGCAACTCTTTTTCATCGCCATAGCCTTCGCCGGCACGCAGCGCAACGCGGCGGCGCCATTCCAGATAGCTCATGCCCAGAATCAGGATGAATACCGCTCCCAGCGTGCCCAATACCGGGGCGGCCCAACCGGTGGTGCCGAAGAACGAGGCGGGAATGATGTTCTGGATCTGCGGCGTGCCGGGCAGCGCATCCATGGTGAACGTGAAGGCGCCAAGGGCGATCGTGCCGGGGACCAGCCGCTTGGGGATGTCGCTTTGGCGGAACAGTTCGGCCGCGAACGGGTACACCGCGAACACCACCACGAACAGCGACACACCACCGTAGGTCAGCAAGGCGCATACCAGCACGATGGACAGCATGGCGCGCTGCCGGCCCACGACCTGGATGGTGGCGGCGACAATCGACTTAGAGAAACCAGAGATCTCGATCAGCTTGCCGAACACCGCACCCAGCAAAAACACCGGGAAATACAGCTTCAAAAAGCCCACCATCTTGTCCATGAAAAGGCCGGTGAACATCGGCGCGACCAGCGAAGGATCGGTCAGCAACACCGCGCCCAATGCGGCGATGGGCGCGAACAGGATCACGCTGTAGCCGCGGTAGGCCACGAACATCAAAAAGCACAGCGCGGCCAGCACAATCAGGAAAGACATCAACGGATCCCCGGCTCGCGCCTGGCTCAAGATGCGGCGAGTATCGGTAGCGCAGGCGGTGCAGGCCCACTGTACGAAGGTACAAGTGTCCGCAGTGATGGCAGTCACTAGCCTTGGCTGCGAAATCGGCCATCTGGCCGCCGTCATGTCGTACCCGGGAGGAGGGGAGACCTTATGAAGCGCAAGCACCTTAGCTTGGCGATCGGTTGTGTACTGCTGGCACCAGCGGCAGCGTGGGCGCAGGACACCGCGGGTGGGACCAGTGATACGCCAGCCACCAGAGCCACGACCCTGGACGCGGTTACCGTCACCGCGCGCAAGCGCGAGGAAACGCTGCAGGACGTGCCGGTCGCGGTGACCGCGTTCACGCCGGAGACCCTGGACAAGTTGAACATTGAAGACCTGGCCGATCTGGATGCGCAGGTACCTAACCTGACCATCTACGCCGCACGCGGGTCCACCAGCACCGTGACCGCTTACATCCGCGGCGTTGGCCAGGCCGATCCGCTTTGGGGCGTGGACCCGGGCGTGGGCATTTACCTGGACGATGTCTACATCGCACGTCCGCAGGGTGCCTTGCTGGATGTATTCGATGTCGGCCGCATCGAAGTGCTGCGCGGCCCGCAAGGCACGCTGTACGGCAAGAACACCATCGGCGGCGCCATCAAGTACATCTCGCGCGGCTTGCCGAAAGAGATGGAAGGCTTCGCTTCGATCACGGTCGGCAATTACAACCAGCTGGATGCCAAGGCGGCGTTGGGCGGGCCCATCGGCGGCGCGGACAGCGGGCTGCGTGGACGCGTATCGGTGGCCAGCATGAATCGCGATGGCTTCGGTGAAAACACCTTTACCGGCCAGGACGTCAGCGACAAGGAAATCAACGCCGCGCGCTTCCAGTTGGGCGCCTATGCCGGTGACGATTTCGATGTGCAGTTCGCCGTGGACTGGATGGACGACCAATCCGGCGTGCGCGGCGCCAAGATGCTGGCGCCAAATCCGCTGGCGCCGGCGTATCCGCCGACCGACGACCGCTACGACATCCGCAGCGGCATGAAGAACATCAACGACACCGAGATGAAAGGCGCTTCCGCCACGGTCAACTGGCGCGCGAGCGAGGACTGGGCGTTCAAGTACGTCATCGCCAAGCGCGAATCCGATACCGAGACGAACATCGATTTCGACACCACGCCGCTGACGCTGGTGGATGTGCGCGCGTTCTATAGCGATAGCCAGGTCAGCCAGGAACTGCAGGCCAACTTCGATGGCGGTGGCCGCGCCCGCGGCGTCATGGGCGTGTTCTGGTTCAACGGCGACGCCGGCGGCCAGGTGCTGAACCACTTCTACAACCCGCTGCTGGCTACCGGCCTGACCAACCCGTTGTTCGGCGACACCCAAGGCTACGTCAACACCAAAAGCATCGCGGCATATGCGGATTGGACGTTCGATCTGACCGACCGGCTCAAGCTGGACGTGGGCGCGCGCTACACCGATGAAGACAAGCATGCCGTCGCGTTGAATCGCTTCTACACCGATCTGAGCTACGGCACGTCATGGGGCACGGCGGCCAATTTCGACAAGACGGTCAATTTCAAGAACGTCTCGCCGAAGGTCTCGCTGGATTACCAGATCACCCCGGACATCATGGCCTACGGATCGGCGTCGCGCGGTTTCAAGTCGGGCGGCTACAACATCCGTGCCAACACCACCGCGGTGCCGCGTTCGGGCGAACCATTCGACGACGAGAAGGTCGACAGCTTCGAGATCGGCAGCAAGATGTCGTTCCTGGACCAGCGGATGTTCTTGAACCTGGCGTACTTCTACAACAAGTACGAAGACATCCAACTGTCGGTGTTCACCTCGTACACCCTGCCCAATGGCAGCCAGAGCTTCTTCGGCGATTTCACCAACGCCGGCAAGGGCACGGTGCAGGGCCTGGAAGTCGAGTACCAGTTCCTGCCCACGCAGAACTGGCTGATCAGCGGCAACCTGGCGTGGCTGGATGCGGAGTACGACGAATTCATGACCGCCGGCGTCAACGTCGCCGACACACAGAAGTTCACCAACGCTCCGGAATTCTCCGGTGCGCTGAACGTGGAATATCGCACCGACCTGGCCAACGGCGGCAATCTGTCGGCACGCGTTGGCTATTCCTATCAGTCGGAAGTGTGGCCTACCACCGACCTCAGTCCGGCGATCAAGCAGGACGGCTATGGACTGGTTAGTGCGGGCGTGATCTGGCAGGCCAACGACGCCTGGACGTTCTCGTTGCAGGGCACCAACCTGGCCGATGAGGAATACCGGACCACTGGCTACAACATCGCTTCCTACGGCGTACTGACCGGTTTCTACGGTCCGCCGCGCCAGTACACCCTGACGGCGCGCTACAACTTCTGAGCGGGTTAGCTGCGGTAATGGGAAAGACAGCAGCGGTGGGCGGAAGCCCGCCGCTGCTGCGTTATGCTCCCGCCATGGCGTGGCCGCGAAAAGCAAATCCCCCGTCGCCCGCGTTGCGGGCGCCCGCCCCCTTTTTCAAAGGGGACTATTCCTGTTTCTACGCAGCGTGCGCTGTGCGCATGAGCCGAGATCGCATGGCTGCGTGCACAGCGCACGCTACGGGTGCCACATGCTGAGTGTCGGCATCGTCGTACTAGCGGCGCTGTTATGGCTCGGCCTGCTGTTCGGCTCCGCTCTGTACGCCGAGCGGCATCCGCGCGTGTTGGCCATTCAGTGGCCTTATGTCTACGCCTTGTCGCTGGCGGTGTACTGCACGTCGTGGACGTTCTTCGGCACGGTGACGCAGGCCGCGCGCTATGGCTGGCCGCTGCCACCCACTTTCGTCGGCACCATCCTGTTGTATGCGTTCGGCGCTTTTCTGCTGGTCCGGCTGGTGCGGATGGCGCGCGAATCCAACGCCACCTCGCTGGCCGATCTGATCGCCACGCGTTTGGGCAAGGATGGCTGGCTGGCGGCGACCGTTACGCTGGTGGCCGCGCTGGGACTGATTCCGTATATCGCGTTGCAGCTGAAAGCGGTGGCGATGAGTTTTGCATTGCTGACGCGTTCGGCTGGCAGCGACCATTTGCCCGCCTGGCAGGACAGCGCGCTGTACGTGGCCATCGCGATGGCCTTGTTTGCCATGTTGTTCGGCACGCGTCGTGCCAGTGCGGCGGAGCACAACCGCGGGCTGGTGCTGGCGATGGCCTTCGAGTCGCTATTCAAGCTGGCGGCGATGCTGTCGCTGGGCCTGTTCGTCTGGTTCGGATTGCCGGACCTGCCATTGAAACCGCCCGCGCCTGTGGCGCCTTCGACTACTTACGGTTTCATGCCATTGGTCGTACTGGGCGTGCTGGCGATGTTCACGCTGCCGCACCAGATCCATGTCGGCGTGGTCGAGTGCCGCGATGAGCAGCATGTGCGCACCGCGCGCTGGCTTTTTCCGCTGTACATGGTGCTGATGGCGCTGCCGTTGCTGCCATTGGCGCGCGCGGGCGGTGCGATGTTCGGTGATGAAGTGCCGTCGGATTTGTACGTGCTGGCGCTGCCGCTGGCGCAAGGACACGAGGGTTTGGCGCTGCTCGCTTTCCTGGGTGGGCTGAGCGCTGCCACCGGCATGGTGGTGGTCAGCACGCTGACACTCAGCTTGATGATCGGCAATCACTGGCTGGCACCCGGACTATTGCGCGGCGGTTGGTTGCGCAGCCGGGGCGGCGATTTGCGCGGCGTGGTACTGACCCAGCGCCGTGTCGGTATCGCGGCGGTGATGCTCTTGGCCTGGGCCTATAGTCGCCTGATCGCCGGCAATGATGCGCTGGCGGACGTGGGTGCGGTGTCGTTCTCCGCGTTGGCCACGTTGGCGCCGGCCCTGGGCTTCGCCATCTGGCGTCAGCAAACGCCGCCGCGCGCGGTGATTGCCGGCATCGCGGCGGGCTTTCTCGTATGGGCGTGGTTGCTGCTGTTGCCGGTGACCATGGACGCGCGCGGTGTCGCACCACAGTGGCTGCAGGAAGGTCCGTTTGGCATCGCAATACTGTCGCCGAACGGCTTCTTTGGATTGACGGGGTGGAGCCGCCTCGGGCGCGCGGTCGGCGTCAGTCTGTTTGTCGGCACGGCAGTGACGCTGCTGGTTGCGGCCTGGCGAGGGCATGCGCCACGCGGCCATGATAGTCGCGGTTTCGATGCGCAGACGTTGCGCGATGCCGGGCGCCGGTTCCTGCCGCGCGAACGCGTCGAGGAACTGCTGACGGATGCGCCACGCAGTGGTCCGGTGCCATCCGCCATTGAAGCGCGATTGGAACGCGAACTGTCGGCCGTGCTGGGTTCGGCGTCTGCACGGCTGCTGATGGATGCGGCGCGTCGCGAAAGCGGTGATCTGGAAACAGTGGCCGCCATCGTCGGCGAAGTCTCGCAGGACCTGCGTTTCAATCAGCAGGTGCTGGAAGCGGCGCTGCAGAACATGAGTCAGGGCATCAGCGTGGTTGATCGAGAGCAGCGACTGGTCGCATGGAATCGCCGCTATGCGGAGATGTTCGGTTTTCCCGACGAGTTCCTGCAGGTAGGCCGTCCCATCGCCGACCTGACCCGCTGGGCGTTGCAGCGCATGCCGCACCGCGGGCATGACGAACGTGCGCTGGAACGTCGGCTTGCCTTCATGCGGGCCGGCACGCCGCACCTGACCGAACGCGTGTTCCCCGACGGCAGCATCGTCGAGATCCGTGGCAATCCGATGCCGGGCGGAGGCTTCGTCGCCACCTATACCGACGTCACCGCATCGCGTCGCGCCGAACAAGCCTTGAAGCAGGCCAATGAAACACTGGAGCAACGCGTCGCCGACCGCACCGCGCTGCTGGAAACCGCCAAGCGCGATGCCGAACACGCCAACGACGCCAAGAGCCGCTTCCTGACCGCCATCGGCCACGACCTGTTGCAGCCATTGCACGCGGCACACCTGTTTACCGACGCGCTGACGCAGCAACTCCAAGATCGCCAGCAGCGCGACTCCGTGGACCAGATTCGCGGTGCACTGGATTCCACCACCGATCTGCTCACCGGCTTGCTGGATATGTCGCGGTTGGAAGCGGGCGGCTTGGTGCCGGAACTGCGGGATTTTCCGCTGGCTGAAGTGCTGGAGCCGCTGGCGTCGGAATTCCGCGTGTTGGCGGACGAACGTGGACTGGAATTCGTGGTTGTGCCGACGCGCGCGTGGACGCGCTCGGACCCGCAACTACTGCGTCGCATCCTGCAGAACTTCCTCGCCAATGCGGTGCGCTATACCGAACGTGGCCGCGTGCTGCTGGGTGTCCGCCGTGTCGGCAACGAACGCTTGCGGGTGGAAGTGCTGGATACCGGCCCGGGCATCCGGGTGGCGGAGCAACAGGTGATCTTCCAGGAATTCCGCCGTGGCGAGAACGTGGGTGGACAGGGTCTGGGGCTTGGTCTTTCCATTGCCGAACGTATGGCTCATTTGTTGGATGCGCCACTGTCGTTGCGTAGCCGGGTAGGGCGGGGCTCTCAATTCGCGGTGGAATTGCCGATGGTCGCAGCACCTGCGGGCAAGCCAACTTTGGCGGCGATCAAGCCCGGCATAGGAGGCCGCCGCGTGCTGGCGGTGGACAACGACGTCGCGGCGTTGTCAGCGCTGACCCAGGTCCTGGAAGGCTGGGGGTGCCAAGTATCGACAGCGACGAGTGGCGCGCAAGCCGAAGCCGCGCTGTCGCTGCACGCGGCGGAATTGTGGCTGTTCGACTATCACCTGGATGACGGCGATACCGGCGTCCACCTGATGCAACGGCTGTCGCAGCGTTTTGGCGCGCGTCCCTGCTTGATCCTGACCGCTGACCAGACAGAAGCGGTACGTCGCGCCGTGCACGAGGCAGAGCTATCGCTGCTGCCAAAACCCATTCGGCCGCTGGCATTGAAGTCGGTGATGGATCGTTTGCTGGCGGCGCGGTTGGTGGTTTCGTAGGAGCGGTCTTGCTTTTGTAGGAGCGGCGTCCCGCCGCGAGCTCTTCCCCTCAAGTGGCGATAAGCAATAAGCAATAAGCAATAAGCAATAAGCAATAAGCAATAAGCAATAAGCAAAGAGCGGCCGAGCCTACTGTTCGCCATCTGGACGCGCTTCTGACAGGAAGAGCTCGCGCCGAGACGGCGCTCCTACGGGGGAAGCGTGTCGCGTAGAATTCCCCAAGATTCACCAAAGACACCGCTGATGCCTTACACCCCCATCGTCGCCACCCTGGGTTATGTGTTGTCGCCCGATCGCTCGCAGGTGCTGTTGGTCCATCGCAATGCGCGGGCCGACGATCAGCATCTGGGCAAGTACAACGGCCTGGGCGGCAAGATCGAAGCAGACGAGGACGTAGTGGCCGGCATGCGCCGCGAAATCCGCGAGGAAGCCGGCATCGAATGCGATGCGCTCAGTCTGCGGGGCACCATCAGTTGGCCGGGTTTCGGCAAGCGCGGCGAAGACTGGCTGGGTTTCATCTTCATTGTCACGGCTTATTCCGGCACGCCCTACACCAGCAATCCGGAAGGCACGCTGGAATGGGTGCCGGTGGAGAAGATCATGGAACTGCCGCTGTGGGATGGCGACCGCCACTTCCTGCCGCTGGTGTTCGACGAAGACTCGCGAGCTTTCCACGGCGTCATGCCGTATCGCGAAGGCCGAATGGTGTCGTGGTCGTATTCGCGCATATAGCGAAACGCCACCTCGTCAGGAGCGAACGCATTGGTAGGAGCGCCGTCTCGGCGCGAGCTTCTTGCTTCTCGCGTGATCGACAGGAAGAGTTCGCTGCGGGCGCCGCTCCGCGCCTCGATAACCGTCCAGTGAACACGATCAGGAACGCGCCGCAGCGCGTCCAGATGACAAACAGTGGGGCTTCAGTCGTTTTATCGCGATCTGATAGCAAGAGCTCGCGGCGGGGACGCCGCTCCGCGCCTCGATAGCCGTCCAGTGAACACGATCAGGAACGCGCCGCAGCGCGTCCAGATGACAAACAGTGGGGCTTCAGTCGGTTTATCGCGATCTGATAGCAAGAGCTCGCGGCGGGGACGCCGCTCCTACGGGCGAATGGCTCTACCGGCCATCGGCCTGGGCGACTCCGTTTCTCCACAGAGGGTGTGGACGGATGCTGTGCAAAGATGTGGATAACCGCGTGCGCGCCTTACGCCACAAGCGTGTCAAGCGAAATGGCTAAAAATTAGCCATTCAATTTTTGCTTTCGCGAAATGGAGATGACGCCACGTCTCCGCTCTTGTCCACAAGAGGTGTGGATGCTTTGCCGACAAACGTGTGGATAAGTCCGCAGCGCTCTTGCGGGACGGGCCTGTCAAGAGGGTTGGCTAAAAAATGACCAGCATGATTTTCGACATCGTCGCGACTGTCGGCTCAGGGCGCTTTCGCCTTTTGTAGGAGCGGCGTCCCGCCGCGAGCTCTTCCTGTCAGATCGCGCCAGCCGCGAAGAGCTCGCGCCGAGACGGCGCTCCTACAAGGTTTCCTTTTGGGGCGCGCTAGCTTTCGAGATGGCGTGCCGGGTCAGAAAGTTCCAGCTCGCGCAGGACCACGCTGGCCTGGGTGCGGTTGCGTACGCCGAGGCGATCGAAAATCGCCGACAGGTGTGCTTTCACCGTGCGCTCCTGCACGTCCAGTCGATCGGCGATCTGTTTATTGAGCAAACCTTGTGCGACCAGGCTCAGCACGCGGAACTGCTGCGGTGACAGACTGGCCAGGCGGGCCGCCAGGTCGGCATCGTGCTGTGACGATTGCGAGCGCGCCACCGAGGCGCGCAACGATGCCGGCAACCATTGCTCGCAGGCCAGCACGCTGCGAATGGCGTCGCGCAGTTCGTCCAGCCCCGCGCTTTTGGGCAGATAGCCGGCCGCACCGTGATCCAACGCCCGACGCACCACGCGCGGATCGTCGTTGGCCGACACCACCACCACCGCCACCGCCGGAAACTGCGCGCGGATAGCCGCCAGTCCTGCCAGCCCATGGTTGCCGGGCATATGCAGGTCCAGTAGCACCAGATCGATGTCGTCGTGCGACTCCAGCGCGGCAAGCACACCATCCAACGATTCGGCTTCCAGCACCGACAACTGCGCCACCGCGTCGCTGGCCGCTCCGCGTAGCGCGGCCCGGAACAGCGGATGGTCGTCGGCGATCAGGAGGGTGGGCATGGTCAAGAGCCGGGAATGGGGAATAGGGAATGGGGAAGAGGGAATTGAAGGAACGCATTGCCGCAAGCGCGAGAACAAAGCGAACAGCGTTGCCTTTTGCTTTCCCGATTCTCCTTTTCCGATTTTCGACTCCCGGTTTTCACTGCACCGTCCACCCGCCATCCACCACGATCGTCTGGCCGGTGATGTTGCGGGCGGCGGGGGAGGACAGGAAAGCGGTGATGCCGGTCAGTTCGTCCATTTCGATGAACACTCCCTTGGGCATCGGTTTGAGCATGATCTGGCTGATCACTTCCGATTCCGGAATGCCGCGTGTGCGGGCTTGGTCGGCGATTTGCTTGTCCACCAGTGGCGTCTTCACGTAGCTGGGACAGACGGTGTTGATGGTGACGTCGGTGTCGGCGGTTTCCAGCGCGACCACCTTGGAGAAACCCACCAGGCCATGCTTGGCTGCCACGTACGCGCTCTTGAATGGGCTGGCGACCAACGCATGGATGCTGCCGATATTGATGATGCGGCCGAAGCCGCGCTTGCGCATGCCGGGCAACACCGCGCGGGTCAGTCGGGCCACGCCGACCAGCATCACTTCCACCAGGAAATCCCACTTCTGCATGGGAAAGTCTTCCAGCGGCGCGACATGCTGCAGGCCGGCGTTGTTGACCAGCACGTCCACCGGTCGGGAAATCGAGGCCAGCGCGGCGGTGACGCTGTCTTCGGAGGTCACGTCCAAAGCGACGGCTTCGGCCGAGCCGCCAGCCGCGCGGATCTGCGATGCGACCGTTTCGGCGGCCTCGCCATTGAGATCGCTGACGATGACGTGGTGACCGGCTTCGGCCAGTTGCGCGGCAATGCCGGCACCTATGCCGCTGGCGGCGCCGGTAATCAGGAAGGTGTGCGTCTGCATACGTGGGGAGCCTCAGGACAACAGGCCCCTAGCGTAGCAATTCGCTGTGTCGGCATCGGTGTACCAAAGTACGATGACGGCGATTGAACAAGCGGGTAGTTTCATGTCACTGACCGGAACCTTGGGCGAAACGGAATGCTGCGACTGCCATGTGCGTTGTTCTTTGGGATCGTCTTGGCCGGCTGCAGCACCAGCGGCGAGCGGCAATTGCCCACGGGCAATGCCATGATCGAACCGCAACGCATCAGCGAGCACCGTGGCAGCGACGATCTGCTGACCGCGGGGTTGGGACTGGACGGCCTGCGCGCGATGACCCCGCCGGCGTTCGCCGATGCCACCAAGCCCACTGCGCAGGAATTGCGCCGCCGGGCGATCTGGAACAACTGGCGCGGCATCGCCGATCTGTCGCCCACCGGCCGCTACGGCGAGGCCTATGGCAGCCTGGCGCTCATCCCTGGGCGAGAGTTCTCTGCGCTGGCCAAGCTGCCAGGCGCTCGACAGCCGCACCGGGTGCTGGTCCAGGTGCCGGACAATTTCGACCAGGAAAAGCGCTGCGTGGTAGTGGCGGCCTCTTCTGGTTCGCGTGGCATCTACGGCGCGATTGCAGTTGCCGCGCCGTGGGCATTGCCCAAGGGCTGCGCGGTGGTCTATACGGACAAGGGCGCCGGTACCGACTACTTCGATCTGGATACGCAACAGGCGCCACGCGAAGACGGCACCGTAGGCACGTTGGGCGAAGCACAGCTGGCGTTCATGCCTGATGCGCCGGTGGCGGCCAGTGGCGTCGCCGTAAAGCACGCGCATTCCCAGGACAATCCGGAAGCCGACTGGGGCCGGCACGTGAAGCAGGCCGCGGAGTTCGCGCTATCGGCACTGGGTCGCGCGTTCCCACAGGCGACGCCATTCCGTTTCGACAACACCCGCGTCATCGCGGTGGGTATCTCCAACGGCGGTGGCGCGGTATTGCGCGCGGCGGAACAGGACGGTAAAAGCACGGAAAAAAACTGGCTGGACGCCGTGGTCGCGGGAGAGCCGAACGTCCTGGCAGAGGCAGCAGGCGCGCGCGCGCTTTACGACTACACCACCGAGGCGGCATTGCTGATGCCCTGCGCGTTACTGCACCTGCCGGCCGCCAGCCTGCCGCAGCCGCCCTTGCGCGCGCAGGCCGAACCCCTGTGGACCGCCCGCTGCGCCGCGCTCAAGACGGCGGGATTGGTTGAAGGAAACACCACCCAGGCGCAGGCGCAATCCGCCTACGAGCAACTGCGCGCCAGCGGCTGGACGGACGCTGCGTTGACCGCGGGCGCGCTGAGCGTCGGATTCGATCTGTGGCGTGCGGTCGCGGTGACCTATGCCTCCGCCTATGGACGCTACGGTATTGGCGAGCACCCCTGTGGTTACGCTTTCGCTGCACAGAAGGCCGATTTCAGCGCTCGCGCAGCCACCGATGCCGAACGCGGTGCGTGGTGGTCCGACGGCAGCGGCATTCCGCCCAGCGCGGGCGTGGGCATTGTCGACACCAAGCTGGCACCGCCCGATTTCACCTTGCCGGGGCTGCAATGCCTGCGCGAGTTGCAGACCGGCGATAGCGAGGCCGCGCGGCGGGTGCAGCGCGGAATTGCCGAGACACGCGCAGGATTGCCGCGCGCCGGACTACCGGTGGTCGTTATCCATGGCACCGACGATGGACTGATTCCACCGGCTTTCACCAGCACTCCCTACGTGGCCCTGGCCAAGGCCGCCGGCCGCGATGTCCGCTATTGGCAGGTGCGCAATGCCCAGCACTTCGATGGTTTCCTGGCGCTGCCAGCCTATGGCGCGCGCTACGTACCTTTGCTGCCCTACGTTTACGCCGCGCTGGACCGGGTGGATGCGCTGCTGGATGGCAAGGCCACGCTGCCGGTCGATGCGGTGATCGAGGCCAAGCCTCGCGGCACCGGTCAGCTGGAAGCGGCGCAACTGGCGATTCCGCGGTAGCGAAAAACACAGATCTTCTTATCAGATTGCGACAGAAGCAAAGAGCTCGCGGCGAGACGCCGCTCCTACAAGGGCTTTTGCCGCATACGCGACATCCACGACAGCTGGGCTTACTCTGAGGCTCTGTCCGTCCGGTACCTGAGCCATGTCCCGACATTTTTCGATGATCCGCGACTTCCAATTGGCCGACTGGTTCACGTTGGCCAATGCGTTCTGCGGCACCGGTGCGATCTTTGCGTCGATGCGTTTCCTGCAGGAAGGCGGGGTGCGGGACCTGATGATCGGCATGGCACTGATCCCGCTGGCTTTCATCTTCGACGCGCTGGACGGGCGGGTGGCACGCTGGCGCAACCAGTCCTCGGTGCTGGGACGGGAGCTGGATTCGCTGGCCGATGTCATATCGTTCGGAGTGGCGCCAGCGGCGCTGGCTTATGCCTGCGGCATGCAGGGCGGCTGGGACTGGCTGGTGCTGTCCTACTTCGTCGCCTGTGGCGTCAGCCGGCTGGCGCGCTACAACGTCACCGCCGAGTCCCTGTCGGGAGATGACGACAAGGTGAAATACTTCGAGGGCACGCCTATTCCTACCAGCCTGGTGCTGGTCATGGTGTTGGCGGCGGCGGCCTATTTCGGGCACATCGGCCCGGCACTGTGGCTCGGAGCGCTGAAGTTGGGGCCATGGATGCTGCATCCACTGGTGCTGTTCTATGCTGTGTCGGGCACTTTGATGATCAGCAAGACGCTGCGAATCCCCAAACCATGAACGCTTGAACCCGGCGCGTCATGCACGGCGGGTCCGTCGCGGCTAAAATCGGCTGGGACGGGAGGAACACATGGCGAACTTCGCACCACCCTGGCAGGGCGACTTTGAATCGCTGGCCAAGCAGTACTGGAATTTCTGGGGCGATGCCTTGCGGCAGGGCGCGATGGGCAATGCGCCGCCTCCCGTTTCCGCCCCCGGGTGGCAGCAGGCGGTCGACTGGTGGTCGCAGTTATTGCCGGGCGGCAGTGTGCAGGTCAACGACACGGTGGAGCGCTTCAGCCGGCAAGCGCGCGACTGGTTCGGCCAGATGCAGCAAGTTGCCGCGCAGTTCGCCGGGCGCGACCAGAATCCCGCCGATATCGCCCAGGCATGGCGGCAGGCGCTCGGCGCGCACGGCGGCGCCAATCCTTTCGCCGATATTTTTCGCGCCATGCAGGGCAATGGACAGCACGGCGTAGAAGGCTGGATCGAACAAGCCAAGCCCTATCTCGACGCCATGCAGCACCAAGGCGCGCGCTGGCTGCATCTACCGACCTTCGGACCCGCACGCGAGCATCAGGAACGTTGGCAGAAGCTGGCGCAAGCGCAGCAGGAATGCCAGCACCAGCAGAACGAATACAACGCGCTGATGATGAAAGCAGCGCAGCGCGCTTTCGAGATGTTCGAAGAACAATTGACTGCCCGCGCCGAGCCTGGCCGCCAACTCGACAGTGCGCGCGCGTTGTTCGACCTGTGGATCGACGTGGCCGAACAGGCGTATGCCGAAGCGGCGCTATCGCCGGAGTTCCGCAAGGTCTACGGTGCTTTGACCAATGCGCAGATGCGCCTGCGCCTGGCGGTTCAGCGCGAGGTAGAGCAGGTCTGCGGTCTGTTCGGCATGCCCACGCGCACTGAAGTGGATTCAGCGCATCGCAAAATCGCGGAACTCGAACGCGCGCTGCGCAGGGTAAGCACGAGTCAGGCCAAGCCTGTTGCTTCCAGGGGCGTGCAAGCCGCGCCAGTACGCCAATCGAAACCAGCGGAAGCAGCGACTCCTGTCGCCGCTTCCGCGGAACCGGACGCGTCCCGCAGGCTTGCCGCCAAGCGCGCTGCCGTTGCCACCAAGAAGCAGGGCGCGCCTGGCAAGGCCGCTAAAGCGACGAAGAAGAAAGCCGCCACCAAGAAAGCGACCAGGAACGCTCCAGCCGCGAAGAAGCCGGCGATGAAGCGAACAGCGGCGAAGAAAACAACTGCCCAAGCAGCTGCCACGGCACCGCTGGCAGAACGCTCTACGAAAGCAGGCTCCACAAAAGCAAGCCCCACGAGGGCACGCTCCACGAAAGCACGCTCGACCAAAGCACGCCCCACGAAGCAAGCGACGAAGACCGCAGCGAAGATGGCGCCCTCGCAAACAGCGCCGGCATCTTCAGCTGTCGTATCGATGAAAGAGTGGGTAGGGCGCAACACCAAGACCAACGGCAAAGCCGACATGTCGCGTGCGGTCGCCAAGAGCAAATCCAAGCGCAGTAGCCGCAAATGAACGGACCACTGGACATCACTCCCGACGGGCTGGCGCGGGAAGCGCTGGAGATACAGCAGAAACTCTCCGCCGGGCTGCGCACGTTGCCGGAAGTGGAAGACGTGCATTTCGGCGCCAGCCACAAGCAGGAAGTCTGGCGCGACGGCAAGACCGTGCTGTATCGCTTCATCGGCGAAAAAGCGCCCACCGCTAAAGTACCGCTGCTGATCGTGTACGCGCTGGTCAACCGCCCATACATGGTGGATCTGCAGGACGACCGCTCGCTGGTCAAAGGTCTTCTGGCCCGCGGCGAAGACGTCTACATCGTCGATTGGGGTTATCCCGACCGCTCCGACCGTTTCCTCAACCTGGAGGATTACATCGAGCGGTTCATCGACGGCGCAGTGGATCATCTTCGCCAAGTCCATGACGTGGACGCGATCAATCTGCTCGGAGTCTGCCAAGGCGGGACGTTTACCTTGTGCTACTCGGCACTTCACCCGGACAAGATCAAGAACCTGATCACCATGGTGACGCCGGTGGATTTCCATACCGCGGACAACATGCTCTCGCATTGGACGCGCGAAATGGATGTGGACCTGTTCGTCGACACGCTGGGCAATGTGCCGGCCGACATGATGAATGCTTGCTACCTGATGCTGAAGCCGTTCCGCCTGAACATGCAGAAATATGTGGGGCTGGTCGACATACTGGACGATAAGCAGGCCATCGAGAATTTCCTGCGCATGGAGAAATGGATCTTCGATTCGCCCGATTTGGCGGGCGAAGCCTTCCGCCAGTTCATCAAGCAGTTCTATCAAGGCAACGGCTTCATCAACGGCGGGATCGATATCGGCGGCCGTCCGGTTCATTTGGGTGACGTCGATATGCCGGTGTTGAATATCTATGCCGAACAGGACCACTTGGTACCGCCCGATGCCTCGCGCGCGCTACGCGGGCTGGCGGGCACGGACGATTACACCGAGCTGAGCTTCAAGGGCGGCCACATCGGCATCTACGTCTCCGGCCGTGCCCAGCGCGAAGTTCCCACCGCCATCCACGAATGGCTGAGCAAGCGCTCGGACTGAGCCTTTGCTCCATGTAGAGCCGAGCTTGCTCGGCTGCTCTTCGATCGGCACCCGCAGAGCCAAGAGCAGCGGAGCAAGCTCCGCTCTACGAGAACTGAGCTTCAACGGCGTCACATCGGCATCTAGCGCCCAGCCCGAGGTTCCCACCGCCATCCATGAATGGCTGAGCAAGCGCTCGAACTGAGCCTTTGCTCCATGTAGAGCCGAGCTTGCTCGGCTGCTCTTCGACCGGCACCCGCAGCGCCAAGAGCAGCGGAGCAAGCTCCGCTCTACGAGAAGCGCCTGCTATTCGCCCACTGCTACGTCAAAACGGCGTCGAATAGGAGTGGAGACGACTGCGCTACGATTGGCAGGTAACACCCGGAAGGAAACGCAATGAAGTTGTCACCCATAAAATTTCTGCTGATTTTCCTTGGTCTACTGTTGCCAACGATGTCGTCGGCAGCGCCCTCGCCAAAATCCAGGGAGGAAATAGACGCTTTGATCGCCGCGCTGTCCACTTCGAAATGCGAATTCCAACGCAACGGAAGATGGTATGACGCCACCGACGCGAAATCGCATCTGCAGCGAAAGTTCGATTACCTGCTGAAAAAGAATCTGGCCGACACCGCTGAGCAATTCATTGAGCGCGCCGCCAGCGAGAGCAGCATGAGCGGCCGCGAGTACCGGGTACGCTGTCCAGGGCAGGCCGAGCAATCCTCCGCGTCGTGGTTCCAGGCACAATTGCGGCGATTGCGCGGTTCAGACGCACCCCCGCGCTGACGCGCTAGACTCCGGCAAGACGACTGTGGGGGCTAGGGCCTGCTAACGCTATTGGGATAGGCCACGCCGCAATCCAGTGTGTGCGGGGCAAGGAAGAATGAGGAAATGTATGTCGATACATGCCCGAATGATGACGCTGGCCCGCGCGCACTGGGTTGCGGCCCCCGTATCAAGTACGGGGCAGGCTCTTCGGGTTGCTTCCCCGCCTCGCCAGGAGCTTGCGCGCGGCGCCGCGACAGGCTGGCCTCCTGTTCCAGCCGCGCGCAAGCTCCTGGCGAGGCGGGGAGGCAACGTGACCTATCCCAATAGCGTTAACAGGCCCTAGTCCATGAACGACATCAAGAAACCCTTCGCCCGTTCGTTGAATGACCGCATGATCGCCGGCGTGATCGGCGGCATCGCCCATCGCCTGGGCTGGAACTCCACGCTGCTGCGGGTCGTGTTCGTGATCGTTTCGATAGCCTCGGCAGCATTCCCGGGCATCCTGGTCTACCTGATCCTGTGGCTGCTGATGCCCAACGAAGCGGATTGATGTCCACCAGCACGCCGCTGCCCTGGTTGTGGTTGGTGCGCGGCCTGGGCGCGCTCTGGACGTTGCCCAATTCGTTGATCGGCTTGATCGCTGGCACCACGGGACTGGCATTTGGCGCGAAGGCGCACTGGAGCCATCGCGACTGGGCGCTGGTATTCCATCACTGGCCATGGGGGCCGGGCGGGGCGATCACTTTCGGCAATACCATCCTGCATACCGGTGGCTCGTTGGATGCGGATTGCATCACTTACGAACACCGCGCTGGCCATTGCCAGCACCCGCCCATCCGGCTCGGCGACCATGAGCGCGCGCACGTCTATCAGTACATGGCGCTGGGGCCGCTGTTCCTGCCGGTGTATCTGCTGTGCGGCGGAGTCAGTGTACGCAACCCGTTCGAACGCGCCGCCGACCGATATGCGCTGACAGGCCGCGGCTGGTGGCCGGGTGTTCGCTGAGTCTGTGGGGGCGTAAGAACGAAGTGCGCCGAGCGCCGTTCTTGAGGTGTGGAGCGACGTGAGTCGCGACCGGAAACATTAACGTCACGACTCACGTCGCTCCCACAAGTCGTCCGGATTGACGTAGAGCGGAGCTTGCTCCGCTGCTCTTTGCACGGGTATCCGGAACTAAGAAAGGTTTAAACAGCCCGGCTTCGCGTTAGCCGGCGGTAGATAGTCTCGCCGACCGAATTCCGAACTAACTTGCTTTCTTCCTGGCCGAAGACTTCTTCGCCGCCGACTTCCTGCCAGCAGTTTTCTTTCTGGCTGATTTCTTCGCGGGCGCTTTTTTCGCCGTCGACTTCTTGGCTGCCCGCTTCTTCGTGGCTTTCTTCGTGCTCTTCTTGGTAGCAGCTTTCTTCGTCGCCTTCTTCGCTGTACGTTTCCGCGGCGACTTCTTCGTGGCCTTCTTGGCCGACTTTTTGGCGGCTTTCTTGCCGGCTTTCTTGGCAGTCTTCTTAGCTGCCTTCTTCGTGGTTTTCTTCGCGGCCTTCTTGGTAGCTTTCTTAGCCGATTTCTTCGCGGCTTTCTTGCCGGCCTTCTTGACTCCAGAACCGGATCGCTTGCCACCGCCATCCTGCTTGTTGACAGTCGCCCATGCGATTCGTTCGGCGTCTTCTTCCGAGCGGCCTTGTTCCTTTTCGCTCTCTTCGATGTGCTCGGCCTGCCGCTCTTGCTTGTCGGTGTAGGCAGATTTGTCGCCGCGGGGCATGACCGTTCTCCTGGCAGTGATGAGCCGGAGGCTACTAACGACGATGTGATTGGCAAATGAAAACCGTCGTCGAACGACAGCCGTGCCGCACGCTTTCTGTAGGAGCGGCGTCTCGGCGCGAGCTCGTCACTTCTATCGTCTATCGCGATCTGACAGAAAGAGCTCGCGCCGAGACGGCGCTCCTACAACAGTAAAAGTAGGCAAGGTCATGAGGGCAAGTCGCCCGCTCATCGCTTCAGCGCGGCAAAGCGCCATGCAGGAACAAGTCCACTGCGGCCAGGGCCCGGCTTTCCAAAGTTTCCGGGTCCGGGATATTGGTGTTGCCGCTGGCCAGCCGTACGATCTGGTCGCCGAACAGGCTCATATAAAACTGGGCGGCAGCCGCTTTGGGCGACGCCAATTGCAAACGGCCGGCATCCACTTCCTGCTGGAAGTAATCGGTCAAGGTCTTGCGAGCCGTGGTGACGGCGGTTTCGAAGAACCAATCGCGCAGGGTGGGGAAGGATTGGCCTTCGCCTATCACGATGCGATAGACCACCTGGGATTCCGCCTGCGCCATGATCCGGGCCAGGCGGATTGCCACGCGGCGCAGCGCCTGTTCCGGCGGCAAGCCGGACAGGTTCATGTCTTGCAATAGCGCGGTATGGGCTTCCAGGCGTCGCTCGATGATGGCATGCGCCAGCCCTTCCTTGTCGCCGAATATGCGGTACAGGGTAGCCAGGGAGCCGCCCGCGCGCGCGACGATCTCGCTGAGCCGCGCATGCTGGTATCCCTTCTCCGCAAAGACTTCGGTTGCCGCATCGAGGAAGCGCTCGGCGCGCATTTCGCCACGTTTGCAGAGATCCACATTCGGTCGCGTCCGTGGCGAGTTGCCTGATGCCATGTTCATGTAAACGTTTTCGCGCGAATCAGATTGAATGCTCACTCTGCAGTACCGGTTTTCATGGCGGACTAGCCACGGCCTCAATCTACCAAAAACAACTAAAACATAGTCAAGTCCTGTGCAAAACCAGGCTGGCTGTGCGAGAAGAGCGTGGATATTCAATGATGATTTTCGTGCGATCGATCACGCGCACACGGATGAAGAATGAAGTACGCGCGCGCCGCGCAATATGGACTGGAGCGCGTCTAAGCAAGGTGCAGGCCTATAGTTAGCGCTAACAGATCCACAGTTCCAGACGTTATAAAATAACCATCGTGAGCGACTTCACCGGTAATTGCCGCGCATATCCGGGGATTTTCCTCGTCCACGCTCGTGTTGGCGTGATCGATTATTCGGATATTTCGCCGATAGCCGATTTTCCAAGGAATCAACGAATAATTATTCCGATAATCGATAAGTGCGCCGTTGTCTCGATCTAAACCAAGGGGAATCAAAGCACCGACGTAATGACCAGGCACAGCGCAGCCAAGAATGTCGCGCCGAAAGTTACCCAGCCCAGGAGGTTGGTCAGACGGCCATTGGTGCGTTGCCCCATGACCTGACGATCGTTGGTCATCAGCATCATCAACAGGAGTAATGGCGGCACCGTGAAGCCCTGCACGATGCCTGACCACACCAACGCCTTCATGGGGTTGAAACCCAAAAAATTCAGAAGCACGGCAACGATGGTGACCAGCGCGATGGTGGTGTAGAAGAGCTTGGCTTCGCTGAGCCTGGCGTGCAGGCTGCCTTTCTCGCCTATGCCCTGTACCAAGTCGTAGGCCGCGCCCGTAGTCATGACCGGTACCGCCAAGAAACCCACACCGACCACCCCAAGCGCGAACAGCAGCTTGGCGGCTTCGCCAGCGACCGGTTCCAGAGCGGCGGCCGCCTGTGCAGCGGTTTCGACGCTGGTCTGGCCCGACGCGTGCAACGTGGCGCCGGTGGAAAGCAGGATGAAGTAAAGAATGATGTTGGAGAACACCATGCCGACAATTACGTCGCGTCGCGTCCGCCGCATTTCTTTATCGCTGGCTCCTTTGCGCTGATAGGCCTTTCTGCGTCCGATGGCGATCTGGTCTTCCACTTCCTGATTGGATTGCCAAGTGAAGATGTAGGCGGATAGCGACGCCCCGATGCACGCCACCAGCACAGACAGAAATTCGGAATCGAAGCGGAAGCGGGGAATGAACGTACCCCTTAGCACTTCGATCGGGTCGGGCTTGGCGAGAATGGCGGCTGCCACGTATGCGAACAACGCGAGGGCGAGCCATCGGAATATTTTCCGCAGTAGGTAGTACGAGCCGAACACCTGCAGTACAAAGATAGATGCCGCCGTCGCCACAACTATCACCGGGATGGGTACGGGCACCAGGAGGTTCACCGCCGCGCCGATTCCGCCCAGGTTCGCCGCTGCTTCAATGATGTTGCCGGCGAAGGCATTGAGCATGGTCGGGTACAGGATCCACCGCGGGTACTTATCGCGGATGATCGCAAATAGCCCTTTGCCGTAGACGCGCCCCAGCTTGGCGGAAAGGTAGACCACCAGGTACATCATTGGCAGCAGTACCGGCGCGATCCATAAAAAAGCGAAACCATATTTGGCGCCGGCACTGGCATAGGTGCCAATGGCAGACGGGTCGTCGTCGGCCGCGCCCGTGATGATGCCGTTGCCGATGGTGCGGAAAAATCCTTTCTTCCCCGGCGTTGTTTTCTGTTCGGCAGGCGGAATTTTCTTTATCCGGAACATGCGTGCCTCGTGACCAGGAAATACGCCGGCATATTGGCGAATACATTAGAGTCCGGCGGATCAACGCGGCGTGGGCAAGGTCATGCGCTTATCGTCAGCATTGCTTTCCAGTGCCGCCTTTGCAGGAGCGACGTAAGCTGCAATCAGTTGGGCGGTGAGGTCGCTCTGCTCGCTATAAGAAGGTGCTGCAGCGCCTCCCATCGGACACGCCGATCGGCCATTCGGATAGGGCGCGACTTTCGTCGCTCCTGCAGATTGGAAAAGGTGATATGGAAATAATCGACAATCGCTCGGCGAAGTCGAACTGCCGCCGCGCCGCTTGTATTGGCGGTCCACGTTGTCCAAGATCGGTGGAGCGTTGTATTCGATAAGAAGGTGGATGTCACATGAAATGTGCTTTTCTGTTGTGCTTGTTCTTGCTGGTGGGGACGAGCGGGAATTCTCATGCCGCTGAAAATTCACCGAAGCACTATGTCTACTTTCACAGCCGGGGGCCGGAAGGAAAGGGCGTCCAGCTGGACGAATCATTACGCGATGCCAGATTCAGCGGCGCACAAATTGCCTATACATGGCGGATTCTGGAGCCGAGCAAGAATCGCTATGACTTCAGTGCGATCAGAGACGACATCGCCTATCTGGATTCGATTGGAAAGAAGATATGGATTCAGCTGCAAGACAAATCCTTCACGCCTCGCCGTAACGTTCCCGATTACCTTCTGAATGATCCGCGCTACAAAGGGGGCGTCATCAAGCAGAGCATGCTGAGCGCCCCCGAGCGCGATCCGAACAAGCCTGCTACCGATGACGAGTACGGTTGGTCCGCCAAGATGTGGGAGCCGCCGGTGCGCGAGCGCTATCAGAAGTTGGTTCAGCAGCTTGGAAAGGAATTTGACGGAAAAATCGCCGGCATCAACTTCAGCGAGAGCTCGATCGACATCGGAACTGAGAATGCGGATGGCACCACGATCTTCCCAGACGACTTCAACCCACAGGATTATGTGGACGCAGTTCGGGAAAACATGCGGGTGTTGTCGGCCTCGTTCACCCGATCGATTCCCATGGTCTACCTGAACTTCGTGCCGGGCGAATGGCTGCCGTGGGATGACAACGGCTATATGCGTAGTTTGTTCGACGAAGCCAAAAGGCTGGGAATGGGAATCGGTGGCCCGGATCTCATGCCGTATCGCAAAAGCCACATGGCGCAGACCTATGGGTTCTTCAATGAGTATCCCAGCGCGCTAGTAAAAGGGATGGCGGTGCAGGACGGGAATCTTCGGCAGATCAATCCCAAGACCGGCAGGAAGAATACGGTGGAGGACATCCTCAATTTTGCCGAGCAATACCTGGAGCTGGACTACATTTTCTGGGCGAAAGATGAGTTGAGCGACGAGGTGCTCAAAGAACTGCCTTATGGGGAAGCAGCTGATTGACGGCTGGCGTTGCCATGAGATGTCGAACCTTCTCGGGCAATCACTCAATGCGCCATCTGCTACGTGCAGTAATGGCTCCTTGTGGGAGGTTCCAGATAGCGTCTCTGCTGCTGACCAGGAAGCACAGACTCCTTCGTATTCCGACTTCAGCTCGCCTCTGGCAACTGACTTGTCAATCGGTGCAACACAAACAAAAACGCCCTAAGTCGTTGACGACAAAGGGCGCTTTGGATGTTTGGTGCGAAGGTGGGACTCGAAAGTTGACAGAACGCTGGGGAAAATGGCTAGATTGGAAGCAGAAGATTAAGAGTGCCCCCAGAAATGCCCCCACAAGACGATCGCTCGGTGGTCTAGAATCTCGGTGGAATCCTGGAGTCAAAGCAATGGGTCGCTGCCGTCTATCTCTGCTGCTGATAATGGTGGCGCCCGCCGCAATGGCTCAGTCGACGGCACCATTTTGCTACGTCAGCAGCCTTGGGCAGGCCCATTGCTTCTACTACAACCTCCCAGCCTGCCAAGCGGTGGCAAGGTCAGGGCAGGGGCTGTGTGTACCAAATCCTGACTACAACAAACCAACTCCCGCTTACGTCCAGCCGCCACCCGTGCCTGTGCAACCGAACTTCGCTGAGAGGTTCTCAGATGGGTATCGACAAGGTGCGGAACAACGACGTGCTCAGGATCTACACGCGGCACAGATGCGTTCTATCGAGGCACAATCACGGGCGATGGAGGTGCAGTCGCCGCGTGTCATCTATGAGTGCCGTGCAGCGAATGGGCAGGTAGATCTGACATCTGTTCCAGCTATTGGTTGCGTCGTCGTCACTGTCTACTGAGTCGAACCCACCGGCGCACTGCCATAGTCCCGAGCCAGCTTTTGAACTTACTTGGGCTTGCGGCGAAGCGCGGACTCGGCTTGAACCGGTAAGTCTTCTTCGCTATAGACACCGTGATATGCCTGATACCTAGGCCAGCTTTGTTTAACGATGCCTTCTAAACGCTTGATCTGTTCACCCGAGAGTTGTCGGACAGCCTTTACTGTATCGCTTCTGACCTTTGAAGAGCTGGTATCTCCACTCTTAAAGTTGGCACGCTTGACAGTGTTCATTTGGGGGCTCCCATGTTTAATGCAGCAGGGTAATAGAGCTTCCGTGTGATCCACTTGAACCCGTTGTACTTCGTAATCGCCGCTAAATCTATTGGCTTGGCAACCGTCATATGGCCTGGCGCGAACCGAACATACCCACACGTTACGCCAATTAGGTAGTCCACGAAGTCTACGGCATCCTGAATAGGCATTGCGCCGTTAATCAATGGCTCCATGCTGGCTAGTAGTTGATCAGCAACGTCCTGCTGCACGCCAGCATCCAGCAATCTCTGCAAGATCTGGTCCGAATATCCCCAGAGGATTCTCTGGATTGGTTCTCTGGCTCCCTCCCAAACGCAGTCCCAAGGCGTGTCGGCCGCAATTAGCTTTGTGACGTCGCAGCCGCGCTGGGTCAGCAGGATCCGCCATACCTCGGAACTATCACTACCTGAAGCGAAGCCACCCACGAAGAAGCCCATTACGGCACCCAAGTCATCGTCAGGGCCTACCTTAGCTGCACCAAACTCCGCGAGGTACAGATCGTCGTAGTAGTACCGCTTGAATCGGTCAACAACGTCATCAATTTTGTAGTTTGCGCTGTCGATCTTCCAGTCTGGATCTTCGCTTTGAATCCGAATCTTTAAGTCATTCGCTAAACTGGAAACAGACCGATTCTTCAGCGCTCCTAATCCAAACGTAAGAGCGCCAACTGGCAGGCCATCGACCCGAATTAGCTTCTCTGTATTGAAGTAAGAATTGTGATAGTCGGTCCCTGTGAAAAGGGTGGACGCACTATCGGCCCCCAGCACTAGCCCGTCTCCGACTTTGAGAGCTACGACGATCGTCATTCACGATCCCCCCGATCAGAATGGATACCCCTGCGGCGAAGCCTAGGTCATTCTGATGGTCCGCGCCAGTTTGCTAAGGACGTGGGAGCGCGCGGTTTTGTCTCAGGTTCGCCAAGGCTCGGGCTTTTCCTTGAGGCGTGCGAGGCCCCGTGGAGCGGCCGCCATGGAACCTGCATCGCTTCTTTCCGGGTTCGCTCAATGCCTTACAGGGCAAACTGTCCCTGTGACGCCGCGCGCCGCATGGGCGGCGCTGCTGGGCTAGTGCCTGCCTCTTTTGGGCTAGCCATTTCTCTGCCCAGTGCGGCAGTCCAACTCCGAAGTCATACGCGCGCGCGCATTTGGTGTCACTTAATTCCGGCAAATGGACCGAAGTCATGGGTGTCACTACCTCGGGCTTCTTTATTCCGGCTAGCTCGGCCCACTCGGCAACGATGGCGTCTAGGGTCGCGCTGTTGGTCGCCGCCAGACTGCCTGGCTGCTTGGTCGCCTGGACGGCGAGAATGACCGCATGAGCTTCTTTGCCAGGCATGTAATCGATCCGGACCATACGCGCGCGCCTAGCCCGCTGTACGGCGGCCAAGTGTTTCCGGTCGCGTGACAAGTAACCCTCGCTCATGGCTTGTTCCCGCCGTTGTCGCCTGACTCGGCGTGCAGGGACGGAGCCGTCCGTTGTCGACAACAGGGGCAGCCTTCACCGTCGCAGTGGGGACAAATGTGCGCTTCGCTCGCGTCAGTCGTGCCATTCGCGCCAAACTCCCCGTGTGGCGTAACTGGCGCGACTGTGCCGGTAGTGGCGCGACTGGCGAGCCGCCAAGTCGCTGACTGGCCGAACCCACCGCGCCGGGATTCTACGCCTGCGCGTCTCATTGCGCGCTGCACCGTCCGCCAGGCGAAGCCAGATTCGTCCGCCTGCCTCTTCAGATCTTTGACTGGCATCGGGCAGGGCTCTAGCACGTCGCGCAGCCAGTCGGCAGCGTCGCGCTGTTCCTCACGTTCGTCGTCGTGCCGCTCCACTTCCGCTAGCAGGTCTCGGGCGTTGCCTACCAGTGCATCGCCCCACGAGACACGACATGCTTCAATGGTCGGAGTGTCCGGTAGTGGTGCTTGTGATAGGTCATAGACAAACCCTCCACCGTCGGGACCGATATTCGACTTCGCCCGCAGCAGCACACGGCGGGCCGGCGTATCTTTGTCGGCATCTTGTTTCGCTGCCACCACGATCAGCCGGGGCAGCGCGCCGAACGCAAGCGAGCCGGTGATTCGCTCAACGGGTTCACGGCCAGCCGTGCCTTTCGTGAAATGCGTAACGCCTAGCAGCGCGCAATGGTGCTGTTGGGCCAGGTCGACCAGCGGTTGCAGCCCACGCCGTACCTCGGCGTTTTTGTGCGAGTCGCCGGAGACGGCGGAAACGATAGGGTCAACCACCAACAGGCGCACGTCGGGAATATCCGCCAAAGCATCGGCCAGCAGCGCGGTATCGTTTGCCGGATCGAAGGGATAGCGTCGTCCTTTTTCTCGGATGCCGCTGACCAAATGGACACGCCTCATATCCGCGCCAGCGACCAGCAGGCGCGGTGCCAGCGTGTCGGCGGCGTCATCTTCGCCGCTCCAGATCGCCACGCTACCACGGGCTGCATGCGAACCATCCGGCCACCTGCCACCGATGGTGACGGTAGCAGCCAGCGCCGTGGCAATCGTCGTTTTGCCAGTGCCCGGTTGCCCGCCAATCAAGTGTAGCTTTCCGGCAGCCAGCCAGCCAGGCCACAGCCAATCGATAGGTTCGGGCTTCACGTCGGAACCGCGCAACAGAATCACACGGGGCGCGTCGTCATCGACCTTCGCTCCCTTGCCCGACGACGGCCAGCGGCCGGAATAGTCAGTCGCGCTCATTGAGCATCTCCCGCGCATCGAACAAGCGAACGGCCACTTCGTCTAGTTCCTGGCGTTCGTCGTCGGACAGGCCAAAGCCGGCCCGCAGGATTTCCACAATGTGTTGCAATGTGTTCACGTCTCGGCACAGCACGCCCAGCACCAGCGCAAAACCGGAGAGGCGGCGTTGCAGGCGGCGTGCGACTTGGGCTGCATTGCGCGGAAGGTCTACAGTAACGGCACTCACTGCGCACCGGCCAGCGCGGACAGGGCCGCATCCAGCAAGTCAGCGGCGATGACCGCGCCCCATTCCGGCGTGTCCGTTGTCGCGGCATAGCGGGCCAGTTCGGCGCGGGCCTCATTAACCGCATCGCGCGCGGGGTTGCGGTATATTTCCCATGCACTCAGCCTGCCAGCCTGTGTCACGTTGCCCGCCCCGCGCGGGCTTCGTTGTCTTAGTGGGATAGCCACTAGATCACCGCCTTTGCATCGCGTTCGGCAATGCGGCCGATAATCCAATCATCAATCTCGGATGTGTTCCATGCGCTTGCACGTTCACCCAGCTTTACAGCGGCTGGAAACGTGCCGATGGCGATACGTCGATAAATCTCGGATCGAGATAGGCCGGTGCGTGCCTTAACGCTTGGGAGACGTTCAAGCAGTAGGTGGCCTACTAGAGGTGGACAGTTGCTGTGGGTCATCGCGGCATCTCTCGCAATGCCCGGGGACCGCCCGGGCTTACGTAGATACTCGGGCCGCTTTTTACTTCCGAATGGCTATTGTGGAAGGATGATTGTCTATTGCGGATTGCTATCAGGAGCTTGCGTGCGGGCTTCGTCTATCCATTTTCGAATGGTTGCCTCGCCAGGACCGCCTGTGAAGCCAAGTTGCTCAAGTTGCTTCTGTACGGGAACTGCTGGTCCTCGCGTGGGAAGCTTTGCCATAACGTCTAACGCGCGGATTATTCGTAGGAGGCTGTTCCTTTCGCGTCCTTCGAGGGGTTTCTCTTGGCCCTGTCCCGTTGCGTTCCCGATGAACTCCAGTAGTTTGCTCGGGCGTACAACCACCACAACGTCTTTCGGTATCCCCCCGGCGGGAAAATAAGCGCTCGAATCGCTCCATGGCTTTTTTCTCATTGCCTCCGTGGCATATTCGTTATCGTTCCAGTGTTCTTGGAGCCACGCGAACTGTCCGCTATCGTCGCAGACGTAAGTACCGTCCAAATGCATGAGTTCAATCGGCGGTCCGCCTACTTCCTGTTGGAGTGCGTGCTCGATATCTAAGCGTTCCGCACCGATCATCGGCAGGTCCCACAGCCCGTCGATAGACGAGACATGCTTGCTGAAACTGATGCACTCAGTTGCAGATATCTGGTTTCCATTGAGAAGCACCATCTTCTCTGGATAATCTTTACTTTCCAGTAGCTGCTTGCGGCTAGGGTCTCGCTCCAGCCATGCTTCAAATTCCGGCAGTGCGGTCTCCGATATGCTTAGGCGTATACCAGTCTCTTCACCTTGACTGAGGCTTGGCATTACACGAAAGCCTGCATCCCGTATTGCCATTTTTCTGCCGAGCCTGGCACGGCCATGGTTAACGAAGTTAGCTGAAAGGACTAGGTGCTTACCAAGTGCAAAGCGATACAGATCGGCAATGGAGACGTTCTCTTGAAATACAGCAGATAAGTGCTGCGCTGCTTCATCGAGTGTCAGCCATTCCTTAAGCGACAACAGTATGCTCATGCGCGCATGCCCCCATGTTTCGTGAAATGGTGCACGGTAGGTACCTGTCTGCACATTCCATCCGGCGCTAATGACTTTCCTTTTGGTGTCATAGTCAGGTTATGCATTGCGCCTCAATTGGAGCACCTTTCCTGTGCTGGCACGAAGGTCATCTAGGTAGTTGGCCCACCTTTGCATTGCCTGCTTACGTTCTTTAACGAAAGCCGTTCGATCGTAAGCCTTCTGAATTTCGTCCTTCTTTGCATGCGCTAGCTGTGCTTCCAGGACGTCGGCAGCGATGCCAAGCCGCTCACGTGCGACGGTGCGGAACATTCCACGGAAGCCATGCGTCGCATGTTTCCCCTGAAACCCCATTCGGCGAAGGGCAGAGCTAAGTGCATCGCGGTGCAGGTGCGGGGTCGTTTGCCTTGCGAGTGGCGGGAAAACGTAGCGTCCGCCGTCCGTGTAGACTCCCATTGCGCGCAAAGTGTCCACAGCCTGCCGTGAGAGAGGGACGATATGCGCATGCCGGGTTTTCATCTTGGTTCCCGGGATTGACCATTCAGCGTTGGCCAGATCAATCTCCGACCACTCCATTGCCACAATATTGCCCGGCCTTTGTGCGGTCAGCATTGCCAGTTTCAGCGCAGCGCGCGTGACAGGAATGGGGTAGGCTTCGACGGCATTGGCTACATTGCACACGTCGGCCAAGTCCACAGCGGCAGGGATATGTCCCTTCTCGGCTTTTCTCAACACGCCACGCAGGTCAAGTAAGCGACCTTCATCCCGTAGCCCCTCCCGGATGGCGAACCTCACGATATTGCCCAAGTAGCCGCGCGCTTTGGTAGCAAGTGATGTAGGGATGCCCGTTAGTGCATCGGCAGCCTGTTTTGTCGTCAAGGTGGTTATTGAGTCGCGAGCGAGCGCTGGAGCTAAGTACGTGTCGACCACATAGAACGCCTTGCGGTGCGTCTCATCAGCCCATCCAGGCCTCATCTTCGCCAGCCATGCTCTAGCCACCTTGGGGAATGGTGCCTCCGCAGCACGCTTGGCAACGGCAGCCTTCTCCACCTTGGCGGCAGCAGGATCGGTGTCTTCTCGCAGTAGCGCGCGCGCCTTGGTTGCACGGTCGCGGGCCTCTGCAAGAGAGACTTCGGGAAACTTCCCAAATGCCAGTCGCTTTTCCTTGCCTGCGAACCGATATTTCAGCCGCCACAGGCGTGAGCCACCAAGGGTAACTTCGAGATAAAGCCCATGTCCGTCGAAATGCTTACCAGGTTTAGCAGTCTTGATTCCTAGGGAACTGAGCTTGCTCGTCTCTCGTGCCATACGTGCCCCCAAATTGGGGCACAGTCATCAATGCCGCCCCCTCGCGCCCCCAAGCATGCCCCCGAAGTGAGCGGGATTCAATGGGACATCATGGGATGACATGAAGCAAAAAGCCCCGCAAAATGCGAGGCTTTTGGCTAGTTGACTGGACCGTCTTGGATTTCTTGGGACGTGGTCGTGGTGCCGAAGGTGGGACTCGAACCCACACGCTTTTAACGGCGGCGGATTTTGAGTCCGCTGCGTCTACCATTCCGCCACTTCGGCGCGGACGCGAAGTATAGCCGAAGCGAGGCGCTCGCCGACAGGGGTTGAAGTCTGATTCGAATCCGTTCTGGCTCAGGCCGCCTGGTCTGTGCCCAGCAGGCGCTCGCCGCGGCGCTGCCAGCCTTCCACGTCGGCGTCTTCTTCTGGCGTATAGATGCCGCAGCGGACCATGGTGCGCTGGTACACGTGCAGCGACACGGCCACCGCCTTGTCGCTGGGGTTGCGGATGGTGTGGTATTCGTGCGGCGGGATCAGGCTGCCGGCCGAGCCGGTGCCGGCTTCGATGGTGCCCGCGGCGACGAAGCGATAGCGCTCTTGATCGTGCTCGGCCAGCTCGTACTGGGTGATTTCCAGCCGGCCGCGCCACACGCCTTCCACGCACCACATGCCCGAATGATCGTGGATCTTGGTGCCCTGGCCCGGCCCCCAGGTCATGGCGATCACGCTGTAGCCAAGATTCGGGCTGGTGTAGACCTCGCGGCGTGCGTAGTGATCGGCAATGGGTTCCAGCACGCAGGCGGGCAGGGCGATGTCGTCGTCGCAGATCAGCTCGCACAGCGACTTGCGCAGCGCATCGGTGACGGCCCTGTCATCGCCCAATGCGACCGCCGCATCCAGCGAAGCGACCAGTTTGTCGTGGCCCGGAAAATCGAGGCTCATGAGGCGTTCCCAGAAGAAAGTGCGGGCATTTTACTCCGCGCCTGCGTGGTGGGGATGTCCTTGCTGTGTCGTGCGTGGAAATCCACCCGATGTAGGTAGGAGCGCCGTCCCCGGCGCGAGCTCTTGCTGGACACCCGTACCGGCCCGATTCACCCGAGGAGTGAGGTTTCAGAGATCCGCCAGGAATCCGGCTACGGCGGGGCCAAAGCGGGCGATATCGACCAGGAAGGCGTCGTGGCCCTGAGGTGACTCCAACGCAAGGAATTCGGCTTGCGCGCCGCCCGCGGCGAGCCCTTCGGCGATCTGCTGTTGCTGCTGCAGCGGGAACAGGATGTCTGTGATGGCGCCGATGGCCAGCGCTTTTTCCACCCGGATGCGCGCAAGTCCGCCGACTACGTCGCCATTGGTTCGCTCTTCAGAGGCGTACTCGGCCAGATCGAACCAGTCCATCGAACGGCTGAGATAGAGATAGCAATTGGGATCGAAACGCCGGACGAAACGCCGCGCGTGGCCTTCCAGATAGCTTTCCACCTGGAATTCCAAGCCGAAGGGATCCTCGTCAGGGCGATCCGACTCCAGCCGAACGCGGCCGAAACGGCCGTCCCATTCCAGCGCCGAACGGTAGGTGATGACCCCGAGCTTGCGCGCCATGCGCATACCCGACTCCGGATAGTTCTCGTCGTCGTAATGGCCGTTGTTCCACTTCGGGTCCAGCCTTATCGCCTCGCGCTGCAACGAACGAATGGCGATGGAAAACGGCAGCGCCTGCGCACTGCCGGAAATGTTGATGTGCGTGCGCGCCGTGCCGGGGTGGCGCAGCAGGAAAGCCAGTGCGGTCATGCCGCCCATCGAGTTGCCGATGATGCAGGCCAGCCGCTGGATGCCCAGGCCGTGCACCACTTCATACGCCGCATCGGCGACGTCTTCTATCGACAGCTCCGGGAAATCCAGCCGATACAACTCGCCCGAGGCTGGGTTGATCGACGCCGGGCCAGTGGAACCTTTGCAGCTTCCCAGCGAATTGACGCAGATGACGAACCAGCGGTCGGTATCGATGGGTTTGCCGGGACCGAGCATCGCTTCCCACCAGCCATCTTCCGGATTGGCGTCATTGCGCGCGGCATGCGCGTCAGGCGACAGGCCGGTGACGATGAGGACGGCGTTGTCGCCGGCTGCGTTCAAATCGCCCCAGGTTTCGAACGCCACGCGTGCGTTGTACAACTGACCGCCGCGCTTCATCGGGAATGGCGAGGACAGGGAGTGGAAGCGTGTGCCGGGCGGGATGAATTCGGTCATCAAGCCAGTTTAGGGAAACCGGGAGAGGTGCGCCAACCCGCGGATGGATTGCTGTGTGCGTGCGGCCAATGTCGGATTGGTCTACAAGGATCGCCTACTCGACAATTTGGTCTATGCGCAGGGAGTATTCCGCGCCCGGCCTCACTTCCGCTTTAAGCGGAGCGGCTTCCAGATCGCCAGGTTTGGCCGTGACATCGCCCGCCTTGGATATGCGCGCCACCAGTTCGACATTGCCGGTCTGGGAAAGCTTCATGGTCGGCATGGGGCTGTCGCTGTCGCTCAGGGCGACGGTGATCGGGAACTCGGTCGCCGGCACCCGCTTGGCGGCGACCGGCATCGGCGGACCGCCGGCTTGGCGGGCGAATACGAACAAGACATCGCCGGCCGAAAGCCTGGCTTTCAGGACTGGGGCAATATCCACCACCACCGTCAGCAATGCCGGCGATGGGGCTGCCGCAGGTGCTTCGGGCAGTGGCGGCAGGCCGGCTTCGGAACGGGCGGTGTTGATCTGGGTCCTCAAGGTGGTGGCCGTGTTGGCATCGACTTGTGCCAGCAGCGGCTCCCAGGTCTTGGCTGCTTCGGCCGGTTGATCGTTCTGGCGCTGCGAGACGCCCAGGAACCAGCGCGCACGCTGATGATTCGGCTCGATCGCCAGCGCGCGATAAAGCAGCGTTACTTCATCGCTGCCAAGCCGTCGTTGCGGGTCGGCGAACATCCGTGCCTGAGCGGCTTCCACCAGCAAGTCGGCGTTGTCGGGCATCAGCTTGATAGCGCGATCGAACGCGGCGCGTGCCTCGGGGTAGCGTTCTTGCGCGGTGTACGACTTGCCCAGCAAGCGCCAACCTTCCGGCTCGTTGGGATGTTTCTTCAGTTCCGCTTCCAACTGCGCCACCGCTTCTTCCAGCGTCGTGGGCATGGCCTTTGCGGCGGGGTCCAGCGCATCGGGCGCGCCCACCACGCGGTAAAGCGCGAACGTGGCGATACCCAACGCCATCAGCGTACCGAATACCAGTCCACGCGAGTCCCGCCAGAGCGGCCACAGCACGCCGGCGAGTACAGCCACGGTCAACAACGCAGCAAGCGCGGCGAACAGTCCCATTACCACTCCTGATCTTCGTCGGGTTCGGAAACCGGGCGGCCACCGCGTTTTTTCACGACGCGCCACACGATCAGCCCACCGGCGATCAACAGCAGTGCGGGGCCGAACCACAACAGCCACGTTCCCGGCGTCACGTCGGGCTTGTACAGCACGAATTCGCCGTAGCGATCCACCAGGAAGCGTTTTACTTCCGCATCCGATTTGCCTTGGCGTATCAGGTCCAGTACTTCGCGACGCAGATCGTGGGCGATTTGCGCGTCGGAATCAGCCAACGATTGGTTTTGACACATCACGCAGCGCAGCTCGGCCGTCAGCCGGTGGAAGCGGACTTCCTCGGCGGTGTCGTTGAATTGCAGCGGCGTGGGGTCTTTGGCTTGGGCGAAGGTGTTGTAGGCCAGCATTGCCAACAGCAACCCCAATATCCATACCGCAGGCCGGATATTGACCCGCCGTGATGGCTCCGTGGAAACGTCGGCGTTCATCGCTCCGCTTCCACCTTCTCAAGCACGGGAATCAATTCGTTGGCGATGATCGCGTCGTCGACAGCACCCACGTGCTTCCACCGGATGATGCCCTTGCCGTCGACCAGGAAGGTTTCCGGCGCGCCGTAGATGCCCCAGTCGATGGCGGTTCGGCCTTCCACGTCGGCGATGACCAGCATGTAGGGGTTGCCGAACTGCTCCAGCCAGCGCAATGCGTCCTCGCGCTCGTCCTTCAAGTTGTAGCCGATGAAGCGCACGCGCTTGGTCAGGGCGAATTTGGTCAGCACCGGATGCTCAACGCGGCATTCCGGGCACCAGCTGCCCCACACATTCATGACATAAGGTTGGCCGGCCAGGTCGGCTGGTGTGATGCGCTTGTCGGGTTCGTGCAGCGACGGCAGGTCGAAGGAGGGCGCCGGCTTGCCGATCAGCGGCGAGGGCAGGGCATCGCGATCACCGCGACCAGACTGCTTCACACCATAGAACAGCAATCCCATCAAGCCGACGAAGAACAGCCCAATCACGACGATCGCGAAAACGAGTGCGCCGTGCGACTTCTTGGGGGCAGGTGCAGGAGATTGCGCAGGTGTGTTCATGGGATTTTCGCTTCATAAGTACGACGGAAGCGTTTGTCCGCCGCGGTGACGAATCCGCCAAGCGCCATCAGCGCGGCGCCCAGCCAGATCCAGCGTACGAAAGGTTTGATGTGCACGCGCACCGCCCAGGCGTCGTCGCCCAGCCGGTCGCCCAGCGCCACGTAGACATCGCCGAACAAGCCGGGCCGAATGCCGGCTTCCGTCATCACCTGGCCACCACTGGCGTAGGCACGCTTCTCCGGGTGCAGCAAGGTCAACGGGCGATCGTTGCGCAACACCTGCACATGGCCGCGGTCGGACAAATAATTGGGGCCGCGGACTTCATCCACGCCTTCGAAGCGGAAACCATAGCCGCCCACTTCAACCGTTTGGCCCGGCTTGAGCGCCAGTTCGCGCTGCACGTTCAAGGCTTCTACCAGCAAAGCGCCGACCAGGAACACCGCGATGCCAAAATGCGCCAGCGTCATGCCGAGCATCTCCGGTGTGAAGCGGCCATTGCCGCGCACCCGTGTCCACACGAAGCGCAACGTGCCCAGGCCGACCCAGGCCGCGGCGAAGATGCCGGCTGCCGTCTTCCATTGCCCCTGCGGCGCCATGAAATAGGCGACGGCCGCCAGCACCAGTGCCAGTACGGCCCACGGCAGCAGCATCGATAAAGGCTTTGACGCTTGCTCTCGCTGCCAACGGGTCAGCGGACCGAACGGCACCAGCAGCACCAGCGGCGTCATCAGCAGGACGAACAGCAGGCCGAAATAAGGTGGACCCACCGATATCTTGCCCATACCCAGTGCATCGGCCAGCAGCGGATACAGCGTGCCCAACAGCACCATGCCGCAGGCCGAGGTCAGCAGCACGTTGTTGGTCAGCAGCAGGGTTTCGCGCGAACTGGCGGCGAAGCTTCCCTTGGGATCGGTGTCGCTGTCGGTCAGCCCCTGCACCCGCAGCGAGTACAACAGCAGCGAACCGCCGATCACCAAACCCAGGAAGATCAGTACGAACATGCCGCGCGTAGGATCGGCAGCGAACGCATGGACACTGGTCAGCACGCCGGAGCGCACCAGGAACGTGCCCAGCAGAGACAACGAGAAGGCCGCGATGGCCAACAGCAATGTCCAGCCGCGGAAGCTGCCACGCTTTTCGGTCACCGCCTGCGAATGCAGGAGCGCGGCGCCGACCAGCCAAGGCATGAAGCTTGCGTTCTCCACCGGGTCCCAGAACCACCAGCCGCCCCAACCCAGTTCGTAGTAGGCCCACCAACTGCCCAGCGCGATGCCGGCGGTCAGGAAGCCCCAGGCGATATTGGTCCATGGCCGCGTCCAGCGTAGCCAGCGCGCATCCACGTTGCCGTCCAGCAGTGCGGCGATAGCGAAAGCGAATGGCACCGCGAACCCGACGTAGCCGACGTACAGCATCGGGGGATGGATGATCATGCCGGGGTCTTGCAGCAGCGGGTTCAGATCGCGGCCTTCACCGGGCGAGGGCAACAGGCGAACAAAGGGATTGGAAGTGAAGATCAGGAACGCCAGGAAGCCGATGGCGATGATGCCCATCACACCCAGCACGCGCGCGATGACCTTTTCAGGCAGTGCTCTAGAAAACAGGGCGACGGCCGCGGTCCATACCGCCAGCACCAGCGCCCACAGCAGCAGCGAGCCCTCGTGCGAACCCCAGACGGCGGTGTAGCGATACACCAAGGGCAACAGCGAGTTGGAATTCTGAGCGACGTACTTGACCGAAAAATCCTGCGTCACGAACGCAGTGGTCAGTACGACGAAGGCCGCCAGCACAAGCAGCAGTTGCATGTACGCGGCTGGCCGTGCCACCGCCATCCAGCTGGCCTTGCCACGCTGAGCGCCTGTCAAGGGCAGCAGCGCCTGCAGCACCGCGACGAGCAGTGCGAGGATCAGCGCGATTTGTCCAAGTTCAGGCAGCATGGGTCGAAGGCCAAAAAGAAAAGAAGGCCGTCATCCCGGCGAAGGCCGGGACCCAGCGGCTTTGGTGGTTCGTCGAAAGCACAGGCTCGTGGGCATTTCGTGCCGTCGCGCTCCAGCGCGAAACGCTATTCAATTCACCGACTCCGCAGCCGGCGCCTGCACATCATGCTTCTGGTGCGCCTTGCCCATCTTGTCAGCCACTTCCTTTGGCATGTAGGCCTCGTCGTGTTTGGCCAGCACGTCTTCGGCTACGAAGACGCCGTCCTTCATCGTGCCGGTCGCGACAACCGCTTGGCCCTCGCGGAACAGATCCGGCAGGATGCGGTCGTACGTGACAGGCAACTGTGCATCGCCATCGGTGACGCGAAATTGCGCCACCAACGAACCCGGTTCGCGCTTGAACGAGCCTTTTTCCACCATGCCGCCCAGACGGAAACGTGCGCGTTCGCCCGCTTCGCCGCGTAGTACTTCAGCGGGCGTATACAAGTAGGCAACATTGCGCTGCAAAGCAAACGCGATCAGCGTGGTGGCAATGGCGGCCACGGCAACGATCAGCAGTACCAGCAGCAGGCGTCGGCGGCGGGTCGGATTCATCGGGTCAACTCCACGGGCGCAGAACGCTTGGCATCACGCGTGGCACGCATGCGCGCGGCGCGCAGCTCGCGACGGATCTGCAAGCGAGGCGCAAGAAAATCCCACAGCAGCACAACGGCAAACACCGCATAAGCCGCCGTGACGTACGACAGATAACTCATGATTCCACCTCCGCGCTGGGTCGTCCTGCCAGACGCGCGACCCAATCCTTGCCGGACTCGCGCCGCAGGTTGTCGGCGCGAGCGCGCGCCAGCAGCGAACCGGCGAACCAGAACTTGGTGGCGACCAACATCAGCCACAACGGCAGCACCATGCTGGGGTCCATTTTTGAACCGCCCGTAAGGCTGATCGTCTGGCCTTGGTGCAGCGAATTCCACCACACCACCGAATAGCGAATGATCGGCAACAACGCCACGCCGACGATGGCGAGCAAGCCGGCGGCGCGTGCGGCGGCGCGGCGGTCGTCGATGGCGTTGTACAAACCCATGACGCCCAGATACAGGAATAGCAGGATCAGTTCGGTGGTCAGCCGCGGGTCCCAGTCCCACCAGGTGCCCCACATCGGCTTGCCCCAGATCGAGCCGGTGAGCAGGGTGATAAGGGTGAAGGCCGCCCCGATGGGCGCGCAGGCCATGGCCAGGATCTCGCACAACTTGATACGCCAGATCAGCGCGATGGCGGCGTAGAAGGCCATCAGGCCGAAGACGAACAAGCTCATCCAGGCACTGGGCACGTGAATAAAGAGAATCCGGTAGCTATCGCCCTGCTGATAGTCGGCCGGTACCACGAACAACGCCTGCCACAGGCCAAAACCGAACAGCACCAACGCGGCCAGGTAGCACCACGGCGTCCATCGCGCCGCGAAACGATCGAAGTACGGCGGCGAGCCGAGTTGATGGAACCAGCGGACGAGGGGATTCATGCGGATGCAGGGGGCTCGGGGCGGACTCGGTAGGAGCAGGCGTCAAATCGGAGAAGCGTCAGTTCAGGGCGATGCGGATGGCGGCGGCGGCAGTCAGGGGTGCCAGCACCAGCGCCAGCACCAGGCCTGCGCCCAACAGCAGCAGCGCGCCGACCGCATCAAGACCTTGTGCGCTGGCGGCAACGCTGCCGGCGCCGAACACCAGTACGGGGACGTACAACGGCAGCGCCAGCAGGGCGACAAGGATACCAGAGCGCCTCATTCCGACGGTTAGCGCCGCCACAACCGCACCCAGCAGGCTCAACAGCGGCGTTCCCAGCAACAACGAGGCCATCAGCACCGGCAACTCACCGCGCGGAAGATGCAGCAATTCGCCCAACAGCGGGGTGATCAAGATCAAAGGAAAGGCCGTCGTGGCCCAATGAGTGAGCACGCGCACCGCCACCAGCCAAGCCAGCGGCACCGGCGCCAGGATCCATTGCTCCAGCGAACCGTCCTCAGCATCGCCGCGAAACAGCGTATCCAGCGACAGCAGCCCGGCCAGCAGAACCGCGACCCAGAGCACGGCGGAGGCGACCTTGCGCAGGCTTTCCGCTTCGCCGCCCAGGCCCAAAGCGAATAACACGACCACCAGCAAGGCGAACAGCGCCGGCTGGAACGCATCGCCGCGTCGGCGCCACAGCAGGCGTAGATCGCGAACGATTAGTGCACGGGCGGCTTGGATGAGGGTAGGGGCGGTCATGGGAGCCAAGCCGGGAACCGGGAACCGGGAGTGGGGAATCGGAAGCAGGGAGCGCGGCCCGGCACCGGGCAGGCAGATGTTCCACCGGGCGAAAACCCGCTTTTCCCATTCCCCATTCCCCATTCCCCGTTTCCGCTTGTGCCAGAGACACATCCGCTCATTCGACTGCCTCCGCTTTCCCAAGCTCCAGCATTCGCGTCTGCACTGGTGGCGCGGCGTAGGCGCCGTGAGTGGTGACCAGGGCGGCACCGCCGTTACGCAGATGCGCGGAAATCATGCGATTGACCAGATTGATGCCCTCCAGGTCCAGATTGGCATAGGGCTCATCCAGCAGCCACAGCGGTGCCGGAGACAGCCACAGCCGGGCCAGCGACAGGCGTTTTTTCTGCCCGGCGGACAGTTGGCGAGCCAGGGTGTCTTCATAACCTGCCAATCCGACCATCGCCAGCGCATTGCCGGGCATCTGACGTGCGCGGCGCCCGTGCAGACCGCACAGGAAGTTCAGGTTCTCCAACGCGTCCAGATCGGCTTTCAGTGCGGGCAAATGGCCCAGGTAGGCAATGGCATGCGAGCGCCGGGCCGGACCGGCGGGTTGCCCACCGATGTCGATTTCGCCCGCGTCCGCGCGCAACAGGCCGGCCAGTACGCGCAGCAGCGTGGTCTTGCCCACACCGTTGCCGCCTTGCACCAGCAAAGCCTCGCCCGCGTCCACCGCGAATTCCAACGGCCCGAATACCGGTTCGTCATTGCGCGAGAACGACAGACCGCGCGCGGCGAGCAGCGGCGGATGGGAATGCGAAGAATCGATCATTGAGTGGGGTTAGTGCCTTCCTTGAGGACAGCGGTTGCGAGTTACAGGCGTCTCGGGCACTTATTGTAGCGGTGAGTGGCGGTCGCACCGCCGCGAGGCTTCGTCCGCCCGCTCTGGTAGAGCGGAGCTCGCTCCGCTGCTCTTCGCGCCGTGACGGAGGAAAACGCTCCAACGCCAGCGGCGGTCAGCCGGCCCAGTCGATGTAGCCACCGTCCTGAAAAGCCGCGGGACAAGGCCACTGCATCCGCAGCCGCACTGGTTCGCCACGTTGCCAGTACAAGATGCCGCCTTGCCGGAACTCCCGCGCCAACGTATCAGCGCGTTCTATCGGCGCATTCAGCACCAGCCAGCCGTGCTCGGTCGCACCACCTTTGCCGTCGCACCCGATCGCCGGATGGTAGACGTACCCCTCCGCGTTGAGCCTCGCGCGCAAACGCTCATCAGCATCCAGGTTGGCTTGCCGCGAGGCCTCCCCAGGTGGTGGATTCCACGCGGTGATGAGCAGGTACTGGTCGGCAGGCAACTGCCGTTCTATATCGGCAGCGGGTTGACCGACATGGAAAAGCCACTCCTGCCGCCCGATGGTGACGAAGTAATGCGCCGCTGCCCAGGCCGCCGCGAGCTGCGCCTTTTCCGCCTCCGGAACTCCGTGGTCGTTCATGGCCTCATCATCACCCTTCTCCGTCATTGCGTACACTCCGCAGTTCTTCCCCATTGCCGGACCGGCGGATGCTTTTGCAAACCAAACTGCCCAAGGTGGGCACCACCATCTTCACCGTCATGTCGCAACTGGCCGCCGAACACGGTGCGGTCAACCTGGGGCAGGGCTTTCCCGATTTCGCCGTGCCCCAGCGGTTGGTGGATGAGCTGGACCGCGCCATGCGCGAAGGCCACAACCAGTATGCGCCGATGATCGGCGTTGCACCGTTGCGCCAGGCCATCGCGACCAAGGCGCTGCGCTGCTACGGACGCGAGGTGAGTCCGGACACCGAGATCACCGTGACCAGCGGCGCCACCGAAGCGCTTTTCAATGCGGTGCATGCGGTAGCCCGGCCGGGCGACGAAGTGATCGTGCTGGACCCGGCCTACGACAGCTACGAACCCGCGATCGAACTGGCTGGCGCGCGCGCCGTGCACGTGCCGCTGGACCCGCGGACCTTTGCGGTGGATTGGGCCAAGGTGGCAGCGGCGATCACGCCGAAGACGCGGATGCTGATGATCAACAGCCCGCACAATCCGTCCGGTGCGATGTTCACCGAGGCGGATATGCGCGCCTTGACGGATATTCTGCGCGGCACCGACATCGTGCTGATTTCCGATGAAGTGTACGAGCACATCGTGTTCGATGGCCGGCGCCATGAATCCGCACTGCGCTATCCCGAGCTGGCCGACCGCACCTTCGTGGTATCCAGCTTCGGCAAGACCTACCACTGCACCGGCTGGAAGGTGGGTTACGCGATCGCGCCACCGGCACTGACCAACGAGTTCCGCAAGGTTCACCAGTACAACACCTTCACCACCTTCAGCCCGGCGCAGTTCGCATTTGCGGCAATGATTCGCGACGAGCCCGAGCACTACGAGCAGCTCGGCGCCTTCTATCAGCAGAAGCGAGATCATTTTCGCGAGCAGCTGCTGGAAACCCGATTGAAACCATTGCCGGTGCCAGGCGGGTATTTCCAGCTGGTCGATTACTCCGCCGTGAGTGATCTGCCGGACGCCGAATTCTGTCGTTGGCTGACGATCGAACATGGCGTCGCTGCGATTCCACTGTCGCCGTTCTACGAGTCGCCGCCGGCCGGGCAGCGACTGGCGCGATTATGCTTCGCGAAGAATCCGGCGACGTTGGATGCGGCGATAGAAAGGTTGATGAAGCTATAGTTTTTTGCCGTCATCCCAGCGAACGCTGGGATCCATTTTGCTGTTGCTTTCGCCGAGCCAAAACAGCAGAGAGCCAAGATCAAAAATGGTTAGCGTTCGCTGGGATGACGTCGAACAGAACATGCACGCTGGCGGGTGACGCTGGCGATGGAGAGCCCCATGCAAGACCTACGCATCTCACTCGTCCAAGGCGCCACCCGCTGGCACGACCCGGGCGCCAACCGCGACTACTACGGCGACCTGATCGCGCCGCTGGCGGGACGGACCGATCTTGTGATCCTGCCGGAGACGTTCACCAGTGGCTTCAGCAACGATGCCATAGGCCAGGCCGAGGGCATGGAAGGCGAAACGGTCGCGTGGCTGCTGACCCAGTCGGAACTGCTGGGCGCGGCGGTGACGGGCAGTGTGCAACTGCGTACATCAGATGGGGTGTTCAACCGGCTGTTGTGGGCCACGCCGGATGGCGGGTTGCAGTGCTACGACAAGCGCCATTTGTTTCGCTATGCCAATGAGCACGAGCGCTATGCCGCGGGCAGCGAACGACTGACGGTGGAATTGCAGGGGTGGCGCATCAATCCGCTCGTCTGTTACGACCTGCGCTTTCCCGTGTTCGCACGCAATCGCTATGACGTGGAGCGGCCGGAGGATCTTGATTTCGATCTGCAGCTCTACGTTGCCAACTGGCCAGCCGCGCGCGCTTACGCATGGAAGACACTGCTACGCGCGCGTGCCATCGAGAACCTCTGTTATGTGGCGGCCGTCAACCGGGTCGGCACCGATGGCAATGGCCTGGAATATTCCGGCGATAGCGCCGTGATCGATTTCATGGGGCAGCCGATCGTGGAGATGCCAGCGGAAGAAGGCGTGGCGACCACCACGATCTCAACAACGCAGCTGGCGGCGCATCGGGAGCGTTTCCCGGCGATGCTGGATGCGGACCGGTTTTCGTTGGACTAAGCGAAAACTTCGCCTATCCATCGTAGAGCGGAGCTTGCTCCGCTGCTTTGCTTCTTGTAGAGCCGAGCTTGCTCGGCTGCTTTTCGGTCAGTCGTTGCAAAGCAAAAGCAGCCGAGCAAGCTCGGCTCTACGAACCGCTAAAAGAGCTCAACGCTCCGGCAAAATCTGGCATACGGCTTGGCACAGTGCTACGACCTTGCCGTCGGAGCCGCGTGCTTCACCGGAAAGGTGTAGCTGGCTGCGTGTGCGTTCGATCAGCCGCGCGGTGCAGACGATGGCGGTTTCGGCGGCGGTTACCGGGCGCAGGTACTGCGTATTCAATGCCGTGGTCGCGCTGGGTGGTGCGATCAGGTACGAGAACGGCCCTAGCGTATTATCCAGCGCGGCAACGATGAAGCCGCCCTGCATGTGACCCAACGGGTTCTGATAACGCGGCAACACCGGGAAACGTACCGTCAACGAAACATCCTGCTCGTACTCGATGAATTCGCCCTGCATGTCGACCAGACAGGGAGGCGGAATCTGCAGCCGGCTGTCCGCAGGCAGCGAGGCGCGCAGCAACGCATTGATGTCGAATGGGGTCGTGCTCATGGCGTGAAACTCAGTTCGAACGAGGTGAAGAAAGGTGCGCGCGGCGGCCTGCTCAACACGCGATTCGCGAGTTGCTTCTGGAAGCAGATCGCCAGCGGCGTTCCCCCTTCGCGCCAGGTGCGCACGATTCGTCCAGCGGAATCCAGTTCCGCCACCACCACGAACGGTGCCATGTCCGGATTGGGCGTGGCACATGCCGCAATTCCCTCGCCCAGGACTACGCCTTGCGCCTTCAACAACGTGTTCGCGTCGGTGGAAGACAACGCCGCTTCGTCGGCATCGGCTTTTGCTTTGGCCTGCGTATAGCTATCGGCTTGCGCAGAAGCGACACCGGCCCAAAAAACGGCGATGGCAAGCGCAGTGTTAGCGAGCTTCATGAGTACTCCCAAGCAAGAGGAAATCAATAGCAATCATGGCGTCTTCGGCGGCTCAACGCGGAATAGCTTGCCGTCATTCTCGTCGGTCAACACGTAGACGTTGTCGTCTGGGCCGACGCGCACGTCGCGCACGCGCTCGCCGATCTCGTTCAACAGTCGTTCCTCGCCGACGATCTTGTCACCTTGCAACGTCAGGCGAATCAGGTTTCGTTCCGCCAGCGAGCCCAGGAACAGGCTGTCGTTCCAGGCAGCGCCGGGACGGCCGGTGTAGAACGCCATGCCGCTGAGCCCGGGCGATTTTTCCCATACGTGATAGGGCGGCTCCAGGCCTGCCTTCTCGCGGCCTTCGGCCTCGGGAATCGGCAGGCCGGAGTAGTTGATGCCGTGGGTGACGATGGGCCAGCCATAGTTCTTGCCCGGTTGTGGCAGGTTGATCTCATCGCCACCACGTGGACCGTGTTCGTTTTCCCACAGCTTGCCGGTACGCGGATCGATCGCCAGGCCTTGCATGTTGCGATGGCCGTAGCTCCATATTTCGGGACGTGCGTTGGCTTGGCCGACGAAAGGATTGTCTCGCGGCACGCTGCCATCCAGGTTCAAGCGCACCAGCTTGCCTTGCAGTTTGTCCAGTTCCTGCGAGGTGGGGCGGTTGTTGCGTTCGCCCTGGGTGATGAAGATGTGGCCCTGACCATCAAAGGCCAGGCGCGAACCGAAATGGTTGGGGCCCACCAATTTGGGTTCCTGTCGGTAGATGACTTTGACATTCGTCAGGCCAGCTTCGCCCAACGTGGCGAGTGCGACAGCGGTACCGGCGGTGCCGTTGTCGCCCGGCTCGGCGTAACTCAGGTAGATGTGCTGGCTGGTGGCGAAATCCGGCGACAACACGACGTCCAGCAAGCCGCCTTGCCCTTCCGCGAACACTTTCGGCACGCCCGCCAATGGCGCCGACAGCTTGCCGTCGCGACTGATCCTGCGCAGCTGGCCGGAACGTTCGGTCACCAGCATGTTGCCATCAGGCAGGAATGCCAGCGCCCAGGGATGATCAAGCCCACGCGCCACTTCAGTCACACGGATGGGACCTTTTTCGCTGGTCAGCGCCTGCGCCGAAGCGGTCGCGGGTGCCGCGTCGGATGTAGCGCTCTGGGCTTCGCCATTGGCTTGCGGTTGGCAAGCGCCCAGCAGCAATGCGACGGACAAGCCGCAGGCGAGGCGATGAGTGGGGGATTTCACTGTCTTGTTTCTCCTATGCGGGGCAATTATGCGTATCGACTTACTGCAATCAGCGATAACCGGAAGCCTGTAGTTCGAACAGCTCGGCGTAACGTCCGCCTTGCGCGAGCAGTTGCTCGTGCGTGCCGCTGGCTTCCAGCCGGCCTTCATTGAGCACCAGAATACGATCGGCCATGCGCACGCTGGAAAAGCGGTGCGAGATGAGCACGGCGGTGCGATTGTCCGACAATTCCTTGAAGCGTTGGAATACTTCGAACTCCGACCGAGCGTCTAGAGCTGCCGTGGGTTCATCCAGGATCATCACCTGCGCGTCACGCATGTAGGCACGAGCGATCGCGATCTTCTGCCATTGCCCGCCGGACAGATCGACGCCGTTCTTGAAGCGGCGGCCGATCAGTTGGTCGTAGCCATGCGGCAACCCGGCGATCACTTCGTCGGCCATCGCACGCCGCGCGGCGTCGCGAATGCGGACTTCGTCGTCCATCGCTTCTATCCTGCCAACGCCGATGTTTTCGCCGGCGGTGAGGTGATAGCGGACGAAATCCTGGAAGATCACGCCAATATTCGCGCGCAGCTCATCGAGGTCGTAGTCGCGCAGATCGCGGCCGTCCAGCAGGATGCGGCCTTCATCCGGGTCGTACAGTCGCGCCAGCAGCTTCACCAGGGTGGTCTTGCCGGCACCATTCTCACCGACCAATGCCAGCACTTCTCCGGCACGCAGTTCGAAATCCAAGTGTCGCACCGCCCAGCGCTCGGCATCGGGGTAACGGAAGCCGACGTTCTCGAAAACAAAACCTTGCGAGATAGGCTTGGGAATAGCGACAGGATTCTGCGGCGAGACGATTTCCGGTTCGATCGCAAAGAACGAAAACAAATCGTCCAGATACAGTGCTTGTCCAGCGACCTGCGAAAAGCCTATCAGCAGGCCTTCCAGCAACTGCCGCAATCGCAGGAAGCTGCCGGCCAGAAAAGTCAGGTCGCCAATGGTGAAGTCGCCGCGCACCGTACGCCATGCGATATAGCCATACGCGACGTAGTAGCCCATGGTGCCCAGGGCGGCCAGCACCGCACCCCATAACGCACGCCGTCGCGCCAGTGCGCGGTTGGCCAGGAAGAATTTTTCGGCAAGCGTGCGGTAGCGGGAAATCAGGAAGCGGTGCAGATTGAAAATCTTGACTTCCTTGGCTGTCTCCACGCTGGCGCCGGTTTGCCGCATGTATTCCAATTGGCGGCGCTCCGGCGTCCATTGGAAGTTCAGCGAGTAACCCAGCGCGTTGAAGTGCGCTTCGCCGACGAACGCCGGAATCAACGCCACGGCCAACAGCGCGATCAGCCAGGGTGCATAGATCAGCAACCCGGCGGCGAAGCCAATCACCGTGATGGCGTCCTGAGCCTGGCCAAACAGCATGCTCATCAGGTTCATCCGGCCCATGGTCTGGCGCCGCGCCCGGTCCAGCTTGTCCTGCAGTTCGGGGTCCTCGAAGTCTTCCAGATCCAGCGTGGCCGCATGCTCCATCAAGCGGATGCTGGTGACGTTGGTGAACAGTTCCGACAACAGCGCATCGGCATAACTGACCAACCGGCCCAGCAGGTCCGACACGATGGCCAGCGCGAACTCCAACGCCAGCAGCCACGCCAGATGATCCAGCGCACCGCTGCGCCATGCGGTTCCGAGTCCGGCCTGCGGCAGGCCCAACGCAACCACGCGGATCGCTTCATCGATGATCAGCTTGCCGATGTACAGCGCCACGATGGGCAGCAGGGCGCGGATCGCGCGCAGTCCCACGCTGGCCAAGGTCAGGCCGGGGCTGGTCTGCCAGATTTGCTTCAGGAAAGGCGGCAGGTTGCGCATCGCATTGAAGCGTTCGCGCAGATTGGGCTTGGAACCGGATTTGTCCATGGCGCAATTGTGCCTGTGCGATCCCTTGATAAATAAATGCGCCAGATTGAAAGTTATTGTATGGATAAACGTTTTTTTTACAAATAACCTGCCTCCCGTTGCCCAGCATGCGCTTGGCACGACATCAAAACTTTCAAAATGTTTCAGGAGATAGTGTTGAACAAGACTCTGGTTGCGGCCCTCGCCGTTGCTTTACTTGCCGCTCCGGCGGTTTCCTTTGCAAGCGAAGCCGACAGCGGCTTCTTTCTAAATGCCAATAGCGGCATATCTTCGAACCGGATGTCGCAGGGTTCGAACAAGGACATGGCTACCGACCGCAATGACAGCGCCTTTGGAGTTCGTGGCGGTTATCGCTGGGGCAGCGTCGTCAACTATGGCGCCGAACTCGGTTATGTCCACCTGGGCGACTCCTCTGTCAACCTGACAGACGGGACGCTCCGTGCCGATCTGGCTCCTAAAGTCCAAGGCCTGACGGTCGGCGGCAATCTGCAGTACGACTTCAATGGCAGTAACTGGTTTGCTGGCATGCGTGGCGGTTGGTTCCGTGCGCGCAACGATCTGACCGCTTCGATCAGCGAAGGTACTCAGACCCGGAACAGCAAAGTGCGCTATGACAATGATGGCGGCTGGTATGCCGGCGCCAATGTTGGCTATAAGGTCAGCGACAACATCCGTTTCGGGCTGGCTTATGACAACTACAACAATAAAGCGCAGGTCCGCGAAGCCGGTTTTAAGGAAAAATACAACACCGAAATGTACTCGGGCTTCTACGAGTATCAGTTCTGATCTGCTTCCAGGCAGAAGTTGTCGAGCAACGGCCGCGCAAGCGGCCGTTGTGTTTTATGGAGGTTGAGATTGCGTTTCACGTAGAGCCGAGATCATTTATATGGCGGCGCAGCTTGTTGGCTCCATACGCGTAGGTCGGCCCTACGCGGCAGTTGCACTCCCCGCGGGCGCGTGTCGCGCGCGCGACCCGACCTACAGTCTCAAACGCTCTACATCTCAGAGTGCTGCCAGCGCGCTGGACAGTGGCTGGATGGTGACCGCCTGCCCGGCCTCCACGCGCTCGCCGCCACGCACGATCAGGCGATCGCCCGCTCGCAGGTTGCCGCTGACTTCCACCAAGCCATCCAGGTTGGCGCCGGTTTGGACGCTGATGCGTTCGGCTTTGTTTGCTGAATCCACGCGCAGTACGAAGCTGCCTTCTCGGCGCAGTACGACGGCATCGCGCGGTACCGCCAGCACGTCCCGTTTGGTGTCGCTGGGCAATCCCGCCTCCACCGCTGTGCCCACGGGGAGCCGCAATGAAGTGGCGCCGACCCGCAACTCCAATTGCCGTGACGCCTCGTCGCCGACCGGCACCAAGGCCGTGATCGGGTGCGCTGATTCCTGGCCCGCGACCCGCAGCAGAACACGAGTGCCCACGGACAGGTGCCGCGCCAGATCCACAGGAGCGCGGATACGAACTTCCAGGTCGCTGGTATCGACCAGGCGCGCGACGGCGCTGCCGGCGGTCAGATATTCGCCGGGCTGCGCCAAGCGTTCCACCACCACACCAGGGAACGGCGCGCGTATCGCCATCTGGGTGCGCTGATGGCGTATCTGCGCCAGTGTGGCGTCCGCACCGGCGCGTTCCTGCGCCAGCACATCGCGTTCGGCCTGTAACTGGTCATGCTGGGAGCGGGCAATGTTCTGCTGTGCCGCCAGTTGCGCATAGCGCGCCTCTTGCCGGGTTGCCAGGTCCAACTGCGACTGAATGCGCGCCAGATCGGCAACGGCCTGGCGTTCGCGCAGGCTCAAGGCGGTATCGTCCAGCACCGCCAGCGCATCGCCTCGGCGAACATGCTGGCCGACTTCGGCGATCCGTACGATGCGGCCGCCCTGTTCGGCTGCGATGCGGGAATCCTCCCGACTGATGACACTGCCGGGTGCCCAATGACGCGGCGCGAACGATGCGGTCACCGCCGGCTCGACGCTGACGATGGCCGGAGGCGGCGTCTGTGGTTTGGCTGGCGCGCTGGCGTCGGCATCATGGTCCAGCAGAAGCAGTGCGGCCGGACTGGCAAGTGCAGCGGCAAGCAGGCATTTCGGTAGCAGGCGCATGGGGGATCTCCGATGACTAGGTAGCGGATTGCGGCAGCGCTTCGGCGTGCCGGAGTTGGACGGGTCGCTGCGCGGCCAGCCGCAGCAGCGCCGGCACCAGCACCACGGTGAACAAGAGGCTGAGTGCTACGCCGCCGACGGTGACGGCTGCCAGACCGCGATAAATGACGGCGCCGGGTCCTGGATTGATCGCCATCGGCAGTGCGCCCAGCACGCCAGTCAGCGCGGCGATCAGGATGGGGCGCATCCGTTGTTCGAGCGCCTGCTGCAACGCGCTGTCGAGGTCCGCACCCGTCGCTTGTGCTTCGCGCGTCTGCGCCACCAGCAGGATGGCGTTGTTGATCACCATGCCCAGCAGCATGATGAAGCCGATCATCGAAAGCAGGTCCAATGTCTGGCCCGCAGCCAGATCCAGCGCGCGCAGACCCAGCACGCCACCCAGGACCGCCATGGGCAGCGTCGCCATGACGAACGCGCTGTCGCGCAGCGAACGGAACATCGCCGCCATCAGCATGAACAGCACCAGCAATGCCATGGCGAAATTGGAACCCATGCTGCGCACCACTTCGCCCAAACGGTCGGCACTGCCTGAAATCCGGATGGCCGCGTCAGGCGGCAGTGTCGCGCGCAAGGCAGGCACCACTTCGCCATTGACGATGTCCAGCGCCGCTTCCAACGACAACGCAGCCGGTGGGTCCACCGTCAGCGTGACGGTACGGCGGCGATCGATGCGACGCATCTGGTTGGGAGCCAGCACGGTGTCCACTTGCGCCAGTTCGTTGAGGCTGAGAATGCCGCCGGCGGGCGTCGCCAGTGGCGCGGCGCCCAATCGCTCGAACGCGTTCTCACGGTCGCTGCGTAGGATGATGGGCAGCCGGCGGTCGCCATCGAAATGTTCGCCCAGCCATTGTCCGTCGCCGAGCGTGCGCACCACCGTGCCCAACTCCGGGCGCTTCCAGCCTACTTCGGCCAGTCGGCGGTCGTTCGGATTCACTCGCAGCTCCGGCGAGCCGGCATCGGCATTGGGCCAGGCCTGCACATTGGCGCCAGGAAAGCGTTCACTCAGCAAACGCCGACCTGCTTCAGCCGCTTGCGTCAGCGCGTCGCCATCGGTGTGCTGAAGATGGATCGCGATGGCGCGGGCGGATCCGCCGAAACTGCCAAACAATTCGCCTTCGCTGGCGAATGCACGGGTGTCCGGAAAACCGACGACGACTTCGTCCCGCACGATCCGTTCCAGTTCACCGATATCGTCGGGGTTCACCACGCGTGCACCTATGGTGCCGCCACCGGGCCAGAGGATCAGGTACCAGTTGCTCAGTTGCGGTGATTTTTTTCCGTCCAGGTACGGGCGCATGCGCTCCAGCAGGGTCGGCGCGATTTCACGATTAACGCGTTCGGGGCTCATGCCGGGCGGGAAATTGAAGACAGCATCCACCGCCGCACGTTTGACGGGTGGCAGATAGTCGATCTGCGGCATCCACAGCACGGCCAAGAGTGCGGGCAGCAGCACCAGCGAACCGACCCATGCCCATTGCCTGCGGCGACCGTCGGTGACGCGCAGCGCCCAATGGCTGACACGCGCCCAGGTACGGCCACTGTCGTCGCTTGGCCGCTGGCGCAGCCATCGGCCAGCTGCGGCAGGCAGTACGGTGACGGCGACAAGCAATGAAATACCGACCGCCAACGAGATAGTCAGCGCCAGGTCGGCGAACAGCTGGCCTTCCACGTCTTCCATGAAGATCACGGGTAGAAAAACCGCTATCGTCGTCAACGTGGAGGCGACCAGCGCACCGCCGACCTGGCGTGTGCCTTCAAAGGCCGCTTGCGTTGCCGTCAGTCCTGATTCGCGCAGGCGAACAATATTCTCCGCGACCACCACGGCCGCATCCATCACCATCCCGACAGCGAACGCCAGTCCCGCCAGCGAGATGACGTTGAGGCTGCGTCCGGTCAGCTTCAGTACGATGAACGTCGCGAACAGCGAAATCGGTATCGCGCAGGCAATCAATGCAGTGGCGCGCACATCGCGCAGGAACCACCACAGACAGCCCACCGCCAACGCGACGCCGGCGAACAGGCTGCCTGACAACAAACCGATCGCGCGGTTGATGAAGACGGATGAGTCGAAACTCTGGGCGATCTCCAGTCCTTGCGGCTTCAGTTCGGTTTCGCGTACTTCGGCGACCACCTTTTTCACTTCATCCAGCGTGTCCAACACATTGGCGCCGCTCTCGCGCAGGATGCGCAGGCCAATCGCCGGATTGCCGTTCTGGTAGGTATAGAAGCGCTGCTCGGGCCGTTTCACTTCCACGGTGGCGACATCGCCCAAACGGATGGGCCGCCCGTCGCGCCAGGTCAGGATCAAATCGCCCAGCGCCTCGGGCGAGTAGCGGCCAGCGAAACGCAATATGTACTCGCGGCGGCCCGATTCGATCACGCCGCCCGACATGTCCGTGGCGCGCGCGGCTTGCGCGGCGATCTCGGGTATCTGAATGCCGAGTGCGGCCGCTCGTTCGAGATTCAACGTGATCGTCAGTTCCTCTTCCGCACCTCCGTTGATCTCCACACCCGCCACGCCCTTCACCGCGGAGATGCGTGGCACGATGCGGTCTTCGATCATCTGCCGATAGTCCAGGATGTCGCCGGGCGTGCCGGGCAGCTTCTGCACGAAGAAAAAGGTCAGCGAGTTGTTGGCGTTGTCCGCACCGGCTTGCACTACCGGTGGACTTGCGTCACGGGGCAGGGGCGGCAGCCGGTTCATTCGCGCCAGCACTTCCACCAGCATCGCGTCCATGTCGCTGCCCACCGCGAACGTCAGGTTGATGGTGCTGTTGCCCGCGTTGATGTTGGAGGCGATTTCTTCCAGCCCCGGCAGGCCCTGCATCACCGCCTCGATGGGCTCGACAATCTCCGATTCCAGTTCCTGTGGCGATGCCGCGCGCCAAGTGGTCTGGATAGACATCTGCGGGCGTTCGATGTCAGGGAACAGCTGCAAGGGCAGTGCCATCAGGCTCAAGGCGCCGAACAGACAAACCATCGCCACGGTGACCGCAACGGCGGCGGGATTGCGAAGGGCGGCTTCGGTGATTTTCATCGCGGCGTCTACGGAGGAGGCGGACGCACGATGCGATCTATTTAGAGGATCGTTATGGGCCGAAAGTCACATGCAGAAGGCTTATGCGGCCAAGCGTGGAAGATATGCGCTGAAGCGTTGGCTGAGCGCCGGTGATCTGTCCTTGTGGGAGCGACGCAAGTCGCGACGGGTTACCGGTAGAGCTTCGTCGCGACTTGCGTCGCTCCCACAAGGAGAGAAAACTGATGCCTCAAATCAACAACGAAAGCTTCTCGCGATAGGTCCGGGAGAGCTTCAGCTCCTGGCCGCAATCCAGGCGCAGGAAGCTTTCGCCATTGGTGTGCGGGCGAAGTTCCACTACGCGCCGCGCGTTGATGATGGTGGAGCGGTGGATGCGCGGGAAACGCTGAGGATCCAGCTGCTTTTCCAGTTCGCGCATGGTGGCGCGCAGGATCAGCGTGTCCTGATCGGTGTGGATGCACATGTAATCGCCAGCGGCATCTATCCAACGGATCGAACTCATCTCAACCTTGATCGTGCGGCCGCCGTCGCGCACGGCAAGTTTGTCTTCCTTGCGGAGATGGGCCAGGGAATCAGGCTGCAATGCCTCGTCCAGTTCCAGTGGATGTCCGCTCAACTCCCCCAGCAAGCCGAGCAAATGAGCGCAGTGTCCGCTTGCCGCCCGTTGTGCCCGCGTCTCGCGCACTCGCGCCAAGGCCTGGTGTAACCGGCTGTCTTCCACCGGTTTGAGCAGGTAATCCACCGCCGATGCTTCGAACGCTCGAATGGCGTAGTGGTCGTAGGCGGTGACAAAGACCACTAGTGGCATTTCCGCGGCGGGGACGTGGCGCAGCGTGGCGAATCCATCGACGCCCGGCATCTGTACGTCCAGGAACATCAGATCCGGACGCAGCGTGTGCACCGCGGCAATGGCGGCCGCACCATCGCCGTATTGGCCGACGATTTCGATGTCGGTGTGTTCGGCCAGGCGCAGTTCCAGACCGCGGCGAGCCAAGGGCTCGTCATCAACGATCAGCGTGCGGATCTTGGCAATCGGCAGTGAGGCGGCGGCGTCCATCAACAGGCCCTAGGTGCGTGACGGATCGGTGACTTCAAATGGCAACCGCAAGCAGACTTCGATGCCGCGCGTCAGGTTGCGCACGGAAAACCCGCCCGCATCGCCGTAGAGCACGCTCAAACGCTCGCGCGTATTTCGCAAGCCGACGCCTTTTCCAGGCGGCAGTTCGCTGCCTTCCAGCGACGAGCACCCTGGGCCGTCGTCGATGACCTTCAGTACCAGCTGAGCGCCATCGCGGCGCGCTTCGATGCGCAACGTGCCGCCGGCCACTTCGCGGGCGACTGCATACTTGATGGCGTTCTCCACCAGTGGTTGCAGCAGCAAACTGGGCAGCAAGGCTCTCCAGCAATCGGCATCGATGTCGGTTTCTATCCGCAGTCGTTCGGCGAATCGGATCTTCTCGATGCCAAGGTACAACGTCAGCGCGTCCAACTCCTGGCGCAAGGTCACCCGCTGCATGGGGTCGTTGTCCAGTGAATGGCGAAGGAAGGCGGACAAACTTTGCACCATGCGATTGGCGGTGGAATTGTCGCGGTCCAGAATCAACGTGGAGATGGCGTTGAGCGTGTTGAACAGGAAGTGCGGATTGAGCTGATAACGCAGCATCTTCAGCTGCGCCTGGTGCGCCATGCTGCGTGCGGCCAGCGCCCGTTGGGTTTCGTCCTGCAGTTGCCGGTAGTACTTAACGCCCAGATACAGCCCGACCCAGGCCAGGATCACGTAGATATAGCTCAACGCATACGCGATATAGGCCAGCCGGCTCTCGTGCACGCAGGTGGGGCAGACATCGACCAGTACGCTGCGAGTGACCTGGTTCATGATCGCGGAAACGGCGAGCACCGGTACCACCATGATGGCCAGCAGACGCATCGGCGGCTGGCCCCAGCAGGCACGCAGGATGAAGCGTAGCCCCAGCGTCGCCAGCGCACCGGTAACGGCGGCGGTTACTGGCACCATCCAATAGCCGGGTGGCTTGCCGTACGCCAGGGCGGACAGATAACCCAGGCTGAAATAGCCGGTCCATCCCCCAAGATGCAACAGCCAGAACAGCTGTTCGCGGTGGGGCAGCACGAGTGGGTGGGGTGCGGCGATGGCCATGGCGGATCACGAAGGACGCAAGTGCCGCCATGCTAACGCCTGGACCCGATGTTTCCGGCAACGTTTCGTCGGATTTTCCGCTCGCCTGGGCGCAATGGGCGCCCGGGCGAACGCAATTCCCCGGGATCAGGGCAGCGGCGAGCGCAGCCCCACCGCGATGCGGTTCCAGGCATTGATGATGGCGATCATGTAGGTCAGTTCGGCGATCTGCGTTTCGTTGAAGTGCGGGAGCAGCGCTTGATAGGCGGCATCTGGCGCGCGCGTGGCGGCGACGTGCGTGAGACTTTCCGCCCACGCCAGCGCGGCGCGTTCGCGTTCATCGAAGAACGGGCTTTCGTCCCAGCCCGCCAGCGTGTCCAGCTTGCGCGGATCGACGCCGAGCTTGCGCAGGGTGGTGCCATGCATGTCCAGACAAAAGGTGCAGCCGTTGATCTGAGATACGCGCTGGTTGATCAGGACCATCAGGGTGTGGTCCACACTGGCGTGATGCAGTTCCTGGCTGAGTTTGGCCAACGCCTGGCGAGCGCTGGCGGCATGGACGGCATGGTCGACACGGGGAGAGGTCATGGTGTTGTCGTTCCTGGCAATACGCGGCCACCGTGGTCGCGTTTCATCAGGAAGACGGAGCAGCGCATTGCCGCGTGACACTTCGCGACGCTGCGACGTAGCGTTTCATGCGTGGCTTACGCGCAACTTGTCCGGGTTTGCCACATTCAACAATTCCAAGATGCAATCGCCATCGCTGACCGCAACGATGATCGCGGCCAACTGCGCACCGCGGTAACGCAGGATGGCGGCCTCGCCGTTGACCGTGCCCATGCGCCATTCCGTCGTCGGGTCCGGACGACGGTATGCGGCCCAGAACAGACGCGCGATACGTTCGCGTCCCAACAGCGGGCGAATGGCGGCAACGGCCTTGCCTCCACCATCGGATATCAGTCGTGCATCCTCGCGCAGCAGGGCAGTGATGGCGGGCTGGTCGCCGACGCGCGCGGCTTGCATGAACCGCTCCAGCAAGCGGCGGTGGCGTTCCGGGGCCACTTCGAAACGTGGGCGCTCCGCCCGCACGCGCTCGCGGCCACGGTGCACCATTTGACGGCAATTGGCTTCCGACTGATTCAGCAGGGGCGCGATCTGTGCGTATTCGTAGTCGAAGGCTTCCTTCAGCAGGAACGCGGCGCGCTCTTCCGGACCCAGTCGCTCCAGCGCCGCCAGGAACGCCAGCGACACTTGTTCCGCCAGCTCGGCGTGGTGCTCGGGGGTAGGGGATTCGTCAATCTCAAGCGGCTCCGGCAGCCAAGGGCCCACGTAATCGATGCGCTGCGTCTTGGCCGCCCGCAGCCGGTCGATGCCCAGCCGCGTGGTTGTGGTCACCAGCCAAGCTTGTGGCTCAAGAATGCTGGCCTGATCGGCCTGGCTCCAGCGCAGCCAGGCGTCCTGGACCACATCCTCGGCGTCGCTGCGGCTCCCCAGCAGCTTGTAGGCCAGGCTGAGCAGGCGGGAACGATGGATTTCGAAGAGGTTGTCGGTGTTCATATGGCTAGGACGAGCCACCGCGGCCGGCTGTGACATTCACTTTGGCCTAAAATAGCCGACTCCGCCCGCTACCCTCCGGCAGCTGACCTCGCGTCCATGACCACGATCAAGCAAGAAGACCTCATCCAATCCATCGCCGACGCGCTGCAGTACATCAGCTACTACCATCCAGTCGACTACATCAAGAACCTTGCGGCTGCGTACGAGCGTGAAGAATCGCCGGCCGCCAAGGACGCCATCGCCCAGATCCTGATCAATTCGCGCATGTGCGCGGAAGGCCACCGCCCGATCTGCCAGGACACCGGCATCGTCACGGTGTTCCTGGAAATCGGCATGAACGTGCGCTGGGATGACGCCACGATGAGCGTGGAGGATATGGTCCATGAAGGCGTGCGCCGCGCCTACAACCACCCGGACAACAAGCTGCGCGCGTCGGTGCTCGCCGATCCGGCCGGCAAGCGCATCAACACCAAGGACAACACGCCGGGTGTGGTCAACATGAAAGTGGTGCCGGGCGATGCGGTCGACGTGATCGTTGCGGCCAAGGGTGGCGGATCGGAGGCGAAGTCTAAGTTCGCCATGCTTAATCCATCCGATTCCATCGTCGATTGGGTGCTCAAGACCGTCCCGACCATGGGCGCGGGCTGGTGTCCGCCGGGCATGCTGGGCATCGGTATCGGCGGCACCGCCGAAAAGGCGATGCTGCTGGCCAAGGAAGCGTTGATGGAGCCGATCGACATCACCGACCTGCAGGCACGCGGCGCGAGCAACCGCGCCGAGGAACTGCGGCTGGAACTCTACGAAAAGGTCAACGCGCTGGGCATCGGTGCGCAGGGCCTGGGTGGCCTGACCACCGTCCTGGACATCAAGGTCAAGGATTACCCGACCCACGCCGCGAACCTGCCTGTCGCGTTGATTCCCAACTGCGCCGCCACTCGCCACGCACATTTCACCTTGGATGGCAGTGGCCCGGTGATGCTGGACCCGCCATCGCTGGAGGACTGGCCGAAGCTGACCTACGACGCCTCCAAAGGTCGCCGCGTCGACCTGGATACGCTGACCAAAGAAGATGTGGCCAGTTGGAAACCCGGCGAAGTGCTGCTGCTTAACGGCAAACTGCTGACCGGCCGCGATGCCGCGCACAAGCGCATGGTCGACATGCTCAACAAGGGCGAGCCGCTGCCGGTCGATTTGCGCGGCCGTTTCATCTACTACGTCGGTCCTGTCGATCCGGTGCGCGATGAAGTCGTCGGCCCGGCCGGTCCAACCACTGCCACCCGCATGGACAAGTTCACCGAGCAGGTGCTGGCGCAGACCGGACTGATGGGCATGGTCGGCAAGGCCGAGCGCGGCCCCGCGGCCATCGAGGCGATCAAGAAGCACCGGTCCGCCTACCTGATGGCGGTCGGCGGCGCGGCCTATCTGGTTTCCAAAGCCATCAAGGCCGCCAAAGTCGTCGGCTACGCCGATCTGGGCATGGAAGCGATCTACGAGTTCGAAGTGCAGGACATGCCGGTGACGGTCGCGGTCGATTCGCAAGGTGAGTCGGTACACAGGACCGGACCGAAGGAATGGCAGGCGCGCATCGGCAAGATTCCGGTGCTGGTGGAGTAACCAACAACTCCCTCCCTTGCGAAGGCAGGGGAGGGTTGGGGAGGGGTTGCGTGGTGGGGCGGGAGGAATTCCGCTGTCGCCAACCCCAGCCCTCCCAGCCTCCGCCTGCCTTCATGCGGGCAGCGGGCCTTAGTCCGAAGGAACCGTATGCCAATCACGCTCTACTACTCCCGCAGTACCGCCAGCCTGGTCGTGCATTGGCTGTTGATCGAACTTGGTGTGCCACATGAGCTGCATGAGCTCGATTTCGACAAGCGTGATCAGAAGTCGCCCGAGTATCTGAAAATCAATCCCGCCGGCGTGGTGCCGACGCTGGTGATCGACGGCCGGGTGCTCACCGAGGCGGCCGCCATCGTCATGCACTTGGCCGATATGCATCCCGAAGCAGACCTGGCGCCCGCGCTCGCTACCCCGGAGCGCGCTCAGTACTATCGCTGGATGTTCTTCTGTGCCAATACGCTGATGCCGGCCTACCGTGCGTGGTTCTATTCGGACGAGATCGCAGGCGCCGCGAACAGCGACGCTACCCAGCACCACGCGCGGCTCAAACTCGAAGCTGCCTGGCAGCAGGTCGCCGACCATCTGCGTGACCACGGCCCATACTTGCTGGGAACGCAGCGCAGCGCTGCCGATTTCCTGCTGACCATGCTGATGCGCTGGTCGCGCAACATGCCCAAGCCGACCGATAGCTGGCCAGCGCTGCACGCCTACGCGCAGCGCATGAAGGCGATGCCGAGCTTCAAGGAAGTCTATGCGCGCGAGGGGCTGACCGACTGGACCTGACCTTGGCTCGTCTTGGTCAGGCCACGTAGTCGTCGTATTTCTTCTTGCCTAAAAAAGGCATCGCGTGCTGGCGCAGGATGCCGCGCGGCACGGTCTCCAGTTTCATGACCCCATACTCTTCCGGCCATTCTTCCTGCTTGCGCGGCAGCTTGAAGGTGCCCATCAGCATGTCCACCAGGGGCAGATGGATGGCGTAGTTCACGTCCAGATAGTCCTTGTGCCGTGCGTGGTGCCAGTGGTGGTAGCGCGGCAGCACCAACAGATATTCCAGCACGCCGAAACGGATGCCAAGGTTGGCATGCGCCAGTACCGCTTGCAGCCCTACCAGGATCACGTAAGCGTTCACCGCGGAAGTGGAGAATCCCAGGACCAGCAAAGGCAACAGCACCGCGCTGCGGGTCAACACGATTTCGACGAAGTGGATGCGTGACCCGGCCAGCCAATCCATTTCGCGGCTGGAATGGTGCACCGCATGGAAACGCCAGAGCCACGGAAGGTTGTGATAAGCGCGATGCAACAACGCCTGTGCCAGATCGGCCACGAATACGGCAATCAGGAACTGTCCCCACACCGGCAGCGATTGGATCGCGTTCTTTAGCGCGGGGAAGGCGGCCAGACCAGCGATGGTGGAGGTGGATGCGGTCACCAGAATCAGAATGAACTGCACCAGCACGTGGCTCATGAAGAAATAGGCGACATCGGTACGCCAGCCCGGGCGCAATGGCGAGGTCCGACGCTTGCCGAGGTAGTGTTCCAGCGGCACGAACACCAGCGCCGAGAAGAACAGCGAGATCACAAACCAGTCCAGCCCGAGCGAGTAGGGCGTTTTGCCGATGCCATCGAACTGTACGTTCGTGCCGCCGAACAAAACTGCCAGCGTGGCGCAACCTACGCCGATCAGGGCCACCCGCTTGTTGCGGTCGCGAAGAATCGCCATGGTGCCCATCGCGAATGCGATGACCAGCCCGGCCAACAGCAAGTAGCGCGCGAAGGTTTCGCTATAGACCGCGCGGAATTCCTTGCTGGTCAGCAGCTCAGGAAAATGGAAACAGAACACCCCAAACAGGCTCAGTGAGCCCAGCATGGCGGAAGAATAGGCAAAGAAAGAGCGGCGTTGGCGTTCCATGCGGCAAACCGATAGTCAGGGTCGCGAGAAGCATAGCCGACAAGAAGCAGGGAACGGGGAATGCGGAACGATCGCTGCCCGCGTCCAAAAACCCGATCCTTCAGGCAAGCGGATCTTTCATTCCCGGTTGCCTGCTCAGAACCACTCCAGCAGCGAAATCCCCACCCCCACGTAAGTCGCCTTGTGGTTGTAGTCGATCATGCTTTCGCCGTAGCCGTGGAAAGCCTGAAGGTGGCCACGGAAACTGCGGGTGATCGGGAAACCCCAATCGACTTGCAAGGCGCCGTGCGATTTGTCGCCGCCGCGCAGCGAGTGACGCCCGAGCAAAGTGAACTCATGGCCGTTCTTGCTGTAGACCAACATGGCATCGCCACGGCCGATGTAGTTTTGGATATCCGGGTTGTCGTCGTCGTTACCATCGGGAACGCGCCACCACGGGCGCAGCACGAAAGCCCAGTTCTCACGGTCCAAACCGATATTCAGGATCACCCGGTTCCAGCTGCGCGACAGCGGATCGCTGCGTCCGTTGGACTGGTGATTCAAGCCGATGCTGGTCATGCGGCCTTTCCAGCCGCCTATGCTGTAGTTGTTGCGGAAGACCAGCATCACTTCGGGTTCGTAATTGGTTTCGCGGAAGGGCCGCGATTGTTCGCTGTTGAAAACCTGCCAGCGAGAGCTCTGCGTGTAGGCGCCCCACAGATCGCCGTTGTCGCCGAACAGGTTCTCCGCGAATTTTGTCTTGAAGCTGAGTTGGAACTTGGTTTCGGTGGGTTGCAGCGGCAGCGGTTCGGTCACCGTGTTGCGTGGGTTCGGCGAATGCGGCAGCTCATTGGCTTCGCTGGTCCAGAACACAGGCAACAGGTACACAGGCTTGTACCCGCGCATCTGGAATACACCAAGCTTGGAGTCCTTGGCCAGTTCCCAGCGGCTGTCCAGCAGCGATCCGCGGCCGGCGTTGGCGATAGCACTCTCGATGGTGGGGTCGTCACTGCCAAACAACGCACCGAACTTGCGGTGGGCGCGTTCGCGTAGCGATCCGCCGGCGGCCGCCTCAGCGCCTTTTTCGGTCTGCTGGTCCGCCCGGGCCGCCACCGCCTCGGCATCCGCCTTCAAGGTGTCCAATGGCGTGCGTCCGAGCGCGGCGTCATAGCAGGCCAAACGAGTGGCATCGGTTTCGATGGAGAGGCAGGCCTCCGGCGTGGACGGGCGCGGGGAGGATTCCTGGGCGAAGGCCGGCATCGCCAAAGTAATGGAAATTACCAGCGGCAAGGATCGGGGTTGCAATGTCATCAGCGGACTCGTCGGGGGAAGGAAGTCACGCCCAGGATTGTGCCCCAGGCGGCGAAGCGGCTGGTAATCAGAAGAACCACGCGAACAGGAACAATCCCAACATAGCGAATGCCAGCCCCAGCTTCAGCACCACGCCGACCACGATACCCAGCCAGGTACCTAGCCCCACCTTGGCCGCCTGGCCCAGTTCCCGGCTATGCCAAAGCTCGCCCAGCAGGGCGCCCACGAAGGGTCCGGCAAATAGCCCGACGGGTCCGAAGAACAATCCTGCGAAGGTACCAAGGACCGCGCCCAGCAAGGCTTTCCGGCTGGCGCCCACGCGTTTGGCCCCGACCACCGTGGCGAAGACGTCGACCCCGACCGACACCAGCGTCAGCAATCCCAACACCACCAGGACGCCCCAGCCGATCTGTTGAAAATCGCCCGCCCAGCCCGCCAGCAACATGCCCAGGAAGACCAGCGGCAAACCGGGCAGGGCCGGCAGAACCACCCCCGCAATGCCGACCAAAATCAGGACCACGGCAAGGACGTAGTAGAGCGACTGGGGATCCAAGAAATTCTCCTAATGGAATCAACGGGTTGGGGGTAGCTTACGGGCGCGGCACAATGTTTGCATTTTCACAAATGCCGAGTTACTGTGCGGCCGCTGTGTTTGCCAAGGTCACCGTGAATCGTGGCCTGATGCGGTAGATCCATGATCCGCTACATCGTTTGAACCTCGCTTCCTCCTTGCAACCAGCCGCCACCAGGCGTTTTCCACCACCCGCTTCAAGGAGTAAGTAAATGGCTAACCGTGAAAACGGAACCGTGAAATGGTTCAACGATGCCAAGGGCTTTGGTTTTATCAGCCGTGAAAACGGTGAAGACGTGTTCGTGCACTTCCGTGCCATCGAGAGCCAGGGCTTCAAAAGTCTGAAAGAAGGCCAGAAGGTCAGCTTCGAGGTCGTGCAAGGCCAAAAAGGCCTGCAGGCCGACAAGGTACAGGCGCTGTAATCTAGTCGCATTGCAGGGTCGCCACGCTTTGTTGCGCGGCTCCCACGATTAAAAGCCCGACATTGTTCGGGCTTTTTTTTTGTCGCAAGAAAAACAGGAAACGGCCCTAAAGGGCCGTTTCATTTTCACTGCCGTGGAACGGCGCTTTTGCGAAAGCCACTCAACGCAGTACCACTTTTCCGTTCTGAATCCTGACGTAGGTGTTCTCGCGGATACCGCCCAGGTCGTGCTGGTTGATCACCACACGGCGGCCGTCGTCCATGCGCACGGTGAGGTTGTACGTGTCGCCGGTGGTGCGCTTCTGGATGGCGTTGCCGGCAACCGCGCCGGCGACAGCACCAGCCGCGGTGGATACATTCTTGTTGCCATCGCTGCCGCCGGTCTGCTGCGAAATCTCGCGGCCGGCGACCGCGCCGACGATGCCACCCAGGATGGCGCCGGTGGCGGATGGGGCACTACGGCCTGACGGGACCACTTCGATCCGTTCGACAATGCCGCAGTCGGCGCAATATCGGGACGAAGCCGGAGCGGAACTGTAACCACCGCCACCATAACCACCGCCGCCATAGCCGGGCGAAGTAGTGGCGCAACCAGCCAGCGCGGTGACGACGATGGTGCCCACAGCAAGCATGCGGATATTCATTGGGTTCTCCTGAGTCTTTGTGCAGACACTGTGTTGGTTCGTGTGTCGCGATGCCTCAGCACCGCGTGTCACGCATCCTGTACGTACTCACGTGAACCGAATGCCAACCCAGTCAACCGCCTATGGCGCGATGTCAGCCTCAATTCAGCCGCGGAAATCCTGATGACAGCCCTTGCAGCTTTCCTTGGCTTGTTCGACCACGGCGGTGGCGGCGGCGCAGTCGGTCGGCGGTGCGGTCAGCACCGCGTCGAGCTTGGCGCGGAACTGGCTGGCGTGACCAGAAAAACGTTGGTCATCCGCCAATCCCGGGAAGGCCATTTCCAGATCGTTGGCCATCACTCGCAACGCGCGTACATGCGGTATGGTGTCGGTGGCAGCGCAACGATTCTGCGTCACCTTTTGGTTGAGTAGGCCAAAGTGCTTGTCCATCACATGCATCACGCTGTCGGGATAGGGATCCTGACGCGCTTGAAGAGCGCGTACCGCCATCACTGTGGCGACTGCGCCGACTAAAAGGCCGATCAGGAACAGGAAGAAATAGCGAGATGCGTTGCTGGCCATGCGGCGGGCTCCTTCATAGGTGTCGGCATAGTACGACGCGCATTGCGGGTTTCGCCACGTCTACAATAGTGAGATGAAGAAAGAACTCAGAGATCGGTTCGCCGGCATCGACCGTCTTTATGGCCAAGGTGCGGTGGAACGCTATGCGCGCAGCCGCGTGGCCGTCGTTGGATTGGGTGGCGTGGGATCCTGGCTGGTGGAGGCTTTGGCGCGTTCCGGTATCGGGCACCTTACGTTGATCGATGCCGACGACATCTGCGTTTCCAACACCAATCGACAGCTCCCAGCGTTGGAGGGCCAGTACGGGCGCAACAAGGCCGAAGCAATGGCGGAACGTTGCCGCGCCATCAACCCGTTGATCGACGTCGACGTCATACCGTCGTTCCTCACCGGCAGCAACCTGGAACAACTGCTGGATCGCAATTTCGATCTAGTGCTGGATGCATGCGACAGTTTTCGCACCAAGGTGGAAACCATTGCCTGGTGCCGCCGCCGAAAACTGCCCATCGTGGTGTCCGGCTCGGCTGGCGGCCGTACCGACCCGACGCAGATTCGCCTGCGCGATCTGTCACGCACCGAGCACGATGCGTTGCTGGCGTTGATACGCAAAAAGCTGCGCAGCGAATTCAATTTCCCCAAGAATCCTGATCGCTACTTCGGCGTGCAGGCGGTGTATTCGCTGGAGAACGTCAAATATCCGCAGGCCGATGGAAGCGTCTGCGGCCTGCGCCCGCAGTTGAGCGCGGACGCGGCGCTCAAACTGGATTGCGGTGCCGGCTTGGGTGCAGCCACGCACATCACTGGCGCTTTTGCCTTCGCCATGGTGGCGAAGGCGTTGGAGCTGCTTTCCAAGAAACACGCCATGTCCCCTGTAGACATGGCTGTGGGAGCGACGTAAGTCGCGACCGGAAGAACAGCCAAAGCTTCAGACACGGATTAATGCGGATGACCACGAGTGGAAAACAATCAATGCCTCATCCGCATTTTCCGCGTCCAAGGCTTTGGCTTCTTCGCAAGTTGGACTACATCGCCCCCACAGAATCATCAGCTCCCGCCAATACCAAACAGCCGCTCAGCATTGCGCGTCGTGGCGGACGCGATGGTCGAAGGCTCCTCACCACGCAATCGCGCAATGGTTTCGCAGATGAAGATCAGTCTCGCCGGTTCGTTGCGTTGCCCGCGTATTTCCGAATCCGGTTGGTCAGGCGAATCGGTCTCCAGCAACAAACGATCCAGCGGCATCTCGGCGACCAGCCGATGGAGGCGCTTGGCACGGTCATAGGTCACCGGACCGCCGAGCCCGATGAGAAAATCGAGATCCCATAGCTGGCGTGCCTGCTCGATGCTGCCCGAGAAGCTGTGCACCACGCCGCGCAAACCCCGCGATGAACCTGCACCGCCGATGCGTTTGATGGCGGCGATCACCGCATCCACCGCCCGCCGCGCGTGCACGATCACCGGCAAATCGAAATCGCGCGCCAACACCAGCTGCCCTTCGAAGAAACGCTGCTGCACTTCGGCATCCAGGCCTTCCACGAAGTAATCCAGGCCGCATTCTCCGATAGCGACCGGCCGCTCCCGCGCCACCCAATCGTGCAGCTCCGCCAAATGCGAGTCACGATGCGACGACAGGAACATCGGGTGCAGCCCATAGGCGGGAAACAGGCCGGCATCAGCGGCGCAGATGTCGCGCAATTTGGGCCAGCCAGCGGCGTCTACCGCTGGGACGATCTGTCGCTCCACGCCGGCCGCCCGCGCGCGTCGGATCACCGCGTCACGATCATGGTCCAGTTCCGACGCATCCAGGTGGCAATGGCTGTCGACCAGCACTATGGCTTGCCTTAGCGGCGGGGGCCGGGTTGTTCGATGCTGGGCGCCTTCCGGCTCTTCCAATTGGCCAGCAACAAGGTGCCCAGGCCCAGCAGTATTTCCTCGACCAGGGGGATGGGGTCGGGAATCACCACACTCACCAGGAACAGCACCGCCGTCAGCTTGAAGAGCGTAGGGTAGCGCAGCGTCCTGGCCCAGTTGAGAAGCGGCAGCAGTAGAGGACTTGCCATGTTGAACGCCTTGGAAGTTGGCACGTTGAGACACGCTAGCATGAGGGCACGGACCGCAGCCCGGTTCACACTTCAGAAAGTTCGGTGTTCGAAAATCGGGACTCGGTTCAGGTTCGTAGTGGTGCAATGATGAACATTATCAACCGGGCAAGACCCGTATCTTGGAGGCAGCGATGAAGAGCAATACCACCACTATTCTGGTCGCCGTGGGTGCGCTGCTGGTAGGAGGGGTGGCCACGGCCGCTTTCCTGAAGGGCGGTGACAAATCCCCCGAGCTCGCACCGACCGAAGCCGTCGCCGGAAGCGATCCGGCACTGATTGCCGACGACGCGGCTGTCGTCGACAACCAGATACCCGTCGGCGATCTGGAGTATGCGGACGTCCTGAAGGTGGATCCGATCACCAGCACTGAAAAACGCTACGCCACCGTTATCGGTAGCGAGCCGGTGCGCGAGACCACCACCACTACCACCCCGCGGGAAGTTTGCGAGGACGTCGTGGTACAGGAGCGCCTTCCGGAACGCGATGGCAATGCGGGCGGTACCGTGGCCGGTGCGGTGATCGGCGGCATCCTGGGCAACCAGGTCGGCGGCGGTAGCGGCAAGAAGGCTGCCACGGTGGCCGGCGCGGTCGCCGGTGGCGTAATCGGCAACCAGGCGGACAAGCGTCATGTCGGCGGCCGGGTCGTCACCCGGACTGAGCGCCAATGCCACACCGAGAACGCGAGTTCGGAGTCCTCGCGGGTAACCGGTTACAACGTCACCTACCAGAATCCGGACGGCACCACCGGCACCATGCGCATGGGTAGCAAGCCCGGCAGCCGGATCGCCATGGGCAATACCGAGAAAGTGGTGGGCTATAAGGTGACCTATCGCCTGGATGGTGAGGAAAAGACCGTCCGGATGGATGAGAAGCCCGCCAGCGACCGCTTGCCGGTCATCGATGGGCAGGTGGTCACTCAGACTGCATCAGCGGATGCGCCCGACCAGGGCTGATCTTCCGGAGCTTTCGGACAAGCATGCTCAACAAGGCCGGCTTGCGCCGGCCTTGTTGTTTTCTGCTATTTGCAGCGCGGGGGTTACGGCCCGTGTGGGGCGCCGAATACAATGTGAGACTGTCCCGAACCGGTTCTTCCCGCATGGCTTTGCATCCGTACGATCTGTTTGACGTTCGTTCCCTGCTGTCCGAAGAGGAGCGAGCGGTGCAAGACACCGTGGCGCGCTTCACCGACGAGCGCGTACGTCCGATCATCGGCGATGCCTTCGATCAAGGTCGCTTCCCCCAAGAGTTGGTGTCGGAAATTGCCGACCTGGGCCTGCTGGGCTCCTCGCTGCCGGAACAGTACGGTGGACATGGACTCAATGCCGTCAGCTACGGCCTGATCTGCCAGGAACTGGAGCGCGGCGATAGCGGCATCCGTAGTTTCGTCAGCGTGCAGTCCTCGCTGTGCATGTACCCCATCTATGCCTACGGCAGCGAAGAACAGCGTCAGCGCTGGCTGCCCGACATGGCGGCGGGCAAGGTCATCGGCTGCTTCGGCCTGACCGAACCGCATGGCGGCTCCGACCCGGCCAACATGAAGACGCGCGCGGTGCGCGATGGTGGCGACTGGGTCATCAACGGCTCCAAGATGTGGATCACCAACGGCAACCTGGCCGATATCGCCATCGTCTGGGCGCAGACCGATGAAGGCATCCAGGGGTTCGTGCTGGAAAAAGGCATGCCTGGTTTCACCGCGCAGGAAATCAAGCACAAGATGAGCTTGCGGGCGTCCGTGACCTCGTCGCTGTTCTTCGACAACGTGCGCGTGCCGGATGCCAGTCGCCTGCCCAACGTGAAGGGCCTTAAAGGTCCGCTGGGTTGCCTGACCCAGGCGCGCTACGGCATCACCTGGGGTCCGATCGGCGCCGCGATCGCCTGCCTGGACGAAGCGCTGAACTATTCGAAAGAACGCATCCTGTTCGAGCGTCCCGTCGCGGCGACCCAGAGCGCGCAGATCAAGCTGGCCGAGATGGCGCGCCGCATCACCTTGGCGCAGCTGTTGTCGCTGCAGCTGGGGCGCTTGAAAGACGCCGGCACCATGCAGCCGGCGCAGGTATCGCTAGCCAAGTGGAACAACTGCCGCATGGCCATCGACATCGCGCGCGAGTGCCGCGATTTGCTGGGCGGTGCGGGCATCACTACCGAACACGCTGCCATCCGCCACGCGTTGAACCTGGAATCCGTGATCACCTATGAGGGTACCGAGACCGTGCACCAGTTGGTGATCGGCCGCGAGCTGACGGGTATCAGCGCGTTCTGATTCCGATCTTCCTTCCCCGTTGGGAAGGGATGCGGTTTACAGGCCACTGGCCGTGCGTGCTTGGACGCACGGCGTGTGGGACAGGGCTTGGACGCAAAGAGATGGATGGAAGAGGAACAACTCACTGGTAGACCGATCAGTGCAAGCCGACCATTCGTTACCTCGTCCGCCGCTCGTGCCACCTTCTCTCCGTTGGGAGAAGGAAAGAATGAGAACTTATGAGCATCTTCAATCTGCAACTTGAAACCGAACGCTTGATCTTGCGCCCACCGGTGCGCGAGGACTACGAGCCGTGGGCGGCATTCGTGGCGGACGAAGAAGCCATGCGTTACATCGGCGGCGTGCAGGCGCGTTCGCCCGCGTGGCGGAGTCTGGCGGCGATGGCGGGCAGCTGGCAGCTGCAGGGATTTGCGATGTTCTCGGTGATCGAAAAAGCGACAGGGCGCTGGGTCGGACGTGTCGGCCCCTGGCAGCCGGAAGGCTGGCCGGGCACCGAGGTCGGCTGGAGCATCGTGCGCGCCTCGTGGGGCAAAGGCTACGGTCCGGAGGCCGCGACGGCGAGCATCGACTGGGCTTTCGACCATCTGGGTTGGACCGAGGTGATTCACACCATCGATCCGGCGAATCAGAATTCCAAAACGGTGGCGGCCAAACTGGGCTCGCGTTACCTGCGCATGGACGAACTACCGGAGCCGCACCACGGCAAGCCGGTGGAAGTCTGGGGGCAAAGCCGCGAAGCATGGCGCGCACGGCGTACAGCGAAACCGTGAAGCAAGCCGGCGCCATCTCTCCGCGGCTGCTCGCAACCCTGGCGAGCGCGTTGCCGGTGATGGCACAGGCGTTCCGCGATCCTTGGTGGGTTATCGGCAGTGCGGCGATGCGGCTGGGCGGCGTTGCCAACATCGAGCCCGCCGATATCGATGTGCTGTGTAGTGCCGGCGATGCCGAGCGCCTGATCGCAGTCTGGCAAGAGCACCTCGATATCGCCTGCATGCCACACGATGATCATCGCTTCCGTTCCCGCTTCGCGCGATTCGGTCATTTGCCGATGCCGCTGGAAGTAATGGGTGATCTGCAAGTGCATGCCGATGGAGGTTGGCGATCCATTCGCATCGAAGCGGAGCAACGGGTGTGGTGCGACGGATATGTGGTGCCGATTGCGACTTGGCAGGAACAGATTCGTGTCCTTCGCCTTTTCGGTCGCGACAAGGATCTGGCCAAGGCCAACTTGATTTCCTCTCACGTCGAAACGGAGCGCGCGCATGTCGGTTGAGACTCTGACGGTTCATGGTTTTTCGGTTTCCGGCAATTGCCACAAAGTGCGCCTGTTGTTGGAGCAACTGCAGATCCCATATCAATGGGTCGAGGTGGACAGCCCGAACGGCGCCACGCGTACGCCGGAGTACCTGGCCAAGAATCCGAACGGCAGGGTGCCCATGATCGAACGCGCCGACGGCAGCGTGCTGGTCGAATCCAACGCCATTCTGTGCTGGCTGGCCGATAGCTTCGATTCGAAAGGGAGTTTTCTTCCCGCGGATGCGTGGCAGCGGGCGCAAGCGCTGAGCTGGCTATTCTTCGAGCAGTACAGCCATGAGCCTTACGTGGCGGTGGCGCGTTTCATCCGCGGCTGGACGCCGTTGGATTCGCCGCGCCGCGCCGATCTTCCGCGTTTGATCGAGCGCGGCGAACAGGCGTTGGCGGTAATGGAGAAGCATCTGCAATCGGCGGATTGGTTTACCGGGGCCGACTACGGCATCGCCGACATCGCACTCTACGCCTACACCCACTGCGCTGCCGATGGTGGCTTCGACCTGGACAAGTTTCCCCAAATTACCGATTGGTTGTCGCGCGTGTTTACCACGCCGGGTTTCGTTCACATGCCCGGCGTCAGCGACGACGTTGCCGCGCGCTTGGCCGTTTCCTGATCAAGCGTAGGTCGGGGCTACGCCCCCGACGCCCGCATCGACGGGAGCGCGAAGAAAATCCGTCAGGCGCGTAGGCCTGACCTACGGAAGCCGCATGACCGCCAAACCGATTCCCGCCCGTATGAAGGGCCTCAACCGCGCCGAAATATGCGACCAGAACTTCATCGAATTCGTGAAGGAATGGGACGCGCCGGTGGATGCCAGGCCAGCACCCAACGAGTCAATCCTCGACGGCAGCGCGCTGGATGCACAAGGCTTTCTGGAGCTGCTGGAATCACAACTGATTTCGCGCCACCTTGACCTGATGGCGCGCGTATTGCGCGTGCAGAACAAGGTCTTCTACACCATCGGCAGTTCCGGTCACGAAGGCAACGCGATGGTCGCGCGATTGACGCGCCACACCGATCCGGCATTCCTGCACTACCGCAGCGGCGGTTTCATGGCCGAGCGCTTCCGCAAGTTGCCCGGCATGGATCCGGTGATGGACTCGGCGCTGTCGTTCGCAGCCAGCGCGGAAGATCCCGCTTCCGGCGGTCGCCACAAAGTCTGGGGCAGCAAGCCGCTTTGGGTGTTGCCGCAAACCTCGACCATCGCATCGCACCTGCCCAAGGCGCTGGGCACGGCGGTCGCCATCGAGCAGGCCAAGCGCATCGGCCATGCCTTGCCGATCCCCGCCGACAGCATCGCGATCTGCTCGTTCGGCGATGCGTCGAGCAATCACGCCACCGCGCAAACCGCCTTCAACGCCGCAGCCTGGACGGCCTACCAAAAGCTACCGGCACCGGTGTTGTTCGTCTGCGAGGACAACGGCATCGGTATTTCGGTGAAGACCCCGGGTGCCTGGATAGAGCGCAACTTCTCCGGCCGCGCCGATCTGGATTACTTCTACGCCGATGGCTTGGATCTGGCGACGGGTTACGGCCAAGTGCAAGCCGCCGTGGAGCATTGCCGCCGCACTCGCCGGCCGACCTTCCTGCACCTGCGCACGACTCGCATCATGGGCCATGCCGGCACCGACTTCGAAATCGAATGGCGGCCTATCGAAGAACTATGTGCCGTGGAGGCAACCGACCCGCTGCTGCGTTCGGCGGCCATCGCGCTGGAGTCGGGGCTGATGTCGAAGCAGGCATTGCTGGAGCTATACGAGAACACCCGCAAGCGCTGCTTTGCCGCGGCCGAAGAAGCCGACCGCCGTCCGAAGATCGCCACACTGGAAGCGGTAATCGCGCCGCTGGCGCCGTACTCGCCGGATGCCGTGGCCGCCGAAGCATCGCGCATCGCGCCGCTGGACAAGCGCATCGCCGTGTTCGGCGGAGAAGACAAGCTGCCGGAGAAACTGTCGCCACGCCATTTGGCAATCCAGATCAACAACGCACTGCACGACCTGTTCTGCAAGTATCCCGAGGCGCTGCTGTTCGGTGAGGACGTGGCGCAGAAGGGCGGCGTCTATACGGTTACGAAAGGATTGCACAAGGCTTTCAAGAACAGCCGAGTGTTCAACACATTGCTGGACGAAACCATGATCCTGGGTTTGGCCCAGGGTTACGCGAACATGGGCATGCTGCCGGTGCCCGAGATCCAGTACCTGGCGTATTTCCATAACGCGTGCGATCAGATCCGTGGCGAAGCAGCGTCATTGCAGTTCTTCAGCAATGACCAATATCGCAATCCCATGGTGGTGCGCATCGCCGGCCTGGGTTACCAGCGCGGCTTCGGCGGCCATTTCCACAATGACAACTCGATTGCCGCGTTGCGCGATATTCCAGGCTTGGTGATGGGCTGCGCTTCGCGCGGGGATGACGCGGCAATGATGCTGCGCACCTTGACCGCGTTGGCAAAAGTGGACGGTCGCGTCAGCGTTTTCCTGGAGCCCATTGCGTTGTACATGACCAAGGACTTGTACGAAGCCGGCGACAGCCAGTGGCTGTTTCCGTACCCGCAGCAGGACGAGTTCATACCGCTGGGCCAGGGGCGTGTCTACGATGAAGGCGCCAACGACCTTGTCATCTTCAGCTACGGCAACGGCGTACCGATGAGCCTGCGCGCCGCGCGCCGTATCGAAGTCCAGCACGGCTGGAAAGTACGAGTGGTCGATCTGCGCTGGCTGGTGCCGCTCAATGAAGCCTTCATTGCCGAGCAGGCTCGATCGGCCGAACGCATCTTGATCGTCGATGAGGGCCGTCATTCGGCCGGCGTTGGCGAAGGCGTCATCACTGCCATCGTGGAAGCCGGGCTGGGTGCCAAGCCGTTGGAACGAGTCGTCGGCGTGGACACCTACACACCGCTGGCAGGCGCGGCGTTCCTGGTATTACCCGGAGACGAGGATGTGGTGGCGGCCGCCGCGCGCTTGGCGGGCCACTGATTTCGGCAAGATGCGTAGGAGCGGCGCCCCGCCGCTCCTACCCGGTCCGCAGGGCGGAATTGGCTAGGCCGAATTGACACCCTGCTTACATGTTCCAGGCATAGTCTGTGCGGACATTCCACGGGAGCGTTTCATGGCCAAACTCAAGGTCGCGGTGTTCGTCGGCAGCCTGCGCAAGGCGTCCTTCAATCGAAAGCTGGCCAAGGCAGTCGAAAAGCTGGTGCCGGACGATTTCGAATTCGACTACATAAGCATCGATCGCCTACCGCTCTACAATCAGGATTTCGACGAAAGCTACCCGGCTGAGTGCACGCAGTTGAAGCGACAGATCGAGTCGGCCAATGCGCTGCTGTTCGTTACCCCCGAATACAACCGCTCCATTCCTGGCGTGCTGAAGAACGCCTTGGATATCGCCTCGCGGCCTTGGGGCACCAATTCCTTCGCCGGAAAGCCCGGCGCGGCCATCGGTATTTCGGTAGGGTCCACCGGTACCAGCATGGCGCAGCAACACCTGCGCAATGTGCTGATGTATCTCGATGTTCCCTTGTTGGGGCAGCCGGAGGTCTATGTGCAATTCAAAGACGGCCTGATCGACGACGAAGGCAACATCAGTAGCGAAGGCACTCAGAAATTCCTGCAAGGATTCGCGGACAAATATGCGGCCTGGGTGAAGCAGCACCAAGCATGAAAAATCCTGAGCTTTTATAGAGGCGACGGATTTTTAGGCGCCGAATGGCTGGTCAAGTCGCGATCGCACGGTTTCGTCCGCGTTGTCTAAAAAGGGTAGGGGCTCGTCATGAAGAGGTCTAGATAATTTTCCACGCCATTCCGAATGCAACCAGGGGATATGTTTCTTGCTCGTCGCAAATACCTTCCTGAGCTCGCGACGGAACGGCCGTTCGTCTGATCCATACGAACTTTGCGAGGGTGAGATATCTATGAACAATCCCACACTTATTCCTCATCTGGTCGTCAATGATGGCGAAGCGGCGATCAGCTTCTATGAGAAAGCTTTCGGTGCAACGCTTGAGGCGAAACATCCCGCCGACGACGGCAAGCGATTGATGCACGTGCATATGACGCTGGGAGCCGGCGCGCTGTTTCTGCACGACGACTTCCCGGAGTTCGGTGAGCAGGGCGCGAAAGCGCCTACGCGACTGGGCGGGGCTAGCTGCACGCTTCATCTGGATGTTCCGGATGCAGACGCCGCGTGGGAGCGCGCTGTGGCGGCTGGCGCAACGGTGCTTATGCCTTTGGACGACCAGTTCTGGGGTATGCGCTACGGCCAGATCAAAGACCCTTTCGGCCACATATGGTCAATTGGCGGGCCGGTGAAGTAACGAGAAGCAGGTTCGCTCTGACGTAGAGCGGAGCGTGTTCCGCGGCTCTTTGCTTCCACGTCATTCGAACCACTTTGGCCCCCGGCAGCTGCTGGCTAGCGCACCAATCCGTCTTGCAGCGGCACTTCCCGCAGTGGAATGGCGCCGGCGTTCAAATCACCAGGCCGACGATCCAGCGGCAACACCGCCAATGCCAATGTGACCACGCCGGGCAGCGTACTGACGATTTCGCCGATATCACGGCTGCCATCACTGACGGATGTGCCGGGCTCCACTACGCCGTCGGCTTCGAACGCCGCCAACCCGCGCTTGGCTTTACCCAGGAAATGCGTGCGCGCGACAATTTCCTGGCCGGGATAGCAACCTTTCTTGACGCTATAAGCCTGCAGCCTGTCCAGCGACAGCTGTTGTGGTGTCCATTGCTCGCGCTGCGCGGCAGAGAGGCGGGGCAGGCCATGGCGAAGATCGTAGGCCGTCCATTCCTGTGTCGCAGGGGGCTCAAGTGCGGCGCCATTCGATGCGATGCGCAGGCAGCGCGGCCCCCCATGCCCGCCGAAATCCAACTCGATCTCACCTTCTTTCTGCGCAATTTGCGCACCGGAGGCGTTTTCCGGTTCGATCAGCGCGCCAGACACATGCCAATCGGTCAGCGTCTCCATCTTCAACTTTCGTCGGAAGACAAAGCGCCGCAGTTGGGCGACGAACTCGTCGGCAGGGTGATCCAGCAACACCAGCAGAAGACGGTCTTCGGCCAGCTTCAACAGCGCAAACACCGCTATCACGCGGCCTTTGGGGGTTAGCCAGGCGTTCCAATGCCAATGGCCCGGCGCCAATCCCACTACGTCATTGGCGAATTGGGCGTGGGCGAAAGCAGTCGCGTCGACGCCATCCAGCACCACGGCCGAGTAGTTCGGAACCGTGGAAAATGCTTGCTTGGTAGGGGAATGGTTGTCAGCCAAGGGGGCGAGGATTAAAATTTTGTGCGTTGCGAGATCCCCATGATAGGCCAAAGCCCTCCCATCCCCGAGCCCGATGCTGGAACACAGTCGTCCGATAGCGGGCGGTTGCCGACCAGTGAGCCGTCCGCAGGGACGGAGACGGCGCATAAGGAGATAGGCGGGCGCGGCGGGCTGGAGCCCACGCGTTATGGGGATTGGGAAAAAAACGGACGCTGCATCGATTTTTGATCAGCATTTAGCCAACGCGGTCTAGCGACCGCCCAGCCGAGATAACGAGCGCAGCGAATGGCGACCCCAGAACGTCCGCTTTCACCACACCTGCAGGTGTACCGTTGGCAGATCCAGATGGTGACCTCGATCTTGCATCGAGGCACTGGCATCTTCCTGACCTTTGGCTCCTTGCTGATCGCCGCCGGAATGCTTTCCCTGGTCGCCGGTCCCGAGTCCTGGAACCGCTACAAGAGCCTGGCGGGTTCCTGGCTGGGCCAGTTGTTTCTGCTCGCCTGGGCGTGGTCCTTCATCTTTCATCTCATCAACGGCATCCGCCATTTGCTGCAGGATGCAGGTTATGGCTACAGCATCGCCGCGTTCGTGCGTAATAGCTGGATCGCGGCCATCGGCAGCCTGCTGCTGACCGCTGTGTTATGGGTGCTGGTCGTCATGCGCGGAGGCCTGGCATGAACCGCTATCGCACCCCGCTGAAGAACGCGAGCGGCCTGGGCTCGGCCAAGGAAGGTGTTGGCCATTTCATGGTGCAGCGGTTGACGGCCATCGCGTTGATCTTTTTGTCGTGCTGGTTTCTTTACTTCGTGATCGGCTTGATTGGCGCGGATTACGTGAACGCCACCGCCGCCGTGGCCAAGCCATGGAATGCGGTGCTGATGGTGGCTTTCCTGGTGTCCACCTTTTGGCATGCTCAGTTGGGCATGCAGGTGGTTATCGAGGACTACGTACATAGCCACGGCTGGGCACTGACCGCGCAGATCGCGGTGCGTTTCGTCTGCATCCTTGGCGCGCTGGCCAGCGTATTCGCCGTGGTCCGCATCGCGTTGGGGAACTGATTCATGACATCTGCTTACAAGATCACCGAACACAAGTACGACATGGTCGTGGTCGGCGCTGGCGGCGCCGGACTGCGCGCCACCTTCGGCCTGGCTGCCAAAGGTTTGCAGACGGTCTGCCTGACCAAGGTATTCCCGACCCGCTCGCATACGGTTGCCGCGCAGGGCGGTATCTCCGCCGCGCTGGGCAACATGGGCGAAGATGACTGGCGCTATCACTTCTACGACACCATCAAAGGTTCGGATTGGCTGGGCGACCAGGACGCCATCGAGTACATGTGCCGTGAGGCCATCCCGGCCATCATCGAGCTGGAACACTACGGAGTTCCATTCAGCCGCACCGAAGAAGGCAAGATCTATCAGCGCCCGTTCGGCGGCATGACCACGCGTTACGGCGAAGGCCCGCCGGCGCAGCGCACCTGCGCTGCCGCGGACCGCACCGGCCACGCGATGCTGCACACGCTCTACCAGCAATCGCTGAAGCACGACGCGCGTTTCATGGTGGAGTACTTCGCGCTGGACCTGATCTTCGACGAGGAAGGCGTTTGCCGCGGCGTGCTGGCGCTGGATATGGCGGAGGGCTCACTGCACCTGTTCCGCGCCCACGGCGTGGTGCTGGCCACCGGCGGTTACGGTCGTGCCTACTTCAGCGCCACCTCGGCGCATACCTGCACCGGCGACGGCGGCGGCTTGGCGCTGCGCGCGGGTCTGCCGATGCAGGACATGGAATTCGTGCAGTTCCATCCCACCGGTATCTACGGCGCCGGCTGCCTGATCACCGAAGGCGTGCGAGGCGAGGGCGGAATCCTGCGCAACAGCAGCGGCGAGCGTTTCATGGAACGTTACGCGCCGCATTACAAAGATCTGGCATCGCGCGACGTGGTGTCGCGTTCGATGACCATCGAAATCCGCGAAGGCCGCGGCGTTGGTGAGCACAAGGATCACATCCTGCTCGACCTGACCCACCTCGGCCCGGAAGTGATCAACGAGAAGCTGCCCGGCATCGCCGAAAGTGCGCACATCTTCGCAGGCGTGGACGTCACCAAGCAGCCGATCCCGGTCATCCCCACCGTGCACTACAACATGGGCGGCATTCCGACCAATTACCACGGCGAAGTGGTGCGCAAGGTCGGCGACAACCCGGATTCAGTGGTGCCCGGCCTGTACGCCATTGGTGAAGCGGCTTGTGTGTCGGTGCATGGCGCCAACCGCCTGGGCTCCAATTCGCTGCTCGACCTGGTGGTGTTCGGCCGCGCAGTCGCCAACCGCTGTGCCGAGACCATCAAGACCAATGCGCCGCACAAGCCGTTGCCTTCCGATAGCTGCGACAAGGCGCTGGCGCAGCTGGACAAGCTGCGCAATGCCAATGGCGACACGCCGACAGCCGTCATCCGCGACCGCATGCAGCGCACTATGCAGAGCGACGCTGCGGTGTTCCGCACCAGCAAGACGCTGAAGGAAGGCTGCGAGAAGATGGCCGACATCTTCGACTCCTTCCAGGACGTCAAAGTCAGCGACCGCTCGCTGGTCTGGAACTCGGACCTGATCGAAACCTACGAGTTGCACAACCTGTTGCTCAACGCCGTGGCCACGATCAACTCGGCCGAACAGCGCCACGAAAGCCGCGGCGCGCATGCGCACGAGGATTTCCCGGACCGCGACGACGTCAACTGGCACAAGCACACCCTGGTCAACGTGGACGAGCAGGGCAAATGCAGCTTCGATTACCGCCCGGTGCACATGTACACGTTGAGCAAAGACGTGGACGTTGTACCCCCGAAGCCGCGCGTTTACTGATGAAGCCGTGAATAGGGAGTCGGGAAACGGGAATCGTAAAAGCACGGCTCCATCGCTTTTTGCTTTCCGCTTCTCCCATTCCCAATTCCCCAATCCCCATTCCCGGATGTAAGCAATGGCCGAATTCGCACTCCCGAAAAATTCCAAGATCGGCAAGGGCAAGCATTTTCCCGCCAAGGACGCCAAGCAGCCGCGTACCTTCAAGGTCTATCGCTGGAACCCGGACGACGGACAGAACCCGCGCGTGGACACCTACGAGGTGGATCTGGCCGCTTGCGGTCCGATGGTCCTGGACGCGCTGATCAAGATCAAGAACGAGATCGATCCCACGCTGACCTTCCGCCGGTCCTGCCGCGAAGGTATCTGCGGTTCGTGCGCGATGAACATCGACGGCACCAACACGCTGGCCTGCACGCGCGCCATCAGCGACTGCAAGAAGGCCGAAGTGCCGGTCTATCCGCTGCCGCATATGAACGTGGTCAAGGATCTGGTGCCGGATCTGACCCACTTCTATGCGCAGTACGCATCGATCAAGCCCTGGATCCGCACGCAGACACCGGCCCCGCCGGATCGCGAACGCTTGCAGTCGCCGGAAGACCGCAAGCAGCTGGACGGCTTGTACGAATGCATCCTGTGCGCCTGCTGCTCCACGTCCTGCCCCAGCTATTGGTGGAACGGCGAACGCTACCTGGGTCCGGCGATCCTGTTGCAGGCTTATCGCTGGATCGTCGATTCGCGCGACGAAGACACCGGTGCGCGCCTGGACGACTTGGAAGACCCATTCAAGCTGTATCGCTGCCACACCATCATGAACTGCGCGCGCACCTGCCCGAAGGGCTTGAACCCGGCGCTGGCTATCGCCGAGATCAAGAAGCTCATGCTGGCGCGTCGCGCCTGATGCTGAATCCTTCTCCCTTTGAGGGAGAAGGAGCGAATGAGCTCAAAAGGCATGCACGCCGACGATCCGGAACTCAAACGCATCCGTTGGCGCTGCCGCCGCGGCATGCGCGAACTAGACCAACTGTTCGAACGCTACCTGGCACAGCGCTGGTCGCATTCTCCCGACGAAGAGCGCGGGGTTTTCCTACAGGTGCTCGATTGCGAGGACGATAAGCTCTGGCGCTGGTTCATGGGCTATGAGCACTGTCCAGATGTCGCGCTCGCATCGCTTATCCAGCGGATCCGTCAGCTGCCGCCTTGAATGGCGTCCTTCGTATTGGCTGCAAGGCGTGCTTGTCGTGCTCGGCCTGTTGGCCGCTGCGTCGGTACTGCTATCGGAAATGCCTCGCTGGGCTGCCTGGCTTGCGGTCGTAGGTGTGCTGGCCTATACGTTCTCTTCGATGCGTCGGGAACGCCGCAGGCCGCCCAGGCACCTGGTATTCCCGGGCAATGACGGCTCCGTCCAGATCGATGGCGAGGCCGTTGAGAGCGTCGTGGTGCAGTGGCGGGGGCCACTGGCCTTCGTGACCTGGCGAGAGCCCGGCGGTGGCCGCCAGCGACTGTCCTGGTGGCCCGACACCCTGCCGCCGGAGCGCCGACGTGAACTGCGTCTGGCCGCGGGCCTTGAAGACGCTTCGCGCCGCCGGCCCGGGATGGCACCATAGCCGCGACGTGCACCTCGTGCTCCTTCGCGCCAACGCCGCCAGGCCCTAATGTTCAAACCTATCCCCGTTTCCATTGGCCTGCGCTATCTGCGCGCCAAGCGCCGCAACGGCTTTATCTCCTTTATCTCGCTAGCCTCCATTCTCGGCATTGCCCTGGGCGTGACCGTACTGATCACCACCTTGTCGGTGATGAGCGGCTTCCAGCGCGAAATCCGCGACCGCCTGTTGCAGATGACCGCCCATGCGACGGTCAGCGGCGCCGGAGAAGACATGCACGACTGGCCTCACGCCGTCGATATGGCAATGAAGGATTCCCGCGTGGCCGGTGCGGCGCCTTTCATCGATGTGCAGGCCATGCTGAGCGGCAACGCCGATCCGCAGGGCGCCATGGTGCGCGGCGTGCTGCCTTCCGAAGAACCCAAGGTTTCGGTACTCGCTGACAAGATGAAAAAGGGACGAATGGATTCGCTGCAACCCGGGGAATTCAATATTCTGTTGGGTCAGGAATTGGCAGCTTGGCTGCGAGTGGATGTCGGCGATACCGTGCTGGTGACGACCACCGCCTTGCAACACTCGGCCATGAGTTCTTCACCGCGGATCAAGCGCTTCAACGTGACTGGCATCTTCGCCGTGGGGCATAACGATATCGATCGCAATCTGGCCATCGTCCATATGGGCGATTTGCAGCGCGTGTTGCGGATGGGCGAGGGCGTCACCGGCGTGCGGCTGAAACTGCACGACATGGACCAATCCTGGAATGTGGCACGCGACTTGGCCGTCGATCTGAAAGGACCATACCGCATCAGCGATTGGACCAGCGAAAACGCCAACCTCTACCACTCGCTGAAAATGGAAAAAACGGTGATGGGCATTCTGCTGTCGCTGATCATCGCCATGGGCGCGTTCAACCTGGTGTCTTCGCAGGTCATGCTGGTCACCGACAAGCAGGCTGACATCGCCATCCTGCGCACGTTGGGGCTGACGCCGCGTGGCGTGATGCAGGTCTTCATGGTGCAAGGTTCGCTGATCGGCATCATCGGCACCGTCTTGGGCGTGATCGGCGGTGTAGCGCTGACAATGAATCTGGAACGCATCCTGGGCGCCATCGAGACCGCTTTCAACGTCACCCTGCTACCGTCGGATGTGTATTACATCACCGGGCTGCCGTACGACCTGCAAAGCAGCGACGTGGTCATGATTGCCCTGGTGGCCCTGACGATGAGTTTCCTGGCTACGCTGTATCCGGCGTGGCGGGCGGCGCGTACCGCACCGGCGGAGGCGCTGCGTTATGAGTAACCGGGAGACGAATGTGCAAAAGGCAGGAACAGCCGCGACCGATGTTATTCGCGCGGAGCGCCTCGGCAAGACGTATGCGGAAGGCAAGATGCGCACACCGGTCTTCGATGGACTGGAACTGTCGGTCGCTGCCGGGGAAACCGTTGCCATCGTCGGTGCGTCCGGCGCCGGCAAGAGCACGCTGCTGCACCTGTTAGGTGGACTGGACACGCCCACAGCGGGCGAGGTCTACGTCGCTGGGCAGAAGATGTCGGCGTTGTCCGATTCGGCACGCGGTCAACTGCGCAACGGTTCGCTGGGCTTCGTCTACCAGTTCCATCACCTGCTGCCAGAATTCACCGCGCTTGAGAACGTGATGATGCCGGTGATGCTGGGCGGCGCCGACGCCGCGACGGCCGCAAAACGCGCTGAAACATTGCTAGGGCAGGTGGGCCTGGGCCACCGCATCGCGCATAAACCGGGCGAATTATCCGGTGGCGAGCGCCAGCGTGCCGCCGTAGCGCGCGCCTTGGTCAATCAGCCGGCGTGCGTGTTGGGCGACGAGCCCACCGGCAACCTGGACGAAAAAACCGCGGCCACCGTGTTCGCATTGATGCTGGAACTCAACCGAGCGCAGAAAACCAGCCTGGTCCTGGTCACCCATGACCGACGCCTCGCACGGCGCTTGGATCGTGTGCTGGAATTGCATGAAGGCAAATTGCGGGAATTGTCGCCAGAAGAGGTGTGATGTCCTTCGTCACCACATGGTCAGGTGGGAGTGCCGTCTCGGCGCGAGCTTTTTGCTTCTACCCGAACCATCGACCGGGGAGTTAGCAGCCGGTGGCGGCTCCTATGAGCGACATCGCGGTCGACTATCGCCTGCTCGCCCGCTGTGGATAATCCCGCCGGCGTTTGCCTGCCGGCCCCTTCTTGAATCACTTCGCAAACTCGGCCCCTTGCTCCGCCAGCAGTGCTCGCAAAATAGAACGATGGCACCGTGCTTCCTGCTCGCAATAGCAGCCCACGGAAAAGTGTGTGGAATGCGACAAAGCCGCCAGCAGTGCGATCGCATGCGTCGCATCCGGGCTGGACATTTCCGCACGGTACTTCCTAGCAAACGTCTTCCATTCGGCCTCTGTCTTGGCGGCCTGACCGCGCTTCATCGTTTCAATCGACGGCGCCAGATTGGGAAACCACACGTCGTACCAATTCTGCGAGGAGAATTGGGCTTTGGGTACGCCACGTGGCGGCCGGCGTACCGTACCGATGCGTAGCCCTTCGTTCGGTGCCCGCGGCGTCCCTAGTCTGACTACTCGAATGGCCATATTGGAAACACCCCTGCATGACGGCCGCATTACGGGCGGCGCGGAGAACCCAGGTGGATGTAGGCGCAACACAACCGTTGCATCTTTGGGTACGGCATCGATCGTAATTTATCTCGTAACCAGCCGGTAGATCGCCTGGGTACCGAAGCGTTCGTGCTGGCGTCATTGGCAGTCCCCGCGTCGCTGCCGTTGCTGGGGCAATGCGATACTTCACGAACACGTCACAGCCAGTCACCGGAACCCAATCATGGCGCTCAATTGCATCAACCCAGAGGACCTGCCCACGCCCTTGACCTACAGTCATGTCGTCGTCGCGACCGGAACCAGGCTGGTCTTCATCTCAGGGCAAGAGCCCGAAGACAAGCAAGGCAACCTTGTTGGCGCCGGTGACCTGGCGATTCAGGCGCGCCAAGTGTTTGCCAATCTCGGTCGCGCGCTTGCTGCCAGCGGCGCCCGGCCTGATCAGGTAACCAAGATCACGATCTACGTCGTTAACCATAAAAGGGAGTATTTGCCGATCATCGAAGATGCGCGTGTGACGCTATTCGGGGAACACAAACCAGCCGACGCACTGGTAGGAATCGCGACATTGTCCAATCCTGATTATCTGATTGAGGTCGATGCGATTGCGGTTGTCGACGATGCTGTATAGCTCCCACATCCTCCGGGGGCGCGATTGGACTGGAGAGATAGGTGGGTTCGGTTACAGGTGCACTTGGCTGCAAACTACTGAGCTCGAACAGTGAACTGAAGGAAATCCTCCCCGCTGCTTGGGGAGTTGTCGAGCGAGTACTCCAGGTCAATGTTGACATCTGCATCCAGCTGCGGGCTGTAGAAAGATGCTCTGCCTGACCACGATTCAATGCCGGTGTTTCCAACCACGCCGGCGATGCGTTGACCTTGAAGGCAACTCATGGACAGGTTTATGTTTGCTTCCATGAATTCGGTCGAAGTGTTCTCCATGAGCCATTCACAGAAGGCGCCTGCCGCCTTGCCCCCATTGGTGTGGTCGCAGGTCTTGTAATGATTGACCAACCATGTGCCTCCCCGAACTAACCTGACAGTGCTCGATTGGCCGGTTGGCACGGTTCTGGCCCACAAGTCTAATTGCTTGCATATCATAGGATCGCTAAGCCGTGGCGCCGATGCACAAGAGGAGCACACGATTGCTGTTGCTGTTAGTAGAAATAGCCGCATAGCTCGCTCCAAGACTTAAGCTCGCCGCGAAAAGACCGCCGCAACTGACCCGTCACAGCCGTAAAGATGCCGCGCATCTGGCTGGACACGAGCATCACCATGCGTCAAACCTTAAGCCGCTGAACGATTGATGGCGTGCGCCAACGCGGAAGGCTGTTGCAATCAGCTCATGCACCTCGCCGATGGTAACCAGCTTTGAATAAGAACCTTGCTTCTCAGGAACAGGGAAGTCCAGGAGAACAATTCTGAGATGGCGCGCGTCCTCGACGTCATCAGGAATTCCGGCATTGAAATAGAACTGGATTGTGTTGCCGAGATCGTCAACGAGACCGAGAAAATTACCTTCCATACCGCGGCTGTCCGACCAAAGTAGCTGAGCCTGCTCAAGGCTGACATCCACAGGAGACTCGGAGGTTGGCCCTTGGCCACAATCATTCCAGAATGCTTTCATGGTGATCCTTGGTCGATAACTGCAAAGGCGTCAACCTCTATCAGGTAGCCCGGCGACATCATGGCTACCCCGACGATCACGTTGGCTGGCTTGTGATCTCCGAACAGTGCTATCTGGGCCTCTTCGATGATCGGCACATGTTCGTCGCGTTTGTAGTCGACAACGTAGACTGTGATCTTGCAGACATGTTCAGGCACGGCGCCTGCAGCAGCGAGGGCACGTCCGAGATTGGCGAATGCCAGGTGCACCTGGGCCGCAAAGTCACCATGGCCGACGAGTTTTCCGTGTATGTCTTCGGGCTGTTGGCCCGAGATGAATACCCACTTGCTGCCCGTGGCGACGATCACCTGGGTGTACATTTCCGGAGTCGGTAGGTTATCGGGATTAATGCATTGGAGCGTCATTGATTAGGTCTCCTGTTTATGGATGGCAGGTACAGGCAACTTTGCGTGACCGTTGATAACTCGATATTCCTGAGTGGAAACCCGACCCGGGAAGCGACACCTGCTTGAATAAACTGTTACGGCTCGCGCAGGCGCGAGTTAGTGCCTGATTTCCTTGCCACAATGCCTATCGCGGGTGGAAACACCAGCCAGAACCCTGACACGGGCACCAAAGCCGCGCCGACAGCGGCCAGAACAAGCAGGCACCAGCCCAGCGACTTGGGTAAGGCGGCGCCGGATCTCTCAAGAGCGGAGACCGCCAATCCACCGATGAAGGCCACTGCACCAAACAACAGCGACCATACGACGGCGCCAATCTCTGGTGAACCGGCGACGGTGTTGAACACGCCCCGTTGTGCGACCGTTGCCAAGACATCGTGGTATTGCACGACGGCGATCGTCACGTGCAACGCGGCAACCGCCATGAGCCAACGGCCAAACCAGTGAATCACGACACTCTCCGGCTGAAGTGAATTGCTAGGCGGCCGTCGCACTATTGCCATCCATAGTGGTTGGAAAGCAACCAAACTACTGCGACGAGAACACAGAAGCCTGCACCGCAGACCAGGAACGCCTCTCCCGTACCCGACTCCTCGTACTCGCGAAGCCCAACATGCGGGAACCTACCGAAGGATAGCAATCGCCAAATGGGCCAGCCAATGGACCATGCGATGGTGAGGAACAGGAAATCCCAGGCAAGCCACAATAGGAATCGTGCGGCCAGGAAAAGCGGCCTTGCTGCGAAGTCTGGTGGATCCATCTTGAAGTCTCCTACCGCCTGACGCCTGAATAAAGCCGAGCCGCGGAGTGGGTTCGGCTTGAATGAATTGTTAGCACCACCGCTCAGCGACGAACGCGATAGCGGAGGTGTGTGGCCTCCGGGGTGTCGATCACACGGACGATTTCCAACTCGACTCGCGACGGCAACAGCTCGAACATTCGACGGCCACCACCGAACAACACGGGGATCTGGTGTATCTGCAACTCGTCCAGTACGCCAGCCTCAAGCGCCCGCTGCGCCGTATACGCGCCATGCACCAGCACAATGCCGTCTCCGGCGGCGGCCTTGGCCTGCCTCATGGCGCTCTCGATCCCGTCGAGCACGTACTTCACCAGCGGATAGTTAGCCACCGAAGGCCCCGGTGGCCGGTGACTGGGTACGAAGATAGGAACACCTTGATTGTCGCCGCTCCAGTGATCGACCTGCTCCACGGTGCGTCGGCCAGCCACTATTGCACCTGGCGGGTTCCATTCGTCCCACATTTCTCCAAGCGCTCCGGCCGGTCTGGAAAAGTCCCCAAACCATTCATGCAGACGCATAAAGCCATCGCCGCCGGGGTTGTTGGGTTCATCGTTTGGACCCGCGATGTATCCGTCGAAGGACATGGACATAAACAGCACCGATACAGACACTTGAACCTCCTGCGGTCTCGAAGAACGATCAGGCTCACGCATGCCACTGTGATGACGCCGAATGCCCGAATCAAGTCGATCCGCGAAGCGGATTCGGCGTGACTGAACTGTCTGGAGGCAGCCGACTCACCGCCGCCGCCCATGACTGAACTCCCAGACAAATCCGACGCAAACGCCGGCCAATCCGCAGACAAACGCAACTGCAGCGCCTGCCGGATCTTTGCCCCATGCATAGTAAATGCCCAAGCCAACTCCGATCCCGAGAGTCGTGGGCACAAAGAAGCGCCACATGGCGCCTTCCAGAAGGCCAAGTAGGTCAAATGCATCAAAGAGCGCCATTGAACGATCCCTTGCCATCTGCCTGGATTAGACCGAACCGCAAAGCGCGCTCGGCTCGAATGAATGTTAGGCCGTAGCGCCATTGGCCTGGAAGTGTAGACCTACCAAGGTGCCGCAGCCGGCGTGCCCTGATGATACCGAAGCTGCCAGCCCGACGATGTCTCAACCCACATGGATGCGCGGTGGGTGTGATTGATCAAGGCGCCATCCACATCACGGTGCGCCGAGCGATAAGTCAGCAACGCCACGCCTTGTGCCAGATCAGAGAGAGCAAAATCATCGGACACTACATCCGGCTGGGTGGTGTTGTGGCTCAAGTAATTAATGACCGTCCGGCGATCGTATTGTGTCCCCGAACGGCCTACCTCGTGGAAGTCGGGATGTAGTATGGCTTCCAGTTGCTCTGGACTTAAGCGAACCCCAGGATGATGAAGCACCACCTCGAGGTTGCGCAGATGCTCAAGTAAGTCTTGCATGCAGCATTGTGTCCGTGCGGCCTAACGCCTGAACCAAGCCGACCCGCGGAGCAGGTTCGGCTTGAATGAATTATTAGTCAGCTCTCTCTTGCTCACGACCGGCCAAATCGCTTTTCCGAAGAAACTACAAGCTTGGCGCGCTCGGTCTCGCGGTCTTTGGGAGGGCTCAAGGTGAATAGCGAGTTGATAAGTATGGTTGCGGCTTCAGTGACTTGCTCGACGGCTTGATTGAAAGCCGCTTCATTCACTTTAGACGGGGTATTAAACCCACTCAACTTACGAACGAACTGCAATGCGGAAGCTCGAATCTCGTCGTCCGTAGCAGGCGGGTCGAAGTTGTATAGCGTCTTGATGTTTCTACACATTAATACCTCCACGGACTCGATTGCCGTCTACTGCCTGAGTTAAACCGAACCCCTGGCGGGGTGGTGAGTGGATCCTAGCGTAGCGGAAAAACACCCGGTCGCCACCCGTCAAGGGCATTATTAGGCTGCGTGCTCAATGAGGGTACCGCCCCAACTGCTTGGATCAACATCAACGATGGACTGAGAGAACGTCCAGACATGGCCGCCAAGATCTTTAGCCGTATATTGACGCTCACCATAAGGGAAAGTCGTGGGTTCACAAAAGGTCTGGGCGCCGGCCCGTTTGGATTGCGAGTAATGCGGTGAGATGCCAGCCCGGATAATTGCGCTCGTTCTCTGTGTAGTACCAGAGCGAGACATTGTCTGATTGTTTCCATGAGTGAGCGTGGTACATAAAACTCGCCTAACGCCCGAAGTAAGCCGAACCGTGAAGAGGCTTCGGGTTGAAGGAATTGTTAGGTCGCACTTGCGCGTGCATCGTGCAGCCCGGTGATACGTGTAACACGGCCAACTGCCACCCTCTTGGGCCCCTCGTGGCAATAGAATTCTACTCCAGGCTTGATGCGAGCGCGGTGGGTTTGCTCTCGCATCTCATCAACGACTACGGTCATTCGCGCAGGAAGCTCTATGCTTAAGGGCAGCGGAAAATCTGTCGACAAGCTGTCTCCGTCAGGACCGAAAAAGTCGGGCCAGATCATGTACAGCTGGTCGGAGACGTTGTCCGAAGCGTAGGAGAAATCCCAGCGTATGCCGTTGAAGGGCGAGGTCTTCCGGCCACCCTCTGATTCCGAGAGAATCCGGATGATCGCCTCAAAGTCATCTGCTATCGGGTAGAGACGGTGCATCGTGAGCGGCCTAGCGTCTGAGTTAAGCCGGCCCGCTAAGCAGGTTCGGCTTGAATGGATTGTTAGGCCTCGGCCGGAGCATCTACACATTTCCCTTGAATGCTCGGCGCGATCTTGGCCTCTAGACGACCTGCTTTGAGGTCCCCAAGCCACTCGTCGTACTGGGGGATGCGTGCGGTTGGGTCTGCCTTGATAATCCTCTCGTAAGCTCGCAACATGCTTTCTATGCCGGCTAGTTGGGCTTTGTATTCGTTGCCTTTGCTTTTGGGGTGCTGGATTTGGAATGCGCCGTTTCCAAACATGGCTTGCACCAGCAGTTCAGGGCCGTAAGGCACGGTAGAGTTAGGAATGGGGCCAAGGACGTCACATATGGTGATCGTTACATCGTTCGTTTCTGCTGCCCAATCGATGAGATCTGCCCGGACTTTCCTCGCACTTTCTGCAAGTGGGGCCTGCTCCAACAATTGGATCAGACGTACCGCTTCGGAGGATGTCATAGGGGCATGGCTATCGGGTGCTTGGGCCAGTACTGTGCTTGCAGTGAGCAGGCCAGCTATAAGAACTGCTGATCTCATTCGAATCTCCGAGGGGCTTCCCACAAAGGGCTAACGCATGAACTAAACCGACCCACGAAGCGGGTTCGGTTTGATGATTTGTCAGAGCGCACTGCCTACGCAAAGAAAGCAACTAGCGCTCTGTCTATGTTTGAAGTATCCTCCGGCAATTCAGATTCCGGCCAAAAGCCAATAGCGTCTATCTCTGCATTTCCTGTGAAAGGGGCGGACGTGGCAATGTCTCCACGGTACAAAGCGCCGTAACTTGTACCGGTTGTAGCGCCGGTGAGCTCCAACACCGCACACCAACGTAGGCTGGCCACACTCTGCCCAGACTCCTCCTCAAGCTCCCGCGCCGCGCACAGCCTGGGTGACTCCCCTGCGTCAATGAACCCACCGGGCAGCTCCCAAACGCCCTTCGTCTTGTTGCGCACGAGCAGGTAGCCAGCGTCACTACGCGCAATGACCAGTGAGAAAGTGATGGGAAACATCATAGCGGTGGCCTCGTCAATCTCTTTGACAGATATGAGACGCTCCCCCCGCTCATTCTCGATTGGTCCGATGATGTCGATAGTGTGCTCTAACGCTTGAGTTAAACCGACCTACGGAGCGGATTCGGCTTGAATGAATGGTTAGGCGGCATGCCAGGTGGTTCGGCCGAGCCCGCATCATGAGACGCTTCACTGAGGTAGTGCGCCTCGTTCAATCTCTGCCTAGGCACCTGACTCACTCCCGTCAGCAAGGTAGAGGACCTCACCTTCCGGATCGAACACATGAACTCCGTGTTGCTCGGCGATTGCCCTTAGATGCTCCAACCGATTTTCGTCGAACTCACTGAGTTCGAACGTCATCTCTAGGACGGCTCCGGCCGGCCTGTTGTGCGTGAAATCTTCGTACCAAACAGCGCCCTTTGAACCATCCTCCGGCCAAACTTGCAGAAGGTGCCCAAAAAACGAGGCAATGCCCGCGGTCGGCCCCTCGTTACTACCTACCCACTGCTCTACGAACTCCGCCGCGGTCGCCGAATTCGTGACCTGGGTAGAATCAATTGCGTATAAGGTTGCTTCGCTCATCGTTACTCCTAGAGGCGAGGGCACTTGGTTGACTCTTCATGAGGCGGTGGCCTCTAGTTGCGGCCGACGCCCTGAAGTAAGCCGACCCGCAGCCGGGCGGCGATTGGGTGCGAATATAGCCGAAGGCGGGCATTTAGGCGCCGCCCTGATGTGGGTTCGGCTTGAATGAATTGTTAGGTGGCCAGCCGGAACAGTGACTCGTCCTGGGGCCAGCTACCGTCATATGTATATGACTCAAGACAGTTAATGTAGCCGTCCTTGATCCACAAGATGAGGCCGGCACCGGCCGGAAGCTCGGGATGCTCAGCATGGCTTTCTGGCATTCCCTCGATTTTCCACCGGGCCTCATCTAGCTTTGGCGCGGATGGATCTACCTGAAGCTCAGTGTAGAGGCCAACGCCCGTGTAGTCGCGCGATACGCACATAGTCTTGGCGAGTTGGGCCAAGACAATCTCTCGTTGAGGATCAGTGAGCGCGATTGTTGCGACAGCCTCACGCTCAAAGGTGCTGAGTTCTTCCATGGCCACCTAACGCCTGAATTAAGCCGGCCCGCTCCGATCATCTGTCCGCTCGTGGCCATAACGATGCGGGCTCGGCTTGAATGAATTGTTAGGCCGCATCCTACCTGAGCCACATGGTGTATTTGCAGTACCTCTTCGGCGCCTGGCAGAAGAAGGCCCAAGTGGAGTCCTCGCCACTGTAAGACCATGCGGAGTACCCACGGCGGGTGTACGAGCTAGCCGTTTCCTCCCAGCCATCTAAACGACTAGCTGGAGGGGCTCCCTCAGACAGCTTGTTGAACAAAACGCTGGCCTCGGATGGCTCAAAGGAGAACTCTCCCTCGGACAGGTTGAGGTCTAGCTGATTCTCGGTACGAATCTTGGTCGTAGAAGGAGGCAACACTTCGGGTAACCAGCCGCGCTCAAAGAGCCTGTCGGCTCTGGCCTCTTCAAGCGTTGCATATCGACTAGTGACGGTGTCGAGTGCGCAACCGGAAAGCGCAAGAAGAGTCCCAATTGCGATGATGCGTCTCATGCGGCCTAACGCCTGAATTAAGCCGACCCGCGAAGCGGGTTCGGCTTGAATGATTTATTAGGCCTCATTCCGTGTTCTGCCGAGTGAACAGAAACATGGGTGCGACCTTCTCTTTGTCCACGAACTCAAGCTCCACGAACGCTGGGCTGCCTTTGTAGAAGAATACCTCTGCAGGGCTGAGGTCCGGCTTTCCGGTCGGGCTCACGCTTGAGAATGAGAGCACTTTTCCCTGGAGGGTCCATTGGCCTGAGAAGTGGCGGTCAGGACCATCAGTCGGGCCGAAATGGCCGCCAGCACAGTCCATACCGCTGTACGACTGATCGGCACGCAAATGCACCTCGTAGCAGATGCCACCCCAGCCCATGGCATAAGAGCCAACGAGCTGCTCCGCTGTTGGAACTTTCTCATCCCCAAGTCGCGCAGAGGCACAGCTCATAAGAACAGAAGCCAGCAATCCAATTGCGAAGAACTGTCTCATGGGGCCTAACGCCTGAATTAAGCCGACCCGCGAAGCGGGTTCGGCTTGAATGAATTGTTAGGCCGTCCGCCCACGCGCGATGGCTGATGCACCGACCCATGACCAGTATGCGATCACAGCTGTCAGCCAAGCAAAGCCTAGGTTGAGGCAGCCCTTGGTGGGCCGGAACCACTCAAACGAGTTTCCGGGTTGTTGCCCAAGTAAGCGTGGCCAGCCCTCGACTTGCCAGAAGTCTACGAATAGCCACGTAGCTAGCCACATGGGCGCGAGCCACCCAATCGAGAACGCTACGACAAACACTTTCTTCAGGTTGCGCATGAGTTCGTCCGGCGGCCTAACTACCTATTAGATGCTGTCTTTGTCATCTCTATCTCTTAGGAGCATATACAAACACCAACCCATTACTCCAAGCACAGGAGCTAAGAGGATGGCTTTGGATATCCATGTTGTGTCGGGACCGGCCAAGTAAAAGAACAAGCCATGTCCATGCTGGTACTTGGAATACTCAAATACGGCAGAAAAACCAAACAGGATCAGAAACAGGCTGGAAAGCGCTACCTTTTCTGCTTTTGATGTCGTGGATTTCATCGCACCTAACGCCTGAATTAAGCCGACCCGCAGCAGGGCGACGACCAAGTGCCAATATAGCCGAAGGCGTGCTTTGGCGCCGCTCTGGTGTGGGTTCGGCTTGAATGAATTGTTAGGCCCCGACTGGAGTAAACGAATCAACCCCGGTGAGGCCGGATGACTGCATAGCCGATGCAAAGCCATGCCCGCACAGCATAAGGGGGCTGGCCTCATTGTTAGAACCAAAGTACCAATCTGAGAATGCCAGCTCGTTGTCCAGCAAGTCTGCGCTCGGCTCCAGCGCAACGTGGGTATACCCGACTACGTCCAGGTAGCGGTCACAACCTCGGCATGGCCGTGAACGCCTCGTGCCCATGGCCGTGTAGTTCAAAGAGATCGGATTGCTGCACTTGAGATGGAAGAAGCCTGCCGTGGCGGGAAGGCTGGCAAAAATCATGTTGGAGCCGCCAAGGGAGTGATACAGGATCCGAAAGCGATCACTGACGATTATTGCCCCGTCATAGCAACAAGACACATCAAAGCGCTGTTTGGGCAGGCGGAATGCTGAGCTGGTGAAGTCGGGGACAGTGCGATAGCCACAAGTGGCGCAAGTGGGCACTCCGCTCGCCTCATTGATGCGGTCGCACGAGCCCACCATGTACGAGCCATTGTCTTTTGGGTGTAGTTGGAAGATCACGAAATGGGCCTAACGCCTGAATTAAGCCGACCCGCCATCAGGCCGGTGCAATGTTGGAAGCGTATCAGCAACCATTGGCTCAAGCGAAGCCGTGGGGCGGGTTCGGCTTGAATGAATTGTTAGGCCCAAGAGTCTTGATGCTTGATAGTGCCATCGGCAAACACCCAGACAACCAGCTGAGCATCAAACGCTAGCTCGTTTGGAACCCACATGATTGACCAGTAGCTCTTCTCGGGATGCGCCATGTCCTCATGCCAGGCAACGCTGGCAAGGTAGCGGTTGCCGTTTAGAATCTTGTGCTCCGCGATATACGCCTCAGCCAGATGCACCGCGGCTGTAAGCTCAGTGCTTGGCTTTGCTGCAGCCACACCGTTTGTTAGCAGCAACAAGACGATGAGTAGTGTGCGAGTAAACATGGCTTGAGCCTTGCGAAGAAGTCCGGTCTTGGGCCCAACGCCTGAGTTAAGCCGACCCGCAGCAGGGCGGCGACTGGATGCAAATATAGCCGAAGGCGTGCACTTAAGCGCCGCCCTGATGTGGGCTCGGCTTGAATGAATTGTTAGGGCGCGTCTTCATTGGCGCATTCAATTGAGCCGGGAGGAGTGAACTCACCGCCATTACTAACTACATCCTCTTGCGTATATACACCCGGGTCGCAGATGTGGGAACAGCCGCCGCCGATGCCCTTTGCACCTCTGCGTTGCTCACACTGAACAAGACACTTATCGGACTTGGTGCTGCAGCGCAGTGCCGCGTGCTTGATGTTGCACCACGTGTCATGCGGATAGTCACTGGAGCGTAAGGATGAAATGTCACATTCGGGCGGGTATGGAGAGCTCGTTGACTTGGCAGCGCACGCTGCGACCAAAAGCAAGATCGAACAAGAAAATATCAGTCTTATGGAATGCATGGAGCGGCCTAACGCCTGAATTAAGCCGGCCCGCAGCTGGGCGGCGACTGAGTGCAAATATAGCCGAAGGCGCGCATTTAGGCGCCGCCCTGATGTGGGCTCGGCTTGAATGAATTGTTAGGCCCCGTCGTGTGGACCGAAGCCCTGCATTGTCCTCGCGTTATAGAACCATATGGGTCAGCGCCCACGAAGGCGACGCGCGCACAGCCAAGCGAAGAGCCCAGCAACCAAAGAAAGAAGTCCGAGCCAAAGCTCAACGCTGCCCGTATCCCAACGGCTGAGCCACAAAAATACTCCACCAACCGGCGGGAGCGTAATGGCATATACCAGCATCACGGCACGGTTTTTCGGATCAATAATCATATTTCTGCGAGGGCCTAACGCCTGAATTAAGCCGACCCGCAGCGGGGCGGCGACTGGGTGCGAATATAGCCGAAGGCGTGCACTTAGACGCCGCCCCGATGTGGGTTCGGCTTGAATGAATTGTTAGGCCGATGGCTGCGATTTGCGAGCCAGTGCCTGCCATACAACAACAGCCGCGACCCAACCGGCAGAGAGCCCGCTGATGGGAACTGCAATGACCGCCAAGACTAGACCGAGATAGCTGCCTGGCTCGTAGGCTGAGAAAAGTCCGCCCAGCCACATGGACAAGTACAACGAACCGATCGCGCCAAAAGCAGCCGCAAGAAGTGCACAAGTTACGGTCCCAACAAATCGCACGGAGCTTTCTCCAGCGGCCTAACGCCTGAATTAAGCCGACCCGCGAAGCGGGTTCGGCTTCAATGAATTGTTAGGCGCCGCACTCACGCAACGGCGGCCTTAACGCGGACGGGACGTAGCAAATCTTCCGCATCCTGAAGGAGATGACAGGCAGGAACAATCTCTCCAGCGTCAAACTTGGTCTGAGCGTCTCTGAGCACGGCTCGTAGCCGGGCAATAAGCGCTACTACGGCCGGACGGGCATCCTCCGATTCAATCCGAGATAGGCGGTGCTCAACGGTGTCAAATGCAAGCGACAGCGTCATGCCACCCTCTGGTGGGAAATCAGGAGCGTGGATAACCATATAGTTGAGCCGGAGCAAGACATCGTTCTTGCTTTTGCAGCCGTACTTCATGAACCCTCAGTAGGCGCCTAACGCCTGAATTAAGCCGACCCGCGAAGCGGGTTCGGCTTGAATGATTTGTTGGGCGGCAAACTACCAGAAATTTCGGCCCTTGGAAGCGAAGCGCAACCGACGACCGGCCGAAGCCGCTTGTCCCGCCCGAAAACCAATATGCCCGGGCGCGGCCTCCGCAAAGTGTCCCACGGTCCGAAGCCCGTGAGTGCGCAAGCGGGGAGGCTCGCGTCCCTCACCCATGATCTTGCGCACCCGAACTAACCGAAGCAAAAGCCTACGATGCGTGAGCGCCACCATGCGGCAAGTCAATGAAAGCCACGTGCAGCGACAATAGCGAATTGCCCAGGAACCAGCATGTGGGATGACCCGAAGTCAGCCCGGTTGCGGTGGGCCGAAACCTCATGTGCTCCTGACCGCCCAACGCCTGAATTAAGCCGACCCGCGAAGCGGGTTCGGCTTGAATGAATTGTTAGGCGGCTCGCCGAGTGATCCGGCGGGCCACCGAAATAGGGTGATATCAACAGCCGCCTTGACTTGTGAAATACCGGGCGGAACGCACTCAAAATAGTTACCGAACTCTTGCGCTAGGGCTGCTAGCTTTAGTTCCGACAGGTCAGCCAGATCACTGGGCGTAACGTCATTGCCAAGAACCAGCCAAATCACCTCGCAGCACTCGTGAGGATCAACCTCACCGGCGGGGACAGACGGCGAAACGCGTGAACAGAACTCGACACCCATCGCCGATAGGAAATCGCTGCGAAGTTGATTGTCAACGCCTGCCATAAGCCCTCCGTGCCGCCTAACGCCTGAATTAAGCCGACCCGCGAAGCGGGTTCGGCATGAATGAATTGTTAGGCACCACCTAGTGCGCCCAAGAAAGTGCGCTCTCCGTCGGCACCCCACCACGGAATTGTCACCACGCCACCAAGGTCCATCAATTGCCGCAAGAGAGCGAGCAGAGATTGGATCTCGGGCTCTCCCCAGGACGAGCCCATCCGGTAGTCGAGCGTAAGGCTATCGGGGTCAACGAAGACACCCAAATCCGGAATTGAGGAACCCGAGCAAGTTACACCAGCAAGAACCACATGAAACGAGTCAGCCGCACCGGAAATCACAAGTGTCGCGTCACCGGCGCCTGAGAATGACTTCTCGGATTGCGAGGCCGTCAGCCATAGGTTGCCACCACCAACGGATACGTTACGGGCGCCACAAGCAAACAAGTGCTCGAACGCCCGAATCACCCGCGACGGATCAGCGAACGTCACAGTGATCTCCGGGAGCGAACCGTCGTCAGTATCAAAGTAATGGAGTAGCCCCATGTGGTGCCTAACGCCTGAATTAAGCCGACCCGCGAAGCGGGTTCGGCTTGAATGAATTGTTAGGCCTCACTCCGCGACATGCGAAGCAAGAACCTCTTGTACTGTGGATGATGCTATGCCTTGGCGAGAAATTGCGTCCATAAGGCTACGAGATATGGTGTAGCTGCCTTGGGGTAACTGCTTGTAGAAGGGTGGGCTCTTGGGGGAGAGCATGATCCAGATGTTCTTGGATCCGTCGCTGCTAGGAAGAACCAGAAGCACGTAACCTTCAGCGCTAGTGAACCCAGGGGTTGCGACTAAGCTTTGGCGCGCGTGGTACTCACGTGACTGGAGTATTGACCACTCATACTTGTCTCCAGGCGACTCACGGCCATCTACGGCAGGGGAGCATCCCGACGTGGCCGCGACAATAAGTACCAGAAAGAGACATAGTTGCTTCATGTGAGGCCTAACGCCTGAATTAAGCCGACCCGCGAAGCGGGTTCGGCTTGAATGATTTGTTGGGCGGCAAACTACCAGAAATTTCGGCCCTTGGAAGCGAAGCGCAACCGACGACCGGCCGAAGCCGCTTGTCCCGCCCGAAAACCAATATGCCCGGGCGCGGCCTCCGCAAAGTGTCCCACGGTCCGAAGCCCGTGAGTGCGCAAGCGGGGAGGCTCGCATCCATCACCCATGATCTTGCGCACCAGAACTGACCGAAGCAAAGCCGACGATGCGTGAGCGCCACCAGGCGGCAGATCAATGAAAGCCAGGTGCAACGACAACAGGGAACTGCCGAGGAACCAAGATGTTGGATGACCCGAAGTCCGCCCGGTTGCGGTGAGCCGAAACCTCATGCTCCTGACCGCCCAACTACTATTCGACCCCAAAGTGGGGCAATGCACGCAGTCTGTTGTGGGGTGAGCGGGGCAGTCAACAGGAATTTTCTTACGAGTATCAGCGGGTTGGGCTGATATGCGGGAGTTTTGCCTAGCGCTAGATTTCTGGCTTTGGAGGGCAAGGAGACCCCGCTATGGAATATCGCGGCAGTGGCACCCCGATAAATGGAGCGAGTGCGGTGGGTCGGCCTCTGCGTTTGATGGACGAGGTTCGTGGTCGTTTGCGGTTGAAGCACTACAGTTTGCGAACGGAGAAGGCGTATCTCAGCTGGATTCGCCGCTACATTCATGCCAACGGGAAGACGCATCCGCGTTTGCTCGGCGCGGTGCATGTGGAACGGTTCCTCACTCGGTTGGCGGTGCAGGAGCGGGTGGCAGCCAGCACTCAAAATCAGGCGCTTGCCGCGCTTCTGTTTCTGTATCGGGAGGTGTTGGGGATCGATCTCCCGTGGATGGAGAATGTCGTCCGCGCCAAGCAGCCTCGGCGTCTGCGGGTGGTATTGAGCAAAGCGGAGGTAGTGGCGCTGCTTCGCGGCATGATTGGCCGGGAATGGCTGATGGCAAGTCTTCTTTACGGCAGTGGCCTTCGGTTGATGGAGTGTGTGCGGCTGCGGATCAAGGACGTCGATATAGCGCGCGGCGAATTGACTGTGCGGGACGGCAAGGGCGGCAAGGACCGCAGGACAGTGTTGCCGGCCAGTCTGCGGGAACATATCGCGCGTCATATCGCAGACGCAAAGGCGTCGCACCAACGCGATCTGGAAGCTGGTTTCGGTGAAGTGGCGCTTCCGCATGCGTTGGCCCGCAAGTATCCGAATGCGGCGCGGGAGTTGGGTTGGCAGTATGTGTTCTTCGCGTCGCGCCGTAGCGTCGATCCCTTGGATGGGGGCGAGAAACGGCACCACATCGATGAGAAGGTATTGCAACGTGCGGTCAGGACGGCTGCGCTGCATATCGGCCTGATCAAGCCCGTCAGTCCGCATACGCTTCGGCATTGCTTCGCGACGCATCTGCTGGAAGCCGGTTACGACATACGCACTGTGCAGGAGCTGCTGGGCCATAAGGACGTGACTACCACCCAGATCTATACCCATGTACTGAATCGCGGGGCAGGCGGTGTGTTGAGTCCGCTAGACCGCTGACATGACCGTCAAAAAGAACGAAGCATCTCCAAGGTTCGGACTTGCCGCTGCAGCCTTGATGCTGTTGGGTGCAATAGGATGTTTGCTGCTTCCGCAATTGTTGCCTTGGCCTTTGGCTGCGGTGTGTCTATTGCTTGGCGTTGGATTGTGGTGGCGTGGGCTTCGCTTGCGCCTGGTGGGTCCTCTCTTGGTGGGTTTTGGTTGGGCGACCTTGCACGCGGCGTTCGTGCTTTCGGCACAACTGCCGCAAGACTGCGAAAAGCGGGACCTGAAAATAGAAGGGCAGGTGATCGACCTCCCCCAAGCACAAGCGCGGCGTACCCGTTTTCTTTTTCTTGTGGACGACACTCCGGCGCAGCCTGCCCCGCTGCGGGGTCAGCGGGTGCAGTTGGCCTGGTACGACGACTACGGTGCCACCGCTGTCGGGCCGCGCAAACAACTTCAGGCGGGCGCACGCTGGCGATTGATGGTGCAGGTGCGTGCACCGCGTGGTCTCAGCAACCCTGGCGGGTTTGATAGCGAACGCCATGCGCTGGTGCAACGCGTCAGCGCCACGGGTTATGTGCGTGAGCCATTCTTTGCTGAAAGGATCGGTCCACCCAGCGGCATCGACGCCTGGCGAGAAGCCATGTCGGCGCGCATCCAGGCGAGTGTCCCCTCCGAATCTGCTCGCTATGTCCGTGCGCTCGCACTGGGAGATACCACTGCGCTGCAGAACGAAGATTGGGAAATCCTGCGCGCTGTCGGCTTGACGCATCTGATCGCCATATCCGGTTTCCACGTCGGTCTGGTGGCCGGCTTCTTCGCCTTGTTCGTTTCGGGCGTCTGGCGATGTTTTCCTACGTGGGCGCGCCGGATTCCACGGCCGCAGGCGGCAGGGGTAGCGGCCATGGTGGGAGCCATGGGTTACGCGGTGGTGGCGGGCTTCGCGCTACCGACGGTGCGGACAGCGCTCATGATCGCGGTCGTGGTGCTGGCAAGATTGTCGCGCCGGCCGGTGCGGGTCGCCGATTCGCTGGCGCTGGCGGCATTGGCGGTGCTGGTGTTCGACCCGTTGGCGATTTTGGCGGCGGGCTTCTGGCTCAGCTTTGCTGGCGTCGCCTGGCTGGCTTGGTGTCTCCCCCAATCGCAGCATTGGGCGAAAGGGTTCCTTTCTGCACAGGGCGTGGCCACGCTGGGGCTGTTGCCGCTGACGGTGGCGTTGTTCGGGCAGGCGTCGCTGGTGGGACCGCTTGCCAATTTGGTCGCTATTCCCTGGTGGAGCTTGGTGGTGGTGCCGATGTCGCTGATCGGCACTGCGTTGGAAGCGGTGCATACAGGGTGGGGCGGTTGGATATGGCGGTTGGCTGCCGGATGTTTCGACCTGACCTGGCCAGGGTTTGTACGTTTGGCGCAAAGTCGATTTGCGCTGTGGTGGTTGCCGGAGCCGCACGCCGTGGCATTGCCATTGGCTTTGCTCGGCGCCTTCTGGCTGCTGTTGCCGCGGGGTGTACCGGGAAAGCCGCTGGCGCTGTTGCTATGGCTGCCCATGCTCTGGCCGGACCGTGAACTACCGGCACAAGGTGAAGCGGAACTGGTGGTCATCGATGTGGGGCAGGGGTTGTCGGTCCTGGTCAGGACCCGTCATCACGCGCTGCTCTACGACGCCGGACCGGCGGTGGAGGATGGGTTCGATGCTGGCGAACGGGCGGTGGTGCCGGCGCTGCGTGCGCTGGGCGTCGCGCGCTTGGACCGGGTGATCATCAGTCATCACGATAACGATCACGCCGGCGGGGTGGAGGCCGTTCGGCGCGCCGTACCAGTAGAACTATCACTGGCGCCGGAAGGCGCACCGGTCGATGTGGATAGACCGTGCCGCAGCGGCCAGTCGTGGGAATGGGACGGGGTGCGATTTCATGTCCTTCATCCCACGCTGCATTTTCCCTACCTGGGCAATGAAGCCAGCTGCGTGCTGAGGGTCGAGACAGTGCACGGCGCAGCACTGCTGACCGGGGATATTGGCGAAGTCATCGAGCGGGAACTGGTGCGGCGTGATCCGGCGGCCGTCCGTGCGGATGTGGTGCTGGCCCCGCATCACGGCAGCGCAGGCTCCTCAGATCCAGCATTCGTCGCCGCAACCGGAGCCCGGTTGGTATTGGTGGCCAACGGTTACCGCAATCGTTTCGGGCATCCCAAGCCGCAGATCGTGGCGCGATGGCAACACGCGGGCGCGGAAGTCCTGAGTACCGAAACCGGCGGCGCGCTGCGGGTCTGGCTGGAAGAAGGAGGGCCGGTCGTCCGTGAACGGCGTCACTCCCGGGCGCGTTTATGGGACCCGGTGCGGCGCTCGCAGGCAGCTGGGCTATCCTATCGGTCTTCGAACGAGCGGCCCGATGTGCCGGAGGACTGAACGTGCTGGAATTGGTCAAGGCCGGTGGTTGGCCGATGATTCCGCTGCTGCTGCTGGCGGTGCTGGCCCTGGCCATCGTGGTGGAGCGGTTCTGGACGCTGCGCCGCAAGGAAGTACTGCCGCCGGGTCTGGGGCAGGAAGTCCGCACCTGGGCCGTGCGCGGCCAGCTGGAACAGGCTCATATCGAATCGCTGCGGCGCACTTCACCGCTGGGCGAATTGCTGGCCGCCGCGCTGGATGTACGCCATCGCCCTCGCGAACAGATACGCGAACGCATCGAAGACACCGGCCGGCATATCGTCCACCGGATGGAGAAGTTCCTTAACAGCCTGGGCAGCATCGCTTCGGCCGGTCCGCTGCTCGGCTTGCTGGGCACGGTAGTGGGCATGATCCAGATGTTCCTGGGCATCCTGGACAGTGGCGTGGGCGACGTGAATCAGTTGGCGGGCGGCATCGGCAAGGCGCTGGTTTGCGCCGCCACCGGCATGATCGTGGCGATCCCGGCGCTGATGTTCCATCGCTATTTCCGTGGCCGCGTGGCGAGCTATGTGATTGAGATGGAAAAGGAAGCGACCGCACTTCTGGACGCATTGGAAGCGCGGCATCCGCGCCCGGTCGTGCGCCCCGCTGCCACCGCATCCGCCACCGTCTCGGCCGGCGCCTGAGTTTCGCGATGCGGATACGCGACGACCGTGCCCAAGACGAACCGGAGATCAATCTGGTTCCACTGATCGATGTGATCCTGGTGCTGATCATCTTTTTCGTGATCACCACGACGTTCGACTCCCGTTCGATGCTGCAATTGCAGCTGCCCAGTGCCACGGGTGAGCCGGTGGCCGCGCAGACCAAGGCACTGAGCGTGCTGGTCAACGCCGACGGCCATTACTTCGTGGACGAGCACGAAGTGCTGCGCACCGACATCAATGCGCTCAAGCAAACCTTGACGCAGGTGGCGGGCGAAGATCGCCAGCGCACTGTGTTGCTACGTGCCGATGCGCGTACGCCGCACCAGGCGGTGGTGACCGCATTGGATGCCTTGGGCCAATTAGGCTTCCGCAAGATCTCCATCGCCACGGCGCCGGAGACCAAGAAGTGAGCGAGGCAGTGGGCGCGAACGTCTCGCCCTGGCAAACCTATCGGCGCCTGACCAGCCTGGCCAGCCCTTATAGCGGTCTGCTTTGGCTGGCCGCGCTGGGCATGACGATCGAAGCTGTGGCGGGTGCCGGCTTTACCTGGCTGATGGGCCCGATCGTCAACGAAACCTTCATCACCAAGAACACAGGCGTCAGTTTGCTGCTGCCACTGGCGATCGTAGGCTTGTTTCTGGCGCGTGGTTTCGCCGGCTACCTCACTGACTACAGCATGGCCAAATCAGGGCGTGGCATTGCGCGCGATCTGCGCGTCGCGGTGCTGGGCAAGTATCTGCGCCTGCCGGGATTGCGGTTCGATGTGGAGCCGGTGCCCTCGATGCTGATGCGGCTTGGCTCGGACAGCGATCAGGTCGCCCAGGCGGCGATCGATGCCATGAAGGTCATGGTCCAGCAATCGCTACAGGTCATCGCCATGCTGGGAGTGATGCTATGGACCAGTTGGCAGGTAACCATCGCCATCCTGGTGCTTGCACCGCCGTTGGCTTGGGTGATGGACAAAGTGGGCCGCCGCTATCGCCGCATCAGCCACCGCATCCAGGAAAGCGGCGGCAATCTGATGCAGTCCGCGGACCAGGCGCTTTCCAACCACAACGAAGTCAAGATCTACGGCGCGCAACAAGCGGAGCTTGAACGTTATCAGTCGCTGGCGAACACGCATCTGAAGCTGAGCCTGAAAGTGGAATCCACGCGCGGCATTTCTTCCGCGCTGGTGCAGTTGATGGGCGCGATCGGACTGGCGGTACTGCTGTTCCTGGCCGGGCGAGAAGCGATTGCCGGCCGTTTGAATGCCGGCGGTTTCGTGGTGCTGATGACCTCGATGATCGCCATCATTCCCGCACTGAAACAGCTGACGAACGTGCAAGGGATGCTGCAACGTGGCGTGGCTTCGGCCGAACGTCTTTTTTCGGTGCTCGATGCGCCGGATGAAGCCGATACCGGCGCGCTTCCGCTGGAGCGCACGCAAGGGCTGCTGGAATTCCGCAACGTATCGGCCCGTTACCCCGGTCAGACGCGGCCGGCGCTGGAAGACATCAGCTTTACTGCACGTCCTGGAACGGTGACGGCCATTGTCGGCCGTTCCGGTAGCGGCAAGTCCACGCTGATCAAGCTGATTCCACGTTTTTACGAGCCCGAGGCAGGCGTCATTCTGCTGGATGGCCATCCGTTGCAAGACTATCGTCTGGCCGATCTGCGCAGGCAGGTTGCGCTGGTGGGGCAGCAAGTGATGCTGTTCGACGGTACCGTGGCAGCGAATGTCGCTTATGGCGAGTTGCAGCAAGCGTCGCCGGAAGCGCTGGAGCAAGCGGTGCAGGGCGCCAACGCCATGGAGTTCGTGGAGGAGCTTCCGGCGGGATTGGACGAGCCAATCGGCAACAAGGGCGGCCGGTTGTCTGGTGGCCAGCGCCAGCGCCTTGCGATCGCCCGAGCCATGTTGAAAGATGCGCCGCTGCTGATCCTGGATGAAGCCACCGCTGCGCTGGACAACGAATCCGAACGGCTGGTGCAGAACGCATTGCAGAAGCTGATGCCGGACCGCACCACGCTGGTCATCGCGCATCGCTTGTCGACCATCGAACATGCCGACCAGGTGCTGGTGCTGGACCAGGGCCGGCTGGTGGAGCAGGGCACCCATTCCGAATTGCTCGCGCGCGGCGGGCTGTATGCGCACTTGCACCAGATGCAGTTCCGCGAAGGCGAGAACGGGTGAGCAAAGCGCAAACCAAGACGCCTGCCTATTGGTTCAACGACGCTCCGCCGCCGCTGTCCGCTCTTGCGCTTTCGCCGATCTATCGGGCGCTGATGGCGCTGCGTGGACGGCTGTTCGATGCGGGCGTGCTGCGCCGTCAACGGGTCGACGTGCCGGTGATCGTGGTCGGCAACATCACCGTGGGCGGTACCGGTAAGACACCGCTGACCATTGCCTTGGTGGAGCGCCTGCGCGCTGACGGCTACAAGCCGGGCGTGGCCAGTCGCGGTTATGGACGGCGCAACGAAGACAAGCCGCGCTGGGTGGATGCCGCGACTTCGCCCGAGGACGGCGGCGATGAGCCAGTGTTGATCGCTCGCCAGACCGGCATCCGAGTGCGAGTGGACCGCGATCGTGTCGCGGCCGCGCGCGCTTTGATTGCGGCAGGATGCGATGTAGTGATCTGCGACGATGGCCTGCAGCACTATCGGCTGCACCGCGACATCGAAATCGAAGTCATCGACGCCCAGCGCCGGTACGGCAACGGGCGTTTGTTGCCAGCCGGGCCGTTGCGTGAGCCGGCCGAGCGTGCGGCGCGCTGCGACTTCCGTGTACTGAACATCGCCCACGCCGAGATCGAAGCCGGTTTCGGTGAGTGGCCGATGCGCCTGAGCGCCGACTGCGCGTTGCCGTTGCGTGGCGGCCGCCCGCGCGCGCTGCCGTCGTTCGCCGGCCAGCGCGTGCACGCGGTAGCGGGAATCGGCAATCCGCAGCGCTTCTTCGATATGTTGCGTGGACTGGGATTGGGCGTCGTGCCGCATGCCTTTGAGGATCATCATCGCTACACCGAGGACGACTTCGCCTTCGGCAGCGAATTGCCGATACTGATGACCGAAAAAGACGCCGTGAAGTGCATGGAGCTCGCCGACGATTGGTTCTTCAGCGTGCCCGTGGCCGCGCAACTGCCCGAGGCATTCTGGGTGGCTTTGCTGGATCGGCTGAAAACGCCAAAAACTTCATCCATTGGCTGAGCGCGATCAGGATCGATGGTTTCAGGTATTTATGCGGAGTGGGAGGCTTTATAAGGCCTGATCAGCATCGCGTCTCGGTTTCCTTCTCCCTCCGGGAGAAGGTGCCCGGCGGGCGGATGAGGGAATGGCAATGACTTGCTAGCCAGATTTGCTACATGCGGACACTTCATGCCCTCATCCGCCGCTGCGCGCCACCTTCTCCCAGAGGGAGAAGGGAAGGGGCCGTCGGCTCCAGACGATCTGTCAGCACTTGAAACAAAAACGATCCAATCAAAATAACCCACTCACTTGAAACTGAGATCGCACACTCTCCATGTCGCCTAACCCAACCGCCTTCACCGTCGCCATTCCCGCCCGCTACGCGGCCTCCCGCCTGCCGGGCAAGCCATTGCGACTGTTGGGCGGAGAACCGCTGGTCGTGCATGTAGCACGCCGGGCGCTGGCGGCGGGGGCGGGCGAAGTCTGGGTAGCCACGGACGACGAGCGCATCCGCGACGCACTCGAGTCCACCGAAGTACGCGTCGCCATGACCTCACCCGCGCATGCGTCCGGGAGCGACCGCCTGGCCGAATGCGCCGATATCGCGGGCTGGTCCGACGACACCTTGGTGGTCAATCTCCAAGGGGACGAGCCCTTTGCCCCCCCGGCGGGCATCCGTGCGGTCGCCGATGCGTTGGCCGACACCGGGGCGGACATGGCGACCTTGGCCGTGCCGATCACCGACGCCGAAACCCTGTTCGATCCCAATGCCGTGAAGCTGGTGCGTGCCACCAATGGCGACGCGCTGTACTTCAGCCGTGCGCCCATTCCCTGGCACCGCGATGCATTTGCACGGAGCCGCGATGCGATGCCGCCTGGCGAATGGCTACGCCACATCGGCATCTACGCGTATCGCGCCGGTTTCCTGCGGCGGTTCTCGGCGATGCCGCCCGGCCGGCTGGAACAGGTGGAATCGCTGGAGCAACTGCGGGTGCTGGAGGCCGGGTTCCGGATCGCGGTGGCGCTGACGCCGGAGCCATTTCCGCCGGGCGTGGACACACCGGAAGATCTGGTGCGCGCCGAAGCCATATTGGTGGGTGGCCTTTGAAGCTGCTGGTGGTGTGCCTGGGCAATATCTGCCGCTCGCCATTGGCCGAGGGTGCCCTGCGTGCGCATATCGAAGCCTCGCGTCTTGCGGGCAGGGTGGAAGTGGATTCCGCCGGCACCGGCCATTGGCACCAGGGCGAGCCGCCGGACCGCCGCGCCATTGCCTGCGCGCGTACTCACGGCCTGGATATCTCGGGTCAGCGGGCGCGGCAATTGAATCGAGATGACTTCGATCACTTCGACTGGCTGCTTTGTGCTGATGCCAGTGTGGTGCGCGATGTGCTGCGGGTCGCGCCGCCAGCCAGCGAAGGCAAGGTGGCGCTGCTGCTGGAGTGGGCCGGGCTGGAGGAAGGCGGTGAAATCCCGGATCCCTACACCGGCGGCTCGGCGGATTTCGAACGGGTCTGGCGACTGGTCGATTCAGCCGCATCAGCGGTTGTGCACCGCCTGTCGCAAATGTGACACTTCGGCATAATCAAGGAAGACGATGAACGCCGCTCTCGCACCCGAACTTCCCCGTGGCCTGCAATGGCTGAATGCACCCGCCACCTCGCTGCATGACCAGCGGGGCCGGATCGTCGCGCTGGCATTCGTCAATGCCGCCTCCGCGTGGTGTGGGCAGCGGCTGAACGAGCTGACCTCGCTGCAGTCCCGGTATCCCGGCCGGCTGCAGGCTCTGATCGTCAACGTGCCGCGTTTTGATAGCGAACGCGATCCGGAAAGCGCGTTGAAACGCCTGCGCCGGCACGGCGTAGGCCTGCCCATTGCGCAGGACGCAGATTGGGCCGCCTGGCAGCGTTTCGGCATCGATGCCTGGCCGACCGTGCTGTTGATCGACGGTGAAGGACACGTCCGCCACCGCGTGGTAGGCGTGGATGCCTCGTCCGAGCTGGAGCGCTCGGTCGCCACGCTGTGCGAGACCTTGCATTCGCCCACCGACGACGACTTGCGCGACGCTGCTGAAAGCAGCCCCGAGCCGCGGCTGCCGTTGCGTTTTCCCACCGGCTTGGTCGCCACGCCGGAGCGCTTGTTCATTGCCGACAGCGGGCACCACCGCATCCTGGAGTGCACACACCACGGCCGCGTCGTCCGGCAGTTCGGCATGGGAACACCGGATTTCGCCGATGGCGATTCCGACCACGCCGCATTCCGCCGTCCGCAGGGCCTGGCTCTGTTGCGTGAGTCGCTGTATGTGGCGGATACCGGCAACCACGCGCTGCGTTGTATCACCTTGTCTAGTGGCGTCGTGGCCACGTTGTGCGGCAACGGCCGCCCGGGGGATACGGTCGAAGGCTTGGCTACGGTGCCGCGCGATGTGTTCTTGAACCAGCCGCAGGCGCTCGCGGTAGTCAATAACCAGGTTTATCTGGCGACCGCGGGCGACAATCGCATCTGGAGCTACGACCTGGGCACGCGCGAGCTGCAGCGGCGGGCGGGGTCCGGGCAACTGGACTTGCGCGACGGCAGTGGACCGATGGCCGCCTTCGCTCAGCCGACTTCGCTGGCGGCGGTGCACCAGGCGGTCTACATTTGCGACACCTTGGGTTCGGCGATCCGCTCGCTGCAGTTGCGCGGCGACATTGTGCAGACGCTGGTGGGGCAGGGACTTTGGGATTTCGGGGCCGAAGACGGTCCGCGCGAATCGGCGCGTTTGCAGCATCCGCAAGCCATTGCGCTCAGTCCCGATGCACCGCTGTTGTGGATCGCCGACACCGGCAACGGCAGCTTGCGTACCTTGCGGCTGGGTGGTGGAGAACTCACCACCGTCGCCTTGCCGCGCCCCTTGCGAGGACCCGCGGGGCTGGCGGTTGCCGCAGGCTCGGTGTGGATCGCGGAAACCGATGCGCATGTGGTGCTGCGTTACGATATCGCCACCGGCGAACTGAGCCACGTCCCGATCGACGAATGAGTGGTACCGACAAGTTGGATTTCGATGGCAAGGCTTTCGCGGCCGGCCTGAGTACGGCTCCAGGGGTGTACCGCATGTACGCCGCCGACGACAGCCTGCTGTACGTCGGCAAGGCCGGCGCGCTGCGCAAGCGCGTTTCCAGTTACTTCAGCAACACGCCCAAGACCCCGCGCACGCTGGCCATGCTGGCGCAAGTGGCGCGGATGGATGTCACCGTCACCCGCACCGAGGGCGAAGCGCTGCTGCTGGAAAACCAGCTGATCAAGTCGTTATTGCCGCGCTACAACGTGCTGTTGCGCGATGACAAGAGCTACCCCTACGTGCTGTTGACCCAGGAAACCTGGCCACGTATCGCGTTGCACCGCGGGCCCCGTGCGGTGCCTGGACGTTATTTCGGCCCGTATCCCGGTGTTACTGCCGTGCGCGATACGCTCAACCTGATGCAGAAGCTGTTCAAGATCCGCAACTGCGAAGACAGCGTATTCCGTAACCGCACCCGGCCTTGCCTGCAGTACCAGATCGGCCGTTGCAGCGCGCCCTGCGTGGATCTGGTGCCGGAGGCGGAATATGCCGAGTCGGTGCGCCGCGCCAGCCTGTTCCTCGACGGCCGTAGCGATGAACTGACGGGCGAATTGAACGGTGCCATGGAAGCGGCCAGCGCGCGCCTGGATTTCGAACAGGCCGCCCGTCTGCGTGATCTGGTGGGCTCGATTCGCAGCCTGCAGGCGCGCCAGTATGTCGACGGCCACGCGGCCGACCTGGACGTGCTGGCGTGCGCTATGCAGGGCAGCACGGCTTGCGTGCTGCTATTGGCTTTCCGCGATGGCCGCAATCTGGGCACGCGCACTTTTTTCCCCAAGACCAACGGCGAAGACAGCGCCGAGGAAGTACTTGCCGCGTTCGTGTCGCAGTACTACGCCGAGCAATTGCCGCCGCGGGAAATCGTGCTGGACCGCGGTATCCCCGACGCCGCATTGATCGAATCGGCGCTGTCGGCTGCCGCCGGCCGCAAAGTGCAGCTGAAATGGAATGTCCGCAGCGAACGCGCCGGCTATCTGGATCTGGCCAAGCGCAATGCCGAAATTGCGCTGGTCACGGAAGTGTCCAGCCGCAACGCGCAAACCGCACGCAGTGAAGCACTGCGCGACATGCTGGGATTGAGTGAACCGGCGCGGCGCATCGAGTGCTTCGATATCAGTCATACGATGGGTGAGGCGACGGTCGCGTCGTGCGTGGTGTTCGACGCCAACGGCCCGGTGCGCGGGCAATACCGGCGCTACAACATCACCGGCATAGAGCCGGGCGACGATTACGCCGCCATGCGGCAGGCTATCGAGCGGCGCTTTCGGCGCGCGGTGGAAGAAGGCGGTGTACTCCCGGATGTGCTGCTGATCGATGGCGGCGAGGGACAGTTGACGCAAGCGAAAAGCGCACTGGCTGACCTGGGCGTGGATGGTGGCGTGGTATTGGTCGGTGTGGCCAAGGGCGAAGAGCGCAGAGCCGGTCACGAAACTCTCATCTTGGAGAATGGCCGCGAAATCCGGCCGGGTGCCGCTTCGCCTGCGTTGCAATTGATTCAGCAAGTACGCGACGAAGCGCACCGTTTTGCCATCACCGGCCATCGCGGTAAGCGGCAAAAAGCGCGCATGACGAGTAAGCTGGAAGACATCGCCGGCATCGGCCCGCGCCGGCGCGCCAGTCTGCTCAAGCATTTTGGTGGATTGGCCGGATTGAAAGCCGCCGGTGCCGACGAAATCGCGCGCGTCGACGGGATTAATGCCGCGCTGGCCGAGCGAATCTACGCTAACCTGCACGGATTGCCGCCACCGACCGCAGGAAACGAGTAATCGCGTAATGAAGTTGACCGTCCCCACCTGGCTTACCCTGCTGCGAATCGTATTGATTCCAGTGCTGGTGCTGGTGTTCTACCTGCCGTTCAAGTGGACCAACTTCGCGGCGGCTTTCGTCTTCATCCTGGCAGCCGTTACCGATTGGCTGGACGGCTGGATCGCACGCCGCTACCACCTGTATTCCGCTTTCGGCGCCTTCCTGGATCCGGTGGCGGACAAGCTGATGGTGGCGGTAGCGCTGTTCCTCATCGTGCAGGACAACCCCACCATGTGGATGGCCATCTGGGCCGCCGTCATCGTGGGTCGCGAGATCGCGGTTTCCGCCTTGCGTGAATGGATGGCCGAACTCGGCCAGCGCGCCACCGTCAAGGTGGCGTCGCTGGGCAAGATCAAAACCATCGTGCAAATGGTGGCCCTGGGCTGCCTGCTGTATGCGTCGACGCCGGGCAAGCTGGACCGCTCGGATATCTGGCTGGGCGAGTGGATTTTCCACCTCGGCGACTGGTTGCTGGCGTTGGCGGCCATTCTCACCTTGTGGTCGGGAGGCCAGTATTTACGGGCTGCGTGGCCGATTTTGCGTGCCGATGAAAAAAAGGCTGTTGACAGCCCGAAACAAGACGCTACAATTTCGCCTCTCTCGACGCGGGAATAGCTCAGTTGGTAGAGCGCAACCTTGCCAAGGTTGAGGTCGCGAGTTCGAGTCTCGTTTCCCGCTCCAGATAGAGACCCACGAATCCACTGAAACTCGTGGGTCGTTGAAAACAAGGGACTTCGGTCCCTTTTTTCATGCCTGTAGATTTCTGCTGGAATCCAGGCAAGTCCAATGCTCCAGCGTCCTTCCTCTCCGTAGGAGCGGCGTTCCGCCGCGAGCTTTTGTTTTGTATGAAGCGACAACGGACGAGCTCGCGACCAGAGGCCGCTCCCACACGAGAACAAGCGAGTTCAGCTCGACGCCGTTGAGCAACGTTGTCGCGTGCGCCGTGGGAATGTTCGACGACGAGTGGTCGTGACGCACGCTGCAGGAAGAAGGTTCGCACCTCGTTTACGCAAAAGCCCATAGCATCTCGGCGACCGCCCAACCGTAGGAGCCGCCATGCGCCTCAAGGACAAAGTGGTGCTGGTTACCGGCGCTGGCCAAGGTATCGGCCGCGGAATAGCACTGCGAAGCGCAGAGGAAGGCGCCCGGGTGATCATCGCCGATCTGCTCGACGACGCGGATTCCAGGCATACCTTGGCACTGGTGGAAGAGGCGGGAGGCGAAGGCTGCGTACTGGCGGCGGATGTCGCCAGTGTCGATGCGGTACGCAGGCTGGTCGCCGACGGAGTGAGCCGGATGGGGCACATCGATATCCTGGTCAACAACGCCGGTATAGAGCTTTGCGCACCGTTTGCTGACGTGGCCGAGGCGGACTACGACCGCGTGCTGGACGTCAACCTCAAGGGCGCTTTCTTCACGGCGCAGGCGTTCGTCCGCCATCGGCTTGAAGCCGGCCCAGGCGGTCGCATCATCAACATCAGTTCGGTGCACGAACAACTGCCTTTTCCCAATTTCGCCAGCTACAGTGCCAGCAAGGGCGGCATGATGATGCTGATGCGCAACCTGGCGGTGGAATTGGCGCCGATGGGTATCACCGTCAACAACGTTGCCCCCGGTGCGATCCGTACCCCCATCAACGCGCCCATACTCGATGATCCAGCGCTGCTGGAACCGTTGCTGGCGAACATCCCGCTCAAGCGCCTGGGGACTCCACGCGATGTTGCCGGTGCGGTTGTCTTCCTGGCTTCCGCCGACGCGGACTACATCACCGGCAGTACCGTCTATGTCGATGGCGGATTGCTTTGGGACTACACGGAAAAGCGCGTCAGGACCGATGAGCAGCAAGCGGGTTGACCGCGAAGACGCCGAGCTCAATGCCGCGAAGGTGGCTGAAATAGCGCAGCGGACACGTCGACGCCCGCCGACCGATACCAGGAATTGTTCGTTGCCGTGCAGGCCGGCCGGATATTTGCCGACAGTAAGATTTTCGTCGACTGCGCGCCGCTGGGAGATCATTGCTGCCATTGCCAAATCCCTGCGTGGTGCCGGGAGGGCGTTTCGGCGACACCGTCCTGGCGTTGGCAGGTTTTGGCCTCGCATGGCTATAGTGTGACTTCTGAAAAGCGCCGGCGCCGGCCTGCTCGCTATCAAGGGAAACAATGATCGAACGTCCTTCCGCCTTTCGCCTTCCAGCGCCAGCAAGCTGGCGTGGCATCACGGGTTGGTTGTCGCGTGTGCCCGTCAAGGATCCAGTCGACAGGCGCAATGCGCCGATGTTGCAGCTTGTACTCCTCATGCTCGGCTCGTTGCCGCCGCTGGCGTGGGCCTACCGGATTTTCGTAGCTCCGGCGCCTTGGCGTCCGGGCGAGACTTTCAGCTTGGCGCTGAGCGTACTGTTGAGCGCCCTGGCGGTTTTCAGCGTCGTCCTGATTCGGCGTGGCCGGTTCCAGTGGGCGGTCCGCCAGTTCATGGCGCTGGTGGCCGTGGTGATGATGCTCTCGTATATCGGCAACGGATTCGATGCGAACCGTTTCGAGCAGCCGATCCAGATGATTTGGCTGGTTATCTCAGGACTGATGATCGGACGCCGCGCGCTGTGGTTGATGTACGGGTGGACCGTGTTGACCTTCGCCGTCGGTGCCTTGCGAGATACCGAGGTGAAAGTCGCGGCAGCCGCTTCCGCCGCCAACATCATCGGTGATGTGGCGATCAGCGCGATCATTTTCCTGTTCATTGCGGTGGTGGTGGATCGCAGCGCGGCTGCGCTACGCGAAAGCTTGAGCGAAGCAACCAGCCGCGGCGACCAGTTGGCGCGGGCCAACCAGCGCTTGCAGGCCGAGATCGCCGAACGCGAGCGGGTACAGCACCAGCTGATCCACTCGCAGAAAGTCGAAGCGGTAGGGCGCCTGGCCGGCGGCGTGGCGCACGACTTCAATCATTTGCTCGGCTTGGTGCTGGGCTATGCCCAGCGTGGCCAGCGTGCGCGCGACGAGGAAGAAAAGCAGAAGGCGCTGATCGGGGTGGAATCCGCGGCGCGTCGGGCGACGGCGGTCAGCCAGAAGCTACTCAGTTTCAGCCGCCAGGATGTTGCGCAGCCCGAGGTTTTCGATGCCAACGAGGCTTTGCGTGAAATGCAGGGACCGCTACGCCAACTGTTCGATCCTTCGGTGGAAATCGTTTTCGATCTTGCTGAGCAGCCTGCGCTGATCCATTTTGATCGGGCGCAGTTCGAGCTGATGATCCTGAATATCGCGGCCAACGCCAACTACGCCATGCCCGATGGCGGGAGTTTTCATGTCGCCGTACGGGCATTGAGCGAACCGGCCCGTGTGGCTATCGAGCTTCGTGATACAGGCTGCGGCATGGACGATGAGACGCGCGCCCACATCTTCGAGCCATTCTTCACCACCAAGCCGCGCGGGCAGGGAACCGGGCTTGGCTTGGCCGTGATCCACGATTTGATACTGAATTCGGAAGGCAGCATCGAGGTGAAGAGTTCGCCCGGCAATGGTGCTGAGTTTTCCATTCATCTGCCGTCCGCCGCGACGAATTTTCAAGAATAGCCTCGGCGGATCAGTCGGATGAAGCGATTGGTTCGGCGCGTGTTGCCATGCGCCACCCGGTTAGGTCATAATCCAACGTCTTGATCGCAAGGGAAATTTGCTGATCAGGGAGATCACGGGGCCGGCGTTGTTCCAGCTGGTATCCCGCCCAAAGATGACGTCTGTGCAGCCAGTGCAGAGGATTCGAAGGGAGAGCAAATCAGGCCCCGCACGCGGGGTTTTGTTTTGCAAGGCGCTTGAAATAGCGCCTTGATTGCGCCAGTCTGGCGCACGTCACCGGCCTGGTGGCAGAGTGGTCATGCAGCGGACTGCAAATCCGCGTACGCCGGTTCAATTCCGACCCAGGCCTCCAGTTTTTTCGCCGGAATTTCGGCACAAGCCGGCCATTTATGGCCGGTTTTTTGTTTGTTGTCCCGTTCTGCCGGACGGTGACGCCTCGGCTTTCCATTCTGGTGCGGCTGAGGCAGGCTATCCCCATGCCCGGATGGCGAAATTGGTAGACGCATCGGACTTAAAATCCGCCGGCCGCGAGGCCATGCCGGTTCGATTCCGGCTCCGGGCACCAGCTTCTATTCACGAATCGCCATCCATGTAGGATGGAGTCGTCGGCTCCCCTTTTTGGCATGGATTTCCGATGGGACGCTATCTTCCTTATGTATTGAGCATCGCGCTGACCCTGCTTTCGCTGGCGTTGGCTATTCGCTGGCCGGTTTGGACTTGGGCTGCGGCGATATTCGGGTTGCTGGCGCTGCTGGGTACCTGGGATCTGCTGCAAAGGCGCAGCACGTTGCGCCGCAATTATCCGATGCTGGCGCATTTTCGCTATGGCTTGGAGTCGGTGGGCCCGGAGATCCGCCAATACTTCATCGAGGGCGATACGGCCGAAGTGCCATTTTCTCGCCAGCAGCGTTCACTGGTTTATCAGCGCGCCAAGGGCGTGATGGATGTCGTGCCGTTCGGAAGCCAGCAGGACGTCTACAGCGTCGACTACGAGTGGATCAATCATTCGATGGCGCCGGCGTCGATCGATTCGCACGACTTCCGTATCGTCATTGGCGCGGGTAGTGCGCAGCCGTATTCGGCGAGCGTGTTCAATATTTCGGCGATGAGTTTCGGTGCGCTGTCGGCCAATGCCATTCGCGCGTTGAACGGTGGCGCGCGGCGCGGCGGTTTCTATCACGACACAGGCGAGGGGTCGATTTCGCCTTATCACCGGGAGAACGGCGGAGATCTGGTGTGGGAGATCGGATCGGGCTACTTCGGTTGCCGTGACGAGCAGGGCCGCTTCAGCGAAGAGCGCTTTGCCGAGAACGCTCGCTCGCCGCAAGTGAAGATGATCGAACTGAAGTTGTCGCAAGGCGCCAAGCCAGGACATGGCGGAGTGCTGCCCGCGGCCAAGGTCAGCCCTGAGATCGCAGCGACTCGCGGCGTGCCGATGGGGCACGACTGCGTATCGCCAGCGCAACATTCCGAGTTTTCCACACCTGTTGGGCTGCTGCAGTTCGTCGCGCGTTTGCGTGAGTTGTCCGGTGGAAAACCGACGGGGTTCAAGCTGGCGATCGGGCATCCCTGGGAGTGGTTCGGTATCGCCAAGGCGATGCGGGAAACCGGCCTGTTGCCTGACTTCATTGTGGTCGACGGCGCCGAAGGAGGCACCGGTGCAGCGCCGGCGGAGTTCATCGACCATATTGGCGTACCGATGCATGAGGCGCTGCTGCTGGTCCACAACACGCTGGTGGGGCTGGATTTGCGCGACCGCATCCGCATTGGTGCGGCAGGCAAGATCACCAGCGCATTCGACATCGCTCGTACGATGGCCATGGGTGCGGACTGGTGCAATGCGGCTCGCGGTTTCATGTTCGCGCTGGGCTGCATTCAAGCGCAAAGCTGCCATAACGATCGCTGCCCCACCGGTGTGGCCACGCAGAATCCGCAGCGCTGGAAACATCTGGACGTAGCGGACAAGGAGGTCCGTGTGCAGCAGTTTCATGCCAATACGCTGAAGGCGTTGCGCGACATGTTGTGCGCTGCCGGGCTCAGCCATCCACAACAACTTGGACCGGAGCACATCCTCCGCCGGGTCTCGCCTATCGAAGTGCGCTCGCTGGCGGCGCTATATCGTTTTCTCGAACCCGGCGAGTTGATCGACGGCGTGCCGGAACATGCAGTGTTCCGCGAATTCTGGGCCGACGCCCGCAGCGACGCCTTCACCGCGCCGGCCAAGGTCAGCGCGTTATGCGATTCCAAGGATCGTTAGGTGTGAGTCGAGCCCAGTTCGGTTTCGGATACGACGTAGAGCGGAGCTTGCTCCGCTGCTCTTGTTGGACGGCGCACGATGACCGGACGTGGATCGAAGAGCAGCCGAGCAAGCTCGGCTCTACGAGGGGGCGCCACCCTAGGGGGTCCGCGGGCCATGTAGAGCGGAGCTTGCTCCGCTGCTCTTGTTTGACGGCGCGCGTTGGCCGGGCGTGGATCGAAGAGCAGCCGAGCAAGCTCGGCTCTACGAGAAGCGCCATCCAGGGAGTCCGCGGCCTCCATGTAGAGCGGAGCTTGCTCCGCTGCTCTTGAGGGACGGCGCACGATGACCGGACGTGGATCGAAGAGCAGCCGAGCAAGCTCGGCTCTACGAGAAGCGCCATCCAGGGAGTCCGCGGCCTCCATGTAGAG
>NZ_JBDKXI010000009.1:26401-36673 GCF_039710385.1 Pseudoxanthomonas sp. CCNWLY206-1 | reverse complement strand
CGGAGCTTGCTCCGCTGCTCTTGTTTGATGGCGCACGATGGCCGGACGTGGATCGAAGAGCAGCCGAGCGAGCTCGGCTCTACGAGGAGCACCACCCCAGGGACTCCGCAGGCTTCCATGTAGAGCGGAGCTTGCTCCGCTGCTCTTGAGGCACGGCGCAGGTTGACCGGACGCGTAGAAGAGCAGCCGAGCAAGCTCGGCTCTACGAGGAGCTCCATCCAGGGAGTCCGCGGCTTCCATGTAGAGCGGAGCTTGCTCCGCTGCTCTTGTTGGACGGCGCACGATGACCGGACGCGGGTAGAAAAGCAGCCGAGCAAGCTCGGCTCTACGGGAAGTGCGAGGCGCAGCTCGGCTCTACAAGGCGAGCAGCTCCAGCACCCGTTCCGGCGGCCGGCCGATGACGGCCCGGCCGCCATGGACGAAGATCGGGCGTTCCATCAGGCATGGGTGTTCGGCCAGGGCTGCGATCAGTTGTTCCTCGCTCAGGGCCGGATTGGCCAAGCCCAGCTGGGCATATTCGGCCTCGCCGGTGCGCAGCAGGTCGCGGGCGCCCAGGTTCAGTTGCCGGAGCAGGTCGCGCAAATGGTCGGCGTCCAGCGGCTGGTCCAAATAGGGCACCACGCTCAGCTCGATACCCCTTTCAGCCAGCAGTTGCAGGGCACCGCGGGATTTTGAACAGTGCGGGTTGTGGTAAAGCAGGGTGCCGTCCATGGGCACAAGATTAATCTGTTTGACCAGAATCGTCCCTCCCATTACCATTTGCGCCCCGACTTCGGGCGGTTAGCTCAGCGGTAGAGCACTGCTTTCACACGGCAGGGGTCACAAGTTCGAAACTTGTACCGCCCACCAGTTGCACCAAAAGGCCCGGCTTGTCCGGGCCTTTTGCTTTTTTGAAGGCGACTGCGGGGATGCCCGGTTTCCGCGCCTACGGAGCACCACCGAAAGGTCGGGCAGTGGATTGGCACACAACTTGCCTCTATCGCGACAGGTCTCTTGGGAGGAAACCTGCATGAACAGTCACGCCATTCCGGTTGCCACGCCATTGGTCCTTGTCCGAGCCTCGGCTGCAAATTTTCGTCGCCTGATTTCCCGCCGCTCCACGCGTGAGCTGGATGATGAAGAGCGGGCCGATCTGATCGAGGCCCAGGTAAAAGCCACACGGCCGGTGGTCAGCGGTGTGCTGTTTTGCGGCGCACTGTTGTTGGCGTTGACCGGTTTCTTCGAGATGACGGGCGTGGCGCCCAGTTCCGGCTATCCCTGGTGGCTGGTGCAACTGGCGGCGGCGACGTCGGCCGGCTGCGCCTTTGCCGTCATGCGTTTGACGAATTGGCGACTGCGCTTGGTGCTGGCATTGACGGCCACGCTCCTGATTGGCGTGTTCATGAGCATGCCGCTGCCTGGCGCGACCGGTCAACTCGCGCTGCGTGCGGGGCTGTTCCAACTGTTGCCGTTGGCGCTGATGGCGCTGATGGTCAGGCCGATGTCGATCGCCGCGATGGCGGTGCTGGTGCTCGTGCTGGCGTATCTACGGATCGCGGTCTACGGGAACCCGGGGGCCGGCAGCGCACTGTACTGGCTGTACATCTTCACCACGGTCGGTTTTGGCGTGGTGCTGGCGGGATATAGAACCGATTTTGCCGTGTCGGTCTGGCGCATGCGTCGGCGCCTGATGCAGCAGGCCTACACCGATGGACTGACCGGCCTGGCCAATCGCGCCGGTTGGAACGATCGCGCGACGAGCGCTTACGAAGCCGTGGAAGACCGCCCGACCGCGATCGTGTTCTTCGATATCGATCACTTCAAGCGCATCAACGACCAGCATGGACATGAAGGCGGCGACGCCGTGTTGCAGCGCCTGGGCGGGATATTGAAAGCGCGGCTGGCGGAAGGCGACTACGCCGCCCGGATCGGCGGTGAGGAATTCGCGGTACTGATGACGGGCGAAAACGCCGCGTCGGCGCAATCGTTCGCCGAGCGCGTTCGCGCCGAATTCTCCAAGGGCTATGGCGACATACGTTCGACCGTCTGTGCCGGCATCAGCTATCGCCAGCCTGGCGACAGCCTGCGTGCGCAGATGCGCCGTGCCGATCAGGCGCTGTATGAAGCCAAGGACGGGGGCAGGGACCGATTGGTGGTGCATGGTTGAAGGGGGAAATCCGTACCCGTATCCCAATGTGTGGGAGCGACGTAAGTCGCGACCGTAACAATCGGCGGTAGGAAGAGCGTCGCGACTTACGTCGCTGCCACGCGTTGGGACCAGCGGTGCGGCAGAAATTTCAAACCGGCAAGCGCTGGTTGAGCTTATCGATATCTCCCCATGGATCGCTGCGCAGTCGTGCGGCTCGTGCTTTGGCGGCGGGCAGGGTGAAGGCGCCGGGCGAAGCAATCTTGCTCAGGTCCTCCCATCGGATCGGCACCGCGACGGTAGCGTCGGGACGGGCGCGTAGCGACCAACTGCAGACGCTGGTGGCGCCGCGCGTGTTGCGCAGCCAGTCGATGAAGATGCGGCCTTCGCGCTCCGCCTTGCTCGCTGTCGCCAGATAACGCTGCGGCTTGTCTTCTGCCAAGCCCTTCGCGATGGCTTCGCAGAAATCCTTGGCTTGCTCCCAGGAGGGTCCGGGTTTGATCGGAACCACCACATGCAGGCCTTTGCCGCCGGAAAGCCGTACGAAACTTTCCAGGCCGGCCTGCTGCAAGCGTTTGCGCACTTCGCGTGCGGCGGCTTTGACCTGCGTCCAATCCACGCCTTCGCCCGGATCAAGATCGAATACCAGCCGATCCGGCCGTTCCGGCGCTTCGACGGTGGCGCCCCAAGGATGGAACTCCAAGGTATTCATCTGCACAAGCGCCAACAACCCAGCCAGGTCCTCGATGTAGAGGTAATCTTCTTTCCCGCTTTTCTGCTGCAGCGGGATCGCTTCCACGCTCGCGCCCATTGCGTCGGTGTGGTGTTTCTGGAAAAAGCATTCGCCTTCCACGCCACCCGGACAGCGCACCAGCGACAGCGGGCGATGGATCAGTTCCGGGAGTATCCATTTGCCGACGGAGCGGTAGTACTCGGCGACGTCAGCCTTGGTGATGCCGGTGTTGGGATAGACGATGCGCTCGGGGCTGGTCAACCTCACCGCATCGGTGGCCGATTTTTTCATCGGTTGGTGTCCGTGGTGGTGTATTGGCTTCGCGTAGGAGCGGCGCCCCGCCGCGAGCTCTTCGCTTCTATCGCGATCGGCAGAAAGAGCTCGCGGCGGGACGCCGCTCCTACAACAGCAATGCGCTGGGAGACGAAGCCGTTCGGCTGTCGTCAACCCGCTTTTTTCTTCGCCGCCTTGGTGGTCTTGGTCTTCTTGGCCGGCTTTGCCTTGGTAGCCTTGGTGGTCTTGCTTGTTTTCTTGGCGGGGGTACGTTTGTTGCTGGCGAGGCTTTTTTCCAGCAGGGACATGAAATCCACCACGTTGGTAGTGGCATCCTTTGGCGCCTCTTCGGTGTCGTCGAACTTGGCCACCTTGCCTTTGGACTTCACTCGTTTCTTGATGATCTCGTGCAGGCGCAGGCGGAATTCGTCCTGGTAGTCGTCGGGCTTCCACTCTCCAGCCATCGACGAAATCAGCTGCTTGGCCATTTCGATTTCCTTGGCGCTGATGCGGTAAGTGCTCGCAGCACCGGAGGGAAGGTGGTGCTCAGCCGGGTCCACCAGCTCCTGCGGGTAGCGCAATAGGATCAACACCAAGGCGTCTTCCAGCGGCATCACCGCCGACAGGTACTGGCGGGTGCGGATCACTACACGGGCAATGCCGATCTTGCCGGTGCTTTCCAGCGTTTCCCGCAGTAGCACGTAGCCTTTCTCAGCTTTCTTGCCCGGCACCAGGATGTAAGGTTTCTCAAAATAACGAGGATCGATATCGCTGGCTTCCACGAAGGTTTCGATCTCGACGCTTTCGCGGCTTTCAGGCGCCGCCGCGCGGAAATCTTCTTCCTCCACCACGACATAGTTGCCTTTGTCGTATTCGTAGGCCTTGACGATGTCTTTCCAAGGCACTTCCTCACCGGTCTCCGCATTGACGCGTTCGAAGCGGACCGGCTTCTTGTCGCGTGAATCGAGCATCCGGAAATGCAGATCCACCTTGCGCTCGCCGGACATCAGCGAAACGGGGACGTTCAGCAGTCCGAACGATAACGTGCCTGTCCAGATCGGACGCGCCATAAGGGTTGACAGGCCTAGTGCTGGGTAGGCGCGGGGCGATGATCATCCAGCCAGCGCCAAGCCTCTCTCACCATGGTGCGTACGACCGGCCAGCGAACCTCCGACGGGCCACGCAAGGCCTCCCACTGCGCTTCCAGCGCATGCTCGGTCGAGAGATCCAACATGCCGTCGTGCGCTTCGTAGCTGGCCAAGGCCAGCGCGTAAGCCGAACAGGCGTCATCCCACGCGACCTCGGGGTGAAGACGGACGCGGCGACCATAATCGGCGGCGCTGAAGGCCTCGAAATCGGAAGCTTGGTCCGTATCCCGGAAAGCGACGCATTGCGCGACTCTGCCGCGCGTCTTCTTTAGCGATTCCAATTGATCGCGATATTTGATCCTGTCCATGCGTGTCTCCGGCTCGACGGTGGGGTTCGAATCAATAACGTGATTAGTTATCTGCCGGGCCGTTACCGATCCGTGACGGGACCGTGTACGCAGCGCTCACTTGCCGGCATGAGAAGACATCCGTTCAGCAAGCAGAAGCCTCGTAGGAGCGGCTTCCAGCCGCGAGCTCTTCGCTTCTATCGCGGTCCGAAAGGAAGATCGCGGTCTGTGGGGAAAGCTCGCGGCTGGAAGCCGCTCCTACAGAAGATCTTGCGGTGAATCCGCCAATCTCACCAGCTGCGACAGTAACCGGGTGATATGGCGCTCCCTCTTGGAGCGCAAGGCATGGCCAGTCAAGCCAGTTTATTGAGAAAGCTCGAATCCGAATCCTCGCTGCTGCCGGCGCGAAGTGGCGATGGCAAGGGGTTGAGCGACCGCCTGGCGTCCAAGTACCACGACCGCATCACGGGCCGGTTCATGATTCCCGGGCGGGAAGGGCGCTACGCCGAACTCCCGGCCGATCTTCCCGCGGCGCTGGCGACTGCACTGCGCGCTCGCGGCATCGAGCGACTGTATTCGCATCAGGCCGAGGCCTGGGCGCATGCGCAGGCGGGCAAGCACCTGGCCGTGGTCACGCCGACCGCCTCGGGCAAATCGCTGTGCTACACGCTGCCGGTGGTATCGGCGGCGATCACCCGCCAAGCCAAGGCGCTATACCTGTTCCCCACCAAGGCGCTGGCGCAGGACCAGGTCAGCGAATTATTGGAGCTCAATGCCGCCGGCGATCTCGGCGTCAAGGCATTCACGTTCGACGGCGATACGCCGGGCGACGCACGCCAAGCGATCCGTTTGCACGGCGACATCGTCGTCAGTAATCCGGACATGCTGCACCAGGCCATCCTGCCGCATCACACCAAATGGGCGCAGTTCTTCGAGAACCTGCACTACGTGGTGATCGATGAGGTGCATACCTATCGTGGCGTGTTCGGCTCGCACGTCGCCAATGTGTTGCGCCGGTTGAAGCGGGTGTGCGCGTTCTACGGCGCCGATCCGCAGTTCATCCTGTGCTCGGCCACCATCGGCAATCCCAAGGCGCATGCCGAAGCCTTGATCGAAGCGGAGGTGGAGGCGGTCGCCGAATCCGGCGCGCCTACCGGCGACAAACACGTATTGCTGTGGAATCCACCGGTCGTCAATCCGGATCTGGGTTTGCGTGCATCGGCGCGTTCGCAGAGCAACCGCATCGCGCGGCTCGCAATCAAGGCAGGGCTGAAGACGCTGGTATTCGCGCAATCCCGGACCATGGTGGAAGTGCTGACCAAGTACTTGAAGGATGTGTTCGATCACGATCCGCGCAAACCGCCCCGCATTCGCGCGTACCGCGGCGGTTACCTGCCGACAGAGCGGCGCGAGGCGGAACGCGCCATGCGCGACGGACGCGTCGACGGCATCGTGTCGACCTCGGCACTGGAGCTGGGCGTGGATATCGGCAGCCTGGACACGGTGGTGCTCAATGGTTATCCGGGTTCCATTTCCGCCACCTGGCAGCGTTTCGGCCGGGCCGGGCGCCGCCAGCAGGCGTCGCTGGGCATCCTGGTGGCCAGCTCGCAGCCGCTGGATCAGTACGTGGTGCGGCATCCGGAATTTTTCGCCGACAGTCCGCCGGAACACGCGCGCATCGCCGCGGACCAGCCGATGATCCTGTTGGATCACATCCGCTGTGCTGCTTTCGAACTGCCGTTCCTGATAGGCGAACGCTTTGGACCGGTCGATCCGGCGCCGTTCCTGGAATTGCTCAGCGAAGACAGCGTGGTGCACCGCGAAGGTGACCGCTACGAGTGGATCGCCGACAGCTATCCGGCCAATGCCGTAAGTCTTCGTTCGGTGGCCGATGGCAACTTCGTGGTGGTCGACCGCACCGATGGGCGCCAGACGATCATCGCCGAGGTGGATTTCAGTGCTGCGCCGCTGACCTTGTACGAAGGCGCGATCCATATGATCCAGTCCATGCCCTATCAAGTGGAGCGGCTGGACTGGGAAGGGCGCAAGGCCTACGTGACGCGTACGCAAGTCGATTACTACACCGATGCCATCGACTACACCAAGCTGAAGGTGCTGGAGCGCTTCGATGGCTGCATTGCCGGGCAGGGCACCTGCCACCACGGCGAAGTGCATCTGGTGCGGCGTGTCGCCGGCTACAAGAAAATCCGTTACTACACCCACGAGAACATCGGCTACGGGCCGGTCAACCTGCCGGACCAGGAAATGCACACCACCAGCCTGTGGTGGCAGCTGCCGCCGGAAATACTGGAACGTGCTTTCGAATCGCGGCAGCAGGCGCTGGATGGTTTTCTTGGCGCGGCTAACGCGTTGCATATCGCCGCCACGGTGGCGGTGATGGCGGAAGGGCGCGACTTGCAGAAGGCGGTCGGCGACAGCGATGGTGCTTGGTCCGCCTTGCCGGATGGGCAAGGACGCGGGCAGTTGCGTGGCGCTGGCAGTCAACTGCTTTCGCCGGCTTCCGGCGATCGCTTCGTTCCCACGGTGTATCTCTACGACAACTATCCGGGCGGCATCGGGCTGAGCGAACCTTTGTGGCACCGCCAACGCGAACTGCTGCAACGCGCGCGCGAACTGGTCGCCACCTGCGATTGCCAGGCCGGTTGTCCCGCCTGCGTGGGGCCGGTGCTGGCCACTGACGAGGATGCCGACGTTACGCCACGGCAGCTTGCGTCCCGGGTCCTGGAACTCTTGGAAACGTCATGAGCGTCAGTGCCGAAAAACTGCAGCGCCTGCGCAGGCAGAGCGGCGTGCCAGTGGCGTCGGCTGCGCCCAAGGTGCCGGCGGCGTCGGAAACGATGCCGATGCTGCGGCGAATGCTGGGCGTGCGCCAGCGAACGGCGATCACGCAGGCTGCGGAATGCGACCGGCAACTACCGGGCGTTGAGCTTTCTCCCGGTCTGCGTCTGGTGGAACACGTACTGCCTTGGGCGACAGTGCCGGCTCAGTTCGATGGCAGTTTCGCGCGTGCCGAAGCGCTGCCCAGCGAAGGCATGCTGTTCTTCGACACCGAAACCACCGGTTTGTCTGGCGGCACCGGCACGCGCGCTTTCATGATCGGCGCCTCCGACTTCGTACCGGAGGGTCTGCGGATACGGCAACTGCTGATCTCGCATCTGGCAGCCGAGACGGCGATGCTGGAGGCGTTCTCGCAATGGCTGCGGCCGGATACACGCTTGGTCAGCTACAACGGCCGCTGTTACGACGCCCCGTTACTGGCCACGCGTTATCGGCTGGCACGTAAATACAACCCGTTGTCCGATCTCGCGCACCTCGATTTGCTGTTTCCCACCCGGCGGCGGTACCGCGGTGTTTGGGAGAACTGCAAACTCGCTACCATCGAGCGCAACGCACTGGGTATCGTCCGCGAAGACGACCTGCCGGGATCGGAAGCGCCGGCCGCCTGGCTGCAGTATCTGCGGGGTGGTTCCTCGGAACTGCTACGGCGCGTGCTGGCGCATAACTTCCAGGACGTGGTGACGCTGGCGCGGTTGTTGGAGCATTTGGCGGTGGTGGATGCGAGTGGTGTAGGCGACGCCGCGGACAGCAGAGCAGTTCTGGTTCTTTCCGCGACCGCTTGAACAGCGGCTTGTTTCCTTCTCCCCATGGGAGAAGGTGCCCGAAGGGCGGATGAGGGAATGACAATGACTCGCTAGCCAAGTTCGTTACAAGCGGACACCCCATTCCCTCATCCGTCGCTGCGCGCCAGCTCGCTTCGCGCCCCAGCCCTGCGCAGCGCGCAGGGCGTTCAGGCATGCACGAGCCAATGGCTCGTAGGCCGCACGCCGTCACCCCAGAGGGAGAAGGGACGGGCCTGTGACGGCTTTGTTCCGCCAGGATTCCCCACCCACCACTCATCAGAGTGTGAAGCACTGCTCAATACCAGCAAGCGCCACTAAAGAAGCAAATGGGCCTGCCGAAATCCTTGGTAGATTTTCGAGCGGGTGAAACCGTTCGGGAAAACGCTCACCTCCGATTGGATCAAACGCTTTAGGGGAACTGCTTTGCGGATTCTGTACGTTGGCGATACCGCTTGCCTGCCTGCCGACCTGGCCGACTATATCGGCGACATGGGCGACGAGTGGAAAGTCGAGGTGGTGGCCGATGGCAACGCCGCGATTTTTGCTATCGCCAATGCGCCGGTCGATGTAGTGCTCGTCGGCCCTTCGCTGCCCGACTTGCCGCCGCCGACGCTGCTCGGCCAGATCCGCACGCTTCGGCCCGAAACCATCCGCATCGCGCTGCTGGAAAACTCCGATGGCAGCATGGCCCCGCCGATCAAGCTGATTGGGGTCGCGCACCGGTTCCTGCCGTTACCGCTGTCGTCGGAAACGGTGCTGGAAGCGATTCATAGCCTGGAGGAACTGCGCGATCTGCTGGACAGTCCGCGGCTGCGCCGTGCGATCGGCCGGGTAGAGCATCTGCCGTCGCCGCCGCATCTGTATTTCGCGCTGACGCGCGCACTGGAAGAGGACGAAGGCACGGCGAACGACATCGCGAAGGTCGTTGCCGGTGATCCGGCCATTGCCGCGAAAGTACTGCAGTTGAGCAACTCCGCCTTTTTCTCCAACGGTCGCGGTATCACCGACCTGCGCGCAGCCGTTACACGGCTGGGCTTGAGCACGTTGCGCGACCTGGTGCTGGCCAGCGAAGTCTTCTCCATGAAGACCAGCTCCACCGTCGACCGCACGATGTTGCAGCAGCGTGCGCTGTTCGCTTCGCGGCTGGCGGCCAAGATCCTGCCCAAGACCAGCGCCGACCTCGGCGCCACCGCGGCGTTGCTGGCCAACATCGGCCTGTTGCTGCCGGGCGTGCGCGACGAGCGCGAGCCGCTATTGCCCGACGATCAGAACGAGCGCCCCGGCCACACCGAGGCCGGCGCGTATCTGCTGGGCCTCTGGGGCTTGCCGATGCCTATCGTCGAAGCGGTCGCCTTCCATCGCCATCCGCAACGCTCCAGCCTGCGCAGCTTCTGGGTACCCGGCGCCGTGCATGTTGCCGGCGCACTGGCCAGCAACGAACCGGTGGATGAAGCGTACTTGTCATCACTGGGCGTGCTGCACCAGCTGCCGTCATGGCGCCAGATGGCCGAATCGATGGTCGAGCGTTTCGAGGAAACCGCGGCGTAGGAGCCGGGAGTTGGGAATGGAGAACCGGGAATGGAGCGTTCCTGGCTCGTCGTTCTTCCGCACCATCAGAGATTACCGTTCTGCATACCCCATCTGACGTAGAGCCGAGCTTGCTCGGCTGCTCTCCGATCCGCATGCATGGGGCGAACGGCAGCGGAGCAAGCTCCGCTCTACGCGACCGCCAGCAGGGCGGGCTTGATATCGGTGGGCCGCGACCATGATGTTTTCGGTCACGATTTGACCGGCCATTTGGCGACTAAACCCCACCTGACGTAGAGCCGAGCTTGCTCGGCTGCTCTCCGATCCGCGTGCGCAGGCGAACGGCAGCGGAGCAAGCTCCGCTCTACGCGACTGCCATCAGGGTGGGCTTGAATCGGTGAGTTGCGGCCATGATGTTTTCGGTCACGATTGACCGACCATTTGGCGACTAAACCCCGTTGCGTAGAGCCGAGCTTGCTCGGCTGCTCTCCGATCCGCGTGCGCAGGCGAACGGCAGCGGAGCAAGCTCCGCTCTACG
>NZ_JBDKXI010000009.1:0-26301 GCF_039710385.1 Pseudoxanthomonas sp. CCNWLY206-1 | reverse complement strand
CGACTGCCATCAGGGCGGGCTTGAATCGGTGCGTTGCGGCCATGATGTTTTCGGTCACGATCTGAACCGCCATTTGGCTACTAAACCTCGTTGCGTAGAGCCGAGCTTGCTCGGCTGCTCTCCGATCCGCGTGCACGGGAAAACAGCAGCGGAGCAAGCTCCGCTCTACGTCGATTCGCTCCCCGCTAAGCAGGCAAAAAAATCCCCGCAGTAGGCAAGCCTGCCTGCGGGGTTTGAACAAGGACAGCAATTGAACTCTTTGGCGGTTGCGGATATTGGGTGCGGGTAACACGTTCAAGTCGCGACCTGAGGCATCAACGTCGCGACTTGACCAGCCATTCGGCTGTTGAAAGCCGTCATTCCCACGCGGGATTTGTATCCATCACCCCATCAGCTTGAACAGCGATAGCGACTGCATCTGGGTGAAGACCATCTGCGCGGCCTGTAGTGCCGTGTTTTCCATGTTGTAGCGGCCGATGGCTTCGGCCCAATCCAGGTCGCGCAGGGTGGACAGGGTGCCTTTGTAGGTCACGGCATTGGCGTCGCGCAGTTCGGCGGCGGTGTCTATCGCCGACAATTGGGCGCCGCCGCTGGCGCGGGCGTCGATCATCCGGCCTTGGGCGGTGGCGACATCGCGCATTGCCGTCTGCAAACCATTCTGCATCGCGGTGCGCTGTGCGGGAGTGGTGGGATTGCTTTCCAACGTGGTGATCATGTTCTGCACGGTGGCGAAGATGTCGCGCGTGGTCGAAGGGCCAATCTCGAACGCGTCGCCTGCCGCCGGATTGCCGTCGATCTTCATCTGCACGCCAGCGAAGGCGATGCTTCCTCCTTTGGTATACGCGCCGGTGGCGATCACCGCATTGCTGCCATCGCGGATTTCGTAGGCATTGGTGGCGGTGAACTCGATACGGTAGTTGCCGCCGGTCCAAGCGCTGGAATCGGTCACACCAAAATCCATCAGCAAGCCCGTGCCGGTGTTGCCTGCCTCGGGATGCGCGTCGACACGGCCATCGCCGGTGCGCAGACGCATGAAGATCTCGCTGCCGGGTATGGTGTCCGAAACGAACATGTCCGGTGCCACTTCGACTTGGCGCTGGGTCTGGTTGCCGCTGTACAACACGCCGCCGCCAGTAATAGCGAACGGTGCGCCGCCGTCGTCGGTGCCACCGAACAGATAACGTCCGGCGCCGTCGGTGCTATTGGCCAGGTCCAGCAGCCCGGCGTGGATCGCCTTCAATTCCGTGCTGATGGCGGCGCGGCTGTCGTCACCCAGCGCAGCGTTGTTGGCTTGCACGGCGAGTTCGTTGATGCGGGCCATCGCATCGCCGACTTGCGTCAGCGCGTTTTCTTGCAGCCCCAGCCGGTTTTGCACCGCATTGGCGTTCTGTGCGAAGCGCTCCAGTTCGGCCACCGCGCGGTCCAGGCCGACGGCGGTGCCGGCTGCGACCGGATCGTCCTTGGCGGTGATCAGTCGTTGGCTGGTGGAAAGCTGCTGCTGCGTATGCGCCAGCTTCGCCTGCTTGGCCAGCATCGAGCTGATCGATTGCTGGTACATCATGCCGGTGGAGATTCGATAGGTCATCGGCGCACCGCGTTGAGCAGGGATTGGAACAAGCTGTCGGCGGTGGAGATGATCTGCGCGGCGGCTTGATACGCCTGTTGCAGGCGCATCAGGTCCGCGGCTTCTTCATCCAGATTCACGCCGGAAATACTGTCGCGTGCCGCTTGCGCCTGGTCATGGATCACCTGCTGCGCTTCAGCGGAGTAGTCGGCTTGGCGCGCGGCCGAGCCCACGCTGGTCGTCAAGCCAGCGACGGCGCCATTGAGTGTGAGTGTGCCGCCGTTCAAAGCGCGCGCGTCGTCCAGATTGGCCAGCAACTTGGCGTTGCCGTTGTCGCTGGAATTGGCGCCATTGGCCGACACGGTGAAGGTGTCGCCGGCCCTTGGCGCGCCATCCAGCGCCAGGCTCCAGCCGTTGTAGCTGATGGTCTGTCCGGCGGTGTAGGTGAACGGGCCGGTGCCGCCGACGGTGTACTGGGTGGCATCGATGAATTCGATATCCACCGGCGTCAGCAGATTGGCGTTGCTGGCGTCGGTGACTTTCAGTCCACTGAGCTTGCCGCTGCCGAGGTTCGTCAGATCGACGCTGCCCTTGATCGGCGTGGCGGCGGCGATGCGGCTGGGATCGGTGATGGCTAGCGATAGAGTGCCGGCCGCACCCGCGGTCGGTTGCAGCAGGAAACGATCGTTCGCCGCCGGCGTACCGGAGGCCAGCACCACTTCCACGCCGTTCACCACCAGCGGATCGGCGGCGGTACCGGTGCCGGTGAGCGGGATCGCAGCGCCGGTTTGCGGATGAGTGGCGCTCCACGCACTGCCATCGAAACGCAGCAGCACATTCTGTGCGTTCAACGCACTCAGATCGCCCAGTGATGTTTGCAGCACGGCATTGCCGCCGTTGCCGGAATGCGAGGTGATCCGCGGCGGCGTCAGATTGAAGAAATCGCCGCCCATCTGGCCATACAGGTCCATGCCGGCGGCATGGCCCTGATTGAAGGTTTCCGCCAGCGATACCGCAATGCGGCCCAATTCGGCGACGGCCGGATCCAGCACCGTACTGCGGAATTCCATCAGTCCGCCCATCTGCCCGCCCATGGCGCGATTGTCCAGGCTGGTGCGTATGCCGTTGGTTTCCAGCGCTACCTGCAGGCGTTCCGGACGGTAAGGGTCGGCGAGGGTCACCAGCTTGCTGGCCGTGGCGCCCACCACCAGCGGTTGTCCGCCGGCGGTGAAGACATTGACCTGGCCACCATCCTGCGTCGCTGCGTTGCCGCCGGTGTAGCTGACCAGCTGGCTGATCAGTTGATCACGACGGTCCAGCAGGTCCGCCGATGCGTTGACGTTGCCACCAATCTTGCCGTTGAGCTGCGCGATTTCTGCGGCCAGGCGATTGACTTCGCTGGTGCCGGCGACCAGGCCGTTGTTGACCTCGTCGTTCAGACCATCCAGATGCTTGTCGATCTGATTGAAACGGGTCACCAGCGCGTTGGCCTGGGCCAGCATGCTCTGGCGATCGGCGGACGACGATGCGTTGGAAGACAACGCGCTGACCGAGTCGAAAAAGCCCGACCACGGCGCGGTGATGCCGGTGGCTTTCTCGGAAAACAGACTGTCCATGCGGCTGGAAAGTACCGACATCTGTTGCAGGCGGCTGAGTTCGCCACCGCTGTCCAACAGCCGCGCCGTGGCCAGCGAATCGGCCATGCGCTTGATGTCGACGATCTGGACGCCGGTACCCTGGAAGCCATGGCCATAGAAGGTGGCGTCGCGTGCGGCGAATTCCGTGCGCTGGCGCGAATAGCCTTCGGTGTTGACGTTGGCTACGTTGTGGCTGACCGTGGAAAGCGCTCGCTGGAAGGCGATGAGGGCGCTGCTGCCGGTGGCGAGAAGATTCGACATTTCAGTTCCTCATCAACGGTGCAGGGTGTTGCGCTGTGTGGTGCCCGCTGCCGACGCCACGGCGGTATCCAATGCTGTGGTGGCCACCGAACGCATGGCCGACAGCACCTTGCCAAGCGTGGGGCCGTTGGCAATGGACGCGATCTTGTTGGCATACGACGGATCGGTGGCGTAGCCGGCCTTTTGCAGGCCCTTGGCAAAACCATGGATGTCTTTGCCTGCCGCCAGCGCCTGCTGATAGCGCGGATTGTTCTTCAACAGTCGCACATAGTCGGCGAAGCTTTCGGCGGGCGAGTTGTAGGCGCGGAACTCGGCGGTTTCCGAATGCTTCACGCCGTTGGTGTATTCGTGGGTGCCGGTGCGCACACGGTCGCCCTTCCAACCGGTCGCCTTGATACCGAACAGGTTGTTGGAGCTACCGCCATCGTTGCGCTGGATGCCGCGACGGCCCCAGCCAGTCTCCAGGGCGGCCTGGGCGACCAGGGCACGCGGATCGACGCCAAGTTCCTTGGCCGCTTTCTCCGCATGGTTCCAGACTTCGGCGACGAAACGTTCGGGCGTGTTGCGCGCGTACTTCTGCGGATCGGCTTTGCCCACTGATTCCACTTGCTCGCAGGCGTCCGGCTCCGGAATCGTCAATTGCTTCAATGTGAGCGGCAGGTTGTCGCCACTGGCTTCAGAGGCATCCGACGCATTGCCGCTACGGCCGGCAATTGCGTCCAGCATTTGGCCGGTTTCCGTCGACGGCAACATGCGACGGTATTCGGATAAGCCGTAACTACTCGGCGTAGCGGCAGGTGCCGGCGCTTCGCCACCACCCAACTGGCGCGCGATCATCGGCGCCAGGCCCATGCCTTTGCCTTGCGTCATCGCCTTGGCGAGCTGCTGGTCATACATGTCGCGGAACGTCTGGTTTTCGCCGGGAAACAGCGAATCACCGAAGCTCGCATCGCGCATGCACTTGATCAGCATCTGCGCGAACTGGCCTTCGAGTTGCTTGGCGACTTCCTGGATGCGCGCGCGGTCCGGCTTGCCAGCGGCATCGGCCAGCGGCAGCGAAGGCCGCGTCAGGCTGTTCGACGCCAAGCTGTTCGAAAGCAGGCTATTAACCGGCGCGGCCATCAGATGACCTCAAGCTCCGCGCGCAGGGCGCCAGCTTGTTTCAGCGCTTCCAGGATCGCGATCAGGTCGCCTGGCGCGGCGCCGACTTCGTTCACGGCGCGGACGATTTCATCCAGCGTCGTGCCGCCTTCGAACTTGAACATGCGGTTGCCTTCGGCAGTGACCGACACCGACGACTGCGGCGTGACCACGGTCTGGCCGCCGCGCGAGAATTCATTGGGCTGGCTGACGTCGATCGATTCGGTGATGCTGACCGTCAACGAGCCGTGCGTTACCGCCGCCGGCATGACTTTCACCTGCGAACCGATCACCACCGTGCCGGTACGCGCGTTGACGATGACCTTGGCTGCTGCCGTGCCGGGCGTCAGCTCCAGGCTTTCCACCCGCGCCATGAAACCGATGCGTGCGTTCTGATCCGCGGGAGCGCGTACTGCGACCGTCACGGCGTCCACCGCGTAGGCACTGCCGGCGCCGAAACTCTGATCCAGCGCCGACACCATCCGCGAAACCGTGGTGAAGTCCGCCTGATGCAGATTGAGGGTGATGGTATCGCCGCCGCCAAAAGCATCGGGAACCGCGCGCTCGACCGTGGCGCCATTGGGAATGCGGCCCACGCTGGGCGTATTAACTGAAATGCGCGAGCCATCGCGGCCCTGCGCACCAAAACCGCCGACCACCAGATTGCCTTGTGCAATGGCGTAGACCTCGCCGTCGGCGCCGCGCAACGGTGCCATCAGCAGGCTGCCACCGCGCAACGAACTGGCGTTGCCGATGGAAGAGACGGTGATGTCGATCGGTTGCCCGGGCTTGGCGAAGGCGGGCAGGTCGGCATGGATCGCCACCGCCGCGACGTTCTTCAATTGCGGATTGACATTGGCCGGAATGTTGACGCCCAGTTCGCCCAGCATGTTCTTCAAACTCTGCACGGTGAAGGGCGCCTGGCTGGTGCGGTCGCCCGTGCCATCCAGACCCACCACCAGACCGTAGCCCACCAGCGGATTGCTGCGTACGCCGCCGACTTGAGCCAGATCCTTGATGCGTTCCGCGCGCGCGGACGGCGCGAGGCACAGCAGCGCGATGATCAGCCAGGCCAGGCCGCCCCAGAAAGTCGCCCCGTCGAGTCCGTGGGCTTTCTTCTCGGGTTCCCGGGTGCCGGGTGCCATTTTCCTGTCGATGCTGTCCATCGCGATTCCCCTTAGTTCGGATAGATCGGCGAATTGAAGAACCGGCCCAGCCAACCCATCGAGTTGGATTGCGCTATTGCGCCGCGGCCGCCGTAGGCGATGCGGGCATCGGCCACCTTGCTGGACGAGATGCTGTTGTCGGTACCGATATCGGCCGGGCGCACGATTCCCTGAATCTGCACCAGCTCGTCGCCTTGATTCAGACGCATGTTCTTCTGGCCCTGCACGACAAGATTGCCGTTGGGCAGGCGCTGGATGACGGTGACGGTCAAGCTGCCTTGCAACCGATTGCTCTGTGCGCTTTGTCCGTTGCCATTGAAGCCGCGGTCGCCATTGACCGACGCGCTGAGCAAGTCGCGCCCGTTGTAGGTCAGCGGCGCGCCGGCGATGTTCGGCGCTGCCATGGTGATTTCGCTGGTCTTGTCCACCGAGGTGGTGGCGGTGGTCTGCGCCGTGGTGTTCTCGATCAAATTGATGGTCAGCAGATCGCCGACATTGCGCGCGCGGCGATCGGAGTAAAGGCTCAGGCCGGGGCCGGCGCGATAGATAGCGCCGGCGGTGGCTTGTTCCTGCGGCGCCATGACCGGTTGGATCGGCGTCATCGGCGCGTACGGACGCACATCGCCGAACGAACGCGCGCAGCCGCTGAGCGCCAGCGTGGAGACGGTGAGAATGATGATGAGCAGGATGGGATTTTTCACCGGTGCCTCAGACGTTGTTGTTCAAGTAACCGAGCATGGAGTCGGTGGTGGAAATGGCCTTGGCGTTCATTTCGTAGGCGCGCTGGGTCTCGATCATGCTGACCAGCTCTTCCACCACGTTGACGTTGGAGCCCTCCAGCGCGCCCTGCACGACGCTGCCCAGGCCGTTGAGGCCGGGCGTGCCGTTCTGAGCGGGACCCGATGCGGTAGTTTCCACGTACAGGTTTTCGCCCTTGGCTTGCAGGCCCGACGGATTGACGAAATCAGTGAGCGTCAACGCGCCGATTTCCAATGCTTGCCCTTCGCCGGCCATGGTCACGCTGATGGTGCCGTCGTTGCCGATGGTCATCGACTGCGCGCCTTCCGGCACCTGGATGCCGGGCTGCACGGGATAGCCGCTGTTGGTGACCAGTTCGCCCTGGGCGTTGATCTGGAAAGAGCCGTCGCGCGTGTAGGCGGGCGTGCCGTCAGGCAGCAGCACTTCGAAAAAGCCGCGGCCGTTGACCATCACGTCAAGCGAGCGGCCGGTCTGCTGCGGATTGCCTTGCTGGAAGTCCTTGGATGTCGACACCACGCGCACGCCGGTGCCTAGTTGCAGGCCGGACGGCAGCTGCGTCTGCTGCGACGTCGAACCGCCCGGCTGACGTACCTGCTGATACAGCAGATCCTCGAAGCTGGCGCGATCGCGCTTGAAGCCGGTGGTGTTGGTGTTCGCCAAGTTATTGGAGACCACCGACATGCGCGTCTGCTGCGCATCCAGCCCGGTCTTGGCGACCCAGAGTGCTTGATTCATTGGTGGCTCCTGTGTGGTGAAGCGGTGGGGAATGACGGTGAGCAGCTTTGCTTTCTCAGCAGCAAGTCCTGTGCCAAAGGGATGGGCGGAATTCCGGCGCTGGAAGTCCCGCTTAACCACCCAGCCTCAGCAAACTGTTCGACGACTGCGCCATCTCATCGCCGCTGCGAATCACCTTGACCTGCATCTCGAATTGACGCTGCAGCTGGATCATCTGCACGAGTGCGCCGGCGGCGTCGACATTGCTGCCTTCCAGCACGCCGACGGTCAGGTTGTTGCCGTTGGCTTGTGCGGGCGGGGTCTGCGGGTCGACGGGGCGCATCAGGCCATCGGCGCCGCGGGCGAGCTGCTGCGGGGCCGCATCGACGATCCGCATCCGTCCCACGACCGCCATCGTCTGCGGACCTTCACCTTGCGGGATGATCGAAACGGTGCCGTCGGCGCCGATATCGATGGACTGCGCCGGTGGCACGGCGATGGGATTGCCGTTGTCGTCCAGCACCGGGCGGCCGCTGGCGGTCACTAACTGACCATTGGGCGTCACGCTGAGTTCGCCATTGCGCGTATAGGCCTGGCTGCCGTCCGCGGCCTGCACCGCCAACCAGCGGTTCTGCTGCAGCGAAACGTCCAGCGAACGCCCGGTAGCCATCTGCGAACCGGTACGCGAATCGAAACCCGGATCGATCAGCATCGCGTCCACGCGCGACGGGAAACCTTCGCCTTGGATGCGGAAAGCCTCAGTGCCGGCCAGCGCTGCCTTGAAGCCCTTGGTATCCACATTGGCCAAGTTGTGCGACACCGTGCCTTGCGCCTGCAGAGAAGCGCGGGCGCCGGTCATGGCGACGTAGAGTGCTTTGTCCATGGGGTTTATCCGTGAGTTTGATGGTCGGCAAGGAAAGGAGCAGGTGACGGATATTCGGTAATCGGGGTTTTGCTTTTTCCTCCCCCTTTGAAAAAGGGGGACCGAGGGAGATTTGCTGTTCGCGCGAAGAGCAAATCCCCCGGTCGCCTGCGGCGCCCACCCCTTTTTTAAAGGGGGTTCGTCCATTCCCTATTCCCCATTCCCGCTTCATCAACGAATGTTGATCACCGTCTGAGTCACCTGGTCCTGCGTCGACAGCATCTGCGAATTCGCCTGGAAATTACGCTGCGCCACGATCATGTTGACCAGTTGCTCGGTCAGGTCGACGGTGGAAGCTTCCAAGGCACCCGACGACACCTGGCCGAAATCCGATGTGCCCGGCGCACCGGTGCGCGGTTCGCCCGAGGCGAAACTGTGCGTCCAGGTGTTGTTGCCTTGCGACACCAGGCCTTGCGGGTTGGTGAAGTTGGTCAGTGCAACTTGGCCGACGGCGCGGTCCACGCCATTCGAATAGCGCGCGTACACCACGCCTTCCGGCGATACGCTGAACTCGTTGAGCTTGCCGCTGGCAAAACCATCCTGACGCTGATCGTTCTTGGCGAAGACTTCGCCGTACTGATTGGTGCCGCTGATATCCAGTGTCATGTTCAACACGCCGGCGCCGGTGGTGGGCGTGAACGGTGCCAGGGTGATCTGGCCGGTGGCCGGTGCGGTCAGCGCGCCGTTGTTATCGAATTGCACTGTGGTCGCCGCGCCCATCGAGGTGCCGTCCACGTACACGTTGACCTGCCACTCGTTGGGGTTGGGCGTCTTCACGTAGTACACCGACTGCGTGTGCGCCACACCCAGTGAGTCGTAGACGGTGACCGACGTGGTTTCGTTATAGGTGCTGCTGTCGGCCGGATTGAACGGCGTGATGGTCGGCTGCGCGGCATTGCCTGGCAGCGTCACGCCCAGGTTCACTTCCGTGGTCGGGCTGGGCGGGCTATCGGTGGTCAGCAGTTGCAGATCGACCATGCTGCCGGTGTCGAAGCCGGAATTGTCCGCGCGTGGCGGGAATACCTGCAGGCGGTAGCCGTCCGGCGTGGTGACGAAGCCGTTGGCATCGCGCTGGAAATTACCGGCGCGCGTATAGACATTGCTACCGTTGTTGCTGACGGTGAAGAAGCCTTCCTGATCGATCGCCAGGTCCAGGTAGCGGCCGGTCTGGTTGATGTCGCCCTGCGAGAACTGCTGGGCGACATTGGTCAGCCGCACGCCAGCGCCGATGCCGTTACGCAACAGACCATAACCCGTGGTGGAAAACACTTCGGCGAACTCCGCGCGCGACTCCTTGAAACCGGTGGTGCTGACGTTGGCGATGTTGTGCGAGGTGACATTGAGGTCGGCGTTGGCCGCCTTCATGCCGGAGAGCGAACTATTGAAAGCCATGAAGTACTCCTTGCGAAATGCGAGGTGAGGTGGCGTGGATGAGAGTTGACTAGGAAGCCGACTTGCCGATGCGCAGCACGTAGTCGAGCGGTGCGGTGCCGAGGCCCGGCAGGTTGAGGTACAGCCCGTCGGAACCGATCGTCACGCTTTCGACGGTGGCATCGACGTAGGTGTTGAGCGCGGTGGCGGTGCCACTGGCGTCGGTGTGAGTCGCCTTGATGGAATAAGTGCCGGCGGGCATGCGTTCGCCCTTGGCGTTCAGCCCATCCCAGGCGAAGTTCGCTTCGCCCTTGGCTTCGACATCTATTTCAATCTTCTTGACCACTACGCCACTGGCATCGGTGATCTCCACGCGCGTGGTGCCGGGGCTGGGCGCCATCACCACGCCGGTGGTGTTGCCGCTGGCGGCGAGCGCCAGTTTTTCCGAAGGAATCAATACGGCATGGCCTACCAGCGATGCGCCTTTCAGCACCTGGTCGCCCGTTAGCGCCTCACCAAAACCTTTCACAGCGGTATTGAGATCGCCAATGCCCTGTACGGTGGAAAACTGCGCCAGCTGGCCAATGAACTCGCTGTTGGACAGCGGCTTCAACGGATCCTGATGCTTCAGCTGTTCGGTCATCAAGCGCATGAAATCCGCTTGGCCGAGGGTCTCGGGCTTCTTGGCCGCCGGGGTGTTGGTGGTCGTGTTGGAAAGAAGATCGCTGGGGATGGTGGTCATGGGCGGTGTCCGGACATTAGTTGGGGCCTGTTAACGCGTCAGCGGCCCATCGACAGCGTGGCCAGCGCCAGTTCCTTGGCGGTGTTCAACACTTCCACGCCGGCCTGATAACCGCGCGAGGCTGAAATCAGATTCACCATCTGTGCCACCGGATCCACATCCGGCGCATAGACATAACCGTCGGCGTCGGCCATCGGATGTCCGGGTTCGTAGCGTTTGATTGGAGGTGCGTCGCTCTGCGAGATTTCCTTGACCTGCACCGATGTCAGCGAGCCGTCTTGAGACAATTGACGCGCCTGGAATATGGGTTCGATGGGCTTGTAGACCGCTTCCGGCGAGGAGGCGATGGAGTCGGCGTTGGACAGGTTGCTGGCGATGGTGTTCAACCGCACGGACTGCGCTTGCAGCGCGGAACCGGCGATATCGAAGATAGGAAGATTGCTCATGATGTCGCCCCTTATTGGCCGGTAATGGCGGTCAGCATGGTCCGCACCTTGGATTCGATGAAACTCAATGAGGCGCGGTATTCCAGGGCGGCGCGGCCGTAGGCGGCGCGCTCGGTGTCGGCGTCGACGGTGTTGCCATCCAGGCTGGGTTGCACGCCGGCGCGTTCGAAAATCTGGCTGAGCCCTTGCAGCCCGGACAGATGCTGCTCGTTGGTGATGTCCAGCGGCTCGGCGGCCTTGGATGCCTTCTCCAAGGCAGCCTGGAAGTCGATGTCCTTGGCCTTGTAGTTAGGCGTGTCGGCGTTGCTCAGATTGCTGGCGATCAGCTGCATGCGCTGCTCACGCAGCGGCAGGGCGGCCGCATGGACACCTAGATAAGAGGAAATCGGGTTGGACATGGCACGCTCCGGCAAACCGTTGCCAGGGGCGCTGCAAGGCTTGTGCCAGAGGTGGCGGGAAGCGGGCCATGTCTGCGAAGCCGGTGATGCAAAAGCTCCGCACCCGTGGGCGCTCCCGCCAGAAGCGTTGTTGCGGCTATTCGCTATCGCCTGCCGTTGCGACGGCCTCATTGCGATCGAGTGCCGGTGCCATCGCGAGGCGCGGGCCCACCCTAATGCGGATTTTGGTGCGTCAGGCTGCTGCAATCACCTGATGGAGTCGGTGCAATACATGTTCAGCCAACTCATGCGGGCTGTACTTGGCCACGAAGGCGTTGGCGCCCACGCGTTCCACCATGGCATTGTTGAAAACGCCCGACAGGGAGGTATGCAGCAGCACGTACAGGTTGGCTAAGCCGGGGTGGCGACGGATTTCCGTCGTCAGGGTGTAGCCGTCCATCGCCGGCATCTCAATATCCGAAATCACCATCGCATAGCGCTCGGCGGGGTTCTCGCCGCCGGCGTGTATCTGCAAGAGATGGTCCAGCGCCTGGCGGCCATCGGAAAGCAGGGTCGCGGTAACGCCCAGTTGTTCCAGCACGCTACGGATCTGCGAACGCGCCACGCGTGAATCGTCCACCACCAATACCTGCAGTTGCGGGGCGTCGCTGGGCAGCGCCATCTCTGGCGCCAGCGGAGCATCCATGCGTGCCTGCGAGATATCCGCCAGCACGCTTTCGACGTCGATCACCTGGATCAACTCGCCCTGGAAACGCGTCACCGCGGTGAGATAGCTGCTTTCGGCGCCGAGTTCCGGTGGTGGATGGATGTCTTCCACCGCGATATTGACGATGCGTTCCACGCCGCTGACCAGGAACCCCTGCACGGAGCGGTTGAATTCGGTGACCACCAGGTAATTGGGTGCGTGCGCCGGGTCGGGATCGCGTTCCGGGTGGCGGATGCTCAAGCCCAGGTCGAGCACCGGAATGGAGCGCCCGCGCACGTCCGCTACGCCGGTGAACTCAGCAGGCAAGCCGGGCAGTTGGAACAGGGGCGGACGGCGCAGGACCTCCTGCACCTTGAAGACGTTGACGCCAAAAAGCTGACGCCCGCCCAGGCGGAACAGGAGCAGGGCGAGCCGGTTGTGGCCGGCCAGACGGGTCCGCTGGTCGATGCGGTTGAGCAGGTCTTCAGTCATGGACGGGATATCGGCTGTCGGCGGTGGCACTTGAGGCCAACGGCGATGGGGAGGGGGATTTGAGGAGGCGTCGAACGCTTTTGCTGTTGTAGGAGCGGCGTCCCGCCGCGAGCTCTTCAGCTTTATCGCGATCTGCCACCGAGAGCTCGCGGCGAGACGCCGCTCCTACAGCAGCAAGGGTTCAACGGCGAAAACAGCAAGGGCTCAACGGCGAAGAGCACTGACTCTGGTACGCCGCTTGCATCCTCTTTCGCCAATGAACCGACAGAGACCGCCCATGCTGCGTTTTGCGATTGCCTTGGCCGGGCTGTTGATGGCGTTCGCCGTTGCAGCGGTGGATTTCCAATCGGTGGATTCGATCAAGACCGCCGTGCTGGGTGCGCTGACGCCGGGGGCCGAGGCAGAAGCGACGCTTGATCCCGCTTTACGGTTGCCGCGCTGCCAGGAAGCGCTCAGTGCACGCGTCAACGGCTCCAACTCGGTGGAGGTCAGCTGTCCGCAGGCCGCGGGCTGGCGATTGTTCGTGCCGGTTCGCATTCGCCGCAGCCAGACGGTCCTCGTGTTGAGCCGGGGCGTGGGCGCCGGGCAACCGATCACTGCCGATGCTTTCGTCACTGAGACCCGCGACGCCAGTCGCATCGTGGGTGCGGCGATCGCCGATCCCGCGCAGGCGGTGGGGCAGGTGGCACGACGTACACTTTCGGCGGGCACGGTGCTGAGCTCCGGTGATCTGGTCGCGCCGCGCCTGATTCGCCGTGGCGACAACGTCGCGCTGGTTTCCCGCCGTGGCGGGTTGGAAGTGCGAATGGCCGGGAAGGCCCTGGGCGATGCTGGCGAGAACGAGCGGGTGATGGTGGAAAACCTCTCATCCCGTCGCGTGGTCCAAGGTACCGTCGGCCCCGGCGGCGACATCTGGGTGAGTCGATAAACATGCTCGACTTCTCGAGCATGGCCCTCTCGAACATGGCCCTAAAGTTCTTTCCCCTGGCGCCGATACCGGATGTGGGTGGAAAGGGCTGCAGTACTCCGCAGCGTTATTGTGAAATTGTGCGATCGGTCACTAAAGGTTCCGCCACCGTCGCCGATAACCTCAATGAATCCCGTTACAGGCAATAGGTAGAACTCCTTATGAGCCAGAAAATCGAAGGCACACCTCCGGCCGCTCTCCGTAGCACCGGGCCCGTGGGAGGTCGCGTGGCGACTTCCGGTGCCGACCGTTCGCGGCCGGTGGAAGCCAGTGAAGGCGGCGACAGCCTGCGCCTGACCGGTGAAGCGTCCAGCCTGCAAGCCATGCAGCGTGAGCTGTCCTCGGCTTCGGCCGTCGACACCGCCCGTGTGCAGTCCATCCGCGAAGCACTGCAAGCCGGTACCTACAAAGTCAATGCGGAAGCGATTGCCGACCGCATGCTCGACCTGGAAAGCAAGCTGGGCGCATGAGCGCGGTCCTGGACCAGTCGCTGGATCGCCTGGCCGCCGCCCTCGATGAGGAGCGACGCGCGATCCTGGAGCACGACGTGGAAGCGCTGATCCGTTCCACCCAGGAAAAGCTCGAGTCTTTGCGCTCGATCGAAAAACTTGCACCCTCTGCCGTGCCGGCCGATTTCGAATCGCGACTGTCCGCGTTGGCCGAGGCCAACCACGCCAATGGCGCACTGCTGGCCCGCCGCCGCCGCGAGGTCAACTGGGCGCTGCGCCACCTGGGCCGCAGTGAAAGCGCCGGGGCCTACGATGCCCATGGCCAGACCAATACCATGAAGGCCACGCGGCCGCTTGCGGTCGTCTGAAAGCAAAAGCAAATCCCCCTCAGTCCCCCTTTAAAAAAAGGGGGAGGCAAAGCAACAGCCTTTCGGCTCCCGGCTCCCGGCTCCCGATTCCCGATTCCCGATTCCCGATTCCCGATTCCCGATTCCTCCCGGCCCAGCGTCAAAAACGCGACGCCGTCGCTTGCCGCGCCTGAAGCGGTTGCGGATACTGCCGCTTCGGCAAGCAGCGTCAATCCACAGGCACACTCGTGAGCGTCCCCCTTCCCCATCCCGCGGCCAGCGACCGTCTAGCGGACAGTCCGTCGTTCGAGGACATGCGGGCGCTTAGCGAGCTGATGGACGATGGTGTGCTGCTGTGCCAGGGCATGAGGCGCCCGTTGCACGCCAATTCCGCCGCCCGCGCACTGGTGCCTGACGCCGATGAACCGCTGCAGGCGTTGGTGGACCTGATCCCCGCGCAAGCCCGGCTGGTCGCCCGGCAGACCGGCAGCTGGAACGGCGACCTGGCTTTCGACGATGGCCGCATCCTGCAGGTGCGGGTCTATCTGCACCAGACGGCCGCCGGCGGTTACTGCCTGGTGCTGTTCCATGACGTGAGCGAAGCGCACGCGCGTCAGCAGGAACTCCAACGGCGCCATGCGCAGCTGCGCCAAACCCTGGTGCGCCTGGCCGGCACCCAGGAACAGCTGCTGCAGTCGGAGAAGATGGCATCGATCGGTCAGTTGGCCGCCGGTGTCGCGCACGAAATCAATAATCCCATCGGCTATGTGCATTCGAATCTGGGTTCGTTGCAGGAATATCTGCACAGCCTGTTTTCGTTGATCGAGATGTACGAACGCGCGCTGCGTGCGCCCGATCCCAAGGCGCTGCTGCCGGAGATCGACGACATGCGTGCGCGCTACGACATCGACTTCATCAGCGGCGATCTGCCGCAGCTGATGGCCGAATCCCGGGAAGGCATTGAGCGGGTGACGCAGATCGTCCGCAATCTCAAGGACTTCTCTTATTCCGGACGCGAAGATTCGTGGAAATCGACCGACCTGCACGCAGGCCTGGATTCCACCATCAACATCATCTGGAACGAGCTGAAGTACAAGGTCACCCTGGAAAAGCGCTACGGCAAGCTGCCGCTCGTGCAATGCCTGCCGTCCGAGCTCAACCAGGTGTTCATGAACATCCTGCTCAACGCCGGCCACGCCATCAAGGAGCGCGGCAAGATCACGCTGACTACCGGTGCGGCGGCGGATGAAGTCTGGCTGGAAATCGAGGACACCGGCGACGGTATTCCGGAAGACATCCAGCAACGCATCTTCGACCCGTTCTTCACCACCAAACCGGTGGGCAGCGGCACGGGTCTGGGTCTGTCGATTTCCTACGGCATCGTCAAGAAGCACAACGGTCGCATCGAGGTGCGCAGCACTCCAGGCGAAGGCTCGTGCTTCCGTATTACCTTGCCGATCCGGCAGCCTGGCCGTAGCGACGTTTGAAGCTTAGTCGCCTTGTTCCCATGTAGGAGCGACGTAAGTCGCGATGGGGCTTCACCGGTAGAGCCCCATCGCGACTCACGTCGCTCCCACACGTTGCGGTTTTCGGTCGCCGTTGAATTTCTCGCGCGATTCGAGATGCCGCTTTGCACGGCCAGCGACTTACGTCGCTCCTACAAGGAAGCATCGAAATAATCCAGTTTCTTCGCCCGCGGCAGCTTCTTAAGTTCCCACTCCGCACGCGCAGCGGCGCTGTGGTCGGGATATGCCTTGCTGGCCAACAGACGCACAGGCGGATTGGCGCGGGTGTACTTGGCGCCGGTGCCGTTGACGTGTGCCTGATATCGCGCTTCAACATCAACGGCGATGCCGGCGTAGTACGCGCCGCCGCGGCACTCGATCAAGTACAGGTACCAGGCCTTCATGGTTTTCATCGCGAGCGCAGCAGGATCGTGGACAGGTTCTCAGCCAAGCGTGCGGTGATGGGGTTGGTTCTCGTAGGCGGTGAACGCCTGGCGGATGTGTTCGCGCAGATCGTCGTCGCTCCAGGGTTTGGTCAGGAAGCGATAGATCTCTCCGCGGTTGATCGCTTCGGTCACGGTCGCCAGGTCGGTGTAGCCCGACAGCACCAGGCGGACTGTATCCGGATACAGCATGCGCACGCGGCCCAGGAACTCGGTGCCGCTCATGTCGGACATGCGCTGATCGGACAGGATGACCTGCACGTGGTTGGTGGCCAGCAGCTCGAATGCGTCGTTGACGTTGCTGGCGGCCAGGATGCGATACCCATCGCGGCGGAATAGCCGCACCAGCGAACGCAGGATGTTTTCTTCGTCGTCCAGCAGCAGCAACGTGCGGTCTGGCTTGGTGGCGGCGAAAGCCTGCGTGCGCAGGTAGCGGCGGCGCAGCACCGCGCCGGCTTCTTCGGCCGACATCGGCTCGCCGAACAGATGGCCTTGGAACATGTCGCATTGATTGCGCCGCAAAAAGCCCAGCTGCACGTCGTTTTCCACGCCGTGCGCGATGACCTTCATGCCCAGCTGATGGCCCATGGCGATGATGGCGCAAGTGATCGCGACCTCGCGATTGCTGGTCGGCACACCTTTGACGAAGCTGCGGTCGATCTTGATCTTGTCCACCGAAAAACGGATCAGCGAGTCCAGGTTGGAGTCGCCCATGCCGAAATCGTCCAGGGTCAACCGCACGCCTTCGCGGTGCAGGTTGGCCAGCGTGCGATGGACAAGATTGGTGTCATTGGCCAGCGCGTTCTGGCGTACTTCCAGCACTACCATCTGCGATGGAATGCCGGCCTCCTGCATGGCTTCCAGCACCTCGGCGACGAAGCTGGGGCGCAACAGTTGCAGCGTGGAGACGTTGACCGCGATCTCGAAATCGTCGAAGCCCCAATCGCGCCAGACGCGCGCCTGCTGGAAGGCTTTCTTCAGCACCCAGTCGCCGATCTGCACGATCACGCCCAGCTTTTCGGCCATGTGCATGAAGCGTTCCGGCACCAGCATGCCCAGCCCGGGCGAATACCAGCGCAGCAGTGCTTCCATGCCGACTACACGGCCGTCATGGGCGTTGATCTGCGGCTGGTACAGCAGGCGCAGTTCGTCGTTGGCGATGGCGTTGACGATCTGGCGGGCGATGATGCTGTCGCTGCGTCCGCTGACCGTCGCGCCCTGGCGGTACAGGCGCACCAGGTTCATGCCTTCATGCTTGGCCTGATCGACCGCGCTTTCGGCGCGATGCAGCAGCTCCGTGGCGGTGTCGGCGTGTTCCGGGCACAGGGCGATGCCAATCGTGCCGGTGAGGAACAGCGTGTAGGGCAGCACCGACATCGGCAGTTCGATCTGCTCGCGCAGGTAATCGCCAAAGTTTTCCGGCGATAGCGTGGTCAGCGTACGCGGCGCGGCCACCACGAATTCGTCGCTGCCATGACGCCACAGGTGCACGTCAGGTCCCACCACCTGCCGTAGCCGCTCGGCGATCAAGGCCATGGCCTGGTCGCCCACTTCCACGCCCATGTTTTCGTTGACCGAACGGAAGTGATCGATATCGATGTAGAGCAGCATCAACGGCGTGCCGCCACCGACAGCGGCCTCGACCATCCGGTTCAGCCCAGGTTCGCCGGCGCCCAGTCGCGGTAGGTGGCTCGGCAGGGGAGTTTGCGGATTCAATGTGGGATGGATCAATGTGGAGTGGACAAATGCGGATCGGGGAAGGGCGGTTCAGTCAGCGGGAGCGTGAACAGGCGTGACGGCTTCCGGCGGCATATCCGGCAGCGCATAGGGTAGGCGAAGTTCGAAGCGGATACCTACGCCGGGCAAGACGTCGATGCCCAGATCGCCATGCACGGCCGTCGCCCATGTACGCAACAGCCGCGTATCCGGGGCAGGCTGATCAGGAGCAGGCTGATCAAGCTCCAGCCGTAAGCGCAGATTGTCTTCCTCGTCCCGCAGTTGCAGGAAGATGTGCGATGGGGAACCGGTGGCGGCAGCTTGCCGCAGCAACTGCTGGATGATGCGAAAGCCGGTCAGTTCGATTTCCGCCGCGGGCCGCTGTGGCAGCGCGTCGATGTCCAGCGCCACGCGCGCGGGCGAGGTTGCCGACAGTCGCTCGGCTTCAGCGCGCAATGCGGCTTCCAGCCCCAGGCTTTCGAGTTGCGGCGGGTGGAGCAGGGCATGCAGATCCCGCAGTTGCGCCACGGTGTCATCGGCGATGCGGATGATTTCCAGCAGGTCTTCACGGCGCTGGGTCGCGTCGGCTTCATCCAGGGTCAGGTGGGCCGACATCTTGATGGCGGATACCGCCTGGCCGATCTGGTTGTGCAGTGCCCGAGCGGCGGTGTGGCGGTCGGCTTCGTGCAGTATGGATAGTTGGCGCAGGCAGACGTGCCATTCCAACTCGTGCAGGGATCCGTCCGGCGAGGGCAGTCCAGGGGAAGAGGATGGAGTTCCAGGCAACGGCGAAGTCATCGTGGAGCAGTCGTCTCGCGGGCAGGCGGTCTCAGTATGCCAGCCAAGCCAGACGACGCGTGAAACGTAGACGATGTGGTTTGCCGGGGGCGGTCTTTGCTGTTGTGGGAGCGGCGTCCCGCCGCGAGCTCTTCGCTGCTATCGCTATCTGACAGCAAAAGCTCGCGGCGGGACGCCGCTCCTACAAGGGCAAAAACATTAAGGGCAAAAACATAAAGGCAAAAAATACAAGGACAAAACAGGGCAACAAAAAAGGCCGGGGCAGCCGCCCCCGCGGCTGCCCCGGCCCCGGTACCGTCAGAACAACTCGACCGTACCTGCACCCATGTTCTGTTGTGCGACGGGCTTGTGCGGCGGGCGTTCCCATTCGCCGCGCTGGTCGCGCAGGCGGTTGCCGACATGGCGCAATGCGGACAGCAGTTCGTGATCCACGGTGCCGCCGCTGCGGTTCAGCAGTTCTTGCAGTGCGACCGCTTCGCGGTTGATGGCGGTCAGGCGGTCCAGATGAGTTACCGCGCTGCCCAGCGATTGCGTGGCGATATCTTCGAACTGCAAGGCGCGAACCGCTTCGGCGACGCTGGCATCGATGGCGTGGCCGCACTGCGATATTTCGCGCATGCCGTCGCCCAGCGAGGCGTTGATGGCCGCGACCTGGTTCAGCATGTTCGCCGCTTCGCCGCGCGCTTCGCGGGAACGGTCCAGATCGCGCGAAGCCATGTGCGAAACCGTGTCGCGGACCTTGGAGATGGATTCCTTGGAACTGTGCGCCAGCTTGCGGATCTGTTCGTTGAAGGCGGTAGAGCGCTCGGACAGGTTGCGCACTTCGTCGGCCACTACCGCGAAACCGCGGCCGGCTTCGCCTGCGCGAGCAGCCTCGATAGCAGCGTTCAGTGCCAGCAGGTTGGTCTGGTCGGCGATCGATTTGACGTCTTCCAGCAACGAGAAGATGCCGTCCAGGTGCTGCGCCATCTCATCGATGTGGTGCACGGTGGTGGTGCTCTGGCCGCTGACCTGTTCCAGTGCTTCCACCAGCTGTTCCATGCGCTGGCTGGCGTTCTGCGCGAAACGCGCCACGTCCACGCCGGCACGGTCGCCATCGCCATTGCGATCGACGATGCGCGACACCACCGAGCTCTGCTCGCGCGACTTGCGGCTCATTGCGTCGAAGCTCTGGCCCAGGCCGTTGACGGCCTCGCGGATCAGTTCGCGAGCGCGGTCGATCTCATGGCGCGAACCTTCGATCTCGTTGTTGACGAAGCGGCGCAGATCCGTCAGTAACGAATCCTGTTCGCGGATCACCTTGGCCTGTTCGGCCGAGGGGTGATGCGCGCTCCATACCGACAGGAACGCGAAGATCAACCATGCCAATGTCATGGTGGTCAGGATGGCCCAGCGCATCGGCGCCGGCCAATCGGACGCGACCGCGACAGGGAACAACAGGGTCAGGATGAAGGGTGCCGCCAGACGAACCAGAATGCGCGAATACATTGGGTGTTCTCTTATGAAGCTCACCTGTGGTATCGGCCGCAGGGTTGTTGTCTTTAGGCGCGAAATCAGATGAACAGGACATCGCGTTCGAATTGGAGCGACTTACTGTTTCCTTGTGGGAGCGACGTGAGTCGCGACGTTGATGTTTCCGGTCGCGACTCACCGGTGCCGGCATGCCGGCACCACTCCCACAAGGAGAATGTCCCTTGTCAAGTCGCCTGCGCCGCCATTTGCAGCAGGCGCTCGGCGATGCGTTCCAGCGGCAGGACTTCCTGCGTGGCACCCAGGCGCACGGCGGCGCCGGGCATGCCCCAGACCACGCTGGTGGCTTCGTCCTGGACCAGCGTCGGTGCCCCGGCCTGGGCGATTTCCAATAGGCCGCGGGCGCCGTCGTCGCCCATGCCGGTCAGGATGGCCCCTATGGCATTCGCCCCGGCACTGCGTGCGACGGAACGGAACAGCACGTCCACCGCGGGTTTATGCCGGTTGACCGCCGGACCATCTTCGATACGGCAACGCCAGCGGGCGCCATCTCGGATCACGCTCAAGTGACGGCCGCCGGGTGGCAGATACGCGTGACCAGGCAGGATGGCTTCGCCTTCAGTGGCTTCACGCACGGCCATCGCGGAATGGCGGTCCAGACGATCGGCGAACGCGCGGCTGAAACCGGCGGGAATGTGTTGGGTCATCACGATGGCCGGGGCATCGGCCGGCATTTGTTCCAGTACCACTCGCAATGCTTCGGTACCGCCAGCGGATGCGCCGATCGCGATCAGGCGGTCGGTGGTGCGAAAACGTGGCGAAGACGCCGCGGGCATGGCGGGTAGCACCGCGTCCACGCTATGCCTGGGTGCGTTCATCCGCGCCAGCGGGCGCACCTTGGCGCGTGCGGCGGCTTTCACCTTGGACACGATTTCATCGGCATAGCTTTGCAAACCGTTGGCGACGTCGAGCTTGGGCTTGGAAATGAAATCCACCGCGCCCAACGACAACGCCTGCAGCGTGGTATCGGCTCCGCGTTCGGTCAGCGACGAAATCATCACCACCGGCAGTGGATGCAATCGCATCAGGTTTTCCAGGAACGCCAGCCCGTCCATCCGCGGCATTTCCACATCCAACGTGATCACGTCGGGATTCAGGCGTTTGATCTTCTCGCGCGCCAGCAACGGATCGGCGGCGGAACCGACTACCTCGATGCCCGGATCGGCCGAGAGGATCTCGGTCAGCAACTGCCGCACTACGGCGGAGTCGTCGACGATCAATACTTTGCAGCGCATATTGCTGGACGCCAGGTTCATGAGAACAGCTCCATCAGAACAACTCCACGCCGCCGGTGACCGGGGCTTTAGACAGACGTGCACGGATCGCCGATTCCGTCGCCAGAATTTCGGCGTCGTGGGCGTGCGGCATGCGTTGGACCACCACGCGTCCGGTACGCGGGAAAAACCACACTTTGCGAGGGTGGATGCCGCGCAGGTCTTCGGCCACCACCGGAATGCGTTCGGCATCCAGGTACTGGCGGACGAACTCAGCGTTGCGCGTGCCCACCGGATTGCTGGTAAAGCCTTTCAATACGTTGCCGCCACCGAAAACCTTGGCTTCCAACCGGTTGCGCGCGGCACCGCGCTTGAGCAGGTCGTTGATCAGCAGTTCCATTGCGTAGCTGCCGTAGCGTGCGGGCGCACCATCGCCGACCTGGCCATCGGGCAACATGAAGTGATTCATGCCACCCAGCTTGAGCAGCGGATCGCGCACGCAAGCCGCCACGCAGGATCCCAATACCGTCACCAGCGCCATGTCGCTATCTACTACCAAGTACTGCGTGGGCAGCAGCTTGGCGGCAGGCGTCTGGAAGCGCGCGTCGTGATAGCGCAGAACGCTGTCGGTTTCGGCGAGCGCGGAAGCAGCTTTCATAGGGTCACGCTCATTTTGAGCACGCTCATGGGATCGTCCTCATGCGCGTGCCGCGCGGCGGTACAGCGTGCGGCCGCACGGCTGGATGATGTCGCTGGCGTGGAGGTAATTTTCCGAGTGGCCGGTGTAGAGCAGCCCATCGTCGGCCAGGTGCGGCACCAGACGCGACAGGATGCCGCGCTGGGTGGGCTTGTCGAAATAGATCATGACGTTACGGCAGAACACCGCATCGAACGGACCACTCACGTCGTAGCGCGGCGTCAGCAGATTGAGCTGGCGGAAATCGATCAGGTTGCGCAGCGCCTGATTGACCCGGCAGAAACCAGCATTCGGTCCGGTGCCGCGCTGGAAATAGCGGCGGCGAAGGTTTTCGCTCAGGCTGGCGATCCGTTCCAGCGGATAGACGCCGCGCTCGCCGGTGGCCAGCACCTGGGTGTCGACGTCGGTAGCGAGGATGCGCACCGGTGGATTGAGCGTGCCGTAGGCCTCACAGGCGGTGATCGCCATCGAATAGGGTTCCTCACCCGTTGACGAGGCACAGGACCACAGTTTCAACGGACCATTGTTGATGCGGCCGTGCAGCTCTTCGCGCAACTTGTCGAAATGGTGCGGTTCACGAAAGAACGAGGTCAGGTTGGTGGTCAGCGCGTTGGTGAACGCCTGCCATTCGTCGCCGCCGTCATGCTCCAACTGATCCAGGTACTCGCGGAAACTGCGCAGGCCCAACGCGCGCAATCGTCGCGACAGCCGTCCGTAGACCATGTCGCGCTTGCCGTCGGTCAGTGCGATGCCGGCACGTTCGCGAATCAGGTCGCAGACGCGGCGAAAATCGCGATCGCCGAATTCGAACTCACGTTCACCGGCGGCGCGATGTTCATCGCTGGCCGGTGAGGTGGGCGGAGTCCGTCGTGTAGGCAAAGCCGGTGTTGTACTGCGGGAAGTGACGGACATCGGGATCTCTAATTACGGGATTGCTAGCTGGTAGCAGTGGCGGGGAGGCCGTTTCCTTCTCCCTCCGGGAGAAGGTGCCCGGAGGGCGGATGAGGGAATGGCAATGACTCGCCATCGAATTCGCTACAAGCTGACACGCCATTCCCTCATCCGTCGCTGCGCGCCACCTTGCTTCACACCCCGGCCCTGCGTAGTACGCAGGGCGTTCAGACATGCACGAGCCAATGGCTCGTAGGCCGCATGTCTTCACCCCGGAGGGAGAAGGAAAAACGTGTACTCCCGTCGTACCTCAGAACTCCTGCCAATCGTCGCCATCAGCCAGTGCAGGCTCGGCCACGGGCTTGAGCTTGGCCGGTGCCTTGGCTGCGGCAGGCTTGTGCGAAGTAGCTGCCGGCTTGGCGGCTGCCGCGACCGGCGCGTGCGCCAGCTGGAACACGGATACGGTCTGCGCCAGTTCGGCCGCTTGTTCTTCCATGCTGCGTGCCGCGGCCGAGGCTTCTTCCACCAACGCGGCGTTCTGCTGGGTCGTTTCGTCCATCTGGGTGATGGTCTGGTTGACCTGCTCGATGCCGGCGCTTTGCTCCTGCGAAGCGGCGCTGATCTCGGCCATGATGTCGGTGACGCGCTGTACCGAAGCGACGATCTCGCCCATGGTCTGACCGGCCTTGTTCACCAGTGCCGAACCGTCGGCGACCTTGTCCACCGAGTTCTCGATCAGGCCCTTGATCTCCTTGGCCGCATTGGCGCTGCGTTGCGCCAGCGTGCGTACTTCCGAGGCGACCACGGCAAAGCCGCGGCCCTGTTCGCCGGCCCGCGCCGCTTCCACGGCGGCGTTCAAAGCCAGGATGTTGGTCTGGAAGGCAATGCCGTCGATGACCGAGATGATCTCGGCGATCTTCTTGGAGGACTGCTCGATCTCGCGCATGGTCACGACCACCTGGCCGACCACTTCGCCCCCTTGCGAGGCGACGCCAGCGGCGCCGATCGCCAGCTGGTTGGCCTGACGAGCGGATTCAGCGTTCTGGCGCACGGTGGAGGTCAGTTCCTCCATCGAGGCGGCGGTTTCTTCCAGGTTGGCGGCTTGTTGTTCGGTGCGGCGGGACAGGTCGGTGTTGCCGGAAGCGATTTCGCCGGCGGCGGTGTTGATGGAGACCGACGCACCCTGGATGCGGCCGACGATGTCGGTCAGCTGAGCCACGGTGGCATTGGCGTCGTCGCGCATGCGGGCGAACACGCCATGGAAATCACCGTCCATGCGCGCGGTCAGGTCGCCGCGAGCGATGGCTTGCAACAGACGGGAAGCCTCGGCCAGGTTTTCGTCGGTGGTTTCCATCAACTGGTTGACGCCCTCGACCATGTCGCGGAAGTCGTACTGGTATTGCGACACATCGCCGCGCACGGAGAAATCGCCGGCCGCGGCGGCCATCGCCAAGCGCTTGATCTCGGCGTTGATGTTGGAGAGATTCGTCTTGGTGGCATCCATCGCCTCGGTGATCTTGGCTTTTTCGCCCGGCAGGCGATCCATATCGACCGACAGGTCGCCGATGGCATAGCGCTGCATGACTTCCACCGCGCGCATCTTCACTGCGATGTGTGCGGCAACCAACGCATTGGTATCGCGCACCATACGGCCGTAGTCGCCTGGGAAAGCGGCCTCGTCCATCTGGTAGCTGATCTCGCCAGCGTCATGACGCGTCGCCATCTCGCCCTGGGCCTCGATGACCGACTGCACCTGCGATTGCATGCGCTGCATGGCGGCCATCAACTGGCCGACTTCGTCCTTGCTGCTGACATCGATCTTGCCGTCCAGCTTGCCGTTGGACACGTCGTTGGCTACGCGCACCGCCTCGCCGACCGACTTGGCGATCGCCCGTGCGAAGAACCAGGCCAGTGCCAGGCCTCCACCGATACCGGCCAGCAGCATGATGAGAATCAGAGTGCTGGATGCCGCGAAGGTGCTGTCGGCCGTCTTGCCAGCGGCGACCGTCTGGCGGTCAACCTCGGTGATCAGTTTTCCCAGCGAAGCAGAGGCCTTGGCATGCAACTGATAGGTGGCGCCGATGAAGGAGTCGATCGCATCGTCCTCCAACTGAAGCTCCAGCATTTCGTTAACGTCCTGATAGGACTGGTGCGCTTTCTTCCAGTCGGCGACGAAGGTGTCGTACAGCTTGCGTTCCTTCTCGGACTGGATCAGTGGCTTGTAGTCGGCCACTTCCTTGTTGATCTGTTCGGCGATCTTGCCGGCGCGGGTGCGCGCATCGGCTTTCACGGTATCGCTGGCGCGAACCATGGTGGTGAAAGCAGTGCTGCGGTATTCACCCAGCAGGCCACGCAGGTCCCCGGCGATCTTGACGCTGGGCAGCGTGTTCTGCGCCATGTCCGAGGTAACGCCATTGAGGGAGTTCAGGCCGAAGAAAGCCGAGATGCCCTGGGCGAGCATCAGTACGAGGACGACACCGAAGGCCAACATCATCTTCGTTGTCAGTTTGAGGTTCTTGATCCGCTGCATGAAATCGATTCCTGTTCGTCGGCGCAGGCTGGCGCCATCCACATCGGGACGACCGAAAGGCGGGACGCACGCGTCCCGCCGGAGTTGCGGCTTAGCGCATCGTGGCCAGCTTCAGATTCGACGGCGAGCTGACGACGATTTCCGCGCGTGCGTTGTCGCGCTGGATGTCGCCGATCACGCACACGTCCTTGCCTTCCAGTGTTTCCGGTGCCGGCTTGAACTTGGCGCGGTCAGCACCCGGAATGGTGGCGGTGAAGGTATGGCGCGGGAAATTTCCGCCCATGTACAGGAACGTCGGCGTGCCTTCGGAATTTTCCGCGAAGCGGGCCTTGCCCACCTTGCCGCAAACCACGCCAGGCTTGCCGGCGAAACGCACGGCCATATCGGCGGGAATGGCGTTATTGACCTGCGACTGGCCCACGGCGGGCGAGGCGGGCATGAGTGCAACAGCGCCGACGGCGGCGATCGACAGGATCAGTGCGGAGGCGATTTTCATTGTGGTAACTCCATGTTCGGTTTGTACGGAAGGACGGTAGGGGAGAACTCATGCCTCTCATCGGCGCGGCGGGCGAGAACTTGAGTGGACGAAAGCCGAAGGGGAGGGGTGGAGGGTGGTGATTGATACGTGCGTCACATTTTTCTTTGGGGTGACGTTCTGGTGTGCGTGGTTTCGGTGGACCGGAGCGGAGCCGTAGCGTGCGCTGTGCGCACGACCTGAAAGTCAGCGTCTCGGTGGCGCATCTGTGCCTTTTGGATTTTTGGCGCTGGCGCCGGTAGTTCATCGGAGCGGATGACTTACGCGCTGCCGCGGGCGTCACTTTTCTTTGCCCGTGCAAAGAAAAGTAACCAAAAGAAACACGCCCCTGGCGGCGCGCCCTTCGGGTGCGTGTCGCCGGTGGGAATTTTCGGAAGGCACA
>NZ_JBDKXI010000008.1:277629-282017 GCF_039710385.1 Pseudoxanthomonas sp. CCNWLY206-1 | reverse complement strand
AGCAAGGCGAACCGAAACAGATCAGCGGCCGCCAGGAAGCGTACGAGAATCTGTTGAATCAATATCTGCTGCGTTGATCTGACGTCGCCGAACCGTGGCTTCCATCCAACCAAGCCTCACCTACAAAGGCATCTCATGAATAGCATTCCCCTTAGCAAGGCCCCCGCAGATAGCGGCGAGAACATCAAGCTGATCATCCTGATCAGCTGCGTGGCCACTATCGGCGGCTTCCTGTTCGGCTTCGACAGCGGCGTCATCAATGGCACCGTTGATGGTTTGAAACAAACCTTCCATTCCAGTTCCGCCGGAACCGGTTTCGAAGTGGCCTCGATGCTGATCGGCTGCGCGGTCGGTGCGTTCTTCGCCGGGCGTCTGGCCGACCGCTGGGGACGGCGCGCGGTGCTGATCATCTCGGCGGTGCTGTTCCTGCTTTCCGCTGTGGGCGCGGGCATGGCCAATACCTCGACGGTCTTCATCATCGCGCGCCTCTTGGGCGGGTTCGCGGTGGGTGCGGCCAGCGTGATGTCGCCGGCGTATATCGCCGAAGTGGCTTCGGCCCGCTATCGCGGACGCCTGGCCACGGTGCAGCAGATCGCGATCATCAGCGGCCTGTTCTGCGCCTTCCTCAGCAACTATCTGCTGGCCAAGGCCGCAGGTGCTTCCACCGAGGCGCTGTGGTTGGGTTTTGCGGCGTGGCGCTGGATGTTCTGGATGATGGCGATTCCCTCGATCATCTTCCTGCTGTTGCTGCTGCTGATTCCGGAAAGCCCGCGTTATCTGGTGGTCAAGGGCCGCACCGAAGACGCGTTGAAAGTTCTGACCCGTTTGTATGGCGCGGCGGAAGCTAAAACCAAGCTGGTCGAGATCGAAGGCTCGCTGTCGGCGGACCATCATCGTCCGAGCCTTTCCGACCTGGTCGACAAGGCGAGCGGGAAAGTCCGCAAGATCGTCTGGATCGGCATCGGCTTGGCGACGTTCCAGCAGCTGGTCGGCATCAACGTGGTGTTCTACTACGGTGCGGTGCTGTGGCAGGCGGTCGGTTTCTCCGAAAACGATGCGCTGCTGATCAACGTGCTGTCCGGCGCGCTCAGCATCGGCGCCTGCCTGGTTGCCCTGATGCTGATCGACAGGATCGGCCGCAAGCCGTTGCTGTGGATCGGTTCGGCCGGCATGGCGGTGTCGCTGGGACTGGTGACGTATGCGTTCGCCAGTGCCGGCCTGGATGCGCAAGGCAAGCTGGCGATGTCCGATTCGATGGGCATGCTGGCGCTGGTCGCTGCCAACGTCTACGTGGTGTTCTTCAATGCATCGTGGGGACCGGTGATGTGGGTGATGCTGGGAGAGATGTTCCCCAACCAGATCCGTGGGTCCGGTTTGGCGGTGGCGGGTGCGGCGCAATGGACGTCCAACTTCGCGATCACCATGACGTTCCCGATCCTGCTGACCAGCATCGGCCTGGCCGGCGCGTACGGCATCTACACGGTGGCTGCGGTGATCTCGGTGTTCTTCGTACTGAAGTATGTGTACGAAACCAAGGGCCGGGAACTGGAACAGATGGAAGGCTGACGCGATCGGTGCGGTGGGGCGCAGCTGCCGCTCCCACCGCGCCGCTACCGCATCCTGAACCTCGTCTTCCGCATCTCATCGTCTACCGTTTGATGGAGCAACGATCTTGAACACACCTGTATTGTCTTCCCCTGCTTTACCTCGGGATTTCCGCGTCCGTCCTGCATTGCGGGCGAGTCTGCTGCTGGCCATTCCTGTAGCGCTGGCATTGCTCGCGTCGGGCTGCCGGAACGAAAACAAACCCGATGATCCAAACAAGGCCGCGTCCGCCGCGCCTGCTTCGCCGTGGCCGTCGGTGGCCTGGCCGGTGGCGGAAGATCCCGCTATCGAAAAGCGCATCGACGAGCTGCTGGCGAAGATGACGGTGGAAGAAAAAGTCGGCCAGATCGTGCAGGGCGACATCGCCAGCCTGACGCCGGAAGACGTACGCAAGTACCGGCTGGGTTCGGTGCTGGCCGGCGGTAACTCCGATCCGGATGGCCGGTACGATGCCACGCCCGCCGAGTGGCTGGCATTGGCCGACGCGTTCTACGACGCGTCCATGGATACCAGCACGGGCGGCAAAGCGATTCCGATCATCTTCGGTATCGATGCGGTGCACGGCCAGAGCAACATCGTGGGCGCGACCTTGTTCCCGCACAACATTGGCCTGGGGGCGACCCGCAACCCGGACCTGATGCTGCAGATCGGCAAAGTGACCGCTACCGAGACGCGCACCACCGGCATGGAGTGGGCGTTCGCGCCGACCGTGGCGGTGCCGCAGGACGACCGTTGGGGCCGCACCTACGAGGGCTATTCGGAATCGCCGGACGTGGTGGCCAGTTTCTCCGGCAAGGTGGTCGAAGGTCTGCAAGGCAAGGTCGGCTCGCCCGACTTCCTGGATGGTTCGCACGTGATCGCGTCGGTGAAGCATTTCCTCGGCGACGGCGGCACCACCGGTGGTAAGGATCAGGGCGATGCGAAGGTCGACGAAGCCGAGCTGGCGCGCATCCATGGCGCCGGTTATCCGCCGGCGATCGCGGCGGGCGCGCAGACCGTCATGGCGTCCTTCAACAGCGTCAACGGCGAAAAGATGCATGGCAACCAGCATCTGCTGACCGAAGTGCTGAAAGGCCAGATGCATTTCGGCGGCTTCGTTGTCGGCGATTGGAATGGGCACGGCCAGGTCAAGGGCTGCACCAACGACAACTGTCCGGCCACGATTGCGGCCGGCCTGGACATGGCGATGGCGCCGGACAGCTGGAAGGGCTTCTATGAAACCGCGCTGGCCGCGGTGAAAGCCGGCACGCTGCCGATGGAACGGCTGGACGATGCCGTGCGGCGCATCCTGCGAGTGAAGTTCCGTCTGGGCCTGTTCGAAGCCGGCAAGCCTTCCAAGCGTCCGCTGGGCGGCAAGTTCGAACGGCTGGGCGCGCCCGAGCATCGTGCGGTCGCACGCCAGGCGGTGCGCGAATCGCTGGTGCTGCTGAAGAACCAGGGCGGCGTGCTGCCGCTGGATCCGAAGAAGACCATCCTGGTGGCCGGCGATGGCGCCAACGATGTCGGCAAGCAGTCCGGCGGTTGGACGTTGAACTGGCAGGGCACCGGCACCAAGCGCAAGGATTATCCGAACGCCGATTCGATTTTCGAAGGTATCGAGCAGCAGGCGAAAGCGGCCGGCGGCAAAGCGGTGCTGGCGGTCGATGGCCGTTACACGCAGAAGCCCGACGTTGCCGTGGTGGTGTTCGGCGAAAATCCCTATGCCGAATTCCAGGGCGACATCGCCACGCTGGCGTACAAGCCGGGCGACGACAGTGACCTGGAACTGATCAAGCGCCTGAAAGCCGAAGGCATTCCGGTGGTGGCGGTGTTCCTGAGCGGACGACCGCTGTGGGTCAATCGCGAGATCAATGCGTCCGACGCATTCGTCGCGGCCTGGTTGCCGGGTTCGGAAGGCGGCGGTATCGCCGACGTGCTGCTGCGCAAGGCCGATGGCGGCGTCGCGCATGACTTCAAGGGCAAGCTGAGCTACTCGTGGCCACGAACCGCGACGCAGTACGCTAACAACGTGGGCCAGAAGGACTACAACCCGCAGTTCGCGTTCGGCTATGGCCTGACCTATGCCGACAAGGGCGACGTCGCGCCGCTGCCGGAAGAATCCGGCGTATCCGGTGCGCAGGCGGTGGCGGGCGTGTACTTCGGCCGCGGCCAGGTGGCGCCAGGAATGACGCTGCGGATGGAAAATGCGGAAGGCCACGCCAGCCAGATCGCTGCGCTGCCCGCAGCGCTGCATGACGGCAGCTTGCGCGTCACCGCGGTGGATCACCAGGCACAGGAAGATGCGCGCCGTTTGTCTTGGTCCGGTGAAGGCAAGGCCAGCATCGCACTGCTGTCCGCCACGCCGCTGGACCTGTCGCGCGAAAGCAATGGCGACGTGTTGCTGGTGCTGACGGTGCGGCCGGAAACGATAGCCGCTGGCGACATCAACGTAGGCGTGAGCTGCGGGTCGGGCTGCGCCGCACAGTTGCCGCTGCACGACAGCTTGGCCGCATTGCCGAAAGGTCAATGGACCACGTTGGGGATACCGCTGAAGTGCTTCGCGACGGCAGGCGCCGATGTAAGCAAGCTCGATCAGTTGCTTCGCCTGGAAACAGCCGGCAAAACGGAATTGTCGTTGTCGCGCGTGGCGTTGGGTGCGATGAACGAAGCGCAGCATGTGGTGAAGTGCGCTGTGCAGTAATGGGTAGATGGCAAACGCCAAGGATGCTGTCGTAGAGCGGAGCTGCGCCCCGCGATAATTCGGCGTGGCCAGCAGGCTCTTGTAGAGCGGAGCTTGCTCCGCT
>NZ_JBDKXI010000008.1:169833-277529 GCF_039710385.1 Pseudoxanthomonas sp. CCNWLY206-1 | reverse complement strand
GCTTTTGAAGCTCCACGTGCACCCATCGAAGAGCAGCCGAGCAAGCTCGGCTCTACGACGCTTCGGTAACACGCAGACAATTCGGGCAGCCAGCAGGCTCTTGTAGAGCGGAGCTTGCTCCGCTGCTTTTGAAGCTCCACGTGCACCCATCGAAGAGCAGCCGAGCAAGCTCGGCTCTACGACGCTTCGGTAACACGCAGATAATTCGGGCAGCCCGCAGGCTCTGTAGAGCGGAGCTTGTTACATCCCCTTGGGGGACTCCGCTGCTTTTGAAGCTCCACGTGCAGCCATCGAAGAGCAGCCGAGCAAGCTCGGCTCTACGACGCTTCAAAGCGCTCCAGCAAGCGCGGATCAGCCGCCCTTCACACGATCTTCGCCCAAGGCAAACCACAATGCCAGGTTGCGATGCGGTCCGCTGCCTGTAAATGCAGGCGATTCCACACTTTGCGATATTCATGGCAGGTTAGAACGCTGCCGGGATAGATGTGTCTTCGAACTCCGGATATGTTTGGCTAGTGCAGCTGGATCGCGCTTGCACAAGTTTGGTTCGAATATCCCATCGGCATCGCACGAACGGCCGAAGTAGATTGCAAAACACGATTGATCAATACCGCCAGGATTTGGCAAGGTGTCGATAACCCTTAGGCTGGCCATCGCATATGGCCGCCCAGAATCCAAAGGTGGCATGCTTGAGAAAGATCGACCGTACATGGGTGCGTACTTGGGTGATGGCGGGCTGCCTGTTGGCACTGTTCGGCTGTAGTGCTGGAGGGCCTACTCGCGAACTGCCGCCGGCGGACCCTGTCAGCGAAGCGCTGGGTAGGCCCGAATACAAGATCGGGCCAGGGGATCTGCTCAAAGTGCAGGTGTTCCAAGTCGAAGACCTCGAACGCGATGTGCGGGTCGACAATGCCGGCAAGATTTCATTGCCCCTTATTGGTGCGGTCGAGACCGCGGGTTTGACGGTCAGCCAGATCCAGGACCAGGTAGCAGCGCGCTATCGCGACCGCTATCTGCAGGATCCGCAGGTCACGATCTCCTTGCTGGAATCGCCGAATCAGAAAGTGACCGTCAGTGGCGCGGTGGAACAGACCGGCATCTATCCGATGGGCGCTCCGCACCTGACGCTGCAGCAAGCAGTGTCGTTGGCGCGCGGCGTCAGCAACGTCGCCAACCAACACAACGTCATCGTGTTCCGTACGGTCGGCGGCGAACGCATATTCGCCAGGTTCGACCTGATCCAGATACAGGAAGGCAAACTGCGCGATCCCGATATCTACGGTGGCGACATCATCATCGTCGATCGCTCCGATACGCGAGTGTGGCTGCGCACACTGGTCGAACTCACGCCTTTCGTCGCGGTATGGCGGGCCTACAACCGATGAACGCGAACGTCCGAGCCGATACATTGCGCCATTCCGACTACGACGGCCCCATCACCGCCACGCTGGCCGAATTCGGCCGCGGCATTCTTCGCCGGTGGTGGGTGGTCGCCGGAATCGCGGCCGTCGTGGTGCTGGTGGCGCTGGCGGCAAGCCTGGCGATGACGCCCAAGTACCGGGCAACCACGACGCTGCAGATCGAGCGCGAGGCGATGAAGGTCGTGAACATGGACGACCTGATGCCGACCGAATCGCCGCAGGATCGGGACTTCTATCAGACGCAGTACGAACTGATGATGAGCCGTTCGCTGGCGCGCCGGGTGATCACCAAGGCCGGGCTGGCGAGCCATCCGGTTTACAAGGAAAGCGTCGAAACCGCGCTTGAGAAGTACGAGGAGGCCGCTGCCAGCAAGCGGGCTTCCGACGAGCGCGCGCCTGACAAGATCAACCCCTCCAAGCAGGCGTTGATCGAACGTGCGCTCACCGGCCAGGTACTCGCCTCATTGAACGTCGAGCCGGTGCGCAACTCCCGTTTGGTGAAGGTGAACTTCGACTCGCCGGATCCGGAGCTTTCGGCACGTGTCGCCAATACCTATGCCGACGAATTCATCGCCAGTGGCCTGGAACGCCGGTTGGAAGCCTCGACGTTCGCCACCAAATACCTGTCCGAGCGTTTGGCTCAGCTGAAACAGCGGCTGGAAGATTCAGAACGGAACTTCGTGGTTTTCGCCGGCCAGGAGAAGATCGTCTCACTGGGCGAAAACAAGCCATCGTTGCCCGCGCAGAACCTGACCGAGCTCAACGCGCTATTGGCGACCGCGCAGGACGCGCGCATCCAGAGCGAAGCCGCGTGGAGCCAGGCGAAAAACGCGAGTGGCCTGGCGCTGCCGCAAGTCGTAACCAATCCCTTGATCCAGAACATGCTGCAGACGCGTGGACAGCTGTCCGCCGAATACCAGCAGAAACTGAGCACGTTCAAGGCGGATTATCCCGAGATGCTGCGCTTGAACAGCCAGATCAGCGACATCGATCGCCAGATCAATCTGCAAGCGACCAATATCCGCGCGTCGATCAAGGCGCAGTACGATGCCGCCCGTTTGCATGAGCAGATGCTGGAGCAGCGTATCGAACAACTGAAGGGCGACGAGCTGGACCTGCAGGACCGCAGCATCCGCTACAACATGCTCAAGCGCGAAGCGGACACCAATCGCCAGCTCTACGACGGACTATTGCAGCGATTCAAGGAAATAGGCGTGGCCGGCAACGTCGGCGCCAACAATATCTCCGTGGTGGACAACGCGGATGTTCCGACCAAGCAATACTCGCCACGCGTTGGATTCAATCTGGCGCTGGCCGCCGTCTTCGGTATTTTCCTTGGCTTGATCGTAGCGTTGCTCTTGCATGTCATGCGGCCAGGCCATCGGCCAGTTTCGTGATCGGACACTACCAATTGATGACCACGCGCATGCACCGGCAGGGTGCATGAATCGAATGCTGGTTGGGTGTGTTCCTCGTGCATTGAATGTTCGACATCGCGACGGCGATCAAAATCGTACGTCGGCAACCTTCAAAAAATTCGCCGGCGAATTTCAGAAATACGTGCGGATTCCCAATTCGTAAGTGACGCGTGTCATTGGGTTCAGTCGAACTCCGCATTTGTTTTGAGGGGCGAATCACGCTCCACCACATTCGGCTGAATCGCATCGGTTGAAAATCACACTGGCTCACACTTTCTTCACGCACTGTTGAACTATGTTGCAGTGCAGCGAAAACAATCGTACGCTCGAAAACAAGGGTCATGAATGCATGGAATAGCGAATAGCAGCGGATGGAACCACCGGAGATTTCCGTAGTTTTCCACCAGTAAGCGAGCTTGTCGTTAGACCCGGGGTCGGTGCGGGAGGGCATCGAGGAAGGCGACGACGAGGTAACTAAACAGCACGGTTCGCGCTTCGACGTCCCCCCGCGTCAGGCCTGCTCCGAGCATGTTGCGGAATACTCAAAATGCTTCTGGCAAATATCAGCGCCGATACTTCGGCGTCCTCCCCCCGTTTGCTGTCCAAATACTCAACCGCCGCGGATCTGTGCCTAAGGTTCGCGGATCTGTCGGTCGTGCTGGCCTCCGCCCTGATCGCCTACCGGCTTCGTTTCGGGGAATGGATACCCGCCATCGAGTATCGGATTCCCATCAGCACATCGCTGCTGTTCGCGATGATCTGCTTCAACGTCTTTCCGCTGTATCGCAGCTGGCGCGGACGTGGTGTGTTCCGCGAGGTCGCCGTGCTGGGGATGGCCTGGACCGGCGTGTTCTTGCTGTTCACCGTGCACACCTGGAGTTTGCAGCTCGGGCAAGAGACTTCCCGACTCTGGGTAGGCATGTGGTTCGCGATTGGATTCGCACTGTTGGGTATGTCGCGGACGATCGCGCGCAGCGTGTTGTACTGGATTCGCAGCCAAGGCATCGACGTTCAACGCGTGGTCGTCGTGGGGCTGCGCCCGCCGGTGGTCAAGATCCATCGCTATCTGCGCCAGAACGCCTGGGTGGGCATGCAGATGGTCGGGTATTTCAGCACCCGCGAAGATATCGTTATCGCTGAGCGCACCGAACTGCAATGCCTGGGTGATGCGGACCAGCTGATCGAGTACCTGGCGACCGACAGCGTGGAAGAGGTGTGGATCTCGTTGCCGCTGGGCAAGCTGGACCAGATCAAATCGGTGCTCGCCAAGCTCGAACAGACGCCGATCAAGATCAAGCTGATTCCGGATATTTCCGACTTGGCGGTGCTCAATCAATCCAGTGAGCAACTGGGCAGCGTGCCGGTGATCAATCTTCGCCAAGGCAGCGGAGCTCCGGACAATTCGTTCTTCGTCACCAAAGGCGTGGTCGACAGGGTGCTGGCACTCATCGCGCTGATCATGCTGTCGCCGCTCATGATCGGCATTGCCATCGCAGTGAAGCTGAGTTCCCCCGGGCCGGTGTTGTTCCGGCAGAACCGCCACGGGCGTGGCGGCAAGATTTTCCAGATGCTCAAGTTCCGCTCCATGCGCACCGACCAGGAGCCCAGCGCGGAGCTGAAGCAGGCGACGCGCTCCGACCCGCGGGTCACCCGGATCGGTGCCTTCCTGCGACGCAGCAGCCTGGACGAGTTGCCGCAACTGTTCAACGTGCTGGGCGGCAGCATGTCGATCGTCGGTCCGCGCCCGCATGCAGTGCAGCACAACAGCCACTACGGGCGATTGATCAATTGCTACATGCACCGCCACTACGTGAAGCCGGGCATTACCGGCTGGGCCCAGGTCAATGGATTCCGCGGCGAAACACCGAGGCTGCGCGACATGAAGAAGCGCGTGCAGTACGACATGGACTACATACGCCGCTGGTCGCTGTGGCTGGATATGAAGATCATGGTTCTCACGGTAGTGAAGGTGCTTGGCCAGAAACAGGCGTACTAGGGCCTGCTAACGCTACTGGGATAAGCCACGCCGCAATCCAGTGCGTGCGGGGCAAGGAAGAATGAGGAAATGTATGTCGATCCATGCCCGAATGATGACGCTGGCCCGTGCGCACTGGGTTGCGGCCCGTTGGGTTGCTTCCCCGCCTCGCCAGGAACTCGCGCGTGGCTTGAACAGGCGGCCAGCCTGTCGCTACGCCACGCGCAAGCCCCTGGCAAGGCGGGGAAGCAACGTGACTTATCCCAGTAGCGTTAGCAAGCCCTAAGGCGATGGCGGGATGCAACCGGACGCGCTGCCATGGACAGATCCGCGGGTGACGGCGCGTACCGGTGGCACGCGCATCGATGACGTGCGTGCGCAAGGTGATCGCCTGACGAACCTGGCGGTAGGGGCGCTGCTGCTGCTTGGGGTCGGCTACAACTTCGCGCTGGCAGCGTTCAACGCCAATGTTGCTTCGATAGGCCCGTCGGCGGCCTACGCGGTGGAACTGGTGGTGTATGCGGGGTGCTTCTTGTTTGGCCTACGCACGCTGGGGCGAGAGGGGATCCTGCTGGTGCTGACCGGGCTTGGCCTGGTGCTCGTCTTCAATCTGATCCGTTTCCTGGACACGTGGAAATTCGACTTGAAGCTCGCACGCGACGCGATCATCCCGTTCGCTTTTCTGGCGCTGGGCACGGCTTACCGGGGATCGCTACGCAAGCTGGTGTTGTGGCTGGCGATCATCGTCTCGCTGGTGGCCGTGTTCGAAATGGCATTGCCCGGCCTGTACGGTGACCTGGTCAATCCTCGCAGCTACTTCGTCAACACACGCGGCAATGTCGAGGAGGATTTCTGGAACGACAGCAAGCTTTACGTAAGCGCCACCCGGCCGGGCGAGCGCAACTGGCTGGCCGGGTTCGAGCTGCCGCGGGTTTCCTCGATCTTCGTGGAGCCGGTGACGATGGGCAACTTCATCATTTTCTTCTGCGCGGTGGCGATCACCTTCGGGCGTTCCCTGCGTCTGGGCGGCATGGTGCTTTCCGTGGTGCTGATCCTGTTTCTGCTGATCGCTTCCGATGGGCGGCTGGCCAGCGCGACCTGTTTGCTGATGCTGCTGTTGGCGCCGTTGCTGCGGCGGGTGGACCAATGGCTGGCGGCGTTGATCTTCATCGGCGTGCTGCTGGCCGGTGGATTGGCGGTGTGGGCACTGGGTGTCGATGCTTACGAGGACACGTTGCTGGGACGCGTGTTCGTGTCGGTCGACGCCATCGTCAACCTGACTCCGCGCGAGTGGTTCGGGCTCGAACTGGGTGCTCCTTATCGCTACTCCGACAGTGGAATCGCCTACTTCATCGCAGCCCAGTCGATCGTCATCGTGTTCGCGTTCCTGCTGGGGTATTCGTTCCTGCTCAGGATGCCCACCAGCAACGGCCAGCTGTTCAAGAATCTCTTCATGCTGGCGTTCGCGTTGAGCCTGCTGGTCTCCAACTCGTACTTCTCGATCAAGACCGCGGGGCTGTGGTGGTTCGCGTGCGGCTATCTGTGGCGGCTGCAGGCCACGTCCGCAACGCGCATCGCTGGCGACTCGCCGGCTCCGCAGATGCCTGGCCACGCGCACGCCGCGGTAGCCACGTGAATGGAATGAGGACAAGAGATGGCGTCGAATATGGAAATCGTCCTGGAGCGCCATCGCGTGGTTGCCCCGGCGAAATCGGACCGGAACCCACGTATCGACGCCGCCAAGGGCGTGGCCATCGTGCTGGTGGTATTGGGGCATGCCAAGGGCATACCACCCTGGTTCACCGTGTTGGCTTACAGCTTTCACGTGCCGCTGTTCTTCGTGCTGTCCGGCTGGCTCTCCCACCACCGCGACGCCTACACCATGCGTCAGTGGCTGGATACGTCGACACGCACTCTGCTGGTGCCTTACGTCTTCTTCTTCCTCGTCGCTTACGCCTACTGGCTGCTCACGCGCAACATCGGCGAAAAGGCGCTGCGTTGGGGGCAGTTGCCTTGGTGGGATCCGTTCACTGGCCTGCTGACCGGAATCGGATCGCAGCTTTACGTTCACCCGGCGCTATGGTTCCTGCCGGCGTTGTTCGTGGCCACGCTGGCGTACCAATTGCTGCGCCGCGTACTGCCGCCGGAGATGATCGCGCTGCTGTCGCTGCCGCCGGCGCTGGCGTGGATCCTGGGCTTTCCGGATACCGGCCTGAGGCTGCCCTTCGCCCTGGATATTCTCCCGGTGGCGTTGCTTTTCTACGCCATTGGCGCCGTCGCCGGCAGAAGTGCCGCGTTGCCCCGAACAGTGCGGATGGGCTGCACGGCAGCGGTTCTGGTGGCAGTGCCCTGGTTGCTATTGGCATGGAGCAACGGCCGCGTCGATATCAACCAGCTGCGCTTTGGCGCCTCGGCGTGGAAGTTCCTTGCCGCAAGCGTGCTCGGCACATCGATGGTCCTGCTGGCCGGTCCTCTGGCGGCGCAATCTGCGGTTCTGCGATGGATCGGCCGCAACACACTCTTGATTCTATGCACTCATATTCTGGTTTTCTTCGTCCTGTCCGGCGTTGCGTCGCTAATGGGACTCTTTCTCGCCGGTACCAAACCTGGCGCGGCTTGGGCGATCTCAATCTCGATCGTCTCGATCGCGCTGTGCGTACCCATGCGCTGGGCGTTCCTGCGCTATGCGCCATGGGCACTCGGCGTTCGTGGCGAACCCGTGAGGGCGGCGGCATGAACAGGTCGCCACGCATGGGGACGAGCAACGTATTGGCGGGAGGCCGCGCATGAAGGTCGTGCACGTCGTCCGTCAGTTCCATCCTTCCGTGGGTGGCATGGAAGAGGTGGTGCTGAACATTGCCCGCCGGCATCTGGAAGCCGGCCGCGACCAGGTGGAAGTGCTGACGTTGGACCGGGTTTTTCGCGAAGACGGGAAACGCCTGGATGCGCAGGAAGTCCACGAGGGCGTGCCCGTGCGTCGCCTGGCGTACGCGGGATCCCCCCGATACCCGTTGTGCCCGCAGGTGCTGGGCGCCCTGCAAGGCGCCGACGTCGTGCACGTGCATGGCATCGACTTCTTCTACGACTACCTGGCCATGACACGCGTGCTCCATGGCAAGCCGATGATCGCCTCCACCCACGGCGGCTTCTTCCACACCGCGTACGCGTCGAAGCTAAAAAAACTTTGGTTCGGCAGCATCACCCGTGCATCCGCGCGCGCCTACCGGCGCATCGTCGCTACCAGCCAGAACGACGGCGACACGTTTGCCGAAGTGGTTGCGGCCAAACGCCTGCGCGTGATCGAGAACGGTGTCGATATCCAGAAATTCGCCGGGAAGGGTGCGGAGGAACCGGGCAAGACCATCATCAGCATCGGCCGTTGGTCGGTGAACAAAGGCATCCCCGAAACGCTCGACCTGCTTCAACGGCTGGTCGCCGAAGACAAGGCCTGGCGATTGATCGTGGCCGGTCGCGAATTCGACCTCAGCCGCGCTGATATCGATCGGGAAATTGCCGCGCGCGGCCTGCAGGCACACGTGGAGATCGAGCACGCGCCCTCGCAGGCGAGGCTGGGCCGGCTGTTGTCGCGCGCTCAATACTTCGTTTCGCTGTCGCGCCATGAAGGCTTCGGCATTGCGGCGATAGAAGCGATGAGCGCGGGTTTGATTCCCATACTCAGCGCGATTCCACCCTACGCGAAGCTGCACGCGGAGTCGAAACTGGGCGCGCTGGTGGATGCGGATGCGCCCGACATCGCCGCGCAAGCGGTCCGCCGGCTCGCCGACATCGGCCCGGATGTCTTCCTGTCGCAGCGCGAACGGGCCATGCGCCACGTCGAACGCTACGACTGGCGCGAAGTGGTGGACAGCTATGTCGACGAGTACCAACAGGCATTCGCCGACACCCGCAGGCAATCGCAATGATGCCGGCCGCCTCCGCCATGGCAGAGCAATCCCAGCCACGTTTCGTCGTGCTGCAGTCCACCGGCCGGCCGGACGACACCACCAATCCCTATCTGGTGCAGCTGTTGCGCGCGTTGCCTGACACCGTGGAAGTCAGATACTTCTCGGTACGCGATGCGTTGCTGTCGCGCTACGACCTTTTCCATGTGCACTGGCCGGAATACCTGATCCGCCATCCCACGGCACTGGGAACCCTGGCGAAGAAATTCTGCTTGTTCCTGTTGCTGCTACGCCTGTGGGTCACGCGCGTGCCGATCGTGCGCACTTTGCACAACGCACGTCCGCATGAGCAGGGCGGTCCGATCGAACGCCTGTTGTTGAACTGGCTGGATCGCCTGACGACAAGGCGGATCAGGATCAACGACGCTGCGCCAGACGCCGATCCGGCAACCGACACCATCCTGCATGGCCACTACCGCGATTGGTTCGCCACGCGAACGGTTCCCGCCAGCGTACCGGGGCGGGTGCTCTATTTCGGATTGATCCGCCCCTACAAAGGCGTGGAGACGTTGATCGAGGCATTTCGTGGCATGCCTGAGTCATCCGCCACCTTGCGCATCGTCGGCAACCCAAACACGCCCGCCATGCGTCAGACGGTGGAGGACGCCTGCCTGGCGGACCCACGTATCAGTGCGCGACTGGAATACGTGGGCGACGACGTGCTGGCGCGTGAAATCGGCGAAGCCCAGTGGGTCGTGTTGCCCTATCGGCAAATGCAGAACTCCGGTGCGTTGCTGCTGGCGTTGTCGTTATCGCGCCCGGTCCTGGTGCCGCGTACCGACGCGAACGTGGCCATTGCCGAAGAGGTCGGATCGCAATGGGTGCGCCTGTTCGACGGAGGCCTGGACGCGCAAACGCTGTCCGGCGTCCTGCGTTCCCGGTTCGAGAGCGCCGCCGCCGCACCCGATCTGTCCCGGCGTGATTGGCCGGCGCTCGGAGAGAGGCACTACCGCACTTATCTGTCGGCGTTGCGCGCCATGACGGACAAGGCCTGAGCCATGGCGATAGAGAAGCCGAGCGAGATTGCAGGCAGCGCACCGCCATCGCTGGCCCGCCTGGCCGCGAGCGGTGCACTGGTGACCATGGGCAGCCAGGTGGCGAAGATCGCAGTGCAGTTTGGTGGCATCGTGCTGCTGGCCCGGCTGCTGACGCCACGCGACTATGGTCTGGTGGCGATGGTCGTGGCGATTGTCGGCGTGGGCGAAGTGCTGCGCGATTTCGGGCTTTCTTCGGCCGCCATACAAGCCAAGAACCTCACCCGCGAGCAGCGCGCCAACCTGTTCTGGATCAATTCGGGTATCGGCCTGCTGCTGGCGTCCGCCGTTTTCCTGGGCGCCGGGGCCATCGCCGACTTCTATCGGGAACCATTGTTGCGCCCGATCTCCCAGGCGATTTCGGTCACGCTGCTGCTCAACGGCTTGACGACGCAGTTCCGCGCGCATCTCAATCGCGACATGCGCTTTGGTCCGTTGGCCTTGGCCGACGTCGGCGGTCAGCTGTTGGGGCTTGCCGCTGCCGTGGGGACGGCATTGCTGGGCTGGGGCTACTGGGCGCTGGTGGTACAGGCGCTGGTGCAGGCATCGACCGTCCTGGTCATGATGGCGGTGGCGACACGTTGGTTGCCGGGACTGCCGCGACGCACCGCGGGCATGCGCGGCTTGTTGCGCTTCGGCGGCAACTTGATGGCGTCGCAGCTGCTGAACTATCTCAGCACCAACGTCGGCCAGATCATCATTGGCAGCCGCCTGGGACCTGCGCCGCTTGGCCATTACAACCGCGCATTCGCGTTGTTGATGATGCCGTTGACCCAGCTCAATGCGCCGGCCACCACCGTGGCGCTGCCGATCCTGTCGCGCCTTCAGGGCGACCGCGAACGCTATTCCGCATTCCTGCTGCGCGGCCAAGCCACGTTGATGCATTTCATCATCGCCATCTTCGCCATGGCTTGCGCGCAAGCCGCGCCGTTGATCTTGCTGGTGCTGGGCCAGCGCTGGGAGATGACAGTGCCGATCTTCCAGATACTGGTGGTCGGCGGAGTTTTCCAGGCCGCGGGTTACGCGGCGTACTGGGTATTCCTTTCCAAAGGACTGACCGGTCCGCAGCTGTACTACGCGATCGTCAGCCGCACGCTGGTGATCGCCTGTATCGCCATCGGTTCGCAATGGGGTGTGCTGGGCGTCGCCACCGGCTATGCCTGCGGATTGGCGTTGTCGTGGCCACTGGTGCTGTGGTGGCTGTCCCGCGTATCGGATGCGCCGGTGCGCCAGATGCTGATCAATGGCTTGCGTGCCATGGCGGGATATGGCCTGTGTGCATTCGCCTCATATACGGCATCCGCGCAGTTCGCCGCGGCATCGCTGTCCCTGCAGTTGGGCATTGGGATTGCCGCTGCCGTTGTCGCCTTCGCGGTGCTGTGCGCAGTGTGGCCGGCGTTCCGGCGCGATGTCGTCGACATCCTGCATACCCGCACGTTCTTTGGGAGCGCCAAAGCAATGGAGTTGAAACGATGATCGAATCCTCGAAAGCGCAGTCCGCCGACGACACCGTGCCTGGTACGGAACCCAGTCGCTTCCTGGTGTTGTCGGCGCACGATTACCGCACGCCGCGCCGTGCCAATATCCATTTCGTTACCGATGAACTGGTCAAGCGCGGGCAGGCGCGGTTTTTCTCGCTTCGCTACAGTGGCCTGTCGCGCTGGAAAAAAGACAATCGGCTCTTCCTGGACGCTCGCGCCAACACGATGGAGCGCCATGGCGGCGTCGAATGTTTCCTGTGGAAGACCGCGCTGCATCCGTTCAACACCCGCCGCCCCTGGTTGCGTCCGCTGGAGCAGTTGATGTTCGCGTGGTATGTGCGGCAAGCGCCGCCGGTGCTGGTGAAATGGATGCGCGAAGCGGAAGTGATCATCTTCGAGAGCGGCACCGCCGTCGTCTTCGTCGAACTCGCCAGGGAGATCAACCCGTCCGCGCGGCTGATCTACCGCGCTTCCGACAGCCTGAGTGCCATCGATACAGCCGCATACGTAGAGCGCAGCTTCGCGCGCGTGGCCGCCGGCATGGATGCGATCGCGCTGGTATCACCGGCCATGGCCGATGAAGTGGCGAGCCGGCACAACGTCTATCACATCGGACACGGCATCGATCCGGCCATCGACACTCTCGCCGATCCGTCGCCCTATGGCGCGGGACTGCACGCAGTGTCGGTGGGGTCGATGCTGTTCGATCCCAGCGCTATCGCCACTGCCAGCCGGGCGTTTCCACAGGTGACGTTTCATGTGATCGGATCGGGACACGGGCCGATGCCGGAATACGGCGACAACGTGAAGGTGTACGGCGAGATGCCGCATGCGCAGACGCTGCGCTACATCAAGCACGCCAGTTTCGGCATCGCTCCCTACGCGTCTTCCAACATTCCGGCGTACCTGGCAGACAGTTCGCTGAAGTTGCTGCAATACGATTTCTTCGCACTGCCGGCCATCTGTCCGCACGTCATCGTCGGGCGCTATGCATCGCGGTTCGGTTACACGCCGGGCGATGAGGAATCGATCGTTACGGCAATCCAGGGGGCACTGGCCGCACCGCGGATTCGTTCGCGCCAATCCTTGAGCTGGTCCGAAACGGTGGACCGACTGCTCGCACCGGAGCGCTATCCGGAAACCCGAATCATGCCGGATATCGGCATACGGCGACCATCCACTGCGCCCGCCGGCGCGATTGCCTAATTGATTCGGAACAAAACAGTTTGAAACCGGCCGAATCAATTTCCCCCACCCTTGCCCGTCCCGCTCGGCGCAGCACGCCGAGCGTTCGGATGGCCTGCGCGGCAGTGCCGCGCAAACCGCCCATCCTCGCCCCCCGCATTGCGAGGGGAAAAGGAAGGCACTCAACTCGTTGAGTGCCGCATCTATCAGGAGAATCCGCTTGTCCTTACTCGAAACCTGGCTGGATCGCGAACAGCGGCGTGCGCTGTATTGGTGGCAGCCGAAGAATGGCGAAGTCAATGTTGGCGACTACCTGTCCAAGGTGACGGTGGTGGCGATGCTTGCTCTGCGCGATCTGGACCTGCTGGAAAAGCGCGACAAGAGCCGGCGCCTGTTCGCCATCGGTTCGGTGCTGCACAACGCTCGCGACGGCGAAACCGTCTGGGGCAGCGGCATCAACGGCAAGATTCCCCCGGCGCAGCACCGTTTTCGCGATCTGGATGTGCGCGCCGTGCGTGGCCCGTTGACTCGCCAGACGCTGATGGAACGCGGCATACAGGTCCCGGAGGTGTACGGCGATCCCGCGTTGCTGATGCCGTTGCTGTTTCGCAAGGAACTGATCGATACGGCGAAGCGGCATCCCTTCGTGGTCATACCGCATTTCAACGAGTCGCCAGAAAAGTACGCCGCCTACCGGCAACAGCTGGTGCTGCCGACGGCCAAGCCGCTCGCGTTCGTGGCTGCCTTGCTGGGCGCGGAAAAGGTGGTGTCCAGTTCCTTGCACGGCGTGATCCTGGCCGAAGCCTATGGCATCCCGGCGGTGTATCTGGACAGCGGCAACGGCGAACACCAGTTCAAGTACGACGACTACTACCAGGGCACCGGGCGGGAGAAATGGCACTCGGGTCGTTCCGTCGAAGAATGCCTGGACCTGGGCGGCAACGCGCGCTTCGATCTGGAGCGTATCCAGACGTCATTGATGCAGGCTTTTCCTTATGAACTATGGTGAAGTTTCGTCGAATAATGCCGCTGAGCCGCGCGTGCTGAGCCACGTGCCCGATGCGGCGCGGGCGCTGTTCCTGGGCGGTTACAGCGTTTATTCGCTACCGCGCGAAACGTTGGAAGCCAGGGTGGCCGACGCCTGCGAGCAGGGCGGCAAGCTCCAGGTGTTTTTTGCCAATACCAACTTCATCGTCGAATGCCGACCGCTGATACCGCGGTTGCAACGGCCTTCGGTGTGCATCGTGAACGATGGCATCGGCATGGACTTGGCGGCATTGTTGATTCACCAACGGCGGTTTGCCGAAAATCTCAACGGCACAGATTTCATCCCCTATCTCTGCAGCCGCAGTCCGCGGCCGTTGCGTTTCTTTCTGTTGGGCGGCCGTCCCGGCGTTGCCGAAAAAGCCGCGCGGCAGTTGGCCGATGGGCTGGGTCAGCAAGTGGTGGGGACCTGCGATGGCTATGGTGAGTACGCAGCGGCTGGCGACGATCTGATACGGCGGATCAACGAATCACGTGCGGATATCGTGCTGGTCGCCTTCGGCAACCCGAAGCAGGAAGCCTGGATCCTGGACCATTGCGATGCCGTCGATGCTCCGGTGATGTTCGGCGTGGGCGCGTTGCTGGATTTCCTGTCCGGCAGCGCGAAGCGTGCGCCCGAATGGGTGCGGACCGTGCACCTGGAATGGCTGTTCCGGTTATCGCGCGAACCGCGTCGACTGCTCAAGCGCTATAGCTGGGATTTGATCCGGTTCTTTGGGATATGCCTGCGGGCAGGTAGGCGGGCTTAGGGCTTCTGGGTGCCGCTTTACTGCAGAGCTGAGATCCCCATGTGAGGCAATCGGCGCCCTGGCTCTCCTGTCGGCAGCCGCAGCCTGATCCCGAGCGTGAGCAAGTGAGAGGAACAGCCATGTAACGCGATGTAACGCCGTTCCGAAACGCAGGCGTAACTCCGTCAGTGCGTTATTGGCGGAAATTCACGGCTCCTTCGCAAAAGAAGGGTACCGTCTCGCACAAATAACCCTTAACGTTGCCGCAGTACGTCCCACGACGGATCGCCTGCCCAGCGTCACGCGGGTTTGCTTTTGCCAAGCCCGATGCCAGGCAACTTGATTCACCCACCCCCGAGATAGGTAGACTGTTACTGTCGTCACAGTGCGCATGGAATTGTTTGCGCGGTTGGATTCCCCCACCGAAGGTTGAAAAATTGATGCAGGCAACGCGATCGGAACTCGATCAGATCGCCGTCGTCGAGGACGATGAAGAGTTCCGGGAACTGATGGTTTCCGATCTTTCCAGCCGCGGGTTTGCGGTGGTGGGAATGGACAGTGCCGAAGCGCTCTATCGGTACCTGTCGATAAGGCGGTGCCATATCGTGGTACTGGACGTCGGCTTGCCCGGCGAAGACGGCTATTCGGTGGCCCGACATCTGCGGCAGATGTCCTCCGTCGGCATCATCATGCTGACCGCGCGCGGTGATGCCGGGGATATGGCGCGCGGCTTCGATACCGGCGCCGATCTCTATCTGATAAAGCCGGTGGACCTGGACGTGCTGGCGTCAGCGGTCACCAGCTTGCAACGCCGGCTCGCCTCGGCCAAGGTCCCGGCCACCAGCAAGAAGAACGGCAGCTGGTCGCTGGTCGCGAGCGGATGGACGTTGAGCCCGCCACACGGAGAAGAAATCGCACTGGCGGAAGCCGAGCGTGCGTTTCTCCAACCTTTGTTCGCCAACCCCGGGCAACCCGTCGCACGCGAAACGCTGATCAGCGAACTCACCGACAAACCTTGGGAATTCGATCCGCACCGCCTGGAAGTGCTGGTGCATCGATTACGCACGCGGGTAAAAACCGCCACCGGCCTGACGCTGCCTATTCGCGCCGTGCGCGGTGTGGGGTATCTGTTCACCGACGGCGATGGCTCGCAGTAACGTCGTGTCCGGTAGCAGTTGGCGGTAAAAGTCGCTGGTCAAAGGGTGATTGTGGGTGTTCGCTTTTCTCCCGGAACAAAAAAGAAAAGAAATCTCGCTTCGCTGCGCATAACGCCAGCAGTCTTTTTTTCTGCTACTTGACCATTGAAGAATGCTTCCGGCCTACGCCGTGATGGCGACGGATTTTTGACGCCGCGAGCGAAGTGGTCGATACGAACCCTGTTTCTATCCGGCTCAATGGCTGGCAAACGACGCTTGTGGATGCCGGTATTCAGTGCCTTGCACTTGAGAAGACAGCACGTCGATCAATGCCAGCGATGCGGCCGTTGAAGAGCATCGACACACAACGAGATGGCGACGGATTTTTGACGCAACGAGTAAGTGGTTGATACGAAAAGCTCTCGTGTGAAATCGCTGCTCGTAAGCGAGTGAGAGTTTTCGAGAGCATTCGGAACTGCACTTTTATTTTCCGGCTCCCATAATCCCGCCCGCTGTTAGCAGGCTGGGGCCGTTCCCATAGTCGATCGTACATGCATACCACGGTGTGCACTGTGCCTTGGCTCACGAATGGTCCTCATCCGCGGTAACTACCCGCGGTGGGGAAAAGCCTGCATCAAAGCAGCTACGCGATCTGTGTTGGATCGCGATACGGGAACAGGGGAAAGTCCAGTGTGCATGCAAGTTGAGCCGGCAATGATTGCTGGCAAGGTTGATTCGTATTCGCTTGGCCGAATGAAAAGCGCTGCATCCGGCACCTCGCCGACGCGTTGCACCGCAGGGAACACTCGGCACGGTTGGCGTACGACATTGCGGCGACTGACCGCATCCGCGCTGTTGCTGATGGTGCCAACGCTGGCGTTCGCCGCCGACTTGCAGATCACCGACCTGTCCGACACCGGGTACGATCCCACGCCCGCTGGCGGCCAGGTGATCTACAGCATCACCATCGAAAACGGTGCGGTCGACGTCGTCAACAACACGGTGACCATCTTCGATCTGCCGGCAGGGACCACCGCCGGCACCTTGCCGGGATACTGTGCGGCCGACGCCGGTACACCTACACGCATCGTCTGTAACAACGGCACGTTGGACGGCACGTCACCTACCGGCAACTCGTCCACGTTCCAGATCGGCGTCAACACCGCCGGTCAGACGCCAGCGACCGTTACCGTGCGCGGCGCGATTGGTTTCGGCAACGCAGTTCCACCTGCTTCCACGCCGATCGCCAGCCTGACTCCGGCCGATCCGTTCTTCGTTGGCGACACCAACACCGCCAACAACACCCGCGTCGAAGCGACCACGCTGACCAACGCCGGCGACCTGCGCCTGGAAAAGACTGCGACGCCCGATCCTGTGGTGGGCGGTGCGGAAATCACCTATACGCTGACCGTTACCAACACCGGTCCCAGCGTATCGACCAACTTCCAGGTAGTGGACACGCTGCCGGCTGCCACTTCGTACGTGGCCAGCAGCTTCTCCGGCAGCGGTTGGACGTTCAACAGCGGCACCATGACCGCAACGCATGCCGGCACCTTGGGCGTTGGCGCCAGCAGCAGCTTCACCTTCCGCGCGCGGGTCAACGCTGGCACGGGCAACGTCATCAATGGCGCGACGGTTTCGGGTATCGGCACCGCAGATCCGAATCCCGCCAACGACAGCGCCCAAGTCACCACCGCGGTGACCGCAGGCGCGGATCTGACGTTGAGCAAATCGGCCGCGCCGGCGCCGGCGGTTTCCGGGCAGCCAGTGACTTTCACTTTGGTCGCACGCAACCTGGGGCCCAGCAACGCCCAAGACGCCAGCTTCACCGATACGCTGCCGGCCGGCTTCGTCATCACCGGCGGCACGCAGCCGGCTGGCTGGACCTGTACCAACAATGGCACCGATACGGCGCGTACGTGTTCGCGTAACACGGCGTTCGCCAATGGTGCGGTGGACACGTTCACCATCGTGGCAACCGTGCCCGCATCGGGCGCCAACAGCAGCGGCGATGTCACCAACACCGCCACCATCACCTCGACCACGCCGGATCCCAATGGTCCGACGCTGGGTACCAACAACAACAACGGTAGCGTCACTTTCACCGTATTGGCCGACGGCGCCGATCTGTCGTTGACCAAGTCCAAAACGCCGGACCTGATAGCAGTGTGGGACGGCATCGGCAGCGATGCCGACAGCCGCATGACCTCGACGATTGTTGTGCGCAACCTGGGGCCGCGCGCGGCCAGCGGCCAGGTACAGGTGGTCGACGAACTTGCTGCGGGCGAAGAGTTCGTTTCCTCTTCCGGGCCTTGGACCTGTACGGTCAACAATCCTTACGCCGTACCGCCGGCGCGCCAGCGCGTCACTTGCGATCTCAATGCCGGGTCGCTGCCGTTGGCGGTGAACAACAACGCGCCGCAGTTGCAGATCATCTCGCGCGCACGCGCGGCCGGCGCTCTGACCAACACCGCCTGCACCGGCGGTAGCGGCGGTTCCATCGAGCCCTTGACTGCCGGTGGTCTCAACAGCGACCCGGAAACCGACAACGACTGCAACGGCGACGGCACTCGCACCACGGACGAACGCGCCGATCTCACCATCGCCAAGCAGACCAATGGCCCGGGCACGGCCGACAACGTGTTGCCTGCCAACGGCACCACGCTGACCTACACGCTGACGGCCACCAACAACGGTCCGGACAGCACCACCGGCGTAGTGGTCAACGATGCGATCCCCGGCTTCGTCGCCAGCCGCACCACGGTGTCGGCCACGACCGTGCCGGCAGGTTGGACCTGCACCACCGGCGCCTCGGTGATCTGCCGTTCCGGCACCACCGCGCTGGCTAGCGGTGCCAGTGCGACGATCGTGCTGACGGTAAATCGCGCATTGTTCGACAGCGCTGGCCTGGGCGCAGGCACCTGCGGCGGCGTCGCCACCAACAACGCGTTCTGTAATACCGCGGGCGTCGGTATCGATGCCAACGTCGCCGGTTCGGTCGGCGAAATCGACACCAGCAACAACAGCGCGTCGGACTGGATACAGATCGACCGCGTCGCCAACGTGCAGACCACGGCGAAGAACATCACCTCCGGCGCTACCGGTCAGGCCGGCGTCAACACCACCTATCAGATGTCGTTCCGCAATCAGGGTCCGTCCACCGTGCCTGGCGTGGTGTTCCGCGACGTGTTCACGCTGCCTGCGGACGATACCGGCTTCGTGCTTATCTCGGCTAACCGCACCGGCGGCGGTAGCACCGCATGTACGGCGACCCCTGGCGCTGGTGTAACCACTTCGCCAGCGGCGGGCGGCACCTCGTACGCGAATCCGACCGCCGGAACGGCACAGGTGACGATCACCTGCACGCCGTTGTCGCTGACGAACGATCAAACCGAAAGCCTGACCGTGGTGATCCGCCCGAACGTCAATTCGGGCAACACCGGTCGCGTGTTCAACAACACCGCCGACTTCTTCTTCGATCGCAACAACGATGGCACCGCTGATCCGGCGACCGGCAGCGACGCCAACGGCAGCTTCGACTACAACACCGACACCAGCGCTGCCGACGACGAGCGCAGCGCATCGTTGCCGTTCGGCAGCGGTAGCGTGGACCTGATCACCAACAAGGTGGATACCGGATTTGCGGGCGGCGTGGATCCGCTGGGCTACGACGCCACCAACCTGGCGCTCAACGCGATCACCTATCGGGTGACCGTGCTCAACAACGGCCCCTCGGTCGCCAGCAACGTTCGCATCAGCGACACCATCACGCCGTTCGCTGGGCGGACGGTGCGCTACGTCGGCGCATCGGCGACGACTGGCGGGCCGTTCGTGGAGGCCGCCTGTACCGTTACTGCGGGCAGCAACCCCACTGCCGGTGTACCGATGACGCTGGACTGCCAGATGCCGGGCGCGGGCTTTTCGCCCAACCAACCGGGCATGGTGGCCTCCGGACAGACCAGCACGCTGTACTTGCGCTTCCAATACGAGACGGCGCCGGGTGCCTCGGGCGATACGCTGGCCAATTCGGTTACCGCCAGCTCGGCGGAAACCGACACCAACGCCGCCAACAACATCGCCAACCAGGAAACCACCATCCGTGCCCGCGCCGACATGGGCGTGGCCAAGACCATGGTGGTGCTGACGCCGGACAACGACCCGAATGCGGCGTTGCCGACTACGGTGACCAGCGTTGCGCTGCGCCAGCCGTTCTACTACGTCATCGATGGCGTCAACAACGGTCCCGGTGCCAGTCTGTCGCGCGACCGCACCGGCAACGGTCCGCTCAACGGCACGGGTACTGTCGTCACCGATACGCTGCCGGCCGGTGTGGTCATTACCGGTCCTATCAGCTGGCGGAAGGTCGGCCCGGATCCCGGCGGCGACGAAGTGCCCAACGGCACCGGCACGTGTACCCAAGCCGGTAGCACTGTCACCTGCAACCTGGGCGACGTCACCGTCAGCGGCCGCGTGCGCATCATCGTGCCGGCGGTCTGGAACTCCTATCCCAGTGGCGGTACCAGCAACAACACCGCTGCGGTAACCACCGAGCAGGTCGATCCCACTCCGCCCAACAACACCGTTACCGTGCCGTTGACCGTGACTAGGTCTTCCATCGCGGGCGTGGTGTTCGAAGATCGCGATCGTGCGGGCGCGAATGGTGGTATCCGTCAGTCTGCTGCAGCGGAACCCGGCATCGCCGGCGTGACCATCACCCTGACGGGTACCGATGCTTACGGCAACGCGGTGAATCGCACCACGACGACCGCTGCCGACGGCACCTACAGCTTCAACAATCTGTCGCCGGCGAATGCTTCCGGCTACACGCTGACGGAGACGCAGCCGAGCACCTATCGCAACGGTCCGGTGAATCCGCCTGCCGCCGGCGGCGATGCGCCATCGTTGGGCGGCACCTACGCGGTGGGTTCGCCGAACTCGGTGTACAGCGCCATTGCGGTGGGCGCCGCCGATACCGGCGTGCGCTACAACTTCCCGGAAGTGCGCAATCCTTCGTTGTCGGGTTTCGTCTACGTCGACGGCAACTTCAACAATGTGCGCGATGCCGGTGCGGACGCCGCCATTGCCGGCGCCACCGTCGAACTGCTGAACGCCGTCACCGGCACCGTGATCACCACGGCCACCACCGATGCGAGCGGCGCCTACAGCTTCACCAATCTCGACCCGCTGATCCTCTATACGCTGCGCGAAGTATTGCCGACCGGCAATTACCGGAATCGGCCGACGGCGGTGAATCCTGGGCAGATCGGCGGCGCGCCCTGCGCTACCGGCTGTACTCCCGGCACCGGCGTGAGCGGCGATGCCGCCACCACCGATCGCATCGCCAGCATCGATCTGGGCGCTGGTTTGGACGGTACTGTCTTCAACTTCGGCGAAGACGCTATCTCCGCCATTTCCGGCAGCGTCTACCTGGACCGCAATCGCAACGGTGATTTCGACGGTGCCGATGCCGGCAGCGTCAACTCGCAGCCTAACGGCGGCTTGCAAGGTGTCAGCGTGACGCTGACCGGCGCGGGCGCCAACGGTACGTTCGGCGATGGCGACGATCCGGCTCCTGTCACCATTCAAACGGGCGCCAACGGTGCATATCAGTTCACCGACCTGGTGGTCGGCCAGAACTATCGCGTCACCGAAGCGCAGCCAGATGGCTATGCCGACGGTACGGAAAACACCTCCAACGTCATCAACGTTGCCAATCTGCCCGTGGCAGGTTCGACCGGGCATGACTTCGGTGAAGTGCTGGGCTCCATCGCCGGCGCGGTATTCGAGGACTTCTCCACGACCGCGGCGAATAACAACAACGGCGCGTTCGATACCGGCGAAAACCCCATCGCGAATGCGACGGTGACGCTGACCGGTACCGATGTACTGGGCAATCCGGTGAACGTCGCTGTGCAGACCAACGCGGCTGGCGCCTACGTGTTCAATGATCTGCTGCCACCGCAGGCGGGCACGTTCTACACCATCACCGAAACCCAACCGGTCGGCTATATCGACGGCCGCCATACGCCGGGCAATGCGACCACGCCGGGCAGTGCGGCCACGTCGAACATCATCGACGGCATCGCGATCAGCGCGGGCCAGCAGGCCGCCGGTTATCTGTTCGGCGAATTGGCCAACACCAACATCAGCGGCACGGTCTACCTGGACCGCAATGACGACGGAGATCAGGACGGCGGCGAACCCGGCATTCCTGGCGTAACGGTCGTCATCCAAGGTGCGGGCCCGGATGGCGTGTTCGGCACCGGCGACGATCTGCCGCCGGTCACGCTGACCACCGACGCCAACGGCGACTACAGCTATGGCGGCGCGATCACTGGCCAGGACTATCGCATCGTAGAAACCCAGCCGACCGGCTTGGCCGATGGCCAGGAGAACACCACCAACACCATCACGGTGACCAACCTGCCGGCGAGCGGTTCCACCGAAAACAATTTCGGCGAACTGGCTGGTTCTATTACTGGCAACGTCTGGCTGGATGCCGACAACGACGGCGTGCGCGATGCAGGCGAGAACGGCATTGCCGGCGTCAGCGTCAGCCTGCCTGCGGGTACCGTGGATGCGCTGGGCAATCCGGTCGCCGCCGCGGTGACCGACGCGAACGGCGACTATCGCTTCGACGATCTGCTGGCCGGCAACTACACCGTGACCGAGCAAGTCGCGCAGCCGGTCGTCGGCGGCGTGACCACGCTCAACGGCACCACGCTTGCGGGCAACATCGGTGGTACGGCTACCGGCATCGCCACGCCTGTCGCCACGGTACCCAGTGCGGTATCGGGCATCGTGCTGCCGGCGGGAGCGGCGTCGGTACAGAACAACTTCGGCGAAACACTGGGTGTGTCCGTCTCCGGTCGCGTGTTCTTCGACGGCAACAACGACGGCGCGCAATCCGGCGTCAGCGAAACCGGCATCGCCGGCGTGACCATCAACTTGACCGGTACGGACGATACGGGTGCATCGGTATCGCTGAGCACCACCACCGATGCCAACGGCGACTTCGAATTCGAAGGCTTGCGTCCGGGCACCTACACGGTGACCGAACCCACGCAGCCGACCGGTACCAGCAACGGCATCACCACGCCGGGCCGCATCATCAATGGAAGCAGCGGCGGCACCTCGTCCGGCACAGCCACGCCGATCACCACGGTGCCCAGCGTCATCAGCACCATTGATCTGACCACGCCGGGCAGCGCATCGGTGGAGAACCTGTTCGGCGAGATCCCGCTCAACAGTTCCATCAGCGGCCGCGTGTGGCGCGATCTCGACAACGATGGCGTGATCGACCCGACGGAAGTGGGCATCGGCAGCGTCGTCGTGCGCCTGACCGGCACCGACCTGGCCGGCAACACGGTCACGCGCGAAACCACCACTCTGCCTGATGGCAACTACGCGTTCACCGAGCTGCCGCCGGGCAACTACACCATTACCGAGCCCGAGCAGCCGACCGGCACGCTCAACGGCATCACGGTGGCCGGCACCGGTGGCGGCAATGTCACTGCACCGAACACCACGCCTTCGGTGATCAGCAGCGTCACGCTGGGCGTGGGCGAGGAAGCCAGCAACAACAACTTCGGCGAGATTCCCGTCGGTTCGATTGCTGGGCGTGTTTATAACGATGCCAACAACAACGGCATCATCGACAGCAACGAGCCGGGTATCACTACCGTCGATATTGTGCTGACGGGTACCAACGATCTCGGCGAAACAGTCAGCGTGACCGTGCCCACGGATGCCGAAGGCCGTTACCGCTTCGAGAATCTGCGCCCGGGCACCTACACCGTGACCGAGCCCACGCAGCCGCCACACACACTCAACGGCATCACCACGGCGGGCAACATCGGTGGTACCACCACCGGCACCGCCACGCCGGTGGATACCACGCCGTCGGCGATCAGCGGGATCGTGCTGCCCATCGGTGGCGAATCGGTGGAGAACAACTTCGGCGAGATCGGCGATTCGCCGGACCTGGTGGTCAGCAAGACCGCCACGCCGACCACGTTCACTGTCAACAACATCGGCACCTACACGATCCGCGTGCGCAACATCGGGCAGCAGCCGAGCAGCGGCGAGTACGTGGTGGAAGACCGTTTGCCGGCGGGCCTGACCCTGGCGGAAACACCCGCGGGCAACGGCTGGATCTGCACCGGCGCGATCGGCGAGAGCCGCTTCCGCTGTGCCACCAGCAGCGTGATCGCCGCGGGTGCGACGCTTGCCGACACCATCGTGGCGCGTGTGCGGGTTGCCGCCTCGACGGTGGCCGCTTCGCCGGTGGACAACGCCGTGCTGGTGGAAGGCGGCGGCGAGAACGAGTTCCGCCGGCCGACGCCGCAGGAGCGCTCCAACTTCGAAGGCAACCCGGGCGACTTGCCGGTCTGCGATCCGGCGATCACCCAGAACGCCTGTCGTCTGCCCACGCCCGTGCAGCTGGCCGCTACGGTGTCCGGCACGGTGTGGTTCGACCAGGGCAGCGATATCGGCCTGATCGACGGTGGCGACCGCCGCCTGCCCAACTGGACCGTGGAAGTGGTGGACGCCAACGGCCAGGTCGTGGCGACTACCACCACCGCGCCGGACGGCAGCTACTCGGTGCCGGATTTGATCCCCGGCGTGCCGTTGGACATCCGTTTCCGCGATCCGTCTTCCGGCGTGGTCTGGGGCTGGCCCGTGAGCGGTGAAACCGCTGGCGGCGCGCCCGCGCCTTGCGATGGCACCAATGCGATCAACAATGGCACCGCCAGTTCCTGCCGCAGTGGCGACGACGGCAACACGCACCTGGCGGTGATCCTGGCGCCGGGCGCCAACCTGCCGCAGCAGAGCTTGCCGCTGAGTCCGGGCGGCGTGGTGTATGACGCCGTCACCCGTAATCCAGTGCCGGGTTCGCGCGTCACACTGACGCCGGTGGGCACCTGCGCGGGTTACTCGCCGGAAGCGCATCTGCTCAACGCGGGTCTGGGCGGCTACAGTATCGAAGGTACGTCCGCGTCGATGACGGTGGGTACCGAAGGCTTCTATCAGTTCCTGATGTCGCCGTCGGCGCCCGCTTCGTGCCGCTTCCAGATCGCGGTCACGCCGCCAGCCGGTTACAGCTTCCAGTCCGGGATGATCCCGGCGGAAACCGCGCCGCTGACGCCGCCGTCCACGCCGGGCATCAGTTATCCGGTGCAGACGAACGCGACCGCGCCGACCGCGCCGGTCGGTACCGCGACGACCTACTACCTGGAAGTGACGCTGGGTTCGGCCACCGCTGCGCCCATCCACAACCACATCCCGCTGGATCCACAGGTTGCGCCAGGGCTGGTCATCACCAAGACCGGCGACCGCAAGACCGTGGAAGTGGGCGACAGCATGGTCTACACCATCACCATCCGGCAGACCGCGGGCGCGGCGCTGGGCACGGTGAACGTGATCGATCGCCTGCCGCACGGCTTCACCTTCATCGAAGGCACTGCGCGCGTGGATGGCGCCGGCATCGCCGACCCGATCGGCAAGCCCGGTCCGACGCTGGTGTTCGATGTCGGCTCGCTCGCCGTCGGCGGACAGAAGGTACTGAACTATCGTGTCCGTGTCGGTGTAGGCAGCCAGCAAGGCGACGGCATCAACCGCGCTCGCGCGCATGGTTGTTCGATCGCCGGTGGCTGTGTGGATCCGAACACGCTGCTTCCGTACACCAACGGCGGCGTGGTGGCGTCCAACCCCGCCGAGTACCGCGTGATCGTCAGCGGTGGTGTGTTCACCGACGAAGGTTGCGTGTTGGGCAAGATCTTCGTGGACTGCAACGTCAACCATGTGCAGGACAAAGAAGAGATCGGCATCCCCGGCGTGCGCATGTACTTCGAGGACGGCACCTGGCTGATCAGCGATTCGGAAGGCAAGTACAGCTACTGCGGTCTGCCGCCGAAGAGCCACACGCTGAAGGTGGATGCATCCACGCTGCCGGTCGGCTCGCGCCTGACCACCAGCAGCAACCGCAACCTGGGCGACGCCGACAGCCTCTTCATCGACTTGAAGAATGGCGAGCTGCATCGCGCCGACTTCATCGAGGGCAGCTGTTCCAACCCGGTCATCGAACAGGTCAAGGCACGCCGCACGCAGGGCGAGATACGCGCACCGGAAACCGAAGCGGGGCAGAAACCGCTGCGCTTTGAAAGCAAGGCGCCGCGCGCGCCGCAGCAAGGCACCGACTCGGCCAACCAGCGTCCCATCGTGGATCCGAGGCCGACCGGCACCGAACAGGAAGGCGACAAGGAGGTGCAGCCATGAGCCGCACCGCCTCGACGACTTCTTCCCTGATCAAAGCCAAGCCCATGCGCGCACTTCGTCTTTCCGTTACACCGCTTGCGTTGGCACTGTCGCTGGCGATAACCCCCGCGATTGTGCAGCACGCCGCCGCGCAGAACGTCTCCGGCGATCAACGCTTCACGCCGGTGCTGGGGCAGGGCACGCCGCTGTTCCCGCAATCGCCACAAACACAGAACACCGGCTCGCAAGCGCTGTATGCGCAACCAGGCAACGTCGACTATCGCGTCAACGCCGGCGTCGACCGCGTGGTGGTGGAAGTCGATCGCGACGGCGCACCGGCTGATGGCCAGTCGCCGGTGCACGTGGTGGTGCAATTGTTCGGTGCCGATGGCAAGCCGATGACGGGCGAAGCGTTCGCCACCATCGAGAACTCCGGCGGCCGCATCAAGCTGCCCGACGGCCGCACCGACGAACTCGGTCCGGGTCACCTGGATGCCGACAAGGTCACGCCGGGCGTGCAGTTGCCGGTGCGCAATGGCCGTGCCGAATTCGATCTGCTGGCCCCGCACGATCCGCAGGATGTGCTGTTGCGCGTGACCTCCGGCGGACAGAGCGCCGAAGGCGTGGTTGGCTTCGTGCCGGAAATGCGCGAGATGATCGCCACCGGTTTGATCGAGGGCGTCATCAACTTCCGCCGCAAAGGCAACCTGATCAACGGAACCCAGCAAGGCGACGGCTTCGAGCGCGAAATCCGCCGTTGGGAAAAACAGTTCAACAATGGCAAGGCGAACGGTGCCGCGCGCGCCGCATTCTTCGTCAAAGGCCAGATCAAGGGCGAGTACCTGCTGACCGCAGCGTACGACTCGGACAAGGAAGTCCGCGCCCGTCTATTGCGGGACATCCAGCCGGAAGAGTTCTATCCGGTCTATGGCGACGCGTCGCTGCGCGGCTTCGACGCGCGTTCGGCCGAACGCCTGTACGTGCGCGTGGACAAGGACCGCAGCTATCTGCTGTACGGCGACTTCCAGACCGGCGACAGCATCAGCACGCAGACCGGCGTCGATTTCGGTGAGCGCGCTTCGCAGCGCGTACTGGGCACCTACAACCGCACCGCCACCGGCCTTGGCTGGCATTTCGAAAACCAGCGCGTACGCGGCAACGTCTTCGCCATCGAGGATTCGCTGCGCCAGGTGATCGAAGAGCTGCCGGCTTCCGGCAGCGGCCCGTATGGCCTGCGCAACAATGCAGTGCTGGAAGGCAGCGAGCGCGTCGAAGTGGTGGTGCGCGACCGCAATCAGCCCTCGCGCATCGTCTCGGTGCGGCCGCTGGGCCGGTTGGTGGACTACAGCTTCGAACCGTTCTCCGGCCGCATCCTGCTCAACAGCTTCCTGCCTTCGTTCGATAGCGACCTGAATCCGGTTTCGCTGCGCATCACCTACGAACTGGACCAGGGCACCGAGAAATTCCTGGTGCTGGGCGCGGACGCGCAATTGCGCGTGGGCGAGAACGGCGAGATCGGCGGTTCTTATGTCGATGACCGCAATCCGTTCGCCGCATTCGAAATGGGCAGTGCGAATGTCGGCTACCGCTTCGGTCCCAACACCTGGCTGGTGGCCGAAGCCGCGCGCACGCGCAGCGAGGTCAACACCAATTCCATCAACCAGTACGGCACGCCGGCGCTGGAAGGCCTCAGCGGCCTGGTGGAAGGCGATGCCTGGCGGGTGGAGTTCGGCCACGCCGGCAAGGACCTGGACTTCAAGTTGTTCGCGGGCCGTTCCGATCCGGAATTCAACAATCCTGCTTCGCCCCTGTACGGCGGCCGCGGCGAATACAGCTTGAACACGCGCTACCGCATCAATGAACGCTTCGAGGTGTACGCGGAAGGACTGCGCAGCGAAGACCGCAATCCGGAAGGTGGCGAACGCGATGCCGGCAGCGTCGGTACGCGTTTCAAGGCGACCGACAAGTTGACGTTCGACTTCGGCTACCGCGCCATTCGCGAAACCGTCGGTGCCTACTACACCTGGGCGACCAACAGCGGCTACGGCAATCTCGGCGGACTGTCCGGCGGATACGCCACCGGTGCCGGCGGCGGTGTGTTGGGCTACGGCCAGCAACCGCTGGATCCGCTGACCGGCCTGCCGATCATCAGCAGCGGCAACCCCAATGATGTGGGCAGCGGTTTGCCCGTGGGCACTGAGTTGTCATCCGACATGCTGCGTTTCGGCGTCGGCTACCGTGCCAACGATCGCCTGAGCCTGGGCGGCGAAGTGGAGCAGGACATCCACGGCGAGGACCGCAACCGCATCGCGTTGGGTGCCGACTATCAGTTGCGCGAACGCAGCCGCCTGTACGGCCGCTACGAAAAGCAGACCGGCATCAGCGGCGTCAACGGACTGACCCAGGATGGACGCGAAGCCGACACCATGGCGTTCGGCGTGGACACCAGCTTCATCAAGGACACGCAGTTGTTCTCCGAATATCGTTTGCGTGACGCGATCAGCGGCCGCGATATCCAGGCCGCTTCGGGCGTACGCAATAACTGGGACATCCGCGAAGGCATGCGCCTGAGCTCGTCGTTCGAGCACACCAACGTCATCTCCGGCGATGTCGGCGATTCTACCGGCGCTGGCCTGGCGCTGGACTACAGCGCCAATCCGCTGTGGCGCGGCACCATCCGCGTGGAGCACCGCATTTCCGATGACGTGACGGAAACGCCGACAGACGAGGGCTACAACACCACGCTGCTGCAGTTCCTCGCCGCCCGCAAGCTCAACCGCGACTGGACGATATTGGCGCGCAACTACTTGCTGCGCACCGAATACGCCGCACGCGGCGACGTGTTGCAGGACCGGTTCCAGATCGGCGCGGCGTATCGCGACACCGATACCAACCGCATCAATGCGCTGGCCCGCTACGAGTACAAGCTGGAGAAGGACGAAAGCGGCATGGACGGTTCGGGCTTCGGCTCCGACACCGGCCAGGACATCCGCACCAGCGCGCACATCATCTCCGCGCATGCCGACTGGCATCCGTCGCGGCCGTGGTGGTTGACCGGCCGCGTGGCGGCGAAGTGGCAGAAGGACAGCTTCTTCTACGCCGATACCGGGCGCGTGAACGACGACTTCAACGCAGTGCTGCTGTCGGGCCGCGTGGTGTACGACATCACCGAGAACTGGGACATCGGCGTGCTGGCCTCGACCTTCCGTGGCCAGGACGGCGCAAACCAATATGCCTTTGGTGTGGAAGTCGGTCGCTTGCTGCGGCAGAACCTCTGGTTGTCGGTGGGCTACAACGCCACCGGTTTCCGCGGCGACGAAGACCTGACCGGTTACGAGTACACGCAGCAGGGCGGCTTCATCCGCCTGCGCTTCAAGTTCGATGAAGACCTTTTCCGTAGAGACGATGCCCGCTACCGCGATCCGGTGCGCTGAGGAATGCAGATCATGAAGAACACTAAGCAGAAGATTCTCGGCATCGCCATCGCTGCCGTCACGGCGTCGCTCGCAGTGACCGCCGCCAACGCCCAGCAGACCACGCTCGCTCCGCAAGAGGCACGCATCACGGATGAGGCGATCCATGCCGATCTGTCCGATTACGGACAGACGCAGGGCCGCATTCAGGCGCTCAACGATGCCGGCCGGCCGGTGCGCGACTATCACCTGTCCAAGGCGCAGTGCTGGCTGGACGTGTCCTTCCACGAATACACCCGCAATGACCGCAGCGACTTCCCGCAGGAAGCGTTGACCGAGTCGGAGAAGCTGATCGTGGGCATGGAGCAGGGCGTCACGCCGCTGCCCACCGACACGCCATTGGTCAACGGTGCGGCACGCGTGCGCGAGGATCTGTGGAAGCGCCTGGGCGCGATCCATGGCACGCCCGGTTTCCAATGCGCGCAGCAGGCCGTGGCCTGTGGTGAAGTGGAACTGGTGCACGCCGGCAACGAGTTGAACCAGCAGCAGTGGCGGCATTCCAAGCCTTACATCCAGATCGCCGAGGATTGGGTCAACGACGCCGAAGCGCTGGCGCGCCAGTGTGGCGCCGCTCCCGCCGCCGGCCCGCAGGCACCGCTCGCGCTGACCGCCAATGTGCTGTTCGAGTTCGATCGCGATCAGAAAGGCGACATCCGGGCTTATTCGCTGCAGAGCCTGGATCAATCTCTGGCACGCATCCGCGAAGAAGGGCTGACCCTGACCGGCATCGAGTTGATCGGCCATGCCGACCGCTTGCAAGGACGCGGCCACGACTACAACCAGGGTTTGTCTGAACGTCGTGCACGCACCGTGCGCGAGTTGCTGATCGCCCGCGGCGTGCCGGAGAGCCTGATTACCCACGAGTATCGCGGCGACACCGAACAAGTGCAGCGTTGCGAAGGCGCCAAGCCTCAAGCGGCTCTGCGCGAATGCCTGATCCCGAACCGCCGCGTGGAAGTGAAGTTCAACGTTTCGCGTTGAGACGGATGGGCCGGCCCCCGTAGAGCGGAGCTTGCTCCGCTGCCTTTGTTTTTTTAGATCGGACCAAAGAGCAGCGGAGCAAGCTCCGCTCTACGAGACTTTCTCAATTCTTCAGCTTGTACCCGGTCCTGAAGATCCACCACACCGCGATCAAACACAGGACCAGGAAGCCGATGATCGCCGCCAGGCTGATGCCGACGTTGACGTCGGACACGCCGTAGAAACTCCAGCGGAAGCCGCTGATCAGGTACACCACTGGATTGAACAAGGTGATCTTCTGCCACACCGGCGGCAGCATGTTGATCGAATAGAACGCGCCGCCCAGGAAAGTCAGCGGTGTCACGATCATCAGCGGGATCACCTGCAACTTCTGGAAGTCGTCGGCCCACAAGCCGATGATGAAACCGAACAGGCTGAAGGTCACCGCCGTCAGCAGCAGGAAGCACAACATCCAGAATGGATGCGCTATTTCGTAGGGTACGAATATCCGCGCGGTGACCAGTATCAGCACGCCCAGCATCAACGACTTGGTCGCCGCGGCGCCCACGTAGCCGATCACCACCTCCACATACGAGACCGGCGCCGACAACAGCTCATAGATGGTGCCGGCCCACTTGGGCATGTAGATCCCGAACGACGCATTGGAAATGCTCTCGTTGAGCAGCGACAGCATGATCAGGCCCGGAATGATAAAAGCGCCGTAGCTGACACCGCCGATGTCTCCCATCCGCGAACCGATGGCCGCACCGAACACCACGAAATACAGCGACGTCGAAAGCACCGGCGATGCGATCGACTGGGTGATGGTGCGGAAGGTGCGCGCCATTTCGAAACGATAGATGGCCTGGATGGCATACCAGTTCATGCGCGCGCCTCCTTGCCGTTGTGAGCATTGCCGTTATGAACCAGGCTGACGAAGATCTCCTCCAGCGAGCTTTCACTGGAATGCAGATCCTTGAAGTCGATGCCCAGTTCACCCAGCCGCTTCAGCAGCGCGGCGATGCCGGTTTCTTCACTCTGCGCATCGAAGGTGTAGACCAGGGCGTGGCCGTCGTCGGCCAGCTCCAGCGGCAACGCGGAAAGTTCGCCGGGGATGGTCTGCAGCGGGGTGTGCAGCTGCAGCGTCAACTGCTTCTTGCCCAGCTTACGCATCAGCACATCCTTGTCCTCGACCAGGATCAATTCGCCCTTGCTGATCACGCCGATGCGGTCAGCCATTTCCTCGGCCTCTTCGATGTAGTGCGTGGTCAGGATGATGGTCACGCCGCTTTCGCGCAGCTGGCGCACCATCTGCCACATGTCGCGGCGCAGCTCCACGTCGACGCCGGCGGTGGGCTCGTCCAGGAACAGGATCTGCGGCTCATGCGCCAATGCCTTGGCGATCAATACACGCCGCTTCATGCCACCGGACAGCGCCATGATCTTGCTGTCCTTCTTGTCCCACAACGATAGATCGCGCAGCACTTTTTCCAGATGGGCCGGATTGGGCGGCTTGCCGAACAGGCCGCGGCTGAACCGCACCGTGGCCCAGACCGTTTCGAACGCGTCGGTGGACAGTTCCTGCGGAACCAGGCCGATCTTGCCGCGCGCCGCGCGATAGTCGCGAACGACATCGTGGCCGTCGGCCAGCACCGTCCCCTCGCTGGGATTGACGATGCCGCAGATGATGCTGATCAGCGTGGTCTTGCCAGCACCATTAGGGCCGAGCAGGGCGAAGATCTCGCCGCGGCGGATATCCAGATCGACACGCTTCAGCGCCTGGAAGCCGGACGCGTAGGTTTTGCTTAGCTGGTTGATGGAGATAATGGATTGCACGGGGCTCCTGCATGGGTGCGATGAACCGCGTGAATCCTACCGGAGCCAGGGCGCCGCCGTTGTCCCGGATGCGGGAATATGAATCCCTGAGCGTGTACAGACGCCCCGCAGCGCAGTTGTTGCGGTGCGGGACGACTTCGTAGAGCGGAGCTTGCTCCGCTGCTTTTGCTCTTTGCTTTTCATCTTGGAGCGCGGACCGAAGAGCAGCCGAGCAAGCTCGGCTCTACAAGGTTGAGGCCAAGGGGACGTAACAAGCTCCGCTCTACGCGGCTGGTCAGCAGCAAGCAGCGGTACAACAGGTCCCCACCACCGGCACCGACACCGCAGGCGCCTCAACCGCACCCGACGCCGCAGACAAGGCCCGCGCGGCTAGATCACCCTTGCGCTCGCTATAACGGCTGGTCAGATAATCGCTGCGGCCACGCACCATCAGCGTGAACTTCACCAGTTCTTCCATCACGTCCACCACGCGGTCGTAGTAGGACGAAGGCTTCATCCGTCCTTCGTCGTTGAATTCCTGCCAGGCCTTGGGCACTGAAGACTGGTTGGGAATCACCACCATCCGCATCCACCGGCCCAGCACGCGCAGCGTGTTGACCACGTTGAAGGACTGCGAACCGCCGCAGACCTGCATGACCGCCAGGGTGCGGCCCTGGGTCGGCCGAACGCTGCCGCTTTCCAGCGGCAACCAGTCGATCTGGTTCTTGAATACGCCGGTGACTGCGCCGTGCCGCTCCGGGCTGACCCAGACTTGGCCTTCGGACCATTCCGACCACTCGCGCAGCTGGCGAACCTTGGGGTGATCGGCATTGACGCTGTCCAGCATGGGCAGGTCGTGTGGATCGAACACGCGCGTTTCAGCGCCGAAATGCCGCAACAGACGCTCGGCTTCCAGCGCCAGCTTGCGGCTGAAGGATTGCGGTCGGAGCGATCCGTACAGGATCAGGATGCGTGGCGGGTGCGCCGCACCTTCCGGCGCCAATTGGCTTGGATTGGGCAGTGCAAGCGCTCCGGCGGCCACGTTGGGCAGGTCATTAATTGTCATAAAACCTTGCTAGCCTGGGTTATGTTCGATTATTCTAGAATTATGGAAATAACAAATGCAACCACTGCGCTCGCGGCCTTGGGCCAGCCCACCCGGCTGGCGATCTTCCGTCTGCTGGTCGAGGCCGGACCGGGCGGCCGCAAGGCCGGCGAAATCGCCGAGGCGCTGGCGCTACCTGGCGCCACGCTGTCGTTTCATCTGAAGGAACTGGTCGCCGCCGGATTGATCCACGGCGAAACACGTGGACGCGTCATCTGCTATCGCGCCGACTTCGCCGCCATGAACGCGCTGATCGAATTCCTGACGCGCAACTGCTGTGGCGGCACGCAGTGCGGCCCGGTAGCGACCGGCGGCGGATGCGCGCCGAAAGCCGACGAAGCACCCCAAGAACCCCAACTCGCATGAGGGAGGAGACATGAAAGATCACTACAACCTGTTGTTCGTCTGCACCGGCAACGCGGGTCGCAGCATCATCGCCGAAGCGCTTGCCAATCAACTGAGCAAGGGCCGCTTGCGCGCCTACAGTGCAGGTAGCCAGCCCAAAGGCGAGGTCAATGCGGACGCGATTGCAGTGCTGCAATCGGCGGGCTTCAGCACCGATGGCTTGCGCAGCAAATCGTGGGAAGAATTCTCCGCTGCCGATGCGCCGAAAATGGATCTGATCATCACCGTGTGCGATCGCGCCGCCAATGAGCCTTGCCCTATCTGGCCAGGTCACCCTACCACCGCGCATTGGAGCGTTCCCGATCCCTCGGTAGTCGCCGACTCATCCCAACCCGGCTCTTCCGAAAAGATCCAGGCGGCGTACCAGGACGTGATGAAGCTGTTGAGCCAGCGCATCACGCTGCTGCTTTCATTGAAACTGGAAGCGCTGGATCAACTGACCGCCTCCACTCGCTTGCGCGAGTCCGGCCTTTCCGCGCATGCCGGCAGCTGACGCTGAATTCTTTCTCAACTCAAGGTTTCCAATGACGATACGTGTCGGTATCAACGGCTTCGGCCGGATGGGCCGTCTTACCCTGCGCACCGCATGGGAAGACAACGAACTTGCGTTCGTGCGAATCAATGACCCGGCCGGCGATCCCGCCACGCTCGCGCATCTGATGAACTTCGATTCGATACACGGGCGCTGGAATCGCGAAGCCAGTGCCGATGGCGATCACCTGGTCATCGATGGCGTGCGTATTCCGATCACACGCAACAAGGACATCGCGGCCACCGACTGGTCCGATTGCGATGTGGTGATCGAAGCCTCCGGGAAGTTCCGCAAACCCGACGTACTGCAGCCCTATCTCGACCAGGGCGTGAAGCGCGTCGTGGTGACCGCGCCGATCAAGGCCGCAGGCACGCTGGATACGGTCATGGGCGTCAACCATCACCGTTTCGATCCCGCGCAGCACCGGATCGTCTCGGCAGCATCGTGCACCACCAACTGCTTCGCGCCGGTGGTCAAGGTGATCCACGAGAACCTGGGCATCCGCCACGGCAGCCTGACCACCATCCACAGCCTGACCAACACCCAGGTGATCGTCGATGCGCCGCACAAGGATCTGCGCCGCGCGCGCGCCTGCGGCAGCAGTTTGATTCCCACCTCGACTGGATCGGCGACTGCCATCGCCGAAATATTCCCGGAGCTGCGTGGACGTCTGGATGGCCATGCGGTACGCGTGCCGTTGACCAACGCGTCGCTGACCGATTGCGTATTCGAAGTGGAGCGCGCGACGACGGTCGACGAAGTGAACGGCTTGCTGCAAGCGGCCGCCGAGGGCGAGCTGAAAGGTATCCTGGGTTATGAAACCCGTCCCTTGGTATCGATCGATTTCCAGACCGATCCGCGCTCCAGCATCGTCGATGCGCTGTCCACCTTGGTGATCAACGGCACGCAGGTGAAGATCTACGCCTGGTACGACAACGAATGGGGTTACGTGAATCGCACAGCGGAGCTGGTAAAGCTGGTGGGGCGGGCGGATCGCTAATTCATGTTGCAACGACTCTCGCCCGATGTGCGCCAGTATTTGCTGATCACCGGCAACTATTGGGCCTTCACCCTGACCGACGGCGCGCTGCGCATGTTGGTGGTGCTGCATTTCCATCAGCTGGGCTACAGCCCGTTGCAGGTCGCGTTGCTGTTCCTGTTCTACGAAATATTCGGTGTGGCGACCAATCTGGTTGGCGGCTGGCTGGGCGCGCGCATCGGCCTGAACCGCACCATGAACATCGGTCTTGCCTTGCAGGTCGCGGCGCTGTCGATGCTGCTGGTCCCCGCCGTGTGGCTGACGGTGCCTTGGGTGATGGCGGCGCAGGCGCTGTCGGGCATCGCCAAGGACCTCAACAAGATGAGCGCCAAGAGCAGCATCAAGCTGCTGGTGCCGGGCAACCAGCAAGGCGCGTTGTATCGCTGGGTGGCGGTGCTGACCGGATCGAAGAATGCGCTGAAGGGCGTGGGGTTCTTCCTGGGCGGCGCGCTGCTGACGTTGTTGGGTTTTACCAAGGCGGTCGCGGCAATGGCGGTGGCGCTGGCAGTCGTATGGGTGTTGAGTTTGTGGTGGCTCAAGCGTGATCTGGGCAAGGCGAAAAGGAAGCCCAAGTTCCGCGAATTGCTGTCGAAAAGCCGCGCGATAAACCTGTTGTCGGCGGCACGGCTGTTCCTGTTCGGTGCGCGCGATGTGTGGTTCGTCGTGGCGTTGCCGGTTTTTCTGGCCGAGGTGCTGGGCTGGGACTTCTGGCAGGTCGGCGGATTTCTGGCCGCCTGGGTGATCGGGTACGGCATCGTGCAAGCACTGGCGCCGGGCTTCACTGGCAAACGCGATCTCACTGGCGAGCGCGGTGGACGACTGCCGGACGGGCGTACGGCATTGCTATGGGCGGTGCCGCTGGCATTCGTGCCGGCGTTGATGGCGTGGCTGCTGTTTCAAGGACAGGACGCGCGCGCGGTGGTGATCGTAGGGCTCACTGCTTTCGGCGTGCTGTTCGCCATCAACTCGTCGCTGCACAGCTATCTGATCGTCAGCTACGCGGCCGAGGACGGCGTGTCGTTGGACGTTGGCTTTTACTACATGGCCAATGCGCTGGGACGGCTGCTGGGTACGGTGTTGTCCGGCTGGGTTTACCAGGTCGCTGGATTGCCGGCCTGCTTGGCAATCTCCGCGACGTTGGTAACGCTCGCGGCGTTGGTGTCGATAGCGTTGCCGAGGCACGGGGTTGCGGCTTGATCGCAAGGTGAGGGACCCCGTTACTCGAAAGCGCGTCAATGAGGCATCAACCAAAAAAGAACCCGGCATGAGCCGGGTTCTTCCATATGCCTTACTGGCACGGATCAGAACAAGCTGTGTGCCTGTGCTTGGTCCTCCATCGGCTGTGTCACCGACATCACCGCAACCTCAACCGCGGTGGTGCCGTACGGCGAAACCGCATCACTGTTCCATGCCTGCAGTTCGGTGGCCGACAATGCATACGGATCTGCCGACGCCACCGTTTGCATTGCATCGTCCGCGTCGGTGAACAGCTCGGCATCGTTCGCGCTGAGCAGTGCGCCGAGCGGAAGGTCCAGCGATTCCAGTTCTGGTTCTGACTGGGACTGCTGATTGGCATCCTTGATCTCGAAGACGATCGGGCTGGACTGATCGCTGATCAGTTCGCCTGCTGCATTGGCGCCAGCGACCGTGATCTTGACTTCTCCCGGCTCCTGCGACGGCAGTTGGAACTTCCAGCTGGCATTGAAACTGACGTTGGCATAGCCCGCCAGTTCGCCATTGACGAAAACAGCCACCTTGGCGGTGTCGTTGCCGACCACATAACCACGCAGGGCGGGAGTGTCGTCATAGGTGGTGCCGCCCGCTTCGATCGGCTGGTTGGCCACATCATCGTAGATGGTGTCGATGTACGGCGCCGGCTTCCCGGGACCGGCCTCGGAGATCTCGAAGCCGATCGGATTGGACTGACCGCTGATCAACTGGCCAGCCCCATTGGCGGCAGCGACGCTCACCTCGATATGGCCCGATTGCTGCGATGGCAGTTCGAAGGACCAGTATCCGTTCGAGTCCGTATTCGCATAGCCGACCGTTTCGCCGTTAACCAAAACGGCGACCTTGACTACGTCGGCATCGGCACGGCCGCTCAGCGTCGGGGTGTCGTCCCGGGTGCTGCCGCCTGCGCGGATCGGCTGATAGGCCACGTCATCGTAGACAGAATCGACACGCGGCGGCTCACGATGACCGGTGTCGGTGATCTGGAAGGCAATCGGATCGGACACGGCACTGATCAATTGGCCTGCCGCGTTGGCGGCGGCGATCGTCACCTCGACTTGACCGGGACTTTGCGATGGCAGAGTGAAGTGCCAGCCGCCTTCCACATTCACTCCGGCATAACCGGTGAGTGCGCCATTGACGAAGACCGCGATCTTGGCGGCGTCGGCATTGACGCGACCGCTCAACGTCGGAGTGTTGTCACGAGTGCTGTCACCCTGCCCAATCGCCTGATAGCTCACGCTGTCGTAAATCGATTCGATGCTTGGTAGCTCCTGCTGGCGAGCGGCGCCCGTGATCTCGAAGGCGATCGGGTCGGACGGAACGCTGATGAAACCACCCGCGGCATTAGCGGCGATAGTGGTCACTTCAACCGGGCCAGTGCCCTGCGGCGGCAAAGTGAATTGCCAGTGACCCTGGCCAAATCCTTCTATCTTGACGTCGGCATAGCCGGCCAGTTCACCATTGACGAAAACGGCGACCTTGGCCACACCGCTATTGGCGCGGCCGCTCAGGGTCGGCGTGTCGTCGCGGGTGCTGCCGCCGTGGCCGATCTGCTGATGGGCCTGGTCGTCATAGACCGTATCGATGCGCGGTGGTTCGCGGTGGCTGGGGTCCTTGATCTCGAAAGCGATCGGATCGGACGGCGCGCTGATGAAGCGGCCCGAGGCATCGGTGGCGATGGTGGTCAACTCGACCGGACCGGCACCCTGCGAGGGCAGTTGGAAGCTCCAGTTACCATTTTGGTTGACATTGGCATAGCCGACCAGCTCACCGTTGACCAAGACAGCGACCTTGGCGATACCGACGCCGACGCGGCCATTCAAAGATGGCGTGTCGTCGTGGGTGCTGCTACCCGGGCGGATCTGCTGGAAGGCCTGATCGTCATAGAGCGAATCGATGCGCGGGGACTCGCGGTGGATAACGTCCTTGATTTCGAAAGCGATCGGATCGGATGGCGCGCTGATGAAACGGCCCGAGGCATCGGTGGCGATGGTGGTCAACTCGACCGGGCCCACGCCCTGTGAAGGCAGTTGGAAGTTCCAGTTGCCGTTCTGATTGGCATTGGCATAACCAACCAGCTCACCATTGACGAAGATCGCGACCTTGGCGACGCCGACGCCAACGCGGCCGTTCAGAGATGGCGTGTCGTCGTAGGTGCTGCTACCTGGGCGGATCTGCTGGTAGGCCTGATCGTCATAGAGTGAATCGATGCGGGGGGGCTCGCGGTGATTGGCGTCCTTTATCTCGAAGGCGATCGGATCGGAGGGCAGGCTGATGAAACCACCCGAGGCATTGGCGGCGATGGTGGTCAACTCGACCGGACCGGCGCCCTGCGAAGGCAGGTTGAAATACCACTGACCATTCGGACTGGTATCGGCATAGCCGACCAGTTCGCCATTGACGAAGACGGCGACCTTGGCCACGCCGATATCGGCACGGCCTCGCAAGGTCGGGGTGTCGTCAAAGGTATTGCCGCCCGGACCGATCTGCTGATACGCCTGATCGTCGTAGACTGAATCGATGCGCGGTGGCTCATGGTGGTTGGCGCCCGTGATCTCCAAGGCGATCGGGTCGGACGGCACGCTGATGGGCTGGCCGCTGGCGTTGAGCGCGGTGACAGTGATTTCGATCGGGCCGAGATTTTGTGGCGGCAGCGTGAACTCCCATGCGCCGTTCTGGTAAGTCTCGGCATATCCCGACAGTTCGCCATTGACGTATATCGCGACCTTGGCGGTGCCGAGTTCGGAGCGGCCGTGCAGGGTTGGCGTGGCGTCGCTGGTCTCGCCGCCTGGTTCGACGATGACGGTATTGCCTGCCGAGTTATCGGCGATGGTGTAGATGTTGGGCGGCCCGGCGTGATCCGCAGCTTCGATTGCGATTGTCGTTGGTTCCGATGGCGCACTGATAATGCGGCCGTTGATGTCGGCGGCTGCCACCGTGAAGGTGATCTCACCGTTGTCCTGATGCGGGGCTATGAATGTCCACTTGCCATTCCAGAGGACCTTGGCATAGCCGATCAGTTCATCGTTGGCGTAAATGGCGACCTGGGCAACGCCACTTCGAACCGTACCGGTGAGGGCGGGCGTGCTGTCGTAAGTGGTGCCGCCATGAGCAATAGGCAGGCCGAATTGATCATCGTAGACGTAGTCGACGCGCGGTGGCGGATAGAGGGCCTGTGGAGTCTGGGCGCTGGAAACATCCGGCGACAGGCTGTCAGCGAGGAAGGACTGGGACGCCAGCTCCACACTGTTGATATCGGCTGACATGCGGTAGGGCGCTTCCATGTTCTGTGTTGCGCGCGATGAGGTAGTGCGGTCTTTATCATTCATCAGCTTACTTTCCTCGAATACTTAGTGAATTTATCAATGCGCTCACGACCACTTGCCCGGCGAGCTTCGGGCTGGTCCTACATTGAGACGCAGATGAGAGGAAACGATTCGAAGCGCTGACAATTTCGTGAAATCTCTAGTGAATATATGAGCAAAGTCACTACATGGATGTGGATCTCACATTAGGTATGCAGCAGGAGTAAATTTCGGCCGAAGGTGAGCGTAGCCAGGCCTCTTTGTAATCTCTCGCGTGCATTCGTGCGCGCATATTCGTTTCGGCGGACAGAAGCCGTCGCCCCGAAGAGGCAAGAGAGTTCTTTGGTATCTCGCTAGATTGGCAGCGACTTATCGCAGGGCGGCGTCGCGGTTGTGGGGCCACGCGTGATGCACGCACGTTGATCAACGGCGCCATCGCCTCATCGAGCATTGGCGATACTGAAGCCAGCCGTTTCGGCGCGGAAGCAGGAAGATCAACAAGGATGATCGACGTCTTTACGGCGCACGGTGGCGATAGTTCGAGAAATCATCGCTCGTTGCTGTCTTGCTTACAGAGAGGGATCTGATGGGCATTCCCCTTGCGCTCATGCGTGGATGGCGCCCGCGGAGGATCTGCTACTTCAAAAGACGGAACGATCGGCGTGAAAGAACGGCGGTGAAGTGCTCTTCCGTCAGTCTTTCCACACCTTCGCCATCTTCGGTCGAGTAAATCGGCGCGAGCTCATGCCTGGATTCCGTACCGTTGCCGCCATGTCGAGAAGTTTGGCGGGTCTGCTGCAGGATCTTGGCCGGAATCCCGGCATCCGAAACGACATCGATGCTTTGAGTACGAACGTTCATGGCGAACTCCAGTCAGAGTGAACTCAGCGCAGCGTCAGCGGAATCTCGTAACTGCGGTCACGGTACTTGCTGCGTTCGTCGCGGCAATAGGCGCTGCCCATGGCGAACTTGCGACAGATCGCCGGGCGTTGATCGTAGATGGTGCAATGCATATGGATGGGGTCGACAGCGACGCACCAGCCGTCCTCGCCGTGCGCCATGGTGTCCAATCCAGAGGCGCTGCGCTCGACCAGGTGTCGTGGAACTTTGTCGTCAGGCATAACCACCACCGTCAGCCGGCAGCAGACCGCATCGCAATGCGAGCACGACACTTCCGTATCGACGCGTTGGTCGTCGTCGCTTTCGTCGACGCCTAGGCGGGGGTCGTAAACTTCGATCATAAAAAACTCAACGTAGATATGTCAGAAGACGGCCGCGGAAGGGGGCTATGTCCTCTTCCTTGAATCGCAGTCGCCGTTCGGTGGAAACGAAACCCAGGTCCGACATCGCGCGCGAAAACGCACCGCTGTTGCCTCTGCCCGGGTCAGTGATCAGGACTTCCATCTTCGGCTGCCCATGGCGCTGGACCAACGCCGCCAGCAGAAGCGCGTGCCCGCGTTCATAAAGCACGTCGCTGCCGATAATCAGGTCGAACAACCCCAGCGCCTCGTCCGGCCTTTCCCAGCGCAAATCGCAATACGGAATCTTAGCCAGCCCGTTCAACTCCGCATTGCCGGCGAGAAACGGTCCTGCCAGCGGGTGGTGATCGCTTGCGGTGATGTCGGCACCGCGCTGCTGCAAAACCAGGCTGGCAAGCGCCAACCCGCAACCGATTTCCAATACGCGTTTGCCGGCCACGTCGTAATGCGCCATTTCGTCGGCAAGGATCCTTCCTGCTGGCCAGGCCTGGCCGAATAGCGGCCACAATGCCGAAGAAATTCCCGCTTGATCGGCCGCGCCGTCCGGATCATCAAACTGTTGCAGGTCTTTCAGTGCGCGGACTTGGAAATCGTGCCCGCCGATACGAATATCGAGCAAACGAGTGAGATAGGCCGACATCGGCGCTCCCGGGTGCATCGGCGTATTGGCACGGCGATGATGCGGAAAGGAGCGAAACGGCGACGGAAACCGGCCGGGCGAAACGCAAGTGGGAATAGGTAACTAAGCATCGTACGCTTTAATGGCTGGCTATGCGAGGAATTCCCGTTTTTGCCCGATTGTGAACGCTCATTCACATCGCTTTGTCTGCAGCGGAATTGCGCTTATTTGCGCTTAAATGGGCGGGTTGACCCCGCATCGACTCCGAAAAGCGCATACTCGCTAAAACCCACTGGAGCGCGCCCATGATGAGAAGCCATATCGAGTGGTTCAAATTCCATCTGGGAAATCGACAGAGCATTGGCCCGGCCACGTTGCGTGCGCTTTGGTCCGATGCCTGCGATTCTTTCGACATCAGCGTGAATCGGCAAATGCACAGTATTGCGGGGCATACGACGGTTACTTATTCGTTGTGCGCTTCGCCGCGATTGCCGAACCCCAAGCTTGTCGAACTACGCATGAGAAAGTTGCTGGAATCTTCCAACTACGCCTTCTCCATGACGGTGATCCACCATTGAACACGGCGCCGGGCCGAGCCCTCCCGGCCGTAAACGGGAGAAGGCAATGAGCTTCGACATCGGTATCGGCAAGTGCTGTGGAATCGCAGATGGCTTCGTCGATGTCAGTCTGGACAGCGCGATGGTCAGTCGGTTGATTCCCACGCAAGGTTGGCGCAAGTCGGGCTCCAGTACGCTGCGCTTGCCGCTGCGGCTGTGCAGCCAGAAAAGGCCGCCCACCGTGGGAATGGAAGTGTATCTACCGCAGGAAGCGCTAGCCAAAAGCCAGAAAGGTTCATTGGATTTGAATGGCGATGGCAACTTCGCCGCGGTGGAATTGATGGCCTTGGTCAAGGATCTCGATCCACGTGCCATCAATGTTCCCGCCGCCAAGCCGCGTTCTTCGCGCTGGTAATCGGCGCTGACAACATCAAAAGCTCGCGGCGGGACGCCGCTCCTACGCGACTTCTGATCGATCAAGCCGCGGTGCGAAATTGAGCGTAGTGCGTGTACCGGTTTGGGCTTGGGATGAAATGTCCAGCGCCCAGCCAAGGTGATTGCATAGTCGGGAAATCAACTCCAGTCCGATACCGCCACCGCCGCGGCCCTCGCCGCGGGCCAGGCGGGCGTAGATTGTGCTGATCTCTTCCGGTGACATGCCGTGGCCCGGATCTTCGATGATTACCTTTGCCGGTTTTTCCAGGCGGATCCGGACTTCGCCACGGTCGCTGTGCTCGATGGCGTTGCGCAGTAGATTTCCGATGGCTGCCTGTACGATCGCCATCGGTGCGACGATTCCGCAAGCCGGTAGTTCGTCCAAGCTCAGTACCAGCGCCTTGTCGCGGGTCAAGTAGCGGTGGTCCTCCACGATCTCCGGCAATAGCTGATCCAGCGGCACTTGGTCGCTGATGTTGGCCAGGCGCGAAGGATCCTTCGCAAGTACCAATAACAAGCCGATCAACTGTTCGATGTCTTGCGTGGTTCGCTTCACTCGCGTCATCTGTGCGCGTGCGGTGGCGCCCAGGTCGGGCTGTTCCAGCGCCAGTTCGGCGGCACCGGCGATAACCGCGATTGGCGTGCGGAGTTCATGGCTGGCGCTGTCGATAAAGGCGCGTTCGCGTTCCACGAAGCGTTCGTTGCGTCTTAGATAATCGTTCAAGGCATCGGCAATGACGACCAGTTCGGAACTTGCGTGAGTATTCAACGCCAACGCCTGGCCCTTTTTATCCGGCTGCAACGCCATGATGCCTGCGGAAAGATCGCTTAACGGTTTGACCGCCCGACCCAGACCCCAGGCAAAGATCGCGCCCAGGATCAGCACCAGGGCGCCCGCGCCCAGCAGCATGTTGTGGACGATGATCTCCTCGAAACCCTCGAACTCGGTGATGTCCATTGCCAACCCGATTCGTCCACGAGGTGTGTCGTCGATCAACACGACGCTCAGCACACCATCTACCGGAACGTCGTCATGCAAGCCGGGCCCCAGGTTTTTCAACGTGGGCGGTACGGTGTGCTCGTCATTGAACGCGAACAATCTGAGCGTATCGGTGTCCTTCCACCGATAGCTGGCATCGTCCGAAGCACGATGCAGGTAGTAGTCCATCTCGGTCTTCAGCAACGATTGCCAGACCATGCGTTCGGCGTATTCGTTGACGGCCATGCCGCCAAAGAAAAGCGTGAGCGACAACGCGGCGACATAACCCAATAGCCACAACAGCAGGCGATGCTTCAGGCTGAGCTTACCCATCTGTGTGGGTGCTCTCGGTGTGAGTGTCCTCGGCGTGCATGGCGAGCCGGTAGCCGATGCGGGGCAGCGTCTGGATCAGCTTGACCTGGAAAGGTCCATCCACGCTACGGCGCAACTCGTAGATATGCGAGCGAAGCATGTCGCCGTCCGGCGGACTGTCGCCCCACAGCGCATATTCCAAACGCTCGCGGGTGACCGCGCCTGGACTAGCTTGCATCAGAACTTCCAGGAGTTTGCGGCAGGCGGGATACAGATGCAGCGGCTTGCCGGCACGGCTCGCTTCGAGCGTGGCCAGATCCAGACGCAGGTCCTGTACTTCAAGAACCCGGGCTCGGCCGCGACCTTTGGCGCGCGTCACCAGCGCCTCCAACCGCACTTCCAGTTCCGGCAGTGCGAAAGGTTTGGTCAGGTAGTCGTCGGCGCCTGCGCGAAAACCGGCGATTTTGTCCGGTAGCTCATCGCGCGCGGTGAGCATGATCACCGGCACATCGGCGGCATGTTCCTCGCGAAGCTTCCGCAGCACTTCCGGGCCGTCCATGCGCGGCAGCATCCAATCCAGCACCACGGCATCGTAGGTTTGCGTGGTCGCCAGGTGCAGGCCGGTGATGCCGTCGGGAGCGGCATCGAGTGTATGGCCGCGTGCTTCGAAATAATCGAAAAGATTGGCGACCAGATTTCGGTTGTCTTCGACGACGAGCAGCCGCATGGCAGAAGATCCAGTATTGACTCGACAGCATGACGGAGGTCACGTCGGAAACCTGTCGGAATGCGACAGAGCACGACGGGACGGTTCCTGCGATTCTCCCACGTTGACGATGCCACCATGCGGGGCAAGTCCAGGCCGCGATACTCGCGGAGCTGCACGAACGCTGACCACGGGTAAACTTCGATGCGAATTAACGCATCGCCAACGTCGCTCCGACCGCTCTCCGACAAATTCGCCGTGACCATGCCGCATCGATGAAACGGGGCCGACGTGGCGCCGTCGAGGTGCGAACCGATGGCGCTCCGAAGCCTTCCAGAGGCGTTTTCCAGCAATGGCGCCAGTAACGGCATGCCGATGGTGCCAGGCCAGTTTCATTGGCTGGCGAACCATCTGCTATGCCCGGGCTTGGTCTTCGCCGTGGCGGTGACGTGGCTGGGTCCCTTGCACGGCGATCTATGGATTGCCGATCAGCTCTATGCCCTCGAGGGACATGCGTGGTCGTTGAACGAGAATCTCATTGCCCAGCATCTGATCCACATCGGTGGCAGACGCTTGAGCGCCATGGCCTGGTTGGGTGTCGTGCTGGCGTGGATGGTTTCCTGGCGCGTGCCTGCGCTACGCGAATGGCGGCGACCACTGCTGTACTTGTGGGTGTCGGTCTTGTTGTCGACAGTGTTGGTCGGCGCCATCAAGCGCGGATCGGGCGTGGATTGTCCGTGGGATCTGCTGCGCTACGGCGGCGGTCGCGCCTATTTCGGTTGGTTCTCCTCGCGTCCAGCCGGGATGCCGGCCGCCTCCTGTTTTCCAGCCGGACATGCGGGCGCGGGCTATGCATGGGTTGCGTTGTATTTCTTCTTCCTGGCTCAGCGCCCCGCCTGGCGCTGGCGAGGGCTGGTGATAGGCCTGATTGTCGGCGCGACTTTTGGCTTCGCGCAACAGCTGCGCGGCGCGCACTTTCTTTCCCACGATCTGTGGACGCTGATGATCTGTTGGTCGATCGCGCTTCTGCTCCATGCGGTGATGCTCGCGCCGCGCCGCGCCGATAACCTCTCCGGAGCAACCTCAACATCAGCTCCTGTCGTGGTGAGGGACGCGCGATGAGTACCTGGCCGGCATCCGCGCAAACCAGACGGAGGGTCGCTGACTATTGGCTGGCCTGGCGGAATTTCCGACCAGAAATGAGTCTGGAATCGCTGGTCCTGCTGACCAGCCTGTTCTTCAGCGTTTTCAGCAATATATCGTTCTGGCAACGCGCGCTGCCCGAACCGCTGGTGCAGTGGAAGCTCGCAGTTTCCCTGTTCCTGGTGGTGACTGCTTTGCATGCCTTCTTGTTGGGGCTGGTAGCGAATCGCTGGATCGCCAAGCCGCTGCTGTCGCTGCTGCTGTTGGTCACGTCCATCGCGGCGTACTACATGCACGCCTACGGCATCTATCTGAATGCGGACATGATGCGCAACGTGCTGCAGACCGATGTCCGCGAGTCCAGCGAACTGCTGTCGGCGGCGCTGATGCTGCCCGTCCTGGCGGCGACGCTGCCGATCGTATTGTTATGGCGCGTTCGCATTCGCCGGCGAATGTTGACCCGCGCGTTCGGTATCCGTATCGCATTCCTATGCGGCCTGCTACTGCTAGGTAGCGCAGGGGCATTGCTGTCGTTCCAGGATATTTCCGCGTTGATGCGCAACCAGCGGGAGGTGCGTTACCTGGTTACGCCCGCCAACTACTTGGTTTCGTTGTCGCAGGTGTTGTTGGCTGATCCGCCCGGGGTGAAGCCGCCGCGGCTGCCGATAGGCACCGATGCGCGTTTGCTTCCCGTCAAGCCTGGCGAGAAACCTCGGCTGCTGGTGGTAGTCGTGGGCGAAACCGCACGCGCACAGAACTGGGGTTTGAATGGTTACCGCCGCGACACCACGCCGAAACTGGCGCAAGCGGATGTCATCAACTTCTCCGATGTGACCTCCTGCGGCAGCAGCACCGAAGTGTCATTGCCGTGCATGTTTTCCCCCTATGGTCGCCGCCACTATGATCGTGGCGAGATCGAACGCCATCAATCCGTACTGCACGTACTGCAACGCGCCGGCATTCCGGTCCTGTGGCGCGACAATCAGTCGGGCTGCAAAGGCGTGTGCGAGGGACTGGCTTTTGATCGACTTGCCGACGCCAAGAATCCGGCCTTGTGCAACGACCAGCGGTGTCTGGACGAGATTCTGATCCAGGACCTGGAAGCGAGGGTTCCACCCGGCGGTAGCGACCGTATCGTGGTCCTGCATCAGCTGGGCAACCATGGGCCCAGCTATTTCGAGCGCTATCCGGCGCGCTTCCGCAAGTTCACGCCTACCTGCGAGACCCCCGAGCTCGGAAAATGCAGCCGCGAACAGATCGTCAATACTTACGACAACGCACTGCTGTACACCGATCACTTTCTCGCCACCACCATCGGCCGGCTCAAGGGCCTACGGGGCTACGACACCGCGATGATCTATGTGTCGGATCACGGCGAATCGCTCGGCGAAAACGGGCTGTATCTGCATGGCCTGCCCTATGCCATCGCCCCGCGGGAACAGACGCGAGTGCCGATGGTGATGTGGTTCTCGCCGGATTTCGCGCGCGACAATCGCCTCGACACGGCCTGCCTGCGCCAGCGAGCAGCCAAGCCGGTCAGTCACGACCATCTGTTCTCGTCACTGCTGGGACTGATGCGAGTCGAAACGTCCATCTACGACCGATCCTGGGATTTGTTTGCGGAATGCAGGGGCGGGGCGGGTTAAGGCGAACGGCTGCGCTGGCTTCTTCAGCGCAGGAGCACCGTCTCGGCGCGAGCTCTGCCCTTTTGTCGCGACCTGCCAGGAAGAGCTCGCGGCGGGGACGCCGCTCCGCGCCCGCGCCCCGGTAGCCCTTCGGTGTGCGAGATCAAGGGCGCGCCGCAGCGCGTCCATATGATGAACAAAAGGGGCTTCAAATCCCTTTTTCTTTTCGAGCGATGACGCCGCTCCTACGGAGTCGCCGCATCCAGAAACGACTGCAATGCCGGCGAGCGGGGACGATTGGCGAGTTCCAGGCGGAACAGCGGTCGCATCAGATCGCCGTTGCCTTCCAGTTTGAGCTTGCGCAAGCGGCCGATGGCGATCAGGTCCTCCGCCACCACCGCCGGCAGCACGGCGACACCGGCGCCAGCGACAACGGCTCTGGCGATCGCCTCATTGCTGCCGATCTCCACCCACGTCCTGGGTGCGATGCCGCGCGCTTCGAGTAACGATTGGGTCACTTGCCGCGTACCCGACCCAGGTTCGCGCACCAGCCAGGTCTGCTTGCTCAACTCAGCCGCCGTCGGACGGCGCTTGGCGTCCAGCGGCGAATCATGCGCAGCGACGAACAGCAGCGCCTCGCTTTTCCATTGGCTCGCTTCAATCCTCGCGTCATCCACGGCGCCTTCGACGAATCCGGCATCGATACGGCCATCGACGATCGCATGCGCGATTTCACCGGTGTTGGCGACGGTCAGATCGAACTCGATGCCCGGATGCTGATGGACGAACTGCGCAATGCAGGCCGGTAGCCAATAACCGGCCACCGTGGTGCTGGCGCCGATCCGCAAGCGGCCTTTGCGTAGTTCGATGCGGTCGCGGATGTCTTCGACGGCGATGCGTTCCATGGCGAAGATGCCGCGTGCGTGCTCATACAAGGCCTGCCCGCTGTCGGTCAGCTGCACGCCGCGCTGCCCTTTGGCGCCGGCACCGCGTTCGATCAGCGGCAGGTCCAGTTGGTTCTCCAGCTCCCGCACGCCCTTGGATACCGCGGACTGGCTGACGTGCAGCGCTTCTGCGGCGCGGGAGAAGCTCCGGTGCTCCACCACCGTCAGGAACATGCGCAGCAAATGCAGATTCATCACCATGAGCAAAACTCACGCATATGTGAAATATATGCCTTGGACTCATTGTAGCGCCGCGATTATCTTGGGCGCTTCATCTGGTTGGTTCTGTCCATGCGTTCTGTTCTGTTGCCTCGGGTCTGGCCGTGGGCTGCCCGGTCTGCGCCGTTCTGGTGGGGGCTGGCCGCGGTTGCCGCCATCGCCGTCCTGGCGATGGCACTGGCGCAGATGCCGTGGGCGCAAGGCGCCGGGCTCAGCGCGCTGACCTTGGCCATCTTGCTGGGCATTGGCTTCGGCAATACCTTGTTTCCCCCGGTCATAAGCCAGACGGCGGCCGGTGTCGATTTCTCCAGGAGCACCCTGCTGCGCCTGGGCATCGTGCTATACGGTTTCCGCATCACCTTTCAGCAGATCGCCGAAGTAGGCGTCGCCGGGCTGGTGATCGACATGGTGGTGGTGGCGTCCGTCTTCGGCCTGGCCATCGGCCTGGGCACTCGCGTATTCAAACTGGACCGAGAGACGTCGATGTTGATCGGCGCCGGCAGCGCCATCTGCGGCGCGGCCGCGGTCATGGCGGCCGAGCCGGTGGTACGGGCGCAGGCGCATAAGGTGTCGGTCGCCGTCGCGACGGTGGTGGTGTTCGGCACCATCGGGATGTTCCTCTACCCCGCGCTCTATCCCTACCTGGGCTTCAGCGAACATGCGTATGGCGTGTTCGCTGGATCGACGATCCATGAAGTGGCCCAGGTAGTGGTGGCAGGCAAGGCGATTGGCGAAACCGCCGCATCGGCCGCCGTGATCGAAAAGATGCTGCGGGTAATGTTGTTGGCGCCGTTCCTGCTGCTGCTGTCATCGCACCTTCGCCGCAGCGCCAATAGTGCGGACGCCTCGGCGACCGGCGCCGCAAAAATCTGCATGCCCTGGTTCGCCGTGTTGTTCATCGCGGTCAGCGCGTTCAATTCGCTGCACCTGCTGCCGGAGGTGTGGGTGGCACGCATCATCCAGGTTGACACGGTGCTGCTGGCAATGGCCATGGCAGCCCTCGGCCTGCGCACGCAGGCAAGCGCGATTCGCCAGGCGGGCGCGAAGCCGCTGCTGTTGGCGGCGGTATTGTTCTGCATTTTGGTGGGTGGTGGCTGGGCGTTGAACGCAGGCGTGAACGCGCTGCTGTAGGGCGGGCCTTGGCCCGCCATTGCCAAGGCTCGGTGGAAGTCGCAATGAGCGGGGAAGTAGGCGCCTGGCGTTAGCGCGGGTGGCTCATCGGATCTGATGATCTACGCGCTGCCGCGGGCGTCACTTTTCTTTGCTCGTGCAAAGAACAAGTAACCAAAAGAAACACGCCCCTGGCGGCGCGCCCTTCGGGTGCGTGTCGCCGGTGGGAATTTTCGGAAGGCACATCCATGTGCCTGCCGAAAACGCCGCGCGTCGTGCGCGGCGCCCCAAGGGGTTGTACCCACCGGCGCCACCGCGCCTTAAAGGGGACCCCGAGAAGCCAAAAGCAACAGCAAGAGCTTAAGAGCAGCGGCAGAAACAAAGTCGTAGAGTTTGCTATTGCTTGGCTTTCGTTTTTTGGCCGTCCTCTTAGCTTTGCTTTTGCGATTTCTTTTGCTTCTCGCTCTTGCTCTTGATCTCCGGGGCCCCCGTTAAAGCGCGGCAAGCGGGACGGGTAAAACCCCGCAGGGGCGGCGCACAGGATGTGCGTCGTTTTCGGCAGGCACATGGATGTGCCTTCCGAAAATTCCCGGCCCGATTGCGAACCCCGAAGGGGCGCGCTGCCCGGGGCGTGCTTGACCAGCCATTCGGCTGTTGAAGAGCACCTCTTTTGGTTACTTGTTCTTTGCACGAGCAAAGAAAAGTGACGCCCGCGGCAGCGCGCAGATCATAAGATCCGATAAGCGATCCGCGTCAGCGCTAAAAGAGACAAAGAAACCAAAAGAGAAGTAACAACGCAGGCCATCAACCCTCCCGCTGAAAACTCACCCGCTCCGGTCGATGCAACGCAAACCCCTGCCCAAAATCCACACCCAACGTCCCCAACGTCCGCGACAGCGCCTCACTGCTGACCCATTCCGCGACTACCTTCAGCCCACGCTGATGACCAATCTGCGCAATCGCGTTGACGATGGTGCGGCTCATCGAATCCGATTCCAGATCGCGGATAAAGCTGCCGTCGATCTTGATGATGTCCACCGGCAAGTTCTTCAAATAACCGAACGAGGACATGCCGGCACCGAAATCGTCCAGCGCGATAAGGCAGCCCGCGTTGCGCAGGCGTTCGATGACATTCACTACCTTGAGCAGATTGCGCACGGCCACCGTCTCGGTGATTTCGAAACAGAGCTTCTGCGGCGGCACCGCGTAACGGCTGATCAGCTCAAGGATGAAATCGGCCAGGCCATTGTCTTCGATGCTGGCGCCGGACAGATTGATGGCGCAGATGCCTAGCTGTTCGCCCGAGGGATGCAGATCGTTGAAGTGCGCCAGCGCGGTCTGGATTACCCAGCGGTCCACGGCGGGCATCAGGCTGTAGCGTTCGGCCGCGGGCAGGAACGTGCCCGGCAGTATCAGGCCGCCTTGTTCATCGCGAAGGCGCAGCAGCAACTCGATGCGCGAAGTGTCGCTCTCGCCCCCCAGCGGCACGATCTCCTGGTAATCCAGCAGCAGGCGGTCTTCTTCCACTTCCCAGCGCAGACGATTGGCCCATTCCATTTCGCTCTGCCGCCGGGTGGTCTCATTGTCCTGGCGATAGACATGGACGCGGTTGCGGCCGTTTTCCTTGGCCTGGTAGCACGCGGTGTCGGCCCAGGCCAGCAAGTCCTTGAGCGTGGGCTCGCCGTGGTCCACCACCACCACGCCGATGCTGGCGCTGATGGTGTAGGTGCGGCCTTCCCAAACGAACATCAGGCCTTCGATGCACTCGCGCAAGCGCTCAGCCAGCACGCGCGCGCCTTCGGCATCGACGCGGAAGGCGATCAGTCCGAACTCGTCGCCGCCCAAGCGGGCAAGTACGTCGCCGGTACGCAGTTGCTGGCGCATCGCGAGTGCCAATTGCGCCAGCAGCTGGTCACCCGCCATATGGCCAGAGATATCGTTGATCAGCTTGAACTGGTCCAGGTCGATGTAGAGCAGGGCGCACGACTCGCCGCCAACGCGGCGTTCGGCCAGGGCATTTTCCAACCGCCGTTCGAACTCGCGTCGGTTGACCAGTTCGGTCAGCGCGTCATGGCTGGCTTGATAGCTGAGCATCTCGGTCAGCTGGCGCTGTTCCGAAATGTCGGTAGCGACCATCAGCAGATGATCACGGCCTTCCATTTCCACCCGAGCGATCGAGGTGTTGGCCCAGAATTGTCCGCCGGCGGGTGTGATGAGCACCGCTTCGACATTGCTCCAATCGCTGCCTACCAAGTCCAGGCCGCTGGCGCGAAGACGCAGCGCCGGGTCGGCAAACAGTGACGACAGGGTGGCGCCTGGGCTGTCCGTTTCTCCCAATCGCAACCTTGCCGCCTGATTGGCGTAAAGAATGCGTCCCTCATTGGCGTCGGCCAGCAGCACCAATGCGGGCAACAGTTCGTTGAGTGTGCGGAACCGGTTTTCGACCTCCCGATAGCGCATGGTCAGTTTCTGTCCCAGCGCCACCGCGCGGTGGCGCGTGGTGGCCAACGACCACAACAACAGCGACAACAATGCGCTGATAACAGCGCCGGTGAAGACGATGACCGACAGGCGGCTGTTCTGCACGGGTATCAAGCGTGGGCGTAGCTCGATCGACCAGCGCCGGCCGCCGAAGTCCAACGTACGCGGGTATAGCGCGGCATTGTTCGGAACCGGCTTGCGTGAATCGAAGAACGGTGGGGCGGGTCCTTCGGTGATATCGCTTACGCGAATCTGAAACGTGTCCAGAACCGGTCCGTGCAGTGCTTGTTCCACCAGCGGCCGCAAGCGCAGGCTGGCTGCCAGGGAGCCGATTTCGCGTTGCCGGCGTTCCGGTACGGTGGTGGGAAGCGAGCCGTTGGAATACACCGGCAGGCGAACAACAATCCCCATCGAATCGGGTGAGCCAGCGGGGAACTGCCGCAGCGCGAAAGGGGACGAGATGACCGGCTTATCCGTGTCCCGGGCAAGGTACAACGCCTGCAAATTGCCCGGCTGGCTGGCGATATCCAAGCCCAGCAATACCTCGTTGCCGCGAAACGGCACGACGAACTCGTAGAGGTAGCTGTCGCGATCCGCAATGCGGGTGCCGCGGCGCGCGAATCCCGTGATCACCTGGCTAGATAGCTTGGCCGCGCGCAGGTTTTCGTTGTACTGGGCGAAGACGGCCTGATCGATGTTGTGGTTGGAAAGGAATACCGTCTGCAGCGCGCGCAGTTTCGTCGCGGCCTGCTCCAGCGGCTCCCGCAGACGGACCACGCTGGCGTCGGCCATGGCGTTGTGCAGTGCCTGCGTGCGTTCGCGCGCATCGTGCCATTCGCGATAGGCGGCAATGCCGGTGAACAGCAACCCGAGAATGAGTACCACGGAAGCCCAGGCGGCCGGCGGCAATCCGAGCAACATCTGCATGTCATCAGGCGGTGTCGCGGTTTCCGGTTGATGCGCTGCCGTCATCGGCTCCATCTGAAGGCCCTCCCGCCTGGAACCCGGCTTTGACAGGAAGAATGAATGGGCGGTTTGGGTCCGCTATTCAGTAGTCCTGTGTCGGTGGGCTTCTCGTGTTCGTCATGCAATGGGTATGCCAACCTGGTTGTGCCCGATCGAATGGCCCCGTCTTGGAACGCTATCGGCCGATAGCGCTCTATCTTGATCGTAGGGCGCCATGGCCGCGATGAAGGCGGCGAGAGGTTGCTGTCGGGGCCAGCCAGCGCCGGTCAGCGCTTTGGGCCTATGCCCGGCGTATCGATGATCCACCGCTCAAGCGCGGAGGCCGAAAGCGGACGGGAGAATAGAAAACCTTGCAGGACGGGGCAGTTCAGATCGGCCAACAGGTCCCGCTGCGCTTGGGTCTCCACCCCTTCGGCGACGACCGTCAACCGCAGGCTTTCGCCTATGCGCAGGATGGAGGTGGTCAGTGCGCGTGCGGATTCGCTGGTCTCCAGATCGCGCACGAAGCTCATGTCCAGTTTGATCTCGCTGATCGGCAGCCGATGGATGTGGCTGAGGCTGGAATAGCCCGTGCCGAAGTCGTCGATGGATAGTTGGATGCCCAGCTGGTGGATCGCGTCGATATTGGCCAGTACCGACGGTTTCTGCGCCAGCATGACGCTTTCGGTCACTTCCACCACCAAGTCGCCAGGTTGCAGCCCGCAGGTATCGACGATGGCGGAAATGTACTCCGGCAAATCCAGGCGCTCGAAGTTGATGGCCGACAGATTGATCGAAACGCGCGGCACCGGCACATTTCGCTTTCGCCAATCGGCCAATTGCTGGCAGGCGCGCTCCAGCGTCCAACGGCCCAGTTCGTCGATCAGCCCGCATTCCTCGGCCATCGGCACGAACGTGGAAGGGGAGATCTCGCCGATCTCCGGATGCTGCCAACGCAGCAGCGCTTCCACGCCGTGCAGGCGCAGGCCATCGGTGCTGTCGATCTGCGGCTGGTAGTGCAGCTGCAGCTCGCCGCTACGCAAGGCGTCGCGCAAGGCGGATTCCAGCGCCAACCGCTCCTGCATGGCGCGGTTCATCTCGCCGCTGTAGAACACGATGCGCCCGCCGCCTTCGGACTTGGCGCGATACATGGCGATGTCCGAATGGCGGAGCAACGTGTCCACGTCCCAACCATCATTCGGGAATATCGCGACGCCGATGCTGGCGCTGGGATTGATCGCCATGCGCCCGACGGTGGTCGGTTCGGATAGCCGGATCAGAATGCGATCAGCCAGGTCCGCTGCCTGGTCCGCGGAGCAATCGGGCACGACAATCGCGAATTCATCCCCGGCCAAACGCGCGACGATGTCGACGCTGCGCAACTCCACGGCCAGGCGCTGCGCAATGTCGCGCAACAAGGTGTCGCCGGCCGAATGGCCCTGGGTATCGTTGACGCGCTTGAAGCGGTCGATGTCGATGAACATGAAAGCGGCGGGCGATTCGGCATGCGCGGCCGCCAGCAATATCTGTTCGGCCTTGCCACTGAACAGCACGCGGTTGGGCAAGCCGGTCAGCGTGTCGTAATAAGCCAGTTTGTGCACGTGCGCCTTGGTCCGCTCGCGCTCCAACGCCAGCGCGCATAGGTGCAGGCACAGGTCCACCACGCGCACATGGAATGCATCCGGCTCACGACGCTCGCGGTAGTAGAGCGCGAACGTGCCCAGGACCCGGCCGTCGCTGGATTTAATCGGGCTGGACCAGCAGGCGCGCAAACCGAGTGCCAGGAAGGGTGCCTTGTAAGGTTCCCAGCGCGGATCGTTGGCAATATCCGGCGTCACCACCGGCTGGCCGCTCCAGGCAGCCGAGCCGCACGCACCGACCATCGGGCCGCACTCCAGCCCATCGATGAAAGCCGCGATGCTTTCGGGCAAGCCCGGTGCAGCCAGCGGCCGCAGCCGGCATTGCGCGTCCACGCCAATGACGCTGGCGGTAACGTCGGGCACGATTTTCTCCACTTCGCGGCAGACCACGTTCATCACTTCCTGGATCGGGCATTCGTTCACCATGGCATCCAGCACCTTGCGGTGCAGCACCTCATGGATCTTGCTCTGGGTGATGTCGGTATAGACGCCGAGAATATGGGTCAGGTTGCCGGCGGGATCGCTGATGGGATTGACCACGGCCGAGATCCACATCGGCATGCCGGCCTTGGTATAGACCAGGATTTCGGCGCGATAGCTTTCCTTCGAGGCGATCCGTGAGCGGATATATTCCAGCGTCTGCCGGTCGGTATGCGGCCCGGCCAGGATGTCGCTGGGACGGCGACCGGCCACTTCTTCCAGGGAGTACCCCAGCATGCCGGCAAAGCCGCTGTTGATATAGGTAATGCGGGCCTGTGGATCGCAGATGACCACCGCGTTGTCGCTGCAGCCTACGACCAGGGATACCTCTTCCGCAGACGAAAGGCCGGAATATCGGGCTGTGGCTGCGGTTGGTTTCACGGCTGGAATCCCTCGCGATTATCCGAATATGGCTGGGGGACCTCGGCTTTATAACAGCCGGCGCGCAAAAAGGGCGGGGCGCACGGAGCTTGATTGGGATATCGGCGGGAGAGATGTCGTCTTTAGCCGACCAGCGGTAGCAACGCGGCCTTGGCCGGCGGAGGCGTATTCATTTACCGAGAGCCGGCATGGCAGCAGGCAGCCAGGTAGGAGCGTTTGCTCTTGAAGGAGCGGCGTCCCGCCGCGAGCTTTCCCCCGACGATTCGACAAAGCAAGAGCTCGCGCCGAGACGGCGTTCCTACGGTCATGAGCGTTTGCGTTTGTAGGAGCGGCGTCCCGCCGCGAGCTTTTCCCTGGCGGTTCGACAAAGCAAGAGCTCGCGCCGGGACGGCGCTCCTACGGTCATGAGCGTTTGCGTTTGTAGGAGCGGCGTCCCGCCGCGAGCTTTTCCCTGGCGGTTCGACAAAGCAAGAGCTCGCGCCGAGACGGCGCTCCCACGGTCATGAGCGTTTGCGTTTGTAGGAGCGGCGTCCCGCCGCGAGCTTTTCCCCGGCGGTTCGACGAAGCAAGAGCTCGCGCCGGGACGGCGCTCCTGCGTGGAGATGTTGGACGTCCCGCACGCGTCGCTCGTCGCCGATCGCTCAGTCGGTGGATGCGTCGAAGTTCACGTAGATCGGGTTGCCCAGCAGTTGCAGGCGGCCGTCGGCGCCATAGACATTTGCGCTCAGCCAATGGCGGCCGCCATCACTGCGCCAATCGAAACGATACCGCTCCGTGGCCTGCCGTACTTGCGCGTCACTGAGCAGCGCTGCGGGCTTGCCATCCACCAGCACTTCGACGCGCCCGCCTGCGGCGTTGACGATATCAATAGTGAAACTTGCGCGCGCATCTTTGCTTAGCACCAGTGCGCCGCCCATCGGAGTCTCGCCGCTCTCGTGCCGTGCGTTGAAATCCAGCTTGCGGTCGCGGCTGCCTTGCACGTCGATGAACACCCGTCCGCTGCGAATGCCGGCCAGGATGGCGGACTGCGATAGATTTTCGGCGTACACCACGGTAGTAGGTATGCCAATGCGGCTCGCGCCGAACGAGGCATCCTGCAACGGCGCGTTGTGATTGTCGCTGCCGCCGATGGCGGTCAGCCGATATCCCGCCAAGAGTTGTTTATGCCAGAACGGAATGCCGGAAATCGGCGTGCCAGGATCGACACCGTTGACCGCTTCCACCGCGGCGAAGCGGTGCAGCGACACCGGTTTTTGTGGTGTCCAGCCGCACCCCATGCAGCGCTCGCCGCTGGGCACCAGCGGATGATTGATCGACACCGGCACGCCGCGCCGTCGCATCCGTTCCAACAACGCGTTCCAGTCCGGCACTTCGCCGCTGCCGAGGCGGAAATCCAGATCCGCCTGCAGCCCGAACGCGTTGACATGTCCTTGAAAGGTGGTGATCTCCATGCCGGGCATCATCAGCAGGCGATCGTAGTACGGTTGAAGACCGCGGATATCGTGCAGATGCGACACCGTGTTGTGGTCGGTAATGGCGACGAAATCCAGACGGCGTTCAACGGCCGCCTGTGCGGTGAGAAACAACGGGCATGGAACACGTGTACCGGATTGGTTGGCGCAGCTGGCGTCGCTATGCGCAGTGTGCATGTGCAGATCGCCGCGATACCAGCCGGGTTGCGGATTCAACACGGGCAATAGAGATGCAGGAATCTCTTCGGGTGTGCTTACGGGCGTGAAGCGGACACGCGCGGTGTACTCGGCTTTGCTGTCCGGACGGATATTGGGAATGCCGAGCAGCAGCTTCCAGGTGCCGGGCTTCAAGCGGCCGGGCAGGTAGGAAGGTGTGGCGTCATTGGCCGAAATAGTGAACAGCCGCTTGTTGCCGCCGCTCCAGCCCCGGAAACCATCCGGGTCCAGCAATCCCAGATCGATCGTGGTCTTGTCCTCGCGGCCGTTGTAGTCGAACTCCACCGTGATTCGCGCGGTGTCTGGCGCCACGGTGAAAGGTACGGTGCGATAGGTTTGATGATCGCGGCCGTCCAACTGGCCACGCAGCACTACTTCCTTCTCGTGATTTTCAGTGGCGGAGGCCGACTGCTGGGCGTTGCCGGCGTGCAGCGGAACAGCGCACAGCAGCAAGCAAAGCAGTCCGATCAATCCGCGCATTCCGCTCATTCCTCAATCGCCTGTCCGGCGCACTTGCCGGCCGCGCGGCGCGGATTGCATCGTGCGATAGCGCCGTCTTCCAGGCGCACCCGGTAATCGCTGAAACGTCGCTCCGGTTCGATGTAATCGGTCGATACGACCTGCGCGCCACTGGTGAAAGCCGCTTCACGCCGGCGTGTATCGTTGCGCCGCGCTTCCCACGTGTCGGCATCGGCACGCGTGCGGATCAGATGGCCGGCGTCGACAGCGGCAGCGATTCGCGCTGCCTCTTTCAACGGGTCATTGAGCGTCAGATAAGCCGCATCGTCATCGGTTTCGCTGGGAGAATTGACGAACATCGCGCTGTTGGCCCTGCGAGCGCTTTGGTAAAGCGCCACTTTGGTGGGAGATTCGTCCAGGACGAACAGCACACGTCCACGTGCATTTGCCAGGGTTGGCCAGCCGTCGGTGCGGATCGCTTCGCGAAGGGAGGGCCGATCGCCTTGTACCTGGCGCGGTTCGATCAGCGACCCCGCCGGAAATACGGAACGTATTTCCGCATCCAGTGCATCAAAGGCCGCGGCATCGAAGCGCAACGGCGGCACCGTGCCGGGAGCTGCCGCGCCGTCCTTGGCGTTGATCAGGATCACGATGGGAACGTGCCGCGGATGCGCCAGCGACCAAGTGCGTACGCTTCGCAAGCATTCGGCGAACGGCTGGCAGCTGCTGCGATAGTCGATATCGGAAAGATGCATCACCTTGAAGCCGGGCTCCCGCATTGCCCGGCGCCGCTCGGCGGGCAACGATGCATGCGTGTAGCGGCCACCGCGCGGGTCGTAGTAGATATCCAGTTCCAACCCGCGCACGCCGCTGTCCAACTGCTCGGCCAGCGGCCGATGGCCGTAGTCCAGGCTATCGGCCCCGGCGGGATCACGCAGGCGATGCGCCGCCAACAGCTCCGGCGCCATGGGCTGCTTGTAGCTGTTATGCGTGCCAATGACCTGGATGTCGTTGATGCGCAAATTGGCATCCATCCATGCTTGTTCGCAGCCAGGTCCCGCTTGCCGTACGTCGTTGGCCGCCAGATCGCATGGCGCCGCCGTGGCCCATGGCGAGATAGCCAGGGCGGCAAGCAGTGAGGCTCCGTGGAAAGGCATCCGCACGAATGGAACAGCCAGGCTCCGCATCTTCAGCTGCACGCGCCTCAGAACCGGTACATGACGGCCAGACGGTACGAGCGACCCAGCAGCGGACGCGCGATGAAGGTGTTGGCGCCGGCGTCGCCGCTGGCGAGTTCGCCCGAACGCGGATTGCCTTCGGTCAGGCCCAGCGAGTTGTCGATGTTATCGACGTAGGCCAACATCGACCATTGATCGTCGAACGCGTAGCGCCCACTGAAATTGAAGACATCGTAGGAAGGCAGGCGTACCGAGTTGGCGACATCGACATAGCGCTCGCCCTGGCGTTCGTAGGACAACTGCAGGCGCAGGCGATCGCCAAGCAGGTTGAGGCCCGGCACCACCCGCAGGCTGGTTTTCGGTACACGAATCAGTTGATTGCCATCGTAGTCGCGGATGACGTTGCCGCTGTCCCGATAGCGCAAGCCGCGATACTGCGGGTCCTGCACGGTGGCGGTGAACGAGATATCGAACCAATCGACTGGATAGAACGCGCCTTCCAGTTCCAGGCCAAGCGTCCGCGTGTCGGCATACAACTGCTCAGCAACCGACGAGTTTCCGCTCGGGTTGAACACGTAGTTGGTATAGCCGACGTTGTCGTACTTGGTGAAGAAAGCGGTGGCGAACAAATCGAACTTCTGGTGCGAGTACTTGTACCCGACTTCACCTAGATCCATGGTCTGGATGATGGGTTTGGCGGTGGCATTGGTGATAAACGCGCCCAGGTTCGGCAGCCGGAAGGTCGAGGTCCAGCGCGCGAACAGGCCGGAATAGTCGTCGAACTGCCAGTTGCCGCCGATTGACCAGCCCAACTTGTCGAAGCTCTGATCGTAGTACCGGTACTGATCGGTGCCGGTCCATACCTGCGAAGTCGGGACCGTGCCCAGGTTCACCTGCTGGCGTCCTTCAACCCAGCCTTCCATGTCGACTTTTTCCCAGCGCACGCCGCCATCGATGCGCAGCTTGTCGTTTACCTGCCACTCGTCGGATACATAAAACGCGTTCGTGGTGGAGCGGCCGCTAGCATTTTCCCATTCATAGCCGTAGCGCCAGATGCCGCCGTCGCTGATGGTGGCCACCGGGTTGCCGCTGGCATCCACCGCCACCAGGTCCAACAGGCGCGCGTTGTTTTGCACATCCAACAGCACGGTGGACGAATAGCGGTCGAAATCCTGATCGACCTGGGCATAGTAGTGACCGAAGCTGACGTCGTGGCTTTGCTCGCCGAACTCGAACCGGTGGGAGACCCGCGCGTCGTTCATCAGTTCGTTGACCGGCACCGTGATACCCCGCAGGCCACCGACCACCACTAATCCGTTGCCGTTCTGGTTGGCGGTGTCGTAGATCTGACCTGGAGAATTGACGTAGCGCAGTTGGAAACCGGTCGCGCCGGGATAGCGGGCCAGTAATGCAACCTGGTCACGATGCGCGAAGAACGATTGCGCGCTCTGCAGGGTATTCGGGAACATGCCGTTGCGCTGCGTTTCAGTGGTGTTGTAGCGCATGCTGTCGCGCAGTACCCAGCCGCCAAAGTCCTTTTCGAACTTCATCGTGTATTGATCGCGTTTGACGTGCGTGCCCTCGCTGTTATCGAAGTCATAGCCCGCGCCGTCGGCGGTGATCATGTGCACGCGCTGGGTTTCCGGACCCGCCAGCGTGCCGTGGCTTCCATCGAAACCGGGTACGGCGCGGATCTCGCCATCCGCGTAGGTACGCATCGGCACGCCCAGGTACAGCATGACCTTGTCATCCATGTGCTTGACGTCGAACGAGAGGCTGCCGCCTTCCAGTTCGCGCACCAGGTTCACACGTACCTGGCCGCCATCGTTGGCGGTGAAGCCGGGGTCGCGCACGCCGTTGTCCTGGCGGTAAAAGCCACCCACGGACAACTTCCAGTCCTGGCCGATCGGCGTGCCCAGCCAGAAATCGCCGCGGTACAGGCCGTAGTCGCCGAGGGTGTACTTGAAGATGCCTTCGGCCTTGTCGCCGGGCTGGCGCGGAATGAAGTTGACCGCACCGGCGGGCGCATTGGAGTAGAAGATCGATGACGGACCACCGCGCACTACTTCGATCCGCTCGGTGGTTTCGTCCAAGCGGAACGCCTGGTCGCCGTTGAGCCAGCCCAGCGCGGGGTCGTGCTGCACTGGAAGGCCGTCATCGAGCAACGTGACGGAGCCGAAGCCGTCAACCGGAATGCCGCGCGCACGCACGTTGCCGCTGGCTTCGCCGCCAGATGCTTCGACCCAGAAACCAGGCACGCTCTTCAACGATTCGGTGACGCTGGTGGGCGCCTGCATACGCAGGCGCTCTTCGTCGATGGCGGTCAACGAATAGCTGGTTTCGGCTTTGCTGCGCACACCGGTACCGGCGCGGGCAGTAACCACCACCGTGTCCAAGCGAGTCGCTTCGGTCTGATCGGAGCCAGCCGACATTTCGCTAGAACTATTGCTTTCTGGTTGTTGCGCCAAGACCGGTGAGCTCAGCAAGGCGGCGCAGGTACCAAAGAACAAAGCGCTGCGGACGGCGCCGCAAAGGCGGTGGGGCGTGATCGACATAAGTAGGGTTTCCGATGGCGGGAGAGGCTACGGTGCAACGCGCACGGCGCGAAGCCGGACATGCTGGCGGCCCAATTTGAAATGCGTGTTACCGCTATCTTTCGTTTACATGAATCGTGTGGCCTGCGTGCGCGATGTGCGGATGTCGTCGCAATCCAGACGGGCGCCGTGACGCCGCAGTGTCATCAATCCGGATTAGCCTGCCTGCCGCTTTACAAATGCGGCACTACTGCTCGCCATTTTTGATTGTTTGGCGTGTTGCGTTAGGCCAGACGGGCAAGGTGAGGAATTGATTCGGTCATCTCCGGCCGGCTTCATTTCGAATCAACTGGGGTAGCACATTTCATGAAGTTCGTTTCGCGTTGTGGATCGCTGGTGGTGACGCTGGCGTTGGCCGCGTGCCAACCATCATCACCATCATCACCTTCCGATTTTGACCTTGGCCAAACCGTGACGGATACACCTCAGGTCGAAGCGCCGCAAGTCGAAGCATCGCAGGTGAAGGGGACGGTGGAAGAACTGCGGCAACGTGCTGCGCAGGCCGTTCGCGAACAGCGCGTGTATGCACCCGCTGGCGACAACGCCGTGGAGTATTTCCTGGCGGCGCGCCGACAACAGCCAAGCGATGCCGATGTGCGGAGTGCATTGGTGGAACTGCAACCCTATCTGTTGATCGCTGCGGAACAGGCGCTGGAGCGGATGGATATCGCCGAGTCCGATCGTCTGCTCACTCTCATCGTGCAGGTTGAGCCCGATGCGCCGGCGCTACGGCGTCTGCGGCTGGCGCTGCGCGGAGCGCAGGAGCGCAAGGCACGTGAGGCCGAGCAGGCCGCAGGAGCGGCCGGGCAACTGGCCGAAGCTGGATCGACAACGCAGCCGGTATCTTCCGGCACATCGGCATCCGCCGCACAGCCGGCTTCCCCGCTTGTAGCGAGCGCCGAACCCGTTCCCTTACCGACAGCACCTGCCCCCGCCGTCACCATGCCGCCCACCACCGAAACCGAGCCCGCGAGCGTCGCCATCGCCAGCACGGTCTCCCCACCCGCGCGCGCAGCTGCTGTTCGCACACCGCGATTGCTGCAAGATGCGTCTCCACGTTATCCGCTGCCTGCTTTGCGCGGAAAAGTGGAAGGACAGGCAGAAGTCGCTTTCACCATCCAGCCTGACGGTAGCGTTCGCAACGTGCAGTTGTTGTCGTCCAGTCCTGCGGGCATGTTCGACAACTCCGCCATCGCGGTGGCATCGCGATGGCGCTTTGAAGCCACCGGCCAGGCACATGCTTCCCGGCGCACCGTATTGTTCCGGTTGCCGAACTGAGGCAGGCACAACGGCCAAATACGCAAAAGCCGGACGCAGGTTGGCGTCTTGGTTTGGTGTCTGCCGCCTTCTGCGGCGACAATGCCGGCATGAACGATATTTCTGCTGATGTGTTGGACGCGCTGGAAACCGAAACAGGGCCTTCGCCGGAGTGGTCGGTGCTGTGGCTGCATGGCCTGGGCGCCGATGGCCACGATTTCGCGCCTATCGTGCCGGAGCTGGTGCGGCCGGATTGGCCTGCCTTGCGCTTTGTATTCCCTCACGCGCCGGTGCGGGCGGTCACCATCAACAACGGCATGCGCATGCGCGCGTGGTACGACATCGTGGGCATGGATTTCCCTAACCGTGCCGATAGCGAAGGCGTGACGCAATCCATCGCCCAGGTAGACGCATTGATTGCCCGTGAGCAGGCGCGAGGCATCGCTCCCGAAAGGCTGTTATTGGCCGGTTTTTCGCAAGGCGGCGCGATTGCATTGGCGGCGGGCCTGCGGCGGAGCCAGCCGTTGGGTGGGCTGATTGCGCTTTCCACCTACTTGCCCGGCGCGGAACAGGCGGCGGGCGCTTTGGCCGAAACCGCGGTCCGCCAGCCCATCTTCATGGCCCATGGCGAAGGAGATCCGGTGATTCCGTTGGTTTATGCCGAGCGCAGCGTGCAAGTGCTGAAGGGGCTCGGTTTCGCCGTGGATTGGCACCGTTATCCCATGGCGCACCAGGTCTGCGCGGAAGAAATCCGTGATCTGGGTGACTGGATGGGGCGGCGTTTTGCGTTGTGACCGGTTGAGAGTCCCGGCCGGATGACGATAGCCGCCCTGGCGGCTACTATGCGCCAGGAACGTGGATCCGTTCATCTGGGGCTTGTTAACGCTATTGGGATGGGTCGCGCCGCAAGCCAGTGCGTGCGAGGCAAGGAAGAAGGAGGAAATGTATGTCGATACATGCCCGAGTGATGACGCTGTCCCGTGCGCACTGGCTTGTGGCCTTCCGGGTTGCTTCCCCGCCGCGCCAGGGGTCGCCTTTCCAAGAGCCCACGCGCTGGTTGAACAGGCGGCCGGCCAGTCGCTACGCCACGAACAAGCTCCTGGCGCGGCGGGGAAGCAACGTGGCCTATCCCAATAGCGTTAACAAGCCCTAGGTATGCCCACATGAAAGTGGTCATCGCAGACGACGAATCGCTGGCCCGCGAGCGATTGCGGTCGCTGCTAGCCGAGCATGCCGGGGTGGAAGTCGTGGCCGAGGCCGATAGCGGGCTGGAAGCGCTGCGGGCCTGCGCGGAGCATCGCCCTGACCTGGTGTTGCTGGATATCGCCATGCCGGGCGTCGACGGGTTGGAAACCGCACGCCATCTGTCGGCATTCGACCCGCGCCCAGCGGTGGTGTTCTGCACCGCCTATGACGAGCATGCGTTGTTGGCGTTCGAAGCGGCTGCGATTGACTACCTGATGAAACCAATCCGTCCCGAACGGCTGGCGGTGGCGCTCGAACGCGCACGCACTTTCGTCGCGGGGCGCGGCAACCAGGCACCGGTGGATACCAGCAACCGCCCGGCGCGCACGCATCTGTGCGCACGCCTGCGCGGGAGCCTGCGCCTGATTCCGATCGAAGAGGTGCACTACCTGCAGGCGGAAGAAAAATACGTGGTGGTGCACCACGTGCGCGGCGAAGACCTGATCGAAGAATCGTTGAAGTCGCTGGAAGAAGAGTTCACGGGCCGCTTCGTGCGCATCCACCGCAATTGCCTGGTCGCGCGGCATGAACTGGTCGAACTCAGGCGCGTCGGCGACGGCCACGTGCAGGCGATCCTGCGCCACGGCAAGGAGCCGCTGGAAGTCAGCCGCCGCTGCGTGGCGGGCTTGCGTGAAACGGTGAAGAACCTCTGAGTTCGGCATCCCCGTAGAGCGGAGCTTGCTCCGCTGCTTTTAAGCTTTTTGCACAGAATCGAAGAGCAGCGGAGCAAACTCCGCTCTACGAGGCGTCTTCAGGGCCATTCGCTACCGCTTGCCGTTGCGACGGCCTTGTTGCCATCGACTCGATGTTATCGCGGGGCGCGCTCCGCTCTACGAAGGGACTTATGCGGGATAATGGCCGCATGACACCTTTGCGCATCGCCACCCGTAAAAGTCCGCTGGCCCTTTGGCAAAGCGAGCACGTCGCCGATCGGCTGCGTGCCGCGCACCCTGGGTTGGAGGTGGTGCTGGTGCCGATGAGCACGCGCGGGGATGAGGTGCTGGACCGGTCGCTGGCCGCCATTGGCGGCAAGGGCTTGTTCCTGAAGGAGTTGGAAGTGGCGATGCTGCGCGGTGAAGCCGATTGTGCGGTGCATTCGCTCAAAGATGTGCCGATGGATCTGGAAGCGCCTTTCGCGCTCCCGGCCATCCTGTCGCGGGCCGACCCGGCCGATGCTTTCGTCTCTTCGACCCATTCCGATATCGATGCATTGCCGATGGGTGCCCGCGTGGGTACTTCGTCGCTGCGGCGGCAAGCGCAACTGCGCGCGCGGCGCCCGGACCTTCAGTTGCTGGATCTGCGCGGCAACGTCAATACACGATTGGCGCGGCTGGATGCCGGCGAGTACGACGCCATCGTGTTGGCCTGCGCGGGCCTGCAGCGACTGGGTTTCGAAGGACGTATCCGCACGCGGCTGGCGGCCCCTCAGTGGCTGCCGGCACCGGCACAAGGCGCCATCGCAGTGGAATGCCGTGCCGATGATCCCGCTACGGCCGCTCGGCTGACGGCGCTGGATCATGCACCCACCCGCTGCTGCGTGGAAGCGGAGCGCGCCATGAATCGCGCCTTGCACGGCAGCTGTCATGTGCCCGTGGCGGCGTACGCCGAGCTGCGGGAAACCCGTCTGCATTTGTCAGGGCTGGTGGGCTCCGCCGCCGATGGCAGATTGGTGCGGGCTGATAAAGAAGGTGCTGCCAATGCGCCGCAAGCCTTGGGAGAAGCGTTGGCGACGCGATTGCTGGCGCAAGGCGCGGGAGAGTTGTTGAGCGGTCTTTAGCGGCAAGCGGGAAAAAGCACTTTGCTTTTGCCCCTTTTTAAGCGCTTCTCAACAGCCGAATGGCTGGTCAGGGGGGCTCCGGGTTTGTTCTTTAAGAGCAACAGCAAATCCCCCTCAAATGCTTTACAACCGCCGAATGGCGGGTCATCCCCCGTTGCAAAAGGGGAAGGCGGGGCGAGAGCCTTTTTCGATTCCCGATTCCCGATTCCCGATTCCCGACTCACTTGAACTTATAAACCACGTTCATCGTGGTCAGCGTGTCGGTCTTCTTGAGATCGGGTGAGACATCGCTGTTGTGACGCGCCTGCCAGCCGGCCTTGAGCGCCAGGTGCGAATTCATCGTCACCGAAATCCCCAGGTCGTTCTGCGCGAAGGTGTTGTATTCGCCGGATTCAACCAGCAGTTTGTTGACGATGTCGGTATTGTCGGTCAGCGAATAACGCAGATCGACCAGCCCGCGGCCGATCACGCTGGCTTCGTTGCGATCCTCCAGAACGTCATGCGCGCGGCGGTAACCGGGGCCGAACTGCAGATCCAGCTGTGCACGTTCGTTGTCTATCACGCGGTTGCCGTAGCTGAGGCTGAGCGACTGCTGGCGGCTGTAGGTGCCGAAATCGTCCTCTTCCAAGCGCAGCGAGGTGTTGATGGTGCCGCGTTCGTCCATCTTGTAGCCGCTGTTGGCGCCAAAGGTGTAGCGGTTGGCGGTGGTGCGGGTCTTGCGCTGGACGCCGCCGTTATCGTCATCCATGTATTCGGACCGGGAGCGCAGGCCGAACAGGTTGGCGCTGTGCCTCCAGACGCCGTCGGAATAGGTCACATCCAGCCGGCCATTGAGGCTTTCGGTGTTGCTGTTGCCGTTGGTGGCGGCATAGCCCAATTCGCCGCCTCCCGATAATTTGGGTGCTGGCGCGGCGACCGTGGTGTTTGGTACCGGTGTCTCGGTGACCAGCGGCGCAGTGCGCTTGGGCGTGGCGGCGATCGTCTTGGCGAAAGTCTTCTCCGCCACCGGCGCGGTCTGTTTCGTATTCGGGCTTTCGTCCTGCGCACGGGCGGCAGGAGTCAGCGTTGCCAGGGCGGTGGTGAGGGCGATTAGGGGGAGGAAGCGGGGCATGCGGGGGCCTCGGATTGCGCGACAGCATCCGTTCTATTAGAGCTGGAAACGATTACAGGGTATCGGCAAAGTCACATACCTTCAACCCAAGTGACTGTTTGGATTCAGGATGCTGTGCTGGATTCTGCCAAAGACAGATGACAGATACGATCGCTAGATGTGATCACGACACAGCCGGAACGGACGGTGGGTTTTAGCAACGCGCGAATAAGGCGCCGTCGTATATGCAGCGAAGCGCCCGCTTTGTGCGGCGACGGGCACCGGAAATCAGCGCGTTTCGCTAGGCCCTACGGAGCTTCAATGACGATCGCCGGATCGTCATAGCGCGAATAAACCTGGGTGATGGTGTAGGGATTGCCGTCACGGGAAACGCCGGAATGGCGAAGCTGTAGCGGCCTGCCGTCGCGGCCGATCCAGTACGTGAACTCCAACGGCTCGGGCTGGGTGTGCCGGACGCGATAACGCGTCGCCGGCGAGCCGCCGATAAGGTCGCGGCCTTCCCGTTCCGCCGAAAGACCTTCCTGATGTTTCTGGATATTCAGCGGGTCCCGCCATTGGGTCAGCGTGCCGGCGGGCAACGGTACCCGGCTGCGCCGGCCGCCAGCGTCCATGAACAAGGTATCCCCGACCACGATCTGGGTGCCGGTGGCGATCCGGATGCGGTAACGGTCCGGCGCCACGAAATCCATCTCGGTCGCGATGGGTTGTGGCCCACCCTTCATGGTCATGGTGGCGTGGAAGCTACGGGCCGCCATGAACTTGTCCATGGAATCCTTCACCTCCTGCGCCGCATTGGCCGTGGGGATCGCCGAACCGGCCGCGGCAGGCGTCGCGGATGTCGGCGCCGTGCCTGGGGTTTCCTGCGGCCCCTGAGGTTTGCAGGAGATCAAGGCCGGGAAAATAAGCGCCGGGAAAAGACAGGTCAGCACGAGCCATCTGGGCAACATGAGGCGCTCCTGGCGGGAAGCAGCAACGGTCTGCGCAGGGCCGGCAGCACAGGCGGCCGGGGTCCGCGCGTTGAGGGCAGGGAACGGCGAAGACGCCGCGCCGACCGCCAGGCACCGCACGGGCCCCGGCCGCCTGGCGCGGCGGGGCGTTCACCGATACCAACGTCAATCCGGCGATGAAAACGGCCACGCCTCGGCCCCAGGACGTGTCAATCATTGAGTAGCCGTCCGCGCCGCGCGGCCGAACGCCCGACGCAGCGTCATCGCTCAGGCGTGTATCGGCATACACTTCCTCGCTCTTCCTTGCGTTGAACGCGCGGCGGCACGGCGCGGACGACTACCCAATTGACGACAGACCCAATCCGCCCATGGACAAGATCGAACGCATCACCGCACTGCACCGCATCCTGAAAGCCGCACGCTACCCGGTGACGGTAAAGCGATTGCAGGAAGAACTGGGCTGCTCGCGCGCCACGGTCTACCGCGATCTGGCTTACCTGCGCGATGCCTTGATGGCGCCGCTGGAAGGCGATGGCGAAGCAGGTTTCCGCTATCACGCTGGCGAAAGCGAGCGGTTCGAATTGCCCGGGCTGTGGTTGAGTTCGGAAGAGTTGTACGCGTTGCTGGCTGCGCAGCAGCTGCTGGTGCGTACCGGCGGCGGCGTGCTCTCAGGCGCGCTCGCCCCGTTGCAGAAACGCATCGAAGGCCTGTTGGCCGACCATGCGGGTGTGGCGCAATGGCCGGTGGAGCGCGTGCGGGTCATTCCCCACCGTGGCCGCAAGCTGGACGAAGCCAGCTTCCGCATGGTCGCTTCCGGCGTCCTGGAGCGCAAACAGCTGCAATTCGAATACCGGGCGCGTTCGACCGACGAACGCACCCGCCGCACCGTATCTCCGCAGCGCATCACGCACTACCGCGACAACTGGTATCTCGACGCCTGGGATCACGAGCGCAAGGCGCTGCGCAGCTTTGCCGTCGACCGCATCGGCAATGCGCGCTTGTCCGACGAGCCCGCCCAGGATGTACCCGATACCGAATTGAATCAGCATCTGACCTCCAGCTACGGTATTTTTTCGGGCGAACCGAAGGGCTGGGCCACCATCATGTTCAGTCCCAAGGCCGCGCGCTGGGTGGCGGACGAGCAGTGGCATTCCAAACAGCAAGGCCGGCACCTGCCGGACGGCCGTTATGAGCTGAAGATCCCCTACAGCGTCTCCCGCGAGTTGCTGATGGACATCCTGCATTACGGCGCCGACGCGGAGATCGTCGACCCGCCGGTGCTGCGCGAACAAGCCAAATCGCTACTGGAGCTGGCACTGTCCAATTACGCGCGGTAAGTCGGGCCACGCGCCCGACGCGAAGGGTTCGTTGTCGACGCCGTATCGGCAGGAAGCTACAACACATTCTCCGTCATCCCGGCGCACGCCGGGACCCAGCGACGTTCAAAGAAGCGCCGCACAATGGGACCTGTGCGTCGCGTCGGTCACTTAGGGCCAACCTACGGCTCCTTGGGTTCCGCGAATCCCGGCTTGCCCAACTGCTCCGGCAGTTGCGGCACGCGTTCCAGCTGGCGCGCATTGACGCCGTAGTCGCGCATCTTCTTGACCAGCGTGTCGTACAGCTGATCGTCCATGACCGGGGTGCGGCCGAAGATCCACGCCAGGTCGCGCTCGGGAAAGTCGATCAGTGCCCAGGAGTAGTCGGGCGCCACTTCCAGGATGCGGAACCGGGTAGGCACCACACCGAAGAACCAGACCGTCCAGCGGCGGTTACCTGTGCCGGCCTTCACCGACGCTCGCGACTCCACGCTATCGACAGGTTGGCCGAAGCCTTCCTGATAGACGTAGCGCACCCCGATCTTGCCGTCCTCGCGCAACGTGTATTCGTTGCGGCTGGCCACATGGCCGCGTTCGGCGAAGTAGGGGATGTGAGCGATCACATGCCAGGCGCCCATGAAGCGCGGCAGGTTGACGGCGTCCGCTTCGGTTCTGTCGACAGAACCGGTGGCGCACGCCGTTGTGATGGCGATCAATGTTCCGATCAGCACGACACGAAGGCGGCGCGTCAAGGTCATTCGGGGCTCCAGGCAAAGTGGGACTCTACCTCCACGATGTTGCGTCGACCATGGTATTACCGCCGTGACGACGGTTTGAAGGCACTGTTCCGCAGTTCCGCGTGACGGCACGGACCGCACGATGTCCGCGGCGTCGCAGTGCCTGAGATGGCCAGCGGTCAGTCTCTGGGCTCGCCAACCGGAGCCGCCAGCATGCCGAATTTCATCTCTCGCCAACCGCCTCAGTCGCTTTCGCCCGTGCAGGCCTATCCCGCCCTGGAGCGTGCTTTGCGACAGGCGACAGTGATCGGACTGGCCCTGGTGGTGCTGTTGCCCGCCGCGCGCGGCCATAGCGATTGGCTCGGCTGGATGCCGATGTGGCTGGTCGGCATGCCATTGTCGGCGTGGTGGGCGATGCATCGATTTCGCTTGCCTGTTTGGCCGGCGTCGCGGGATTCCGTGCTGCGGCCATCCCGGCGCCGCCGTTTCCGCAGCCAGGCGCGGCGTTGCGCGCGGCCCGCATGGAGGCAGCGTACGCAGGCTGCCTGACCTTCGGCAGGGGAGTGTGCTTCGGGGCTTGTGCTAGCGTTGAGGGATCACACTGCACGCTTTGGAGTCGCTACTCAATGCCCAAACTCGCCCACGCCTGCCTGATGGCGGGCCTTGCTGTCGCCGGCATTACTGCGACTGGAACCGCCATCACCAAGGAGATCCCTGTGGCCAATGATCCTTATGCCTGGTTGGAAGACGTCGAGGGCAAGAAGCAGCTGGATTGGGTGAAGGCGCAGAACGCCAAGGCCGAAGCGGAGATAGCCGCCACGCCCGAGTTCAAGCAGTTGGAGAGCGACATTCGCTCCATTTTGGATTCCGACGCCAAGATCCCCGGCGTGGAGAAGATCGGCGAGTACTACTACAACTTCTGGAAAGACAAGAATCACGAGCGCGGACTCTGGCGCCGCACCACGCTGGAGGAATACCGCAAGCCGCAGCCGCAGTGGGAAACCGTGCTGGACCTGGACGCGCTGAATGCGGCCGAAGGCAAGAACTGGGTCTGGCACGGCGCGGATTGCCGCAAGCCTGACTACACGCGTTGCCTGATCGCGCTGTCGCGCGGCGGCGCCGATGCCGACGAAACCCGCGAGTTCGACCTGACCACCAAGACTTTCCTGAAGGATGGTTTCTACCGCCCTGAAGCCAAGGGCGCGCTGGGCTGGAAGGACGCCGATACCGTTTATGTCTTCACCGATTTTGGCGAAGGCACCATGACCAGCTCCGGGTATCCGCGCATCGTCAAGGAATGGAAGCGCGGAACGCCGCTGTCCACTGCGACCACGGTGTACGAAGGTACGGCGGAGGATATGTATATCGCCGCGTATCACGACGATACGCCGGGTTTCGAGCGCGATTTTGTCAGCCGTACGCTGGCTTTCTACAACGATGAGTTGTATCTGCGGACCGGCGATAAGCTGGTCAAGATCGACGCCCCCAATTCCGCCAACAAAGGCGTTCACCGCGAGTGGCTGACGTTGGAACTGCGCGACTCCTGGACGGTCGGCGGCAAGACGTATCCCGCCGGCTCGCTGTTGGCGGCGAAGTTCGACGATTACCTGGCGGGCAAGCGCGAATTCCAAGTGCTGTTCGCGCCTACCGAAAGCACATCGCTGTCCGGCTTCGCCTGGACGCGCCATCATTTGATTCTGAACGTGCTGGATGACGTCAAGAACCGCTTGAGCGTGCTGACGCCTACGGACAAAGGCTGGAAGAGCAGCGCGTTCGTGGGTGCTCCCAGCTTTGGCACCATCGGCGTGGGCGCAGTGGATGCCGACGAAAGCGATGCGGTGTGGCTGACGGTGACCGACTACCTGACACCGACCACGTTGTCGCTCGCCGAGGTCGGCAAGCAGCCGGAACAACTCAAGGCCATGCCGGCATTCTTCGACGCATCCGGCAAGGTGATCGAACAGCACTTCGCCGCCAGCAAGGACGGCACCAAGGTTCCTTACTTCCTGGTCCGCCCCAAGGAGTTGAAGTACGACGGCAGCACGCCGACGCTGCTGTACGGCTACGGCGGTTTCGAAATCTCGCTGACACCCGGTTATTCCGGCGGCGTCGGCAAAGGCTGGCTGGAGAAGGGCGGCGTATATGCGGTCGCCAACATCCGCGGTGGCGGCGAATACGGTCCCCGCTGGCACCAGGCTGCGTTGAAGGCCAATCGCCACAAGGCGTACGAAGACTTCGCCGCGGTCGCGCAGGACCTGGTGGCGCGCAAGATCACCTCGCCCAAGCACCTGGGTATCCAGGGCGGCAGCAACGGTGGTTTGCTGACCGGCAACATGCTGGTCCAGTACCCGGAATTGTTCGGCGCGGTCGTGGTGCAGGTGCCGCTGCTGGACATGAAGCGGTACAGCCACCTGCTGGCCGGTGCTTCGTGGATGGCCGAATACGGCAATCCCGACAAGCCGGAAGAGTGGGCGTTCATCCAGAAATTCTCGCCCTACCACCTCTTCGACGACAGCAAGACCTATCCGCCCACCTTGTTCATGACCTCGACGCGCGACGACCGCGTGCATCCCGGCCATGCCCGCAAGATGGCGGCCAAGATGCTGGAAGCCGGCAAGGACGTGCGCTACTACGAAAACATCGAAGGTGGCCACGGCGGCGCGGCCAACAACGCCCAGGCCGCGCACATGAGCGCGCTGGCATATACCTTCCTGTGGCAACAGTTGGCCGAATAAGAAAGCGGACGTAGGGCGGGCCTTGGCCCGCCATTGCCGTGCGGTCGCTCGCGATAGCAATGACCCGGGCCACCTGCTCCACCCACCATTGCATCCCGTCTGCGCGGACCCAATCATGAAACCCACCACCTTCCTGTTTGCAGCGACCCTCCTGATGACCGTTTCATACAACTCCGCACTCGCCGCCGACATCGCTCCCCCGGACGTGGCCAAGAAACCACACGTGGTCAAGGCGCCCTTCGGTGCCGAGCGCACCGATGACTACTACTGGCTGCGCGATGACGCCCGCGAAAACCCGGAGATGCTTGCGTACTTGAACGCGGAGAACGCATACGTCGACGCGGTGATGGCGCCGACCAAGCCCTTGCAGGAACAGCTGTATGCCGAGATCGTCGGCCGCATCAAGCAGGACGACGCGAGCGTGCCTTTCCGTGAGCGTGGCTGGTGGTATTACACCCGCTTTGAAACCGGCCAGGACTATCCGATCCACGCCCGCCGCGAAGGCAGCATGGAAGCGCCCGAGCAGATTCTGCTCAACGTCAACACGCTGGCCAAGGACAAGGGCTACTACAACATCGGCGATTGGGAAGTTACCCAGGACAACAAAATCCTGGCCTATGCCGAGGATGCGGTGGGCCGCCGCCAGTACGTGGTCCGCTTCAAGAACCTGCAGACCGGCGAGCTCTACCCGGACGAGATCAAGGGCGTCTCGGCCAATCTGGTCTGGGCCGATGACAACAAGACCTTGTTCTATGTCGAGAACGACCCGGAAACCTTGCTCACCGTGCGAGTCAAATCGCACGTGCTGGGCACGCCCTCTTCGCAAGACAAATTGGTCTACGAAGAAAAGGACGACAGCTTCTACATGGGTATCGGCCGCACCCGCGACGACAAGTTCATCTGCATCAGCGTGGAAAGTACGGTCTCGTCCGAGCAGCGCTGCTCGCCGGCCGCGAATCCCGGCGTGTTCACCGTGCTGGCGCCGCGCCAGCGCGATGTGGAATACAGCGCCGATCACCTTGACGGCCGTTGGGTCATCCGCACCAATTGGGGCGGTACTGGTCAAAAGCTGGCAAAGAACTTCAAGTTGATGACGGCGCCTTCCGACGCCACTTCGCGCGAGCAATGGACCGATTGGCTGGCGCACGACGACAAGGTCTTCATCGAAGGCTTCGAACTGTTCAACGATTTCACCGCTGTCAGCGAACGCTCCAATGGCTTGGAGCGTATCCGGCTGATCCGCGTCGATGGCAAGGAGGAGTACGTCAAGGCCGACGAGCCAGCGTATTCGATGGGGCTGGCCGTCAATTCGGAACCGGACTCCGCATTGCTGCGCTACAGCTACACGTCGATGACCACGCCGGGCACCCAGTACGAACTGAACACCCAGACCGGTGAGCGCAAGCTGCTCAAGCGCGATCCCGTGATCGGCTACGACCCATCGCTATACACCACCGAACGCGTCTGGGTTGCAGCACGCGACGGTACCCAGGTGCCGGTCTCGCTGGTGTACAAGAACGGTTACAAGAAGGACGGCAAGGGCGCGCTGCTGCAATACGGCTATGGCAGCTATGGCGCGTCGATGGATCCCGGCTTCAGCGGCACCGTGGTCAGTCTGCTGGATCGCGGCATGGTCTACGCCATCGCGCACATTCGCGGTGGACAGGAGATGGGCCGCGACTGGTACGAGAACGGCAAACTGCTGCACAAGAAGAACACCTTCAACGATTTCATCGATGTCACTGACGCGCTAGTGAAACAGGGTTACGCCGCACCGGACCGCGTGGCGGCAATGGGTGGCAGCGCCGGTGGATTGCTGATGGGCGCCATCGCCAATCTGGCGCCGGACAAATATCGCGTGCTGGTGTCGCAGGTGCCGTTCGTCGACGTGGTCACCACCATGCTGGATCCCAGCATTCCGCTGACCACCAATGAATACGACGAGTGGGGCAACCCGGAAAAGAAAGCGTTCTACGATTACATCGTTACCTATTCGCCTTACGACAACTTGAAGCCGCAGGCCTACCCGGCGATCTTTGTCGGCACCGGCCTGTGGGATTCGCAGGTGCAGTATTGGGAGCCGGCCAAGTACGTCGCCAAGCTGCGTGACGTGAATACCGGCAAGTTGCCAGTACTGTTCCGCACCAACATGGAAGCCGGCCACGGCGGCAAATCCGGCCGTTTCCGCCGCTACCGCGAAATGTCCGAGTACTACGCTTTTGTGCTGGACCAGTTGGGTGTGACGGAGCAGCCTGCAAAGCGCTGAATTGCTGAGCGGGGCTTGTGGCTCCGTTTCTCGTAGAGCGGAGCTTGCTCCGCTGCTCTTCCTGACGCCTGGGTGATTCATGACCTGTGGCGAAAAGCAGCGGAGCAAGCTCCGCTCTACTACAAGCGGCCCTTCGTTATGGCCTGCCGTTGCGACGGCCTCATCGCCACTGGCTCGGTGCTATCGCGGGGCGCAGCTCGGCTCTACAAGAGCGATGTAATGCTCCATCTCATACCCGCGACTTACGCCGCTCTAGCGAATGCGGTAAAACGTCCGGGTGAAAAACAGACCCGGCTCCCCACCTTCGCCCGAGACCCGGGAAAGCGTTCCTTCCCGGTACCGCTGGGCCTGGCTGGTGTTGGCGTACTGCAGTCTCGCGGCGGGTATCGTCGGTATCTTCCTGCCCGTCATGCCCACGACGGTATTCATCCTGATCGCTGCCTTCGCCGCATCTCGCGGCTCTGAGCGCCTGCACCGGTATCTGCTGGCACACAAGCGCTTCGGCCCGATGATCCGTGATTGGCAGGCGCATGGTGCGGTGTCGCGGCGAGCCAAATGGGCGGCGACGTTGACCATGTTGTTCTCCGCTATGGTGCTGCTGGTGATCATGTTGTCGGTCGGTTCGCACCGTTGGTGGATGGCAGCGTTGCCGATCGCCTGCATGGCGGTAGTGGCAGCCTGGTTGTGGCGGCGCCCGGAGCTGCCTAGGCGACCTGGGGAACAGGGGCGGGGAATAGGGAATAGGGAATAGGGAATAGGGAATAGGGAATAGGGAATAGGGAATGGGGGAATGGGGGAATGACACTTTCCTGGCGCATATTCCTTCTGCGCCCGCCCACTTCCATTGCCCATTCCCACTTTTTTGCTTTACCGATGACAGGCACCTGACAAGCACCCGCAGGGTGCCGCTGCTCATTCATCGCTATCTGGCTATACTCCGCCGCATGAGCAAAATTGCACGCTTCGTATCGACCGCCGCCGCTGTGGCGCTGCTTTCCGCTTGCGGCGCCAAAGGCCCGCTTTTCATGCCGGAGAAACCTGCACCGGACCAGCAGGAAACGCCTGAGGAAATGACGCCCGCGGACCCAGTGGAAACGCCGCCGGCCGACGACGCTACGCTCCCGGCAGAAACCCCGATCGAAACCCCAGTCGAAACGCCGGTGCCGCCAGCGACCGACGGCGGCCGCTGAGTTCCGGTCGAACACGGGTAGATCACGATGCGCTTCACCAAGATGCATGGCGCCGGTAACGACTTCATCGTGCTGGACCTGCGCGGCGGAATGGCGCCGCCCGATGCCACCTTGGCGGCGCAACTGGCCGATCGTCATTTCGGCGTCGGCTGCGATCAGATCCTGACCATCGAGGCGCCGCGCAGCGAAGGTGCCGTAGCGTCTTATCGCATCTGGAATTCGGATGGCTCGCCTTCGCAGCAATGCGGCAACGGGGCGCGCTGCATCGCCGCCTGGCTGGTGCACGACGGTACGGCCCAGGGCACCCGGTTCCAGATGGATAGTCCGTTGGCGACCCATGACGTGGAGCGCCTGGACGGCGACCGTTACGCGATCGCGATGGGCGTGCCGGATTTCGAGCCAGCACGCATTCCCATGCATGGGTTCGGTCGCGTGCAGGACGAGTACGAAGCGATTGCGGGCGTGGGCCTTCGGCTGCGGTTTGGCGCGGTGTCGATGGGCAATCCGCATGCGGTGATCGAAGTACCGTCCGTGGCGCAAACGCCGGTCGCCGAATACGGCGCGGCGTTGCAGCAATCAGCGCATTTTCCCGAATCGGCCAACGTGGGTTTCGCGGAAGTGGTCGCGCGCGATCGCATCCGCCTGCGGGTTTACGAGCGAGGTGTCGGCGAGACCCTGGCCTGCGGCAGCGGCGCGTGTGCCGCCGCCGCGGTGCTGATGAGGCGCGGCCGCATCGATCGCACCGTCACCATCATGCTGCCCGGAGGTGAGTTGTGCATTCGCTGGCCGGACGACAGCGCACAGGTCATCATGTCGGGGCCCGCAGCATTCGTATTCGAAGGGGAATGGACACAGTGAGCGATCATCGCGAGAAGAATGGCCAGGAAAAACTCGGCGCGCATGAAGTTGCCGCCTGGCTGCGGCGCCACCCCACTATTCTCAAGCAGTTCCCCGATCTGGCCTTGAGCCTGGTGGTACCGCGCGACGAAGGCCCCACCGCGTCGCTGGCCAGTTACCAGTTGGAGGTCCTGCGCGACAAGAACCGCGAACTCTCCAAGCGGCTCAGCGATCTGTTCGCCAATGCGCAGGAAAACGAGCGCCTGGCGGTACGCACGCACCAGCTGACGTTGTCGCTGCTGAAGCAGCGCACCGCCGCCGATACGGTGCGCGCCATGGCGGCGTCGCTGGCCGAAGACTTCAATGGCGACCGCATCAGTATCGTATTGCTGAAACGCATCGAAGGACTTGAGGATGCGGATTGGCTGCAGACCATTCCTCAGGACAGCCCGCATCTTGCGCCGTTCCGTGATTGCCTGCGCGAAGGCGAACCGATCTGCGGCCGCCTGCAGCCGGAAAAGAACGCACTGCTGTACGGTTCGCGAGCCGAGGACGTCACCTCGTCCGCATTGCTTCCCTTGCCTGAAGTCGGTCTGGTGGCCGTGGGCAGCCATGACGCCAACCGCTTTTATCCCGGCATGGGGACATTGTTCCTGCGCATGATGGGCGAGGCGCTGGTGGTGGCGCTGAAGCGGTTCGATGATTGAAGTACGGCGCAAGCCCTGCTCATCCATCCTGATGTGCTGCCGCCGTGAACTCCTCCCGTAAAACAAAGCCAGCGAAAACGGGGAAAAGCGTGCCGGAGCTCACACCGGTGCCTGAAACGCCACGGCTGATCGAGGATTTTCTCTCTCATCTGCAGGTCGAGCGCCGCATGTCCGCTCACACGCTCGATGCATACCGCCGCGACCTTGCCGCATTGGCGGAATGGACGGCGCGGTTGGATAACCCGGACCTGCTCGCACTGCACACCGAGCAACTCCGCGCTTTTGTAGCGGCCGAACATCGTCGCGGACTGTCGCCAAAGAGCTTGCAGCGCCGCTTATCCGCTTGCCGCAGTTTCTACACCTGGCTGCTGCGTCACGGCCGCATCGCCGCCACGCCTGCCGCCGGGCTGCGGGCTCCCAAGGCGCCTCGCAAGCTGCCGCAGGTGCTGGATGCGGATGAAGCGGTGCGTTTGGTCGAAGTGCCTACCGACGTGCCGCTTGGCTTGCGCGATCGCGCATTGCTGGAGCTTTTCTATTCCTCCGGGTTACGCCTGAGCGAACTATGCGGCCTGCGCTGGCGCGACTTGGATCTGGTGACTGGTTTTGTCACCGTGATGGGCAAGGGCAACAAAGAGCGCAAAGTGCCGGTGGGCTCGCATGCCCGCAACGCGCTGGACGCATGGCGAACCGATCAGAAAGCAACCAGCGACTCTCCCGTTTTCCCCGGCCGCGCTGGCGGTCCCATCTCGCAGCGTGCCGTGCAGATACGGTTGAAGCAGTTGGCGCAGCGGCAGGGCCTGTTCAAACACGTGCATCCGCATATGCTGCGCCACAGTTTCGCCAGTCATATCCTGGAGTCCTCCGGCGATCTTCGTGGTGTGCAGGAATTGCTGGGCCATGCCGACATTGCCACCACGCAGATCTACACCCACCTGGATTTCCAGCATCTGGCCAAGGTCTACGACGCCGCCCATCCGCGCGCCAAGCGGAAGACGTGATCCCGAGACCGACTGTAGGAGCGGCGTCCCGCCGCGAGCTCTTCCTGTCAGGTTGCGATAGAAGCGGAAAGCTTGTTCGCCGTCTGGGCGCGCTGCGGCGCGTTCGTGATCGCGCGCATTGGGGAACTATCGGGGCGCGAAGCGGCGTCCCGCCGCGAGCTCTTCCCATCAGATCACGATAAAAGCGAAAAGCTTGTTCGCCATCCGGACGCGCTGCGGCGCGTTTGTGGTCGCGCGCATTGGGGAACTACCGGGGCGCGGAGCGGCGTCCCCGCCGCGAGCTCTTTCTGTCAGATCATGGCGAAGCAAAGAGCTCGCGCCGAGACGGCGCTCCTACGTGTACGGCGTTGGTCGGGGTTCCCAAAGTCATGCTTGAACCATCCGTGGCCGTCCCCACTTCATTGGGAACACCCCGGAGGCCGCATGGACCCCAGCCAGAATCCCAACGTTTTCCACGCCACCACCATTATTTCCGTTCGTCGCAATGGCCACGTTGCCGTAGCTGGCGATGGACAAGTCACGCTGGGCAATACCGTGATGAAAGGCAACGCCCGCAAGGTGCGCCGCCTGGGCCGCGACAGCCAGGTGCTGGCGGGCTTCGCCGGTGCCGCCGCGGACGCCTTCACGTTGTTCGAACTATTCGAAGCCAAGCTTGAAAAACATGGCCAGCTGCAACGCGCAGCAGTGGAACTGGCCAAGGACTGGCGTACCGAACGCCGTCTGGGCAAGCTGGAGGCGCTGCTGGCTGTCGCCGACAAGGAAACTTCGCTGGTCATCAGCGGTACCGGCGATGTGATTGAACCGGAGGACGGCATCATCGCCATTGGTTCCGGTGGTTCGTTCGCACTATCCGCCGCCCGCGCGCTGTTGGCGCATACCGAGATGGATGCCAAATCGATAGCCGTCGAAGCGCTCAAGATCGCCGGCGATATCTGCATCTATACCAATCGCAATGTGGTGGTGGAGGAACTGTGAATCGGGAATGGGGAATGGAGGATCGTCAAAGCGATTCCTGTCCTTCTCTACCCGCTCCTCGGTCCGTCCGCCTTCCCTCTCGATTCCCCATTCTCGATTCTCCATTCCCGCCCCATGACCGACCATAAAAACACCAACAGCACCATGACCCCGCGCGAGATCGTGCAGGAACTCGACCGCCATATCGTTGGCCAGCACGCCGCCAAGCGCGCGGTCGCCATTGCGCTGCGCAACCGTTGGCGCCGCATGCAGTTGCCGGAAGACCTGCGCAACGAAGTGATGCCCAAGAACATCCTGCTGATCGGTCCCACCGGCGTCGGCAAGACCGAGATCGCACGCCGCCTGGCGACCTTGGCCAATGCGCCGTTCGTGAAGGTGGAAGCCACGCGCTTCACCGAAGTCGGCTATGTGGGCAAGGATGTCGAGCAGATCGTTCGCGATCTGGCCGATACCGCCGTCAAGATGTATCGCGAACAAGCCAAGGCGCGCGTGCGCACCCAGGCCGAGGAACGCGCTGAAGAACGCATCCTGGATGCGCTGCTGCCGCGCCGCAGTACCGGTATTGGTTTCGATCCCGAAGTTGCGCGCAACGAGCCTTCCGCGCAAGACAACGAAACCCGCATCAAGTTCCGCAAGATGCTGCGTGCCGGCGAGCTGGACGAACGCGAGATCGAACTGGAACTTGCCGTCAACGTCGGCGTGGACATCATGACGCCGCCAGGCATGGAGGAGATGGGGCAGCAGCTACGGCAGATGTTCTCCAATCTGGGTGGCGCCAAGTCGCACAAGCGCACGGTGACGATCAAAGCCGCGCGCCCGCAGCTGATCGAAGAAGAAGCCGGAAAGCTGGTCAATGAAGATGATATCCGTAGCGCAGCTATCGACGCCTGCGAGCAGAACGGCATCGTCTTCATCGATGAGATCGACAAGGTCGCCAAGCGCGGCGATAACATCGGTGGTGGCGATGTCAGTAGCGAAGGCGTGCAACGCGATCTGCTACCACTCGTGGAAGGCAGCAACGTCAGCACCAAGTACGGCACGGTCAAGACGGACCACATCCTGTTCATCGCTTCCGGTGCGTTCCACCTGGCCAAGCCCAGCGATCTGATCCCGGAATTGCAGGGCCGTTTCCCCATTCGTGTCGAACTGGGTGCCCTGTCGAAGGACGATTTCATCCGCATCCTGACCGAGCCCAAGGCCGCGCTGACCAAGCAATATGTCGAACTGATGAAGACCGAAGGCGTCGAGCTGGAATTCTCGACCGACGCCGTCGACCGCCTGGCTGAGATCGCCGCGCAAGTCAACGAGCGCCAGGAAAATATCGGCGCCCGTCGACTGCATACGGTGCTCGAACGATTGCTGGATACGCTGAGCTATGAAGCTCCCGACCGCGATGGTCAAGCGGTCAGCATCGATCGCGACTATGTCGATTCGCATCTGGGCGAGCTGGTGAAAGATCCGGATTTGAGTCGCTATATCCTGTAAGGCACGCCCCAAAAGAGCCCGCCGTCAGGCGGGTTTTTTTTGCGCCTTTGTAGGAGCGTTCGCTTTTTGTAGGAGCGGCGCCCCGCCGCGAGCTCTTTCCGTCAGATCAAGCAAAAGCCGAAAATCGAAGCCCGCCGTTCGCCAATTGGACGCGCTGCGGCGCGCTCAGGGTTGCGCGCCCTGATGGGCTATCGAGGCGCGGAGCGGCGTCCCGCCGCGAGCTCTTCCTGTCAGATCAAGCAAAAGCCGAAAATCGAAGCCCGCCGTTCGCCAATTGGACGTGCTGCGGCGCGCTCTGGGTTGCGCGCGCTGAGCGGCTATCGAGGCGCGGAGCAGCGTCTCGCCGCGAGCTCTCTCGTCACATCGCGGTGGAAGCGAAGAGCTCGCGCCGGGACGGCGCTCCTACAAGATCACCTGGGAGATCATGATCGAAGTAGGACGCTTTCCGAGCCATCACGCGGTCGGTCCCGGATCACTGCGCCAGCGTCTTGTGCTGCGTTGGAAGAACTGGCTGTTGGGAATCTGCAATACCGTGTCTTCACCGTTGCCATTGGTTTCCTGCAAGGTGGTGTAGATGAGATTGATGTCGACCACGCGTCCCTTCAATCCGGGTTTGTCGCCGTTATCCACGAGTTCAATGTGATCGTGGAGCCGGAATGGCCGCGTGGTCAGGATGAGTAGCGTGCAGAAAATGTTGGAGAGCACGCTCCACGCAGCGAAGAATGCTACCGCTGCCACGGCGGTGAAGCCGGTCAGTGCGGTCCAAAGGACCGAACCGGACACTCCCCATCGTTCCAGTATGAGTAGTATCGCGGCACCGTACGCGACGAAGCCGAGGATTCGCCGTGCGCCGATGGCCATCTCCGGCGGCAGGGCGTAGCGATCGCACAGGCGCGAGAACAACCGACGCAGCAGTTGATTCAGCAGCCATGCCAGCACCAGGATGATGGCCGCTTCAGTCAGCGGTATCGCAATGCCCATCCAATCCTGCAGCCACGGTGGCACATCGCGCAGACCAGAAGACGATGCCTTCGGTATGCCGATCACAGTCGTGGCGCAGAACGTTCCGGTAGGACCGCCGCCCCCAGTTCCTGATAAGGCGGCGATCTCTTCTATTCTTTCTGTTTCATGGCGATCTGTTGTTGCCATCATCAATGCGTGGAGGAAACGGAGGCCTCCATTTCCACCGCTCCACGCAGCCACGTTCGTACCCGCTCCAAGTGCTTTTCTTCAGCCGCCAGAGCGGCCTGGAAGCGATCGCGCAATTCGTCCTGCCTGAATTCTTCAGCCAATTCGATCAGTAACTCCCACGACGCGTTGTCGATCAGCTCCGCCGCCAACAAGGTCTGCAGGGCCTGAGCCAGCGTGATGCGCGGATCGGACATGGCCTGCATCAATCCCATTCCCTGCACAGCGGAGACGTCGGCGCATGGCGTCTGGGTGGTGGGATCGCCGCCCAGTTGCTCGATCGCTTCGCTGACCAGCAAGAAATGCTGCGCTTCTTCGTCGCGGATTTCCTGCAGGCGGCTCAGCGTCATGCCTTCGGGCAGATCGAACTCCACCGCTCGCCGCAGCATCTGGTCGTAGAGCCGGGTTCCCGAGCGCTCATAGGCGGCCCGTTCCCCCAACTTGTCCAGGAAGATATGCAGGCGCTTTCCTGTCAGTGTCTGCGCCACCGAACCGACGACGCCCTTCGCCGTGGTGGGCGCGGGCATCGAGCCCACGGCTTCCGCCTCATGCAGATAAGCGGTGCGGATGGTGTCGGCGCTGGTTTCCGGAGAGGGAGTGGTTTCCTGAAGCGAGAGCGCTTCGAGCAGTTCGTCCGAATCGATGGGGGAAGCTTTCAAGCCGGTGCGGTTACTGCCAAGGGTGATTTGCGGTTGCATGGTCGCTCCTGTCTAGGTGGCGCGCTTTGAGGCATGCTCAAGAAAGTATGTTCAAGGGAGATGCTTTCAAAGAGCGTGAAGGAAGTGTTCAAGCGGCGCGACTGAGCTCGGTGCCCGGGTGCCAACGGTAGCCCTCGGCGACTGCTTCGCTGGGGGAGCCTTCGGAATTCATGCGCTCACGATACTGTCGCGAGGCTTCGCCTTCCGATTCGACATCCACGTATTCTTCGCCTCGCGCCCGCAGATCTACTTCCCGCAGCAAGGTTTCGCGGACGAAGTCGCGCTGGCTGGCAAAAGGAATAGGATCCGGGAGACGTTCTGGCAGGATTTCCATCGGGTCGCGCCGCTCGTGTTCCTTGAACAGCTCCATCACGAACTTCAACTGGCCAAGTTCGTAGTCCAGGAAACGCTCCCACAACGCCTTGATGCGCAGCTGCGATTCCTGCTGCACGCAGCCGTAGTAGTTGTAGACCTCCATCAGTTCGTGCATCAACCATTGCTCCAGCCAGGTTTGGTTGGGGTCGATGATGGATTCGTACTGGGTGACGTGCTGCTCTTCGATGGATGCAATCTCGGCGTACAGCAATCGCGCCAGCGGTTCGGTGAACAGCGGTCCGATATTCATGTAGTAATTGTGGGTCTGCTGCTCGCCGGCCATGATGGTCAAAGCATGCAGCTTGGACAGCGGCGCGGCTGTCTTGGCGTCGAAAGGCGTGCGCAGGTCGTCTTCTGGCGCGCGATGCTCCACCACCGTCGGTCTCCCGGGCAGGATGTCGGTGTAGCACTGCAGGATGTTGTTAGCGTCCTTGCCTTCCAGCCGGTCCAGCATGGCGGCATATCGATACAGGTGATCGAAGTCTTCCAGCAGGCCGAAGCGATACGTCTGCGCCAGATAGGGGTCGGGCTCGCGCTGGGCAACGGCGGCGGTCACTTCGATGGCGACTTGCTCGTAGGCGACCGTCGTTTCCAAAGGCGAATGATCCGCGCCGATCAGCCAGTTCACGGCCGTTGCCTGGTGGTGCTCTATCCGGCGCACTTTCGCCAACGGTACACGCAGGGCTTCGTTCATCCGCGCGGCCGAGTGCTGGAAGCGCAACGCCTCGGCTTCCAGGCCATTCATCAGGATGATGCGCACGCGTGTAAAGGCGTCATCATCCAGTTTGCTGATGGGTTGCTGCACCAGTTCGCGCCAGGTGAATTTCTGTTTGTCGACAGGACATCCAGCGATATCGTTTAGCGTCAAAGGCATGATCAGACTCCTGGCTTGCAGTGGCAAAGGTCGGATCACCAACGCAGGAGTTGTGCCAATTGAAGTGACGCCGGCATCTTCGGTAAATCGCCGCGCGGACGCTACGGAGCACCTGGCCGAAGGGTGCAATTATTTCAGGCCAAGCAAGAGTTTCCAGCGATGGATATGAAGACGGTGTGCGGCTGGCCGCCACGTCAGGACGTGGCGGCCATCAACTCCTTCTGGTGCTCGATGCTTCACTGAACTATCTTGCGTGCGAAATCGGTCGGATGAAGATCGCGACATGGCGATAGGCACATTCGCTTGTCCGACGTCGCATTATTCAGCGTGCTATTGGCCCGTGCGTCGAGCCGTGTCGGCTATCAGCTGCTCGCGCGCCGCTTGCTGCAGTTCGGGAATGGATGCCAGTTCCGGCGATTTGCCGAGCCGCTTGCTCAGATCTGCTACGACCCGTTTGTTGGCATAGGTGTGTGGAGAATCCATGTCGTCGCTTTGGGCTTCCATGAAACCAAGCAATCGCTTGCGGCTGACTTCCACCGCTTGCGCCAGTTCGACGAGCTTGGCTCGGTACTCCAGTTCCCACGACGGCATATCCGGAAACCGGTTCTGGTCGGCGAAATGCTGCGCTTCATGGCCAAGGAACACCACCCGGAACGATTCGCTGTCCAAGCCATCGCGATAGGAGGGCACGACCGCGTACAAGGCTTCATTGGTCGCCCAGCCACCCGCCGAACCGCGCTGGCAACGTGCGTACGAACTCCAGCCGCGGCTGACGAAGTCATCCAGCAGTTCCACCCGTACTTGATGGCTGCCTTCCGGCAGTTCGACTTGGTATTGCTTGCTTTCCTGGCGCCGCCACAGCATCAGCTCGCGCAACGGAGGCGTCCGGCCCAGTATCGCGTGGTAGCCGCGCTGCTCCAGCTGGCCTTTCAGCAGCGGCTCTACCGCATCGAAGTCATGTGTGTCGTCCGCCGCCGGTCCCAGCAATCGGCGCAGTTGCATCAGTAGTTCCTGCGCACGTGATTCGCGCTGCGCGGGTGCGGCCAACGCGTGCCACCAGTAGCGTTGATAGTGGTTGAGAACCTCGCGGACGAATGGATCCTCGATGTCCCACACCAACCATGGTGGCTGCGCGCGTTCGAACCGGCCGAACATGCAGGCGCGATAGTCGGCATCGCGGCCTTTGAACTGCACCGCCGGCACCTGCCGCAACGCGGCCAGCGCACGGGCCGAATCGCCCTGCAGCAATGCGCTCGTCGATTCGCCGATGGCACGTTCGGCCGTGGCGCTGGAAGCCGGTGTGGCGGCGATGGCGGCTGGGTAGAGGGTCACGGTTAGGGCAGTCGCCAGCAATCCGCTGAGGAAGTAAGTGCGGCAGCGCATATGGGGTGGTCTCGTCTCGTCGACAATGTCGTTGAGCGATATCAGGCCACGTCGGCGCTGCTCCAGTCTTGAACGGATTTGACCTGCCGCCTCAGGCGCGCCGGAGGCAGTCCGGTGCAGGCTCGCACCACGCGGCTGAGATGGCTTTGATCGGCGAAGCCGCAGATGGCGGCGATGTCGGCAAGCGGCTGATCCTGGCCCAGCAATATCAGCGCGCGCCGCAGCCGCAATTCGCGCCGCAACAGCTGCGGCGACAAGCCATGCGAGTGGCGCAGCGAACGACTGGCGTAAGCGTCGGACACGCCGGCTTGACGGGCTATCCGCGCAATGGACAGGTCCGAATGCTGCAGTTGCTGCATGAAATCCACCTGCCAGCCGGAGTGTTCCGTTCGTTCACTGGCCGCTGGCTGCGCACGCGCAAGCACATCAGGCAATGCATCCGGTTCGCTCGCGAATACCTTGATCGCCTCCTTCAGGCAATCCACCTGCCAGATGGAGCGCTGCTCCGGTACCAACCGGTCGGGCAGCGGCAGGTTGATCACACGGGCGCCGTGTCGGCCGAAGCGGTTGCCGTGGGCATGAAAATGCGGATGCAGCAGCAAGGTCCCGGGAACACACTGCACCGGCCCTTCGAGGCTGCTTTCCCAATAGCTGCCGTCGACCACCAACGCCGCATATGCCTGCTCATGGCGATGGGTCGCCAGGCTATCACCAGCGCGGTGAAGGGTTTCGGGATTTGGACAGGGCCGCATGCGCTGATCGTGCCGCAACGTGGCGTGCACGTCACGGGACGAAAGTCAGGGCTGGCATGTCCTAATCCTCGCCGATGTCCTCGTTCCATACCTCCGGATTGGACGCGATGTAGTCGCCCAGCATCTCGATGCATTCCTCGTTGTGCAGGTCGATCACGTTGACGCCATTCTCACGCAGCCAGTGGACGCCGCCTTGGAAGTTGACCGATTCACCCACCACTACGGTGCCGATGTTGAACTGGCGCACCAGGCCGCTGCAGTACCAGCAGGGGGCCAGCGTGGTGACCATGATGGTGTCCTGGTAGCGGCGTTGCCGGCCGGCCTTGCGGAAGGCGTCCGTTTCACCATGCACGGAAGGGTCGTTTTCCTGGATGCGGCGGTTGTGACCGCAGCCCAGCAAGGTCCCGTCGTTGCGGTAGAGCGCGGCGCCGATCGGGATGCCGCCTTCGGCCAGTCCTTGGCGGGCTTCGGCAATTGCGGTTTCCAGCAGGGCGGGGTAGTCGGGCGTGGCGATCATGGGGTGTCCTTTTTTTGGCAGTTTGCCACGTAGAGCGGAGCTTGCTCCGCTGCTTTGTCTGTGCCTCCTTGCCCACCAAGAGCAGCGGAGCAAGCTCCGCTCTAAGAGAGCCGGGCCACCAGGCTGTCAAACGTCTCCAGGTCCAGTTCTGCGATAATCCCCCGCATGAGCGAATCCCCCTACAAGACCGGCACCACCCACTTCGGTTTCCGCGACGTTCCGGCCAAGGAAAAGCAGAAGCTGGTCGGCGAGGTCTTCTCGTCCGTGGCCGGCAACTACGACCTGATGAACGACCTGATGAGCATGGGCGTTCATCGGATATGGAAGCGCTATTTCGTCGGCACCGCGCAGGTCAAGCGCGGCGATCGCGTGCTTGACCTGGCGGGTGGCACCGGCGATATCGCCGCATTGCTGAAGGATCGAGTGGGCGATGAGGGCGAGATCGTCCTGGGCGACATCAATGCCGGCATGTTGTCGGTAGGCCGCGACCGCATGACCAATCGTGGTCTGGTGTCAGGGCTGGACTATGTGCAGTGCAACGCCGAGGCGCTGCCGTTCCCGGACGCCAGCTTCGATCTGGTCACCATCGCCTTCGGTCTGCGCAACGTGACGGACAAGGACGCCGCACTGCGCGAAATGCTGCGCGTACTGAAGGTCGGCGGACAAGCTCGTGTGCTGGAGTTCTCGGAAGTGAAGCCTGAGTGGTTCAAGCCGCTTTACGACTTCCATTCCTTCAAGGTGCTACCCAAGTTGGGCCAACTGTTCGCCAAGGACAGCGGTAGCTACCAGTACCTGGCCGAAAGCATCCGCAAGCATCCGCCGCAGGAAGCGTTGAAGGCGATGATGCAGGAGGCCGGCTTCGCCCGCGCCAGCTACAAGAACCTGTCGGCTGGGATTGTGGCGATTCATACGGGTTACAAGGTCTAGCTACCTTCTCCCGCTGGGAGAAGGGTGCCCGCAGGGCGGATGAGGGAGTGACAATGACTTGCCATCTGCCTTTATTGCAAGCGGACGTTCCATGCCCTCATCCGTCGCTTCGCGCCACCTTCTCCCGGAGGGAGAAGGGCAGCAAAGAGCGGTAAACTTCCGCAATCCCCCGATTGCCGGATATCCCCGAATGCGTTCCCTAGCGTTGATGCTGTCTTGCGCCGCCATGGTCGCGGCTGGTTGTTCCCGTGAATCCGCCCCCGCCCCTGAGGCACCTACCGCTCCCAAAGCGGCCCCCGCCAAGCAGACGCGCAGCCACGACGAAAATTCCTATGCCGAACCCGGCAAGGTCGTCATCAAGGACCTGGCGCTGGATCTGGCAGTCGATTTCGACAACAAGCAGCTCAGCGGCACCGCGCTCTACACGCTGGAGTGGAAGGACAAGGCAGCCAAGCAGCTGGTGCTGGATACTCGCGACATCACCATCGAGAAGGTCGAAGGCCAGGACAAGGTCGGCACCTGGGTGCCGCTGCAGTACGTGCTGGCGCCGGCCGACAAGATCTTCGGCAGCAAGCTGACGATTGAAACGCCTGATCAGAACGCGCACGTGCGCGTCGCCTACAAGACTTCGCCGCAGGCTTCTGGTTTGCAGTGGCTGGAACCGACGATGACGGAAGGCAAGCAGTTGCCTTTCATGTTCAGCCAGTCGCAGGCGATCCACGCACGCAGTTGGGTGCCGTTGCAGGACACGCCCAGCGTACGCTTCACCTATAGCGCGCACGTCACCTCGCGTCCGGACGTGATGGTGCTGATGAGCGCCGACAACGACCCGGCCGCGCCCCGCGACGGCGACTACACGTTCAAGATGCCGCAGCCGATTCCTTCGTATCTGCTGGCTATCGCCGCGGGCGACCTGGTGTTCAAGCCGATTTCCGCGCGCAGTGGCGTATGGGCGGAACCGACCATGGTGGACAAGGCAGCCAAGGAGTTCGAAGACACCGAGCAGATGATCGTCGCCACCGAAAAGCTGTACGGTCCCTACCGATGGGAGCGCTACGACATGCTGGTGCTGCCGCCGTCATTCCCGTTCGGCGGCATGGAGAATCCGCGTCTGAGCTTCATCACGCCTACAGTGATCGTCGGCGACAAGTCGCTGGTGTCGCTGATCGCGCATGAACTGGCACACAGCTGGTCCGGCAATCTGGTGACCAACGCCAGTTGGAAGGACATCTGGTTGAACGAAGGATTCACCACCTACGTGCAGGACCGGATTACCGAGTCCTTGTACGGCACGGAAATGGCGGAGATGGAACGCCAGATCGACCAGGCGGACCTGCTGAACGAAGTGAAGGACATGTCGCCGGCGGATCAGGCATTGGCGCTGCCGGCGCTGACCAACCGCGATCCAGACGAATCCTTGAGCAGCGTCGCCTACGTCAAGGGCGCATGGTTCCTGAAGTTCCTGGAAGAGCGTTTCGGCCGTGAGGTGTTCGATCCTTTCCTGCGTGGCTGGTTCAACGATCACGCGTTCCAAAGCGTTAACACCGACCAGTTCGTCGAATACCTGCGAAAAAACCTGCTGCCTAAGAATCCGAACGCGGTCACCGAGGCGGAACTGACGGCGTGGCTCAATGAGCCGGGCATACCCGCGTTCGCCGCCAAGGCGCAGTCGCGCGGCTTCTCACTGACCGACACTGCCCGCATCGCCTGGCTGGGCAGCGGCAAGTTGCCCAACCCGCAACTCACCTCCGATTGGACGACCCAGCAATGGGTCAACTTCCTGAAAGGCATGGGTGAAAAGTTGACCGTGGAGCAGCTGGCGCAGCTGGATGCGGCGTATCACTTCACCGGCACCCAGAACGGCGAGATCGCAATGCGCTGGTATCCGTTGACGGTTCGCAGCGGCTATCTGGAAGCGCGTCCGGCGATCGCTGAATTCATCGAGCGGGTCGGCCGGCGCAAATTGATCATGCCGATCTACGAAGAGCTGGTGAAAACGCCGGATGGACTGGCGTTCGCCAAGGAATCGTTCGCGCGCGCCAAGCCAGGCTATCACCCGATCACTACGGCATCGGTGGAAGCGTTGTTGGCCAAGGCTTCGGAAACCAAGTAAGCCATGCCGTCCAGGCAAGTAAACAGGAAAACGGTCGCCATCGTGGCGGCCGTTTTCTTTCTGATCGCGATCGTATGGCTGTGGCGCGATCCGATGCTGATGGTGCGCGGTGCGTTCGCTGCACAGCGCTGGTGGATCGGTTTGTCCTCCCAGCAAGTGGAAGCGGGTGGGCATCGCTGGGCCTATGCCGAGCGCGAAGCGGTCAAACCGGACGCGCCGACGTTGGTCATGGTGCACGGTTTCACCGGCAGCAAGGAAAACTGGTACCCGATGGCCGAGCGCCTGGGCGGGCACTATCGCTTGATCGTCCCGGACTTGCCGGGCTGGGGTGCGAGCGAACGCAAGGACGGAGAGGATTACGGTTTCAACGCGCAAAGTGCACGGCTGGCCGAGTTCGTCGAAAAAATCCGCAAGCCCGGCAGCGACGTGGTGCTGCTGGGGCATTCGATGGGGGGCGGCATCGTCGCCGTGACGGCCGCGGACCATCCTGGAGAAATCGCGCGCGTCGGTTTGTTCGATGCCGCGGGCGTGCGATTCAAGGACAATCGTTTCGGCAAGCAAGTGCTGGCCGGCGAAAACCCTTTCGCGGTACATGATGACGCCTCGTTGAAGCGCTATTTCGATACGGTGTTCCACGATGCCGAGGCCAAACCTTCTCTGCCGTGGCCGATATCGCGGGCGCTGGTCGGTTGGCGCACACGGCAGGCGCCGTTCGAGCAATCCGTGCTGGACCGGATCGGCCGTAGCGATGAAAGTTTCCTGCCAGGCAAGGCGGCGTCCGCTATTGGTCAGCCGGCCTTGTTGCTGTGGTGCCGGCAGGATGCGGTGATCGATCCCAGCGCCATGGCGCTGTATGCCGAACGCATGCCTCACGCCCTGCAGGTGATGTTGGATGGCTGCGGACATATGTCGATCATGGAGAAGCCGGATGACGCGGCGGCCGCGGTCGAGCTGTTGATCAAACGAGGAGCTCCGAGATGAACAAGATTTCCCTGTTATCGATTGGCTTGCGGGTCTGCCTGATAGTGCTGACTGGATTCGGGCTGGCCGCGTGCGGCGACCGTGAAGCCGAGCAACGCGCCGCAGCCGCCGCTGAAGCGGCGGCGCAAGAGAAGAAGGCCGACGAGTTGGAGCGCCAGTACGAACAGGCGCGGACCGCCAACGACTGGGAAATGGCGCGTATCCACGGTTCCGCGCTGCTGTCGCAATACCCGCAGACACAAGCTGCCGAACGAATCAAAGCGGGCCTGGAAGAAGTGAAAGCCAAGGCCGAAGACGCACGTGAACGCCGGCGGCTGGAAGCCTTGTGGGATTACGCCCAAGTGGCGGCCGATGGCGGCATCCAGCGCTCCGCCACGATCTACAGCAAGGAGCCGGTGGATGTGGATGGCAGCGGTGCCAAGCCGGTGCAACTGGTGTTTCGCGATCATCCCAAGTGGGAGCGCAGCGGCTATCTGGTGTTGCAGGCAGGCGATTTCCGCTGCGCCGGTGGTTGCAAGGTCAAGGTGACGGCCGACGGCACCGCACCGAAATCGATGGACGCATGGCGGCCGGATACGGACGAGGCCATCGCCATGTTCATCACCGATCAGAAAGCACTATGGAAGCTGCTGCGCAAAACGCAGTCAGTGGAAATCGAGTTTCCAGTAAAGGCCGGCGGCACCCGCAAAGCGGTGTTTGAGACGGGCGGCTTGGACGGTAAGCAGATGCCGGGTTGGGATTGAGAGCCCGCGCTGTCGTAGAGCCGAGCTTGCTCGGCTGCTCTTGATCTCCAGAGAAAAGCAGCGGAGCAAGCTCCGCTCTACGTGGGAAGACGAACGTGCGTCTTCGAATCAAGCCGTCTTGTTTGCCGATGCCTTGATGAAGCCGACGATGGCGGTCAGTATCGCGCCGGCTACGCCGCCGCCCACCGCTTGTCCTGCCAAGGTGGCGACATCAAAACCAGACGATTCCGCGGTGGTGACGAGGAAGCCGAGTTTCTGTATCAGCGCGCCGCCAGCCACGCCGCCCACCAATCCGGCGATGACGTTGCCTGCGGTACCCAATCCTTTTTCCTTCAGCGCCGCGCCGCTTGCGCCGCCGCCGACCGCGCCAGCAATGGCATTGACTGCCAGTCCAACGATATCCATGAGCCTTCCTTAAGTCAGTGGATGTGGTTGCCGTGGTGTCCAGGGGGTTGCCGGACACGCCGACCGCCGGATAGTGCTCCCATTTGGACCGGCTTGCACATGCGGTTATGTTGCAGCGCAACCATCACCCGGTGAAGCCGTACGCCTTCAAGCCGTTACCGGAACATAACGCTACGTTTTCTCTACAGCGGTAAGCTCGGTTTTGCGGCGGCGTGTCTTTTCGTGACCCCGCGGGAATGGCGCGTTGCAGGATGCCCGCGCCTGCTACATCCGTTACGCGCCGCCTCATGGACGGCAGGCAAGCGTCTTGTGGAGGTCACCATGCTTTCGCCACGACTGCACCACTTTCTAGATGAGCGTCACGGCCACTACACCGCGCTCACCCACCACCACACCATCACCGCGCAGGAAACCGCGGCTGCGGCGAACATCGGCCACCAGCATTTTGCCAAGACGGTAATGCTCAAGATCGATGGCGCGCTTGCGATGATGGTGATGCCAGCGTCCTACCGCGTCGATCTTCTTCGCCTGTCGCGAGCGCTTGGCGGCAGCATGGTGGAGCTTGCGCAAGAGGATGAGTTTCGCGACGCCTTTCCAGATTGCGAACTCGGCGCGATGCCACCGTTCGGCAATCTCTACGGCATGAAGGTCTATGTCGATTCGCGCCTGACCGGACGGGCAGAGATCGCGTTCAACGCAGGTTCCCACACCGATGTGGTGCGCATGCCGTACGACGAATTCGAACGATTGGGGCAGCCGGAAGTGCTGTGGCTGACGCACGTGATGTGAAGACGGCCGTGAGGATGCGGCGCTCAATGTACTAAAACGATTAGGTAGGAGCGGCGTCTCGCCGCGAGCTCTTCGTTTCAGATACCGATAGAAGCGAAGAGCTCGCGGCGAGACGCCGCTCCTACATACAACCAGCAAGCGCTACACGGTGCGAAAAACCGAGTTACAAGGCGTAACCGAACTGCTGTTTGAATTGTTCGGCGAATTCGTTGTAGTCGAAGCGTTGATTCTGGGTGCCGGGGTGCTCGACTTTCAGCGCGCCCATCAGATTGCCCATGCGGCCAATCGTCAGCCAGTCGTAGCCTTTCTCAATGCCGTAGATCAGCCCCGCGCGGAAGGCATCGCCGCAGCCGGTCGGATCGGTGACGCGGCGTTCGTGCGCCGGCGGGATGTCGTAGGTCTTTTCCGGCGTATGGATCTGCGAACCGTGCGGGCCGCGCGTGGTGATATAGGCCTTCACCCGCTTCACGATGTCGCCCTCGCTCCAGCCGGTGCGTTCTTGCAGCAGGTTGGATTCGTAGTCGTTGACGGTCACGTAGTCCGCCAGTTCGATGAACTGGCGCAGTTCCTCGCCATTGAACAGCGGCATGGCCTGGCCGGGATCGAAGATGAACGGAATGCCGGCCTCGGCGAACTCCGCGGCGTTCTGCAGCATGCCTTCGCGTCCATCCGGGCTGACGATCCCGAAAGTGACGCCGGTGACATCCCGCACATGGTTCTCGTACGAGCGCATCATCGCGCCAGGATGGAAGGCGGTGATCTGGTTGTTGTCGTGGTCGGTGGTGATGAAAGCCTGCGGTGTGAACAGCTCGTCGATCACCTTCACCTGGTCCAGCCGGATGTTCTGCTCGGCGAACCATTCGCGGTAAGGACCGAAGTCCTGCCCCACCGTGGCCATCGGGATGGGATCGCCGCCCAGCAGCTTCAGGTTGTAGGCGATATTGCCGGCGCAGCCGCCGAACTCGCGGCGCATGCGCGGGACCAGGAACGACACATTCAGGATGTGCACCTTGTCCGGCAGGATGTGGTTCTTGAACTGGTCCGGGAACACCATGATGGTGTCGTAGGCAAGGGAACCACAGATCAGTGCGGACATCGGCGAAGCTCACGGGAGGCGGCCCGTTGCCGCAGCGCAATAGGTTAGCGGGTGCGGGCGGTGCGGCAAAGGGGCACGGCGATGTTGCCGTCGCGGCGGCGGTGGAAAACGCAGTTGAAGGGCGCTTGCCAGCCGATTTCTTCCTTCCGGATAAAGGCGCACACTGTTGCTGATCTACGGACGCTCGTGCCCCACGCCCGGTGTTCCAGTAAAGGGTCTCTAATACGCTTGGTGATTGTGGGCGGCGGCTGACTTCCCTCGGGTTGGCGCTGCAGCAACTCCCCATTTTTAAAGCGTTTCACGAGATTTCTCCTTGCCCGCTCACGGGTGGGTTGTTAGGCTAACCGACCCCTTTTTCTGTCCAAAAAATCGCCATTCCTCCGGCGATCCGCCACCAGCAGGATTATTCCCCCGATGTTCAAAAAGCTCCGCGGCATGTTCTCCAATGACCTGTCCATCGATCTGGGCACGGCCAACACTCTTATCTATGTGCGCGGGCAAGGCATTGTGCTGAACGAACCCTCGGTCGTGGCGGTACGCCAGGATCGCGCCATTGGCGGCTCCCGCTCGGTGGCGGCGGTCGGCGCCGAGGCCAAGCAGATGCTGGGCCGCATTCCCGGCCATATCACCACCATCCGCCCCATGAAAGACGGCGTGATCGCCGATTTCACCTACACCGAGGCGATGCTGAAGCACTTCATCAAGAAGGTGCACAAGTCGCGCTTCCTGCGCCCCAGCCCGCGTGTGCTGGTCTGCGTGCCGGCTGGCTCAACCCAGGTGGAGCGCCGCGCCATCAAGGAATCGGCTGAAGAGGCAGGCGCCCGCGACGTCTATCTGATCGAGGAACCCATGGCGGCGGCCATCGGCGCCGGCATGCCGGTCACCGAGGCGCGCGGCTCGATGGTGATCGACATCGGCGGCGGCACCACCGAAGTGGCCGTGATCTCGTTGAATGGCATTGTCTACTCGCAATCCGTCCGCATTGGCGGCGACCGTTTCGACGAATCCATCACCAATTACGTGCGCCGCAACCACGGCATGCTGATCGGCGAAGCCACCGCCGAGCGCATCAAGCTGGAGATCGGCTGCGCCTACCCGCAACCGGAAGTGCAGGAGATGGAAATCTCCGGCCGCAACCTGGCCGAGGGCGTGCCGAAGGTCATCAAGATCAATTCCAACGAAGTGCTGGAAGCGCTGCACGAGCCGCTGTCGGGCATCGTCAGCGCGGTCAAGCTGGCGTTGGAGCAGACCCCGCCGGAACTATGCGCTGACGTGGCCGAGCGCGGCATAGTGCTGACCGGCGGCGGCGCTCTGTTGCGTGACCTGGATCGGCTGATCTCCGATGAAACCGGCCTGCACGTGCAGGTCGCGGACGATCCGCTGACCTGCGTGGCCCGCGGCGGTGGCCGCGCGCTGGAACTCGTCGACATGCACGGCAACGAGTTTTTTGCACCGGAGTAAACCGTAAAGCCGCCCGTGTCGCGGGCCGTGAACGGGGAAGTCGCGCACGTTGTGCGCTGTCAGTCGAGACACCGCGATTGGCGCGATTCCCGCCAGGTTTCAGTGGCTGTACCCTTTACTCTTCGCAGGCGGCATAGCCGCCGAATTCACTCCTGACGGCTTCCCAGTGCCCTCCTACGCAGGTCCTCCCGTCGCCACCCGTCCGGGCGAAGTCGCCAGCACCTTGCGGTTGCTGGCGTATTTGGCGTTGACCATCACGCTGATCTTCCTGGATCACCGTGGGGGTTGGCTGTCGCAAGTACGGGCGCACGCCGATGTCGTGACCCAGCCGCTGTGGTGGGTGGCGGGGCTGCCGGGGCGCCTTGGTACGCGCATGCAGGACGACGCCATTACCCGCAGCCGCCTGGTGGAAGAGAATCGCCAGTTGCGCAATGAGCTGCTGGTCGCCAATGCACGGCTGACCCGGCTGCAGACCGCCACCATCGACAATGCGCAGCTGCGGGCTCTGCTGGGGGTGAAGACCAGCCGCGGCCTGGATGTGCAGCTGGCGCCGATCCTGAACATCGATCTCGATCCCACTCGGCAGCGCTTGGTACTGGATGCGGGCAGTCGTGATGGCGTGCGCCTGGGCCAGGCCGTCATCGATGCAGGCGGATTGATGGGCCAGATCATCCAGACCACGCCTTCGCACTCCATCGCGCTGCTGCTTACCGACCCGGACCATGCCGTGCCGGTCGTGGTGGCGCGCAATGGGGTGCGCCTGATCGCCTATGGCCGGGGCCGCAGCGATCAGCTGGAATTGAGCGACGTGCCATTGAATAGCGGGGTGAAAGTGGGCGACACCATCGTCACTTCCGGGCTTGGCGGGCATTTTCCTGCCGGTTTCCCTGTTGGCACCATCGTCGCCCTGCGGCCGGATGAGAGCCACGCCTTCCTGATCGGCGATTTGAGACCCGCGGCGCAGCTGGACCGTGGCCGCGACGTGCTGCTGTTGCGTTCGGCACCCGCGGTGCCGCTTGTCGTGCCGACAGGAGTGCCCTCAGGCGCGGCTACGGGCGACGCGGCGGCCAATGACAGTTCGTCCAACGCTGCCGCGCCGAGCGACGCGCCGGCTGGCTCGGCTGGTAACGGCACTGGCACGGGCGCCCAGGCGGCTCCGTCTTCCACCGCCCAACCGGCAACCAATCCGCCAACCACCACGCCGCCGCCGCAGGAGCCTGGCCGATGAGTCGGATGCGCGTGGGCTGGATCCTGCCCCTGAGCCTGCTGGTGGCTTTACTGCTGGGATTGCTGCCGCTTCCCGACATGCTGCAGCCGCTGCGGCCTTACTGGCTGGCGCTGGTGCTGGCGTATTGGGTGATCGAAGCACCGGATCACGTCGGCCTGGGCTTTGCCGTGGTTCTCGGACTCATCGCCGACCTGATGTTCGGCATGTTGCTGGGCGAACAGGCGCTAAGACTGTTGATCATGGCCTTCATCCTGCAGCGCTTTCGTGCGCGGCTGCGGTTTTTCCCGCTGTCGCAGCAGGCGCTGGCGATCGGTGGATTGTTGTTGAACGATCGCATCGTCGCCGCTGCCGTGCACCTGGCGCTGGGCGAACCGACGCTGCCATGGAAGTATTGGTGGGCGCCGCTGCTCGGCATGGCGTTGTGGCCGCCGCTGTTCCTGCTGCTGGATGCGTTGCGGATGGGACGTGGCAGACGTGGTTGAAGACGTGGGCGAAGCGGGATGACGGCGCGCCGTCCTTCCAAGAATCCGCACGCGGAGGCGGAGCAGTTCCGCCGGCGCGCAGCGCTGGGCTTCGTCGTGGTCGCGTTGGCGCTGGTCGGTTTGGCGGCTTGGTACTTCAAGTTGCAGGTGGTCGACCACACGCAGTACGCCACGTTATCGGAAGCCAACCGCATCAAGCTATGGCCGGTGGTGCCCGGCCGCGGCGCCATCTACGACCGCAACGGCAAGTTGCTGGCGGAAAACGTGCCGGCGTTCCGCCTGGAGGTGACGCCTGACAAGGCGGGCGATTCCAAGCGGCTGATCAACGAACTGAGCGAGCTCATCGCACTGACGCCTGAAGACATCGCGCGCTACGAGGCCGATCGCAAAACCTCGCGCGGTTTTCGCCCGGTCAGTCTGAAGCTGCGCCTCACGGAAGACGAGATGGCTCGTTTCGCCGTGAATCGTTGGCGTTTTCCCGGCGTGGAGCTGGTGCCTTATCTGACCCGTCGTTACCCCTATGGCGATCTGTTCGCTCACGTCATCGGCTATGTCGGCCGCATCGACGAAAAGGACCTGGAAACGATGGGCGAGGGCAACGCGGCGCTCACCCATATCGGCAAGACCGGTCTGGAGCGCTATTACGAAACGGCATTGCGCGGCAGAGTGGGCTACAAGCAGGTTGAGACGAATGTGCAGGGACGCGCCCTGCGAGTAGTGGGCAGCGTGCCGGCGGTGCCCGGCACCGATCTCAAGCTCAGTATCGACGCGGACCTGCAGAAGGCCATCGTGATGGCATTCGGCGAATTCGAAGGTTCCGCCATCGCCGTCGATCCTCGCACCGGTGAAGTGCTGGCGATGGTCAGCCTGCCGAGCTACGACCCCAATCTGTTCGTCAACGGCATCTCCAACAAGGATTTCAAAGCGCTTAACGACAATCCCTCGCGTCCGCAGTTCAATCGGCTGGTGCTGGGTGGCGTGGCGCCTGGATCGACGATAAAGCCGTTGCTGGCGTTGGCAGGCCTGGATAGCGGCCTGCGTACGCCGGAGGACAAGGTGTTGTCCACCGGCATGTTTTATCTGCCCGGCACCCGTCGCGGCTGGGGCGATGCCTCGCGTGGCGGACACGGCTGGACCGACTTGCGCAAGTCGATTGCGCAATCGGTGAACACTTATTACTACCGGCTTGCGCTCGACATGGGCATCGAACGTTTCGACGAGTACATGGAGCGCTATGGCTTCGGCAAGCCGACTGGCATCGACCTGGTGGGCGAAATCAGCGGCATCCTGCCGTCGCCGGCGGCCAAGATGAAAGCCACCCAGGTGCGTTGGTACCCCGGCGACACCGTTAACGCCAGCATCGGCCAGGGCGATTGGAAAGTGACGCCGCTGCAGTTGGTACGCGCCACATCCGCGCTGGCCGATGGTGGCAATCTGCGCCGACCGCACCTGGTGCGGGAACAGCGCACGGGTTTCGACGCCGATTGGCAGCCGATGCCGCAGCCGGACCCCGTACGCATGAGTCCCAACCCTGCCAATGTCGCGGTGGTACGCGAAGGCATGCTGGCCACCATGCTGCCTGGCGGCACGGGCGCGTCGACAGCGCGAGGCGCGCCGTACCTGATGGCGGGCAAGACCGGCACTGCCCAGGTCGTAAGCCGGCGCGGCACCGCATCGGTCCATCCGCGCAGCCTGCCGATGCATCTGCGCCATCGCGCGCTCTTCGTAGGTTTTGCGCCGGCCGACAATCCGACTATCGCGTTGGCGATCGCGGTAGAAGGCGGCGGCTACGGAGGCACCACCGCCGGGCCGATCGCACGCAAGATTTTCGATGCGTATCTGCTGGGTAAGTTGCCTGAGAGCGAAGACGAGAATGGGGAATCGGGAACCGGGAATGGGGAAGCGCCGCCTGCTGCGCCCGTTCCGGATCCTGCGGTTACACCGCCTGCCGGAGCCGCGATTCAAAGCCCATCTCCCTCCGGGAGAGGGGTTGGGGTGAGGGTCGGGACAAGCACGAACGCGGGTATTCACGGAAAAGTTGGTGCGGGCGCAAGTTCCGTGCGAGCACGGGCATCCACCTCACACCGTACCCTCACCCCAACCCCTCTCCCAAAGGGAGAGGGGCTTAAACCTCGCCGCGCTGACATTCCGGTCGCGGCCAACTTCTATTCCCCACTCCCCACTCCCCACTCCCGGCTCTCATGACCGAAATCCTGCGCTGGCTGGTCGATCTGCTGCGCTATTTTCTGCGCACACTGGATTGGCCATTGCTGATCGCATTGTCCGCGTTGATGGGCATCGGCCTGGCCGTGCTCTACAGCGCCGGTGGCGACGCGCAGGGCAGCCGCCTGATGGTGCAGCAGGGCGCGCGCTTCGCGGTAGGGTTGGCGGCGATGTGGGGATTGTCGCGGGTTCCGTCCACGCGGCTGCGATCATGGACGCCGGGCGTGTTCGCCATTTCGCTTTTGCCGCTGGTGCTGGTGTTGTTCATCGGCACCGGCAAGCACGGCCATCACTGGATCGATCTGAAACTGTTCTATTTCCAGCCATCCGAGCTGATGAAGATCAGTCTGCCGATGATGATGGCCTGGTATCTGCATCGAGAACCGCTACCGCCGCGCTTTCGCACGGTGGTGGTTTCCGCGGTATTGATCGGCCTGCCCACGTTGTTGATTCTGCAACAGCCGGATTTCGGCACTGGCATGCTGGTCGCCGCCAGCGGCGTGTTCGCGTTGCTTTTGGCAGGCCTGCCGTGGTGGTGGGTGGGCGTGGCAGTCGGTGGCGTGGCGGCTGCAGCGCCAGTGGCATGGTTCTGGTTGCTGCGCACCTACCAGAAAGACCGCATCCTGACGTTCCTGAACCCTGAGAACGACCCGCTGGGCACGGGCTGGAACATCATCCAATCCAAGATCGCCATCGGCGGTGGTGGCCTGACCGGCAAAGGCTGGGGCCAGGGATCGCAGTCGCATCTGGACTATCTGCCCGAACACACTACCGATTTCATCTTCGCCGTTTTGTCCGAGGAATTCGGCTGGATAGGCGTGGCGGTCGTACTGGCGCTCTATCTGTTCGTGATCGGCCGTTGCCTGTGGATCGCCATCGACGCGCGCGATACCTATTCCCGATTGTTGGCGGGGTCCTTGGGCTTGGCCTTCTTCGTCTATGTCGTCGTCAACGGCGGCATGATTTCCGGATTGTTGCCCGTGGTGGGTGTGCCCATGCCATTGCTGAGTTACGGCGGCACTTCCGCGGTGTCGCTGCTGGCCGGGTTGGGACTGGTGATGGCCGTGCGCGCGCATCGACCGGTGCATGGGTATTGATTGAGAGCCGGGAATGGGGAATCGGGAACAGGGAATGGTGGATTTCGTGACCGGTAGGATCTCTAGTCTTCGGTGACATCAGAGCTGTTGTCGTTTTACTTCTTTCGTGTGTGTCGCCGTACACGACAAGAAAGTCAGTGATCAATGCGCACACGTAAAAATCCATTCCCGGTTCCCCGTTCCCGGTCCCCCGGCTCCCCAACAGTTCACGCTTCCCCTCACACAGCATGCTACCCTCGCGCCGATGATCCGGCCCGCACTTGTTTGCTTTTTTACGTTCGGCCTCGTCGCTTGTGCGACGCCGCCGCAGTCTTCGACTTCCGCACCGCAAGCCGTCAATGGCAGCAAGCCGCCGGTGCCGCCTGTTCGTCCAGTTACTCCGGCGGAAACGTCGGTGGAAAAGGTAGCGGAAGTGGCGCCGGAGAATTTGGCGCCGGTCGATTTCGCTACGGCGCGCGCAAACTTCATCCGCGATACCGCGGCACGCTATTCCGTGGATCCGGCCTACATCGAATCCACGCTGGCCAAAGCGCAGTTCCTCGATAGCGTCGTGGCTGCCATGTCGCGTCCTGCCGAGCGGGTGAAACCGTGGAGCGAGTACCGCACAGGCTTTCTCACGACCGCACGCATCGATGGCGGACGAAAGTTCCTGGAGCAGCATCGCGTTGCATTGACGCGGGTCGAACAGCAGTACGGCGTGCCTGCCGAGATGATCGTTTCCATCATCGGCGTGGAGACCAGCTATGGCGGCTTCACTGGCCGCCATAAAGTGCTGGATGCGCTGTACACGCTGGCCTTCCGCTATCCACGCAGCGGCAATCCCGAACGTGCGGCCTATGAACACCGGCGCGAACGGTTCTTCCGCGACGAACTGGCGCAGCTGTTCGCGTTGGGCCGCGAAGAGAATCTGGACATCGCCAACTTGACCGGCAGCTATGCCGGCGCCATGGGGTTGGGCCAGTTCATGCCTTCCAGCTATCGCGAGTTCGCCATTGACGGCGATGGCGACGGGCGGCGCGATCTGTTCGGCAGCCTAGATGACGTTTTCGCCTCCATCGCCAACTACTTCCGCAAGAAAGGCGGTGAGCGCGGTGGTTGGGTGCCAGGCGGACCGGTGGTAGCGCGCGCCGAACTGCAATCCGGCTTCCAGGAATTCAATCCGGACACGTGGACGCCGGATTACACCCTGGCGGACTTGGCGCAGCGCGGTTATCGCCCGCTGGAACCGGTCGCTCCCGACGCGACCGCTACGCTGATATCGCTGGAAGGCAGCACCGGCAAGCAGTACTGGCTGGGTTTCCAGAACTATTACGCCATTACGCGCTACAACAACTCCAAGATGTACGCGATGGCGGTCTATCAGTTGTCGCAAGCCATCGCCGGCAAAGAGGTCCCGCCGACATGAGGTGGCTGGCGCTGTCTTTGCTGGTGGCCGGATTGGCGGCTTGCGGCACGGCACCCAAGAAAACATCGCCGTCACCGGGCCAGGGCAGCAAGACGATACCCGCGCCATCACCGGGATCAACCGGATCGATCGCAAAGAAATGCGCCCGCGTCTATGCTCCAGCGCAGGAAGACCCCAGCAAGCGCGGAGACTATAAAGCCGGCGGACTGTACGCTCCCGGTGTCTCGGACACCACGCCGGACTATGTGCCGGACGTGGATTGCATCGCCGAACCCGCGATTACCGACGAGCCGCGTTCGCCCATCGGCAATCGTTCGCCCTATACGGTGCTGGGTAAGCAATACCGGGTGCTGGATCGCGTCGATGGTTACGTGGAAAAGGGCACCGCCTCTTACTACGGCGCGAAATTCCACGGTCGGCGCACCTCCAATCAGGAGGTGTACGACATGTACGCGTTCACCGCCGCACACAAGTCGTTGCCGCTGCCCAGCTTCGCTCGCGTGACCAATCTCGACAACGGCCAGTCGGTGGTCGTGCGCGTCAACGATCGGGGGCCCTTTCACGAGGGCCGCGTCATCGACTTGAGCTACGCTGCCGCGGTCAAGCTGGGCATCACCCAACGCGGCACCGGCCGGGTCGAAGTGCGCGCGTTGAAGCCAGGCGATACGGGCACATTGGCCGGATCGCGATCACCGCCCGCGGTGCAGAAGGCGGCCGGAAACAGCGCCATGGATCAGCTGGTGAATGCCTTGCCGGCTTCCGCTTCTCCGAAAGCAACGCTTCCAGCCCAGGTTGCTTCGGCAGCCACTTCGCAGCGCTACCACGTCATTCCCGACGCCAAGGGTTCGCCCAGTGCGGATAACTTCGACGCATGGATGAAAGCCCGTGGCGTACGCGTGGCGACCGGCAAACCCGGCGTACCTGCGACGGCTGTCGCTACGACGGGGCCATCAGCGGCCAAGGGGACATCCAGGCGGGTGTTGGCACCTGCTACTGCCACGGCTAAAGGGTCGATGCCAGCACCTTCGCCAACGGCAGTCCAGTTGCAGGTCGCGAGTTTCGCCAGCCGTGAGAACGCCGACCGTGCATTGGCGCAATTGACCGCGGCCGGTATTGGCAGCGCCAGCGTTAGCGGCGTGGACAGCAACGGCCGCAAACTTTGGCGGCTGCGGGTAGGCGCTCCGGACCTCACCGCCGCCACGGAACTCGCCGGCCGTATCGCGGGTCTGGGTTTCGGGCGCCCGCAGGTGGTGCGGGAATAAACCGCCGCCGCATGGTTTTTGGCGCTTTTCGCGGATGGCGACCTATTCGCGCCCCGCGTCCCTACAATTGGCCCCTTATTCGATCAGGCCTCGGCCTTGCCCAGGAGTTCGCATCCGATGAAGTTCCGTTTCGCCCTTGCCGCACTGGCCACTACCGCAGTGGGCCTCGTCTTCGCACAGACGCCGGCGCCGCAACCCGCTCCACCGAACGCCGAAGCGCCCGTGGCTATTCCACCTCCGCCGAAGCCGGTGGGCAACGCCTGGGTGCTGATGGATTACATCACCGGCCAGGTGCTCGCCGGCGAGAACTACAACCAGCGGGTCGAGCCCGCCAGCATCACCAAGGTGCTGACTTCCTACACCATCGCGGCCGAGCTGAAGAACGGCAAGATCAGGCCCGATGACCAGGTGATGATGAGCGAGCGCGCCTGGCGTGAAGGCGGCGCCGGTACCGACGGCAGCTACAGCGGCTTCGAGGTCAACAAGACCGCGCCGCTGGTGGAAATGGAAAAAGGCATGGCGGTGCAGTCCGGCAACGACGCTGCCATCGCATTGGCCGAGCACACCGCCGGCAGCCAGGAAGCCTTCGCTGCGTTGATGAACAACTACGCTGCCAAGATCGGCATGAAGGGTTCGCACTTCGTCAACGCGCACGGCCTGTCGGCGCCCGAGCACTACACCACCGCCTACGATCTGGCGCTGCTGGGCCGCGCGTTGATCCGTGACTATCCGGAGGCGTACGCGTACAACAAGATCAAGGAATTCAAGGTGGGCGGGATGAACCCGCAGCCCAATCGCAATCTCTTGCTGTGGCGCGATGGCAGCGTTGACGGCATCAAGACCGGTCACCATTCCGGCGCCGGTTACTGCCTGATGAGTTCCGCACAGCGCGGCGACCAACGCTTGATCGCCGTGGTGATGGGTTCCACATCCGAAAAGCAGCGCGCCGAAGACAGTTTGGCGTTGTTGAACTGGGGATTCCGTTTCTATGAAACCCATCGGTTGTACGACGTGGGCAAGGCCATTGCCTCGCAACGTGTGTGGAAAGGCAAGAGCAAGGAAGTGCAGCTGGGCGTGGCGCAACCGTTGCTGGTCAGCGTGCCGCGAGGCAAGTACGAGCAGCTGAAGCCGACCATGGACGTACCCAAGACACTGGTCGCTCCTATCACCGCCGGTCAAGCCATCGGCACCGTCACCGTGAGGCTGGATGGCAAGGTCGTGTCGCAAGCGCCGCTGGTGGCGGTGGCTGCGGTTGAAGAAGCTGGCTTCTTCAAGCGCCTGTGGGACAGCTTCTGGATGTGGTGGGAATCGGAGTGATCTGATCCGAATCGAAAAAGCCGGCGCAAGCCGGCTTTTTTTTGCACGATCTTCTCCTTGTAGGAGCGACGTGAGTCGCGATGAAGCTTTTACGGGAAAACTTCATCGCAACTTACATCGCTCCTACAAGGAAAGGCTTCTACCCACGCAAACTCATCGCGATCAACAGAATCGCCATGACAGCCAGTGGAACCGCCAGTTTGTTGAGCCGGCTCAGACGCTCGCCGAATCCCACCACCCCTACCAACGTGCCCAGGACCACCACGCCGATGTTCATCATCGAAAACACCACCGCCGGATTGTCAGGTAGCGCTTGATGGGCACGGATGTAGAACAGGATGTTGCCGAAGTTGGTAACACCCAGTACCAGTCCTGCCACCAACCCCATCAGCGTGGTGCGATGGCCGTGACGTGCACGTCGCCATACCAGCAAGGCCATCATCAACACGAACGCCGTCGCGAACGCGATCAGCAGCGAAACGGCAAACGGAGTGCCCGAGATGGCGATGCGCTTGAGCAAGATATCGACGCTGGCGTAGCCCACCAGGACCGCGAGTGGCAGCAGCCAGCGCGAAGGGGAATGGGCAGCATCAGGCAGTGGTTCGCTACGCGCTATCAGGCAGATGATCGCCGCAAGGCCCAGCACCAGGCCGGTTATCTTCAATGCATCGGCCTTTTCGCCGAACAGCAAAAAGGCCGCCAACAGCGACAACACCAGCGACAGCCGCTGTGCGATGTCCGTGCGCACGATTCCGGCCACTTTCACCGACGCCGCCATCACCAGGAATATTCCTGGCAGCAATAGCGCCAGCGCGACCAGCGATATCACCGGCGCTTGATTCAAAGCCAGACCGCCCAGCGGGGGATCCAGCAGAAACCAGCACAAGCCCGCCGCCACCAGATAATTCCAGGCGATCGCCTCGGTGGTGGCGATGCCTTTGCGCTGTGCGAGTTTCAGCTGCACTGAAACCAGTACGCTGCAGAGGATGCTGAAGATGAGAAAGAGCATGGTGCGCGGGACGAAAGCGGAACGCGATTATCGCTTAGGCGTTCATTGCGGGAGCTGTTTGTCCGTCATCCGGGCGCGCTGCGGCGCGTTCTTGATCGCGCGGCTGAGCGGTTACCAGGGCGCGGACCGGCGCCTCGCCGGTAGGAGCGGCGTCCCGCCGCGAGCTCTCCCTGCCAGATCGCGAACGGAGCAAAGAGCTCGCGCCGAGACGGCGCTCCTACGGAAGCCGAAAAGCAAAAACCGGCGCGCTCCTACGGAAGCCGAAAAGCAAAGACCGGCGCGCTCCTACAGGAATGGAGGTCACGTAGGAGCGGCGTCCCCGCCGCGAGCTCTTCCTGCCAGATCGCGAAAGAAGCGAAGAGCTCGCGCCGAGACGGCGCTCCTACAGAAGCCGAGAAGCAAAGACCGGCGGCTCCTACCGGCTGAGCCCGAACAGCAGCGACGATACCCAGCCTTTATTGCCCAGTTCGTCTTCCACTTCCCACATCTGGCCCTGCTTGTTGCCCGTGGGGTAGAGCATGGCGCCGGCATCCAGCGGCCGTGTCGCGGTCTTGCCGTCGGGCGCGGTGAACAGGCGACCAGGCTTGTTCATCGTCACGGCCTGCTGCACGTTGGCGGCCGATGCATTAGCTGGCATTCCGCCCAGTTGCCCGACCAGGTCGGTATATGCCTGCAGATAGGCGAGCGTGATGACTTGGCCGACTTCAGTGTTGGAGTAGCCGCTGGCGCCGCCCGCCAACAGGCCGCCGGACCAGACACCGCCGCCGCCGCTCCAGCCCAGATCGGTCTTGGTGGCGTGGCCTTCGCTCATCGCTACTTGCTCGGACGAACGCATGTCGGTGACCGTCAGCACCACGTCCGCGGTTTTCTTCTTGAGGTTCACGCCGCCAATTACCGCGCCGGCGCGGCCACCGACCAGCCCGCCCAGCAGGCCGCCGAAATTGTTGCCGCTGGCGTTGGCGTTCTGCGAGATCAGGTCGGGTACCAGCGCGTAATCGGCTGCCTTGATCTGGCCCTTGCCCAGGTTGGAACCGCCACGCAGGTCGCCGTCGGACGCCAATGCGCGTTCGGACTGCATGGCGGCCATGCCCTTGCCGCGGTCCACCAACGTGAAGCAACGCGACTTGCTGACGAAGACCTTGATCAGCGCGGCCGGCGAGGACAGCTGATAGGAACTCCACCAGTTGGTTTCCGGCTCCAGGACGGCCAAGGTGCCCAGGCTGCGGGCGCAGGTAGGGATTTCGGCGGTTTTCTGGGCGCGCTGGGCCTGTGCTGACTGGGCCTGCGCCGGATGGGACACAAGGCTGGCGCCGGCGCACAGCGTAAAGGCCAGCATGGCAAGGGACTGCGGTTTCATGGGTTCGTTCCATCTTCATCGGGATGTAGCCCTCAATAACGCCGGCAGGGCACCGATCAGGCCAGCGACATTCGCGGTACTGGCCGGCTTCCGCTTGGATTTGCGCCGTTTCATCCCAATAATCGGCCCATGGAAATCAAATCCGACAACCCCGACCACGGCTTCCAGTTTCCCGGCACCTTCGAGCTGAGCGCCATGGGCACGGCCAATACGGGCTTGGAAGCGGAGCTGCCCCGGCTTTTGAACGCGGCCGGCATAGAGGTGCTGCACGAGAGTATTTTGTGGAAGCATTCCTCCAGCGGCAAATTTGTATCGATACGCATCGCGTTCCGTGCCGAGAGCCGCGAGCAATACGATGCGGCGCACGCGGCCATGCGTGGCCACCCGGAAGTGAAATGGACGATATGAGTCCCTGCGTCGTCCGCGAGCTGGGCCGGCAATCTTATGAGCCGGTGTGGCGGGCCATGCAGCGCTTCACCGATACGCGTGACGAAGCGACGACCGACGAGTTGTGGCTGGTGGAACACGATCCTGTCTTCACCCTGGGCCAGGCCGGCAAACCAGAACATGTCCTGGCGGCCGGGGATATCCCGGTGGTGCACGTCGACCGCGGCGGGCAGGTGACCTATCACGGGCCAGGCCAGATTGTCGCGTATCCGCTATTCGATCTGAAACGGCTGAAGACCGGCGTGCGCGAGTACGTGTGCAAGATCGAACAGGCCATGATCGACACGCTGGCCGAATGGAACATCGAAGCCTTGCGCAAAGAGGGAGCGCCGGGTGTCTATGTAGCCGGTGCCAAGATCGGCGCGCTGGGCATTCGCGTGCGCCGCGGCTGCACCTTCCACGGTCTGGCTTTCAATATCGCGATGGACCTGGAGCCTTTCCACCGCATTAATCCTTGCGGTTATCAGGGTTTGCAGGTCACATCGCTTTCCGATCTCGGCGGCCCGTCCGGCATGGACGCCGTGAAGCCGGTGCTGCTGGAAAACCTCGCCAAGCAGTTCGGTTTACAGCTGCACCGTGAAGGCGCACTGCCGGACCTGTCGCTAGCCGCGTAGCGGTGGTTGAGTGTTTTTGCCCTTGTAGGAGCGGCGTCCCGCCGCGAGCTCTTCCTGCCAGATCGCGCAAAGCCAAAAGCTATAACAGCCCAAGCGTTCGCCACCCGG
>NZ_JBDKXI010000008.1:116300-169733 GCF_039710385.1 Pseudoxanthomonas sp. CCNWLY206-1 | reverse complement strand
ACGCGCTGCGGCGCGCTTTTGATCGCGCGCGGCGAGAGGCTATTGAGGCGCGGAGCGGCGTCCCGCCGCGAGCTCTTCCTGCCAGATCGCGCAAAGCCAAAAGCTATAACAGCCCGAGCGTTCGCCACCCGGACGCGCTGCGGCGCGCTTTTGATCGCGCGCGGCGAGAGGCTATTGAGGCGCGGAGCGGCGTCCCGCCGCGAGCTCTTGCTGCCAGATCGCGATAGAAGCGAAAAGCTCGCGTCGGGACGGCGCTCCTACACTCAGGGAGTGCTGGCGGCATCGCGGACGTTTGGCCCATGCCACAATCGTCGGCATGAACGACACCTTCTTGCACTTCGAAGATTCCGTTGAAGCGCTGGTCGAGCGCGGTCTGGTGAGCTTGCGCGGAGCATCGCCGGCCACCGCCTCTCTTCTTGATGATGCAAAGCTGGCCGAGCGAGTAGGAAAAGTAATCCTCGCCAGTGATTTCGCGACAGAAACCCTGCGCAGGCAGCCGGACCTACTGGTGTCGCTGGCGGGCGATGACGGTGCCGCTGCCGTCCCACCGCCGATTCTGCAGCCCGACGATTCTTCGCGTTGGCAGGAGCAGCTCCGCCTCTACCGCACTGCGGAATCTACGCGCCTGATTTGGCGGGACGTGCATGGTCTTGACGACGTGGATGCGACCTTGGCGGGCAGTACGCGTCTGGCGGAAATCTGCTTGCAGGCCGGCCTCGAAGCGCTGGAGCGCGAGTTCGCCGCGCGACATGGCGTAGTGCGCGCCGCCGAGGGCAGCGAGCAGCGGCTGGTGGTATTCGGCTTGGGCAAGCTGGGCGGCGGCGAACTGAATTTTTCTTCCGACATCGATCTGGTCTACGCCTATCCGCAAGGCGGCGAGTCCGACGGCCCACGGCCACTAGCGGCCGAGGACTATTTCGCACGGCTAGGTCAGCGCCTGGCAAAACTGCTGGACGAACCGACCGTGGATGGCTTCTGCCATCGCGTGGACCTGCGCTTGCGGCCCTTCGGCAACGCCGGTCGCGTGGCGTTGTCGTTCGCCGGCATGGACCAGTATTTCCAGCGGGAGGGTCGTGACTGGGAGCGCTACGCCTGGCTCAAGGCACGCGCGGTCGCCGGCGATATCGAAGCGGGCGAGCGTTGGCTGCAATCGTTGCGGCCGTTCGTTTATCGCCGCTATCTGGATTTCACCGCGTTGGATGGCTTGCGCGAGATGAAGGCCGCCATCGCCGCCGAAGTGGCGCGGCGCGAACTGGCTGACGACATCAAGCGCGGCCCCGGCGGCATACGCGAAATCGAATTCCTGGTGCAGGCGCTGCAGCTGATTCGCGGCGGCCGCGAGGCCACGCTGCGCGAACGCCGGCTGCAACATGCGCTGCAAGCCTTGGTCGAAACACGGCAGGTGCTGCCGGAAGATGGCGCGGTGCTAGCGTCGGCGTATCGTTTCCTGCGCCGTCTCGAGAACCGGCTGCAAATGCTGCGCGACGCGCAGACGCATGCACTTCCGGAACACGCGACCGACCGCGAGCGGATCGCGCGCGGCCTTGGTCATGGCGATTGGCAGGCGCTCCTGATCGCGTTGGACGCACATCGGGAACGCGTAAACGGCGAGTTCGCCGAGCTGCTGGCGGTCGAACGGCACGAGGCCGCGCCAGACGCATTGAATGGGTATTGGCGGGCACTGCCCGAGAATGGCGATGCGCAAACGCTGGCGGCAGCAGGTTTCATGGACGCGGCCAGCGCTGACGCCGTACTGCGCGATTTCGCCCAATCTTCGGGCGTACGTGGCTTGTCCGATTCGGCGCGTACGCGACTGGATCGCGTAGTGCCGGCACTACTGGAAGCCGCCGTGCGGTCCACGCATCCCGATGCTGCGTTGAAGCGCGTACTGACGCTGCTGCAGGCGATCCTGCGCCGCGCCAGTTACCTTGCCTTGCTCGACGAACAGCCCAGTGCTCTCGCTCGATTGGTCGATGTATTGGCCCGAAGCGCGTTGTTGGCGGAGCGGCTGGCCTTGCATCCCCTGCTGTTGGACGAGCTGCTGGATATGCGCGTGTCCGGGCCCATGCCGGACCGTGGACAGATGCGAGCCGAGTGCGAAAGCGCGGTGCAGGAGGACGATCCGGAACTCGCGCTGCGTTCGCTCAGCGAGCGGCGATTGGCGCTGAGTTTCCGGACCGCATTGGCCACGCTCGACCAACGCCAGCCGCCGCGTGACAGTACCCGCCAGTTGGCGTGGCTGGCCGATGAAGTCGTGCGGGTGGTGCTGCGGATGGCGGAGGCCGAAGTCGCCGCGGCACATGGCCAGGTACCGGATGGTCGTTTCGCCATCATCGGCTATGGCAGTTTGGGAGGCGAAGAACTGGGCTTCGGTTCCGATCTGGATCTGGTTTTTTTGTACGATGCCGACAGTGCGGCGGTGTCCGATGGTGCTCGCCCGTTGGAAGCGGGGCGGTGGTATGCACGCTTGGCACAGAAGATCGTGGCGCTGTTAGGTGCCGAGACTGGCGCGGGGCGCCTCTACGAAGTGGATGTGCGCCTGCGTCCGGATGGCGCCAAGGGATTGCTGGTTTCTTCGCTGTCCAGCTACGGTGATTATCAGCGCGATCGCGCATGGACCTGGGAACACCAGGCGCTGGTGCGCGCCCGTGGCGTCGCGGGAGATGCAGGTTTGTTGGCAGCCTTCGAGACTATCCGCAGCCTCACTTTGTCGCGGCCAAGAGAGCGGCAGCAGCTGCGCGATGACGTGATGAAAATGCGCAAGCGCATGCGCGAGGAACTGGACCGCTCGGATGCGGCCCGTTTCGATCTGAAGCAGGGCGAGGGCGGTTTGGTCGATCTGGAATTCCTGTTGCAGTACTGCGTGCTGCGGGAGTCGTCCGCGATTCCTGCGCTGTTGACGCCACGTAATACGGGCTCGTTGATTACTGCCCTGCACGCCGGAGGCTGCATTGACGCACCCACCGCTCATGCGTTGGCCGAGGCGCACGCGGTATTCCTGGCGGAAGGATTGACCTGCACGCTCGATCGCCGTCCACGATTGGTACCTGAGAGCGATGCGATTGCCGCAGCGCGCTTGGCGGTGAGGACGGCGTTGCATTCGCATGATCTTGAATTCGGCTCATCGTAGAGCCGAACTGCGTCTCGCGATGGCGCCGAGCCAGTGGCATTGAAGCCGTCGCAACGGCAAGCGACAACGAATAGCTGCCTAAAGCGCTTTTTGTAGAGCCGAGCTGCGCCTCGCGATGGCGCCGAGCCAATGGCATCGAGGCCGTCGCAACGGCAGGTGACAACGAATAGCTGCTTAAAGCTCTCTCTGTAGAGCCGAGCTTGCTCGGCTGCTTTTTCGCGATCTACTCAAGTGTGCAGGCGAAGAGCAGCGGAGCAAGCTCCGCTCTACGACGACCTTGGTGCTGTAAGCCGCAACCTGCTAGCGACACTCAAAGCAGTTGTCGCATAATCGAGTCATCCGCATGACTGGCGCGGCCGGAGGGAGCACCCTCAGGGAGTGCGGATCTTTGTCGCCGTGCGCCTGGGCATCCGCATTCCATTTCATTTCTGGAGATCGCCGTGCCCGACATTTCCCATTTGCTCGCTTTTTCGTTGGTCTCGCTGGGCATGGTGCTCACGCCAGGACCCAACATGATCTATCTGATCTCTCGCTCCATCAGCCAGGGTCCGATGGCCGGATTGATATCGCTGGCCGGCGTGGCGTTGGGTTTTGTGTTCTACATGCTATGCGCTGCATTCGGCATCACGGTGTTGGTGATGGCCATTCCCTACGCCTACGATGCATTGCGTTTTGGCGGCGCGCTGTATCTGCTGTATCTGGCATGGCAGGCGGTGAAGCCCGGTGGTCGCTCGCCATTGCAGGTGCGCGAGCTGCCCAAGGATAGTCCGCGCCGGCTGTTCGCGATGGGCCTGCTGACCAACCTACTGAATCCGAAGGCGGCAGTGCTGTACCTGTCGCTGTTGCCGCAGTTCATAGTGCCTGAGCAGGGCAGCGTGTTGACGCAATCGATGGCGCTTGGATTCACGCAGATCGCGGTCAGCGTGACGGTCAACGCGATGATCGCGTTGATGGCAGGATCGATTGCCGCGTTCCTGGCGTCACGTCCACTATGGCTCACCGTCCAGCGCTGGTTGATGGGTACGGTGCTGGCCGGCCTTGCCGTTCGCATGGCGACGGACGCGCGGCGGTAGGAATTCTCTTTGACCGGTAGGAGCGCCGTCCCGGCGCTCCTACATGAGGCGATGCGCGGCGTTACGACATCCGCAGTTTCTCGCGCACGATAGCGGCGACGCGAACTGTTTCGCGCAACGGCTCGACCTGGAAGTCGGCCAGTGCGCCATCCATCGCACGGATGCGTCCGCTGCGCAGCAGCGCATCTAGAAAGCGACGTGGGCGGCCGCGGACGCGTGCGGGATCGAAGACGTGCACGGGCACACGGGTGGCGCAGGCTTCGGAAATCATGTTCACCGAATCGGGCGAGCAAACGATTCGATCCGCCCAGGCCAGCAAACCGGCGTATGGATTCTCCCCGTCGGCTTCGTCGCACCAGACCAAGCCTGGCGTTTCGACAAAGCGGTGGCGAAGTGGCCCGATGACTTTTTTGGAGGTGCGTCGCGAGGTAGTAACGAGCAAGCTGCCGCCGTCGCGTGCCAATGCGGTTTCCAATCTCGCGGACAGCATCTCAAAGGCGCCGCGGTCAAACCGCGCATGCGCACTGTTGCCGCCCAGCAAAACAGCTGTCCGCGGTTGCGGCAGATCGGCGAAGGCGGCGAAGTGCTGGCGCGCTTCCATCAGCCACGCATCGTCCACCGGATTCAGGCTGCCCTGCACCTGCACCACGTTGTGGCCTTGCAGGCCATCGTGTTCGGGTGCGATCACCAGGTCCCAGTGATGCGGATCGATCCGCGGGTCGAGTATCTGCACGGTTTTCGTGCCTAGTTCGCCCACTAGGCGGGTAGCCAACGCACCCTGGCGGCCGCAGCCGATGGCAACCTCCGGGGCTGCTGCGAGCGCATGGGCGAACGCCGTCCCGAAAGCCTGCTGGGCGGCTGGCCCTCGTCTGGGAGCCCACCAGCGCCACGGCGCGTGCGGGGCCAATTTCCAGTGTTTGACCGACCCGTCGAACTCCAATGCGTGCGCCAGAGCCTGTGCTTGACGCAGATTGCCGGCGTTGCCGTCGGTCAACGTCCAGAGACGTGCGGAATCCAAGGCTGGGGCAGGTGTTTGTTCCATCTATTAAAACAATCCGTTCCGGAGCGGTTGCATCTTGCCATAGCCAGGACGCTCTACACTGGCTGCTTGTTCGCGGCGGTCGCAATCCGATCACCGAATTCCCACTCTCTAGGAAATGGCATGTCAGAAGTTCTCGACTCCACCGCTTTGGATCAGCTGTTCCGTACCGCTCGCACTCAGAATGCCTTCCTCGATAAGCCGGTGGAGGATTCGCAGCTGCATGCGCTGTACGACCTGCTGAAGTGGGGTCCCACCGCGGCGAACTCGACGCCGGCGCGCTTTGTGTTCGTAAAATCGCAGGCCGCCAAGGCCAAGCTGGGCCCGGCGCTGGATGCGGGCAACTACAAGAAGACCATGGCCGCTCCAGTCACTGTGATTGTCGGCTATGACCTGGATTTCCACGAGAAGATCAACTATCTGTTTCCGCACGTGCCGGATGCCAAGGATTGGTTCGCCGGTCCGCGTGAAGCCCGCTACGAGCGAGCGATTCGCAACGGCAGCCTGCAAGGCGCCTATCTGATCCTGGCGGCGCGTTCGCTGGGGCTGGATGCCGGGCCGATGTCCGGGTTCGACAACGCCCAGGTCGATGAAGCCTTCTTCGCGGGTACCGCCATCAAGTCCAACTTCCTGGTCAACCTGGGATATGGCGATCCCGCGGGCGTGTTCCCGCGGCTGCCGCGACTCAGTTTTGACGAAGCTTGCCGTATCGATTGACCTGCCGCGCCATACCCCTCACACCAAGGAGATACCTCATGCGCAAGACCCTGCTCGCCGCCGCTCTGCTGGCCTTCGCCGGTTCCGTTTTCGCGGCTCCGGTCACCTACAAGATCGACCCCAATCACACCGACGTACTGGCGCAGTGGAGCCACTTCGGCTTCTCCAATCCCAGCGCTCATTTCGGCAAGGCCGACGGCACCATTGTGTACGACGCCGAAAACGTGTCCGCTTCCAGCGTGCAGGTGACCTTGCCGCTGTCCGGTCTGAACAGCTTCGTCGCCGACTTCGACGCGCACCTGCGCAGCGGTGATTTCTTCGACGCTGAGAAGTTTCCCGCCGCCACCTTCAAGAGCACCAAGGTGGAATCCGCCGGTAAGGGCAAGCTGAAGGTCACCGGCAATCTGACCATCAAGGACATCACCAAGCCGGTGGTGCTGGATGTGACGCTGAACAAGGCCGGTGAGCAGCCGATGGCCAAGCGCGCCGCGATCGGTTTCGACGCCACCGCCACCGTCAGCCGCACGGCCTTCGGCGTGGGCAAGTACGTGCCCAACGTCAGCGATGAAGTGAAGCTGCGCATCACCACCGAGGCGCTCGTGCCCAAGGCCGAATAAGTCTTCCGCGGCTGAGGTTCCTCTCAGTGCGCAACATGCGTTTTGCCGCCGCCCCCCGATTTCGTGGGGCGGCTTTTTTTCGCCTGTATGCGCTCACCGGAGGCCGCGCGGCACAGGTGGTAAACTCGCGGTCCTCGTTTCCCAGCTACCCACGCCGCCATGAGCCAGACCGCCGACGCGCCCGCCAATGCCGAGAAGCGCTACACCGTGCACCGCGCCGACCTGCCGCTGAGCTGCCCGTTGCCGTCGATGGCGTTGTGGAACTCGCATCCGCGCGTTTATCTGCCTATCGAGGACGCACCGGGCGGTGATGTGCAGTGCCCTTACTGCGGTTCGCATTTCGTCCTCGCTGATTAGGATCCACTAACGCTTATGGCGTTTGCCGCTCTAAGCGTTAGCAGGCCTTGTCGAAGGGTTAGGCGCCGATGCGTCGCCTGACGGTCATCCAGCTGTTGCCGGCGCTCGAGTCCGGTGGCGTCGAGCGATCCACGATCGAGATTGCTGAAGCGCTGGTACGCGACGGACATCGCGCCATCGTGGTGTCCGCTGGTGGCCGCTTGCTGCCTGTGCTGGAAGAGACCGGGGCAGAACACATCACGCTGGATATCGGCCGCAAGTCGCTGCTGACGCTGCGCCATATTCGCGCGCTGCGGGATTTATTCCAACGTGAGCGCGTGGATATCGTGCACGCTCGCTCGCGCCTGCCCGCGTGGCTGGGTTGGAAGGCCGTGAATGCGATTGCATCGGCGCAACGGCCACGTTTCGTCACTACCGTGCACGGACTCAATTCTCCGGGCATGTACAGCGCCGTGATGACCTATGGCGAACGCGTGATCTGTGTTTCCGATACCGTGCGCCGTTATGTACTGGAGCACTATCCGCGCACCCGGAACGAGAAACTGCGCGTCATCCCGCGTGGTATCGATACAACGCAGTTCCCACGCGTACCGTGGCCTGACCGCGCTACGCGGACGCAGATCGCTAGCCGGTTTCCACAGCTCGGTGGCGAAGGACCGTTGCTGTTGTTGCCCGGCCGCGGCACGCGCCTGAAAGGACACGCGGATGCGTTGCGTTTGCTGGCGGGTCTGCGACAGGCCGGCAGCGACGCCCGCCTGTGGTTGCCAGGTGCGCGCGAGCCGGGGCGCGAAGCCTATATTCAGGAGATGGAAGACGAAGCGCGAAGGCTGGGCATTGCCGAGGCAGTCTTGTTCGCGGCGCCTACCTCGCGCATCGCCGAAGCCTATGCGGCGTCGGATATGGTGCTGCAGCTCTCGCGCAAGCCCGAGGCCTTCGGGCGTACCGTGATCGAAGCGCTGTCGGTGGGCCGATCGGTAATGGGTTGGGCGCATGGCGGTGTCGGCGAGCTGCTGGCGGAGTTGCAGCCGCAGGGCGCGGTGCCCGCGTTCGATGAAAACGCACTGCTGAGCACTTGCCAAGCGTTGCTAAAGCATCCGCCATCGCCTTTGGCTACGATGGACGCCTATACGTTGCGTGCGATGCAGGACGCCACGCTAGCCCTCTACTGCGAACTCGCCGATGACTCAAAGCCACGTCCTTCCCACTGATTCCGTCGCTCGCCGCCCCGCGCAGGGCTGGCGCTGGGCGCCGGCGTGGATACTGACCTTCGTGGCCTTGTGGCCTGCGCCGGGCTATGCCGAAGGGGTGATGGTGCTTGGCGCGATGGCGGCAATCGTTCGGTTGTTGTTCGCACGGTTCCGCGGCGGCACACAGTTGCTGAGCGGGCCGGCCTGGGCACTGACCAGCGCGTTGTTCTTCGCTTACTGGCTCCCGCAGCTGATCTCGGCGGTAGATTCAGTGGACATTGGCCGGGCCTTGCGTGAATCGGTCGTGGATTTGCGTTATCTGCCATTCCTGTGGCTGACGGCTGCCGCAGTAGCCAACTCACGTGGCCGTCGTGTCACGCTGGGCGGCCTGGCAGTCATCGTCGCTATCTGGACCTTGGATGCGTTGGTGCAGGTGGTATTCGGCACCAGTCCACTGTTCTGGGGGTTGGATCAGTTGAAGCAGCTGGTCAGCGATCACGGCATGTGCACGCCGGAAGAAGTGGCGCAGCTCGATCGCCTCAGTGGTTTCATGGGGCCGTGCAACCTGAAACTCGGCGTGGTGATGGCCAGCATGTCGCCGTTCCTCATGTTCGCGGCTGCCAAACGCTTCGGTGCCGTGGGTTGGTTATTGTCGGCGGCCGCCGTTGGCATCGTGGTGCTGCTGGCGGGCGCACGCGCCGCTTGGATTACCTATGCACTGGTACTGCTGTTTTCCGGCTGGCGACTGCTAGGTTGGAAGCGGCTGCTGTCGGTGTTCGCCTTTGGCGCTTTGGTTCTGGCTGCATTGGGTCTGACGTCGGTGCAGTTCCGGGAGCGCTTGCAGCGCACCACGCATGCATTGACCGCGGACGAAGCGGGTGTCGACGCGGCACTCTCAGGACGCGGCCAGATTTGGAGCGCGGCGTGGTGCATGGTGCGGCAGCATCCCGTCAATGGGGTGGGCGCGCGCAGCTTCCGCGAGGTTTTCCCGGCCTGCGATCCCGCCCCGGGCGGCAACCCGATCTGGGGAGGCGGCCCAGCATTGCATGCGCATCAGATCGTGCTGGAAATCCTGAGTGAAACCGGTGCGATTGGTTTGTTGCTATGGCTGGCGGGTGCGGCGCTGGCTTGGCGCGCTTGGCGCTTTGCGACCCCTGTGGCGAAGGAACGGGCGCGTCCGGCAATGCTGGCGCTGGCGGTGACCGTGTTTCCCATCAACACCCATCTGGCGTTCTATTCCACTTTCTGGGGCGGGTTGTCGCTGATGTTGGCCGCGCTGTACGCCGGCAGCCTGCTGGCACGCGATGAAGAAGAGGCTCAGGCCAATAGCGCGTAGTCTCAACCTCGATCGTAAAACGCGCTGCGCCCACCCGGCTGGCGCTTGAAGCGACGGTGGATCCATAGATACTGCGCCGGCGCTTCCCGCACCATCGCCTCGATCTGCGCGTTGACCCGCGCACTGTCAGCCACCGGATCGGACGAAGGAAATTCTTCCAGCGGTGGCGCCACGCGCAATATGTAGCGGCCGCCTTCACGACGATGGAAGAACGGCACCACCGCGCATCCGGTCAGACGCGCCAGCTGATGCGTGGCGGTAATCGTAGCCGCGGGCACGCCGAAGAAGGGTGCGAATACCGTGTCCTTGCCGCGCATGTCCTGGTCCGGCGCGTACCACAGAAAGCCGCCTTGCTTCAGATGGCGCACGGCACCACGAATCTCTTCGTTGGTGAACATGTGCACCGCGTAACGCAGACGGCCACGTTTGACCGCCCATTCGAACACCGGGTTCCGGTGGCGCCGGTACATGCCGGCCAATGGCACGTAGTCGCACATCAGGCGGCCGCATAGCTCCAGTGTCATGAAATGGCCTGACACCATGAGCACGCCGCGGCCCTGATCGCGTAGCGCTTGCAGATGCTCCAAGCCTTCGATGCGCAGCCCGCGCCGCATCGGCGCTACCGGACCCCACCAAGCGCGGATGAACTCGAACAGCCCGATTCCCAGCGCTTCGAAGCTTTCATCCAGCAACTGTTTGCGCTGCGCGTCGTCCCAATCGGGAAAACACAGCCGCAGGTTTACCTCGGCAGCGTGCCGCCGCGACGAAGCCAAATAAGGTGCCAACCCACCAACGAGCCGCCCCAGGAGCCGTTGCAGCGGCCACGCCAGATGCGCCGCGGCAACCATGACACCGAGTGCCAACCACATCGGCCAGTGCCGGGGAGATAAAGGAGGGCGTTCAGTCTTGTTTGCATCGGCCATGGCGTAATTCTAGCGGCTTGGAACCTGTTCAAAGTCTGTCGCGAGCGCAGCCGTGTGGCGCGTGGCGGAGCGCAGAAAGCGCAGTGTACGTACCAATACGTGAGCATTTCGAGCACCGCACGCGCGCCACACCGTATCAAGTACTGGGCAGGCTATGGCAAGCGCAGCAAGACTTTGAACAGGTTCTTACCTATCCTTATCCCGATGGGGAGCGACCTGACCGAAAAATTGCTGCGCGGCCTGTATTCGGTCGTGCTGTATCTGTTACTCCCGGTTACGGTGTATCACCTGATATGGCGCGGCTTTCGCTTCCGGGAATATTTCCAGCGCTGGGATGAACGCTATGGTGTTTACGACCAAATGCCGCCCAAGGCCGATATCTGGTTACACGCCGTCTCCGTGGGCGAAGTCAACGCCGCGGCACCTGTAATCGACGCCTTGCGTCGTCAGCGCCCGGACCTTCGCTGGGTCGTCACCACCATTACGCCCACAGGCTCCGATCGGGCTCGCGCCTTGTGGGACGAAGGTGTCCAGCATGTCTATGTGCCTTACGATCTGCCCGGCGCGGTAGGTCGCTTTCTTGACCACTACAAGCCCAGGGTGGCATTGGTGATGGAAACCGAACTGTGGCCGAATCTATTGTTCGGCTGTCAGGATCGCGGCATTCCCACCTATATCCTCAATGCGCGGCTGTCAGCGCGTTCGTTGCGTGGCTACAGCATCCTGCGGCCACTGATCGCGCGTGCGCTGCGCACCGTCAAACGAATCGCAGCACAGTCCGCCGCCGACGCCGAACGTTTCGTTGCGCTGGGTGCCGTGCCGGAGCAGGTGGCCGACATCGGAAATCTCAAATTCGACGTGCGCGTGCCGGACAACGTGGACACATTGGCTGCCGAGTTTCGCCAACATATGGGACGCGCACGGCCGGTATGGATCGCAGCCAGCACGCATGAAGACGAGGAAGCGGCGGTGTTGGATGTTCACCGCCAGCTACGCGAGCGCTGGCCGGATCTATTGATGCTGTGGGCGCCGCGCCATCCCGAGCGTTTTCCGCGCGTGCTGGAGCAGGCGCAGGAAGCCGGTTTTCGCACCGCCGCGCGGCGTGCGTCCGGGTGGCCGGAGGAGACGACCGATGTTTTCGTCATCGACACCTTGGGCGAACTGACCGCGTTCTATGCCTGTGCCGATATCGCATTCGTCGGCGGTAGCCTGCAGGCCATCGGGGGGCACAACCTGCTGGAGCCGGCAGCAGTGGGAACACCCATGGTGACGGGCCCGCATCTGCATAATTTCGCCGAGATTTCCAAGCAACTGCGGGAAGCCGGTGCGCTGGATATCGAACCTGATGCCAACGGCATTGCAAGAGCGCTCGAGCGGCTATTGGCTGACGTTGCGCTACGCACGGCGATGGCGAAAGCGGGGCGCTCGCTGGTGGAGCATGGACGCGGAGCGTTACCACGCACGCTGGACCTGATCGCACCTGATCTGCCTTCGCCTGGCACGATCTAGTACATGGCGTCGTCAGAGGACCAATTTGCCGGAGCCGGATTTTTCGCAGGCCGAGGCCGCGTCTTCAACATGTCGTCCTAAACGAACAACGGCGAGCCAAGGCTCGCCGTTGGATATCGCATCGGAAGCACGCTGCAATCGCAGCGCGATGCCTTACTGGACGACCGGAATCGGCGCCAATCTTGCTTCGGCGTCGGCGGTGAGCAGCCGGTTGATATCCTGCAAGTCGTTGACATCCAGCGTGCCGGCAGCCTGCTCGAGCGACAGGCGATTCTGCAGGAACTGGTACTTGGAGCTTGCGTATTCCACCTGCGCCTGGAACAGCGTGCGCTGGTTCTGCAACACGTCCAATACGGTGCGGGTACCCACTTCCAAGCCCACCTGCGAGGCATCCAACGCAGCCTGCGCGGATACCACGGCCAGACGGCGTGCTTCCACTTCGCTCACACCCGCAACCAGTGCTTGGTAGGCGTTGCTGGTGCTGCGCACCAGCGCGCGCTTCTGCTGTTCGTAGGTGTCTTGTGCGATATCGCGCTGGGCGAGGGCCTGACGTACCTGCGACTGGGTGATGCCGCCGGAGAAGATCGGCACGCTGAGGGTTACCCCGATCGTCTGCGAATCGCCGTCGAAAGACTGGTTGCCCACCGGGCTGGAACCGCCCCAGGCCGCATCACGGCCGTAGGTGCCGCGCAAGGCGAGGGTTGGGTAATGGCCGGCACGGGCGCTGGAGACGCCGTATTCGGCGGATTGCACCTGATATTCGCTGGATTTCAATGCCGGATTCTGCTCGACCGCGCGGGCAACCCAGCTCTCTGCGTTTTGCTCAGGCGGCAGCTCGGGGCGGAAATCGTCAGGCAGGCCCTTGAGGTTGACGAGCGGCTGGCCCGTGATCTCGGTCAGTGCACGGTAGGCATCATCCAGCGCGTTGCGGGCCAGGATAGTGTCGGCTCGCGCGCTGTCGTACTGCGCGCGCGCTTCGTGCACGTCGGTGATCGGGGCAAGACCGACGTCAAGGCGCTTCTGCGCGTAATCGAATTGCTTCTTCGACGCGGCTTCGTTGGTCTCGGCGGCAGCAAGCGACTCGATGCTTACCAAGACGTTGAAGTAGGCCGCCGAAGTCCGCGTGATCAGGTCATTGTTGGCAGACGCCAGATCGTAGTCCGCGGCCTGGCTGATGGCCTTCTGGCCTTTCAGGTTGGCGATACGGCTCCAATCGAACAGGGTTTGGCTCGCCACCAGGCCGTAGGATCGCGACGTGCTGCTGTCGGTCCATGAACCGCCATCGGGCTTGGACTTGCTGCGAGTCAGGCTCGCGTCGCCACTGATCTGCGGCAACAGCGCTCCGCGTGCCTGCACGGCGCCTTCCTTGTTGAACAGGCGGTTGGATTCTGCGGCGGACAGCTGCGGATCGCCGGTGCGCGCCAGCTCATAGGTCTGCAACAGATCGGCAGCGTTGGCGGTAAACGGCAATGCCAGGGCGAGCGCGAGTACGAGGGGGCGACGGCTCATGCGGTTTCCTTTTTGTCTCTATTAGAAAACGAACTGCGGGGCCGGGGCGGCACCGACAAGGTAGGGGATATCGGTCTCAAACAACGATTCGATGCGCGGTCCGTTGACATCGTTGACCTGCAGCACGGATTCCATGGCCGGCGAGCGGCCGCGAACGACGAACAAACGACCGCCAGGTCGCAGCCATTGCGCGAAGCGTGCCGGAATAACCGCCACCGCGCCGGTCACGCAGACTGCATCGAAACGGCGGTCGGTTTCGTAATGCAACGCATCGGCGGTTTCGATGCGGATATTGCCGCCCAAACGGTGGGCATCCAGACGCGCGCGTGCAGCCGCAGCGAATTCGGGTCGAATCTCCAGGCTCACCACCTCGCGAGCCAGGCTGCCCAGGCATGCGCTGAGATAACCGCTGCCAGTGCCGATTTCCAGCACATCCTCATCGGCCTGCAACTTCAGCGCTTGCAACGTGCGCCCCTCGACGACCGGCTTCATCATCTTCTCGCCATGACCCAGCGGAATTTCCAGATCGGCGTAGGCCAACGCGCGATGTATTTCGGGTACGAAGACCTCGCGCGGCACGCTGGACAGCGCTTCCAGCACACGGCCATCCAGTACGTCCCAGGGACGCACCTGCTGTTCCACCATCATTTCGCGGGCTAGGGTGTAATCGATCGTCATAAGGTCATCCGACGCGGGGAGCTGGGCCGCACAGTTTACCGGGCCCGGCCTTCATATCGCTGCGCAAGGATCGCGGCTTGAGCCCGGAGCGCGCAGTGCCGGAAGTCACCGCCACCTCCGGTGCCATCGCCGGTTCCACTTCCGGGACCGAAGTCTGGAGGGCCTCAGCGTGGTCCATAGGCCCGCAGGAACATATCCACCGTGGCGTCGATATGGCTGCTGACGTCGCCGCGCGCCGGCTTGTCGCACAGGCCGCACATCATCCGGCCATGCAGTTCGCCCTTGATCAGGGTGAAGAACTGTTCTGACGCGCGCATTACATCCGGGATGTCCAATTCCCTGTTGTCCACCCGCGCCTGAAGAAACGCCGAAAACGCATCATGGGTGCGCTGCGGGCCGGCCTCCCAGAAGATCCTCTTCAGCGTGTCGTCGGTATTGCCCGGCGTCAGCATCATCCGATGGGTGCTGATGGCTTCGTCGCTGGTGACCAGCGCAAAGAACGCAGTCGCGATGGCTTTCAGCTGATTGCGCAGGCTGCCTTTCAGCTCCAGCTGGAAAAGATCCTGGGGCAGCATCTCTTCGCACTTTGCCTGGATAGCCGCACGGAACAACGCTTCTTTATCACCGAAATGGCTATAAACGGTCAGTTTGGACACGCCGGCCTCAGCCGCGATCTGGTCCATGCTGACGCCGGCGAAGCCCTCGCGCGCGAACAGAAGCTTGGCAGCCTCCAGAATGGAAGCGCGTTTGCTCAGGTCCTTGGGGCGGCCGGGACCCGTGGCGGATTTGGTGTCGCCTTTGCGGCTGGCGGGGGAAACAGGACTGACCATATTCGAATACTAGACTACCCGGTTCGATATTTATACTATACCGCCAAGTCCACTAATTATCGAATCGCGACGGAGCGGTTATGCCAAGCATGCGCTGGAACAGTTTGTTCTTATTCATCGTGGTTGGACTTTCCGCCTGCGGGGGCGGCGATAAGCCCGCCGAAGCGCCCAGGCCGGCTTTGGTGGTCACGCCCGGAGGCGGCGCCGAAGCCGCATTGTCGGCCTATGCCGGCGAAATCCGCGCACGGGAAGAAAGCGCTCTGTCCTTCCGGGTCGGCGGCAATCTGATCCGGCGCAACGTGGATACCGGCGCGCAGGTTCGGCGCGGCGAAGTGCTGGCGCTGCTTGATCCGGGCGACCTGAGCCTGCAGGCGCAGGCCGCGCAAGCGCAACTGGCTGCCGCCGAAGCTGATCTGGCCCGCGCCCGCGGGGACCGCGACCGCTTCGCCAAACTGGTCGACGAACAAATGGTCAGCCGCTCCGCCTACGACGCGCAGGTCGCGGCTTACAAAGCGGCCGAAGGCCAGGCCCGTGCTGCCCGCGCGCAAATGGACGTCGCCCAGAATCAAGCCGCGTACTCGCAGCTGCGCGCGCCCCGCGATGGCGTCATCGCCAGCCGCCAGGCCGAAGCAGGTCAAGTGGTTTCCGCCGGACAGACCATCTACACCTTGGCGGCGGACGGCAGCCGTGAGGTGGCGATCGGTTTGCCGGAGAACCGCATTCGCGACTTCAGCGTAGGCCAGCCGGTCTTGGTGGAATTGTGGAACGACCCGGAGCGGCGTCTGTCCGGCGTCATCCGTGAAATCTCTCCCGCGGCCGATCCGCAGACCCGCACTTATGCGGCGCGTGTCAGCCTGGCGGGCGACGCCGCCGAAGCGGTCGAGCTTGGCCAGAGCGCACGCGTTTACGTGCAGGAGAACGGCACCAAAGCAGCGCTGACGTTGCCGCTGTCGGCAATACAGCCTGGGAAGGACGACAGCACGGCGGTGTGGGTGGTCGACAGGCAGACCGGCAAGGTCAGCCTGCGACCGGTAAAGCTCGGACGTTATGGCGAAACCAACGTACCGGTGTTGTCTGGGGTGGCGGCGAGCGACTGGGTGGTTGCCGGCGGCGGGCACCTGCTGCGCGAAGGGCAGGCAGTGACGCCGGTGGACCGGAACAACCGGCCGCTGCTGAAACCGGCGGGAAACTCAACTGCCTCTGCAAAGGCGGAATGAGCCATGCGCCGTTTCAATCTATCCGAGTGGGCGCTGACCAATCGCAGCCTCGTGCTGTTCGCGATGATCGTCCTTGGCCTGATCGGCGCCTGGTCGTATCGGCATTTGGGCCAGTCCGAAGATCCTCCTTTCACCTTCAAGGTGATGGTGGTGCGGACGGTGTGGCCGGGCGCCACGGCAGAGGAAGTTTCCAGGCAAGTCACCGAGCGCGTGGAAAAAGCGCTGATGACGACTGGCAAGTACGAGTTCATCCGCTCGTACTCCCGTCCCGGCGAATCGCAGGTGATCTTCGCCGCGCGCGATTCCCTGGGCGCCAAAGACATACCCGAACTCTGGTACCAGGTGCGCAAGAAAGTCGGCGACATCCGCGCGACATTGCCGCAGGGCGTCATCGGACCGTTCTTCAACGATGAGTTCGGCGACACGTTCGGCAATATCTATGCGCTGACCGGCGAAGGATTCGACTACGCGGTAATGAAGGACTACGCCGATCGCGTGCAGTTGGAACTGCAACGCGTCGATGACGTGGGCAAAGTCGAGTTGGTCGGGTTGCAGGACGAGAAGATCTGGATCGAGCTGTCCAACACCAAGCTCGCCACATTAGGTATCCCGCTGACAGCCGTGCAACAGGCGATCGACGAACAGAACGCCATGACCAACGCAGGCTTCTTCGAAACCGTCAGCGACCGCGTGCGGTTGCGCGTCAGTGGCGAGTTCGAGTCGGTGGAAGAGATCCGCGATTTCCCCATCCGCGCCGGCGGTCGCACCATTCGCTTGGGCGACATTGCCGAGGTGAAGCGTGGCTTCGCCGATCCGGCTGCGCCAAAAATGCGCTTCATGGGCCAAGAGGCCATCGGCATTGCGGTGGCGATGAAGGACGGCGGCGACATCCTGAGGCTGGGCGAAACCTTGGAGCACGAATTCCAGCGCCTGCAAAAAACCCTGCCGCTGGGCATGGAGCTACGCAAGGTGTCCGACCAGCCGCACGCGGTCCAGGAGTCGGTCGGCGAGTTCGTCAAAGTGCTGACCGAGGCGGTGGTGATCGTGCTGTTGGTCAGCTTCTTCTCGCTGGGCCTGCGCACCGGCCTGGTGGTGGCGGTGTCGATTCCGTTGGTGCTCGCGATGACATTCGCGGTGATGCATTACTTCGGCATCGGCCTGCACAAGATATCGCTGGGTGCACTGGTGCTGGCGCTGGGCTTGTTGGTGGACGATGCGATCATTGCCGTGGAAATGATGGCGATAAAGATGGAGCAGGGCTTCGACCGTCTGAAGGCAGCGAGCTTTGCCTATGAATCGACCGCGTTCCCGATGCTGACCGGCACGCTGGTGACCGCGGCTGGTTTTCTCCCCATTGCCACCGCGGCGTCCAGTACCGGCGAGTACACGCGCTCGCTATTCCAGGTGGTCACTATCGCACTGGTGGTGTCGTGGATTGCGGCGGTGCTGTTCATTCCATACCTGGGCGACAAGATGCTGCCGGACCTGGGTCAGCCACGGCCGGTCAAGCCCGGCTCGCTGGCCGCGCGCTGGCACTCGCTGCGCACGAACCTGGCCGATCGCTATCCGGCCTTCTCCAGCGTGCTGGCACCCAAGGCTCATGACGCGCATGACCATGATCCGTATCAGCGACCGTTCTATCAGCGATTCCGAAAATTGCTTGACGCTTGCTTGCGCCATCGTTGGCTGGTGATTGGGCTGACCGTGGTCGCGTTCGTGTTGTCCATCGTGATGTTCCGCTTCGTCCCACAGCAGTTCTTTCCGGATTCGGTGCGTCCTGAACTGATGGTAGATCTGGAGTTGCCCGAAGGCAGTTCGTTGCGGACCACCGAGGCGCAAGCCAAGCAGCTCGAGAAGCTGCTGGCCAAGCGCGATGGTATTCAGAACTACGTCGCCTATGTCGGTACCGGTTCGCCACGCTTCTATCTGCCGCTGGATCAGCAGCTGCCACAAACCAACTTCTCCCAGTTCGTGGTGTTGACCAACGACGCCGTTGCGCGCGAAGAGATACGAGAGTGGCTGATCAACGACGTGGCGCCGCAGTTCCCGCAGCTGCAGTTCCGCGTAACCCGTTTGGAGAATGGTCCGCCGGTCGGCTATCCCGTGCAGTTCCGGGTGTCCGGCGAGCACATCGAGCGGGTGCAGGCACTCGCGCAGCAGGTAGCGGAAAAGGTGCGTGCCAACGCGCATGTTTCCAACGTCAATCTGGACTGGGACGAACCCAGCAAGATCGTGCGTCTGAACATCGATCAGCAGCGCGCTCGTGCGTTGGGTGTCAGCACCGCCCAAGTGTCGCAGTTCCTGACAGGCTCGCTATCCGGACTCTCGGTCAGTACGTATCGCGAAGACAACGAACTGGTTGAGATCCTGTTGCGCGGTCCGGAACAGGAACGCATGCGCTTGGACTTGTTGGGCAGCCTGGCGGTGCCGACCAGCACCGGCGGCAGCGTGCCGTTGTCGCAGATCGCCAACCTGGAGTACGCCTTCGAAGACGGCATTATCTGGCATCGCGATCGTCTGCCGACCGTCACCGTGCGCGCCGACATCCGGGACAACCTGACGCCGCCCACGGTAGTGGCGCAGATACTGCCCACATTGGAAGAAGTCCGTGCGCAACTACCACAGGGATACTTGCTGGAAACCGGCGGTACGGTGGAGGACTCCGCGCGCGGTCAGGACTCGATCAAGGCGGGCATGCCGCTGTTCCTGCTGGTGGTCGCCACCTTGCTGATGTTGCAGCTGCGCAGCTTCTCGCGTTTCGCGCTGGTGATGCTGACTGCGCCGCTGGGCTTGATCGGCGTGACCTTGGCGCTGCTGATCTTCCGTGTACCGTTCGGTTTCGTTGCCTTGCTGGGAACGATCGCGCTGGCGGGCATGATCATGCGCAACTCGGTGATCCTGGTGGACCAGATCCAGCAGGACATCGACGCCGGTCACGATCGCTGGCACGCGATCATCGACGCGACCGTGCGCCGCTTCCGTCCCATCGTGCTGACCGCGTTGGCCGCCGTGCTTGCGATGATCCCGCTGTCGCGCAGCGCCTTCTTCGGCCCGATGGCCGTGGCGATCATGGGCGGGCTGACAGTAGCGACCGTGCTGACGCTGCTGTTCTTGCCGGCGCTGTATGCGGCATGGTTCAAGGTGAAGCCGGACGAGGCGGTGGGTTGAGCCGAGCAAGCTCGGCTCTACGGAAGGATGCGGCGGTTGATGGTCGGCGGTTTGTCGTAGAGCGGAGCTTGCTCCGCTGCTTTTCTCCACCAGGCCACCATCCATGAGTGTTTCGCGGAGAGCAGCCGAGCAAGCTCGGCTCTACAACGGGTCGGTTGATGCTTGATGGCGTCTCGTAGAGCGGAGCTTGCTCCGCTGCTTTTCTCCACCAGGCCACCGTCCATGAGTGTTTCGCGAAGAGCAGCCGAGCAAGCTCGGCTCTACGGAAGGACGCGGCAGTTGATGGTCGGCGGTTGGTCGTAGAGCGGAGCTTGCTCCGCTGCTCTGTCCATCAAGCCACCATCCACGAGTGTTTCGCGAAGAGCAGCGGAGCAAGCTCCGCTCTACGTGGGGGGGCCGGCTTTTTGCGGCGGAATCCGTGGCGCGGATTACGCCCTGCAACCTGTCAGTCCCGCAACTCCGCCACATAACAATGCGCCTGCATCTGTTCGATGACGGCTTGTGCGGCGGCGCTGGTGGAAATGCCGCGGCCGTTCGGCGCCAGATCAGCGGTGAAAGCCTGGGCATTCAGCGCGCCATCGACGGCGCGTTCCAGGCAGTCGGCTTCGTCGTACAGCCCCAGAGAATGGCGCAGCAGCATGGCGCAGCTCAGGATGGTGGCATAAGGATTGGCGATGCCCTTGCCGGCGATGTCCGGTGCGGAACCGTGGATAGGCTCATACAGGCCGATCTTGCCATCGCCCAATGACGCCGAAGGCAGTAGCCCTAACGAACCGGCCAGCATCGATGCCTCGTCGGTCAGGATGTCGCCGAACATGTTCTCGGTGACGATCACATCGTACTCGCGCGGCTTGGACAGCAAGTGCATCGCCATGGCATCGACCAGCACGTGCTCAAGCTTTACATCGGCGAACTCTTCGCGACCGATTCGAGCGGTCACATCGCGCCACAGGCGAGAGGTTTCCAAGACATTCGCCTTGTCGACTGATACCAGATAGCCACGGCGCTGCCGTGCAAGCTTGAAGGCACTGCGCACCACGCGCTCGATCTCGGCCGTGCTGTAGGTGCACAGGTCGCTGGCGCTTTCCGCGCTTCGGGTTTTCTCACCAAAGTAAATACCGCCGGTCAGCTCGCGCACCACCATGATGTCCACGCCGGTGAGCAGATGCGGCTTGATCGGCGACGCGTTCAAGGCGGCGGCATGCGGACGTACCGGCCGCAGATTGGCGAACAGGCCAAGTCCTTTACGCAGCGCCAGCAAACCTTGTTCCGGTCGGACCTTGGCGTTGGGGTCGGACCACTTAGGGCCGCCTACCGCACCTAGCAATACTGCATCGGCCTTACGGCAAGCCTCCAGTGTCGCCGCGGGCAGTGGTTCGCCGGTTTTGTCGATGGCGATGCCGCCGATGTCGTATTCACCGAACTGGAAAGTGTGGCCATAACGGCGCGCGACGGTACGTAGTACCGAAAGCGCTGCAGCGACGACTTCGGGGCCGATGCCGTCGCCCGGCAGAACGGCGATCTCAGCGTGCATAGCGGGTTGCCTCATAGGTTGCGATGTCGGAATGGCGGGCCAGCAGATAGCCCATTTCATCGACCCCTTCGATCAGGCAGGTCTGAGCAAAGGAATCCAGCGGGAAAGTAAATACGGAGCCGTCAGGAGCACGCAATTCACGTGTCGCGATATCGACGACCAGTTCGTCGTCGGGCCGCGCCATCAGCGATTGCACGATCTCCTCTTCCAGCACGATCGGCAGCAGTCCGTTCTTCAGGCTGTTGTTGCGGAAGATGTCGGCGATTTCGCTGCTGATCACCGCGCGTAGGCCAAGATCCGTGAGCGCCCAGGGCGCGTGTTCGCGCGAGGAACCGCAGCCGAAGTTTCGGCCGGCCAACAGGATGTTGCGGCCGGCATTCTCGGGCTGGTTGAACGGAAAACTGGGATTGGGCGAACCATCGGCCTGCCAGCGCCAATCGTTGAAGGCGTGCTTGCCCAAGCCGGTGCGCTCAGTGGTGGACAGGAAGCGCGCGGGAATGATCTGGTCGGTGTCGATGTTGGTTTCGCGCAGGACCACGCTCTTCGATTTCAGTGCCTTGAAGCCGGACATCACGCTACCTCCTTCTGGCCGACGAACAGTTCGCGCGGGTCGCTGACCCGGCCATTCACCGCTGCCCAGGCTGCCGTCAAAGGCGAAGCCAGCAGCGTGCGCGAACCAGGCCCTTGGCGACCTTCGAAGTTACGATTGCTGGTGCTGACCGCCAGTTGGCCGGGCGCCACCAGATCGCCATTCATCGCGATGCACATCGAGCAGCCGGGTTCGCGCCATTCCGCACCGGCGGCACGCACGATCACATCGATGCCTTCGGCTTCGGCCTGACGCTTGACCTGCTCGGAGCCGGGCACCACCAGCATGCGTACGCGCGCATCGACCTTGCGCCCGTTCAGCACCGACGCGACCTCGCGCATGTCGCTCAAGCGGCCGTTGGTGCAAGAGCCCACGAACACCACATCCACCGGCGTGCCCGCCAACGCATGGCCGGATTCGAATGCCATGTAGTCGAGCGATTTCTGCGCAGCGGCGTCGTTCGCGGCCGGAATGGGTTTATCCACTGCGATGGCAGTGCCGGGATGCGTGCCCCAGGTCAGCGTCGGGCGAATGTCGCGCGCATCGATCCGGACTTCCACATCGAAGTGCGCACCATCGTCGCTGTGCAGCTGCGACCAGCGTGCCTTGGCGGCTTCGAATGCTTCACCCTTCGGCGCGCGCGGCGCGTTGGCCAGCCAGGCGAACGTGGTGTCGTCCGGCGCCACCATGCCGGCGCGGGCGCCAGCTTCGATGGACATGTTGCACAGGGTCATGCGCTGTTCCATGTCCATCGCGCGGATGGTCGAACCACGATATTCGATGACATGGCCGGTGCCGCCGTTGACGCCGATCACGCCGATGATGTGCAAGATGACGTCCTTGGCGCCGACGCCGGGCGACAGCTCGCCGTCGACGGTGATCGACATGGTCTTGGCCTTGCGCTGCAGCAGGCATTGCGTGGCCAGCACGTGGCCGACTTCGCTGGTGCCGATACCGAACGCCAGCGCGCCGAACGCGCCATGCGTGGAGGTGTGGCTGTCGCCGCAAACGATCGTCATGCCAGGCTGGGTGAAACCCAGTTCCGGTGCGATGACGTGGACGATGCCGCGATGGGCCGAACCCAGGTCGAACAGTTCGATGCCGTATTCGACGCAATTGCGCGCCAGCATATCCACCTGGGCTTCCGACGCTTTCGTGTAGTACGGCAGCTTGCCGTCGGCGCCGGCCGGCAGCGTCGGGGTGGAATGGTCCATCGTCGCCTTGGTCAGATCGGGACGACGTGGCTTCAGTCCGCGCGAGGCGAGCTCGGTGAAGGCTTGCGGCGAAGTGACCTCGTGAATCAGGTGCAGGTCGATGTACAGCACTGCGGGCGCGACGTCGCTTTCGGGCGTGACGACGTGGGCGTCCCACAGTTTGTCGAACAGAGTACGTGGTGCGATGGTCATGCGTGGTTTCCGGTGGTGCTTTGCATAGTCGAGGCGGTTCCTGATTCTTCTTACGCTGCTGCCATCTCTTGCTGTGCAGCGCGACGCTGACGCAGCAGACGGTTGGCGACATCCAGCCAAGCCAAGGCGCTGGCTTCGATGATGTCCGGACTGGTGCCGGTGCCTTCGTATTCCTGGTCCTCGTAGCGAACACTGAGGTTGGCTTCGCCACGCGCATCCGCGCCCAGGCCGACACTGTGCACCTGGTAGCTCTCCAGCTTCAGGTCCACGCCGGTTGCCGAAGACAGTGCGGCGAACAGTGCATCGACAGGGCCGTCGCCCTCGGCTGACTCGGCGACGCGCTCGCCGTCCGGCGCCGATAGCTCGACCTGCGCGCTGGCACGGTGACCCACATCGCTGACGGTCATCGAGGCCAGGCGATAACCTTCGGTGCTGGCGCCGTCCTGCATCATCGCCTGCAGGTCGGCGTCTTCCACCACGCGTTGGCGTTCGCACAGCGCCTTGAAATCGGCGAAGACCAGATCCAGTTCCGATTCTTCCAGCAGGTAACCCAGCGCACGCAGACGCTGCTCGACCGCGGCGCGACCGCTGTGGCGGCCCAGCACCATCTGCGAAGACGGCCAGCCCACGTCTTCCGGACGCATGATTTCGTACGTCCCGCGGTGACGCAGCATGCCGTGCTGGTGAATGCCCGCTTCGTGTGCGAAGGCGTTGGCGCCGACCACGGCTTTGTTGCGTTGGACCGGCATGCCGACCAGTCGAGACAGCAGCTGCGAGGTGTAGACGATGCGCTGGGTGTCGATGCGGGTATCCGCATCGAAGAAAGCGCCGCGTACCTTCAACGCCATGACCACTTCTTCCAGCGCGCAGTTGCCGGCACGTTCGCCAATGCCGTTGACCGCGCATTCCACTTGCCGCGCGCCGCCTTCGATGGCGGCCAGTGAATTGGCGACCGCCAGGCCCAGATCATTGTGGCAGTGCGCGCTGAACACCACGTTCTTGGCCCCAGGCACAGTAGCAATCATGCGTTGGAACAAGCCGCGGATTTCGTTTGGCGTGGTGTAGCCAACGGTATCCGGAAGATTGATGGTGCCTGCGCCCGCCGCGATGGCCGCGGCGATGACCTCAGCCAGGAAATCCTCTTCGGTACGCAGCGCGTCTTCGGCGGAGAACTCGACGTCGTCGGCGAAGGTGCGCGCGTAAGCGACATTCTTGATCACCGAGTCCAGCACCTGCTGCTTGCTCATGCGCAGCTTGTGTTCCCGGTGCAGCGGACTGGTGGACAGGAATAGATGGATGCGCGGCTTGGCCGTGCCTTCCAGCGCGCGTGCGGACACCTGGATGTCGTTCTCGCGGCAGCGCGACAACACGCACAACGTGGTATCGCGCAGCTCCTTGCCGATCAGGTCGGCAGCTTCGCGGTCTGACTGCGAACTGGCGGGAAAACCCGTCTCGATGACATCCACGCCGAGCTCGGCCAGGGTGCGTGCCATCACCAGCTTTTGCGACGGCTGCATGCTGCATCCGGGAGACTGTTCACCGTCACGCAGCGTGGTATCGAAGATACGGACGTGGGCGGGATTGGGTGTTTGCGATGATGTATTCACCAGGTAGATTCCTCTTCTACTGCTGCTACTGCGACGGAGAGGCGACGGGCCTTCGACGGTGCTGCGGGGATGGGGGATAGGGAAAGGGCAGCTGCGGGCGCAGGGGTAAGCGAAGGTTCCCCTTCCGCGGTACGCCGACGGGGTTTGCGCGGCGGGCGTGGACGAACTTCCGACAGCAAGCGCGCCAGAACGGCCGCATCAATATTACCGCCGGAGACCACCGCGCATTTGCGGCGTCCGGCGACGCGGCGTCCGGCGGCCAGCGCCAGCGCGCCGGCACCTTCGGCAATGACATGTTCTTCCAGTGCCAGACGCACCAATGTCTCGCGCAACTCGGCTTCGCGGACGATGACGATGTCGTCCAGGAAATTGGCGCACAGGCGACGCGTGATGAAGCCGGGAACCTTGACGCGCACACCATCGGCCAGCGAGGCCACAGGATCCTTCGGTGCGGTATCGCCCTTCAGCGCGCGCACCATCGAGTCCACGCCTTCCACCTGCGCACCGACAACACGCACGCCCTGTGATTTCAGCGCCAAGGCGACACCAGAAGCCAAACCGCCGCCGCCGATGGGAACGATGACCACGTCCGGTGCATACGGTGCGATCTCGATGCCGACAGTGCCTTGGCCGGCGATCACATCCGGGTCGTCGAACGCGGACAGGAACCGATAGCCATTTTGTTCGGCCAGCTCTTTGGCGAACAAGAACGCTTCGTCATAGCTGTTGCCATGCTGACGCACGGTCGCACCCCAGTGCGCCACACCGGCGATCTTGGTTTCCGGTGCGCCATGCGGCATCACCGTGATTGCCTGCACGCCCAGACGATACGCCGCCCAGGCCAACCCTTGTGCATGGTTGCCGGCGGAAGCAGCGATCACCGGGCGCCGGTCGCCACGTTCACGTCCCGCCAGCAGTGCATTCAAAGCGCCGCGTACTTTGTACGAACCGGTGCGCTGCAGGTTTTCCAGCTTCAGCATCACACCAAAACGCTCAGCGTGGTGCAGCGGCGTAGGCGGCAGATAACGCCGCAGACGCGCTTGCGCCGCCAGCACATCACCCACGGTGACGACGACGTCGCCGACGTCCGGGTCGTTGCTGGCGGGGGCTTGGCTGTCAGGCACTTGGGTGCCGGGAATGGAGAATGGGGAATGGGGAATGGAAGCGTGCTGATGACGGTGGGAGAAGACGCCTCCGGACAGTGGAAGCGGCAAACGACGCTTCGTGTGCAGCTGGACGGGCACGCAGCCCATCAGCAACTCGGAAATTTCCATTCCCGATTCCCGATTCCCGATTCCCGCTTCTGTACACCATCACAGCACAGCCTCCACCATCTCCACCACCGTGATCTCAACCGACTCGCAGTCATAGATCTTCTGCATCTGCAGGCGCAGGGTTTCGGCGGGACGGTTGCCGTCCACCACTAATTGCAAGCGCCAACGACCGTCCGCGGCGGCGGGTTCGCCGCTGATTGCCTGCGGAGTGAAGCCGCGGCGTTCGGCCATGCCGATCACGCGCGTCAACGCGCCTTCGGCTGGCTTCAACACCAGGTCAAGCCGGTATCGCATGAGTCGTCGGCTCCGGGTTGGGTTTGGCGGGGTTGGAGTCCAGCATCGAGCTGTTGGCGTGATTGGGCGGCACCAGCGGCCAGACGTTGGCCTTGATGTCGATGGCCACATGCAGCAATGCGGGACCTGGCTGCGCCAACAGTTCCTTCAATCCATCTTCCACCTGGCTGCGCAGATCGATCCTGCGCGCCGGTATGCCGAACACCTGCGCCAACGCGGCGAAGTCAGGGTTGTCCGACAGGTCGATCTCGCTGTAGCGCTCGGCAAAGAACAGTTCCTGCCATTGGCGCACCATGCCCAATGCGCTGTTGTCCAACAGCACGATCTTCACCGGCAGCTTGCAGCGGGCGATGGTGGTCAGCTCCTGCACGTTCATCATGAAACTGCCGTCGCCACTGACCAGTACGACGGTGCGATCGGGACACGCGAACTGCGCGCCCATCGCCGCCGGCAGACCGAAACCCATCGTGCCCAGCGCGCCGCTGGTCAAGTGATTGCGTGGATGCTCGAACTTGCAGTGCTGCGCCACCCACATCTGATGCTGGCCGACGTCACAGGCGATGATGGCATCGGCTGGCGCTACTTCACTCAGACGCTTCAGCAAACCCGGCGCATAGATGTCGCTGCCCGGCGCGTCATAGCGGAAGCCGAATTTCTCGCGATGCTGGTAGCAGCGTTTGCGCCAGTCTTCGCAAGTGCTGCGCGCGGCCGACAACGCACGCAGGCTGATGGCGACATCGCCGGGAACCGCGATGTCGGCTTTCCTCAGCTTGGATATCTCATACGCGTCGGCATCCAGGTGCAGCACGCGCGCGAACGGCGCGAACTCGGCCAGCTTGCCGGTAGCGCGATCATCGAACCTCGCACCCACCACGATCAGCAGATCCGATTCCTGTACCGCCATATTGGCAGCGCGCGTGCCATGCATGCCCAGCATGCCCAGGTAATGCGGATGCTGGCTGGGCAGGGCGCCCAAGCCGCGCAGCGTCAGTACCGTGGGTATTTGGGTAACGTCGACGAACTGGCGGAATGCGTCCACCGCCTCTGCCAGCGCGATCCCGCCACCACCGTAGATCACCGGCTTTTCAGCACCGGCGATCGCCGCCAGGGCTTCGGCCAGCGCCACGTCTTCCGGTGCCGCCGGCGGGTCGATCGATGCAGGTACGTGGTCGGGCAGATGCGAGGCATCGGTCATCTGCACATCCTTGGGCAGATCGATCAGAACGGGACCAGGCCGGCCTTCGCGCGCGATACGGAACGCTTCTCTCACGATCCGCGGCAGATCGTCGACGCGACGTGCGATGAAGCTGTGCTTGACGATGGGCAGCGTCAGGCCGAACACGTCCAATTCCTGGAACGCATCGGTGCCCATCAATCCCGTGGCCACTTGTCCGGTCAGGCAGACCATCGGCACCGAATCCAGCATCGCGTCGGCGATGCCGGTGACCAGGTTCGACGCGCCCGGGCCGGAGGTGGCCACGCACACACCGACCTTGCCGCTGGCTCGTGCGTAGCCGTTCGCCGCCAGCGCGGCGCCCTGTTCATGCCGCACCAGGATGTGGCGCAGCTTGGAATCCACCAGCGCGTCGTAGAACGGCATGATGGTGCCGCCCGGATAGCCGAACAGCGTCTCCACGCCCTCGGCTTCCAGGGCGCGGGTCAGCCAGCGGGCGCCATTGCACGGGATCGTGGCAGTGGCAGCGGCGGCGTTCATGCGGCGGCGGCCCGGGCGCTGGCTGTGGCGTCATCGGCATCCGGCTGCGAGGCATTGGCCTGCAGCCACACCATCTTGGCGCGCAGCTTCTTGCCGACCACTTCGATCGGGTGGTCCAGGTCGGCCTGCTTGAATTTCTTGTAGTTCGGCAGGCCGGCTTCGTATTCGGCGACCCAGTTCTTGGTGAAGGTGCCGTCCTGGATGTCGGTCAGGATGTCCTTCATGCGCGCCTTGGTGCCGGCGTCGATCACGCGCGGGCCGCTGACGTAGTCGCCGTATTGCGCGGTCTCGGATACGAACTCCAGCATGCGGGTGATGCCGCCTTCATAGAACAGATCGACGATCAGCTTCAGTTCGTGCAGCACTTCGTAGTAAGCGATTTCCGGCTGATAGCCGGCTTCCACCAGCGTTTCGAAACCGGCCTGCACCAGTGAGGACGCGCCGCCGCACAACACCGCCTGTTCGCCGAACAGATCGGTTTCGGTTTCTTCCTTGAAGGTGGTCTTGATGATGTTGGCGCGCGCGCCGCCCAGACCGGCGGCGTAAGCCAGTGCCAGTTGCTCGGCGGTACCGCTCTTGTCTTGCTGGATAGCGTAGATGCAGGGCACGCCACGGCCGATCTCGTATTCGCGACGCACCAGTGCGCCGGGACCCTTCGGCGCCACCAGTACCACATCCAGGTCCTCGCGCGGTGTGACCAGGCCGTAATGCACGTTCAGACCGTGTGCGAACAGCAGACAGGCGCCCTGTTTCATGTTGGGTGCCAGCACGTCGTAATACAGGTTCTTCTGCACCATGTCCGGCGTCAGCACGGCGACCAGATCGGCATCCTTCACCGCGTCCGCGGGTGCCTTCACCACGAAACCGTCCGCTTGAGCCTTCGCCTCGGTCGGGCCGCCGGGACGCAGACCGACGGTGACATCAAAGCCGGATTCGCGCAGATTCAGTGCGTGCGCGCGGCCCTGGCTGCCGTAGCCGACGATGGCGATCTTGGGTTGCGGGAGAGAATTGGCGGTGGTCATGACGTGGAGTTCCTTGGAAGCGCGAGTTGGTGGATAGAAGTTGTTGGATGGAACTAGTAGGGATCGCTGGATAAAAACCGGCTGCAATAAAAAACCCCGCATCTTTCGGTGCGGGGTTTTGCGAATCTGGCGTTGTTTTCTGCTTACACGCCTGTTCGTCCCGCACCTGTGGGCAAGGTAATAAGGACGAGGACGAGAATGGAGGTCGCGGGCATCGCGGTCTTCACGGCGTCGGGCATTAGCGTGTGGCGTTGCAACATGCGACAAGAGAAACACGCCCGTTTGCGTCTTGTCAAGCAAGTCGGATCGATTTTCTGTAATGTCCTGACGACCGGCTTATTTGCTGGGTGATGGTTGCAAATGCAACCATGAAAAACCCGCAGAATCGCGGCCCCGCAATGCCTCGCAACACCACACGAAGACCATGCCTGAATACCGATCCAAGACCTCTACCCACGGGCGCAACATGGCTGGTGCCCGCGCGCTGTGGCGCGCCACCGGCATGACCGATGGCGATTTCCACAAGCCCATCATCGCCATCGCCAACTCGTTCACACAGTTTGTTCCGGGCCATGTTCACCTGAAGGATCTGGGGCAATTGGTTGCACGTGAAATCGAACGCGTCGGCGGCGTAGCCAAGGAGTTCGACACCATTGCGGTGGATGATGGCATCGCGATGGGCCACGACGGCATGTTGTATTCACTGCCCAGCCGCGAGGTCATCGCCGATTCGGTGGAGTACATGGTGAACGCGCACTGCGCGGACGCGCTGGTGTGCATCTCCAATTGCGACAAGATCACCCCGGGCATGTTGATGGCCGCGTTGCGGCTCAACGTTCCCACGGTGTTCGTATCCGGCGGACCGATGGAGGCCGGCAAGACCAAGCTGGCCGACCATAAGCTGGACCTGATCGATGCGATGGTGATGGCGGCCGATCCCAACGCCACCGACGAGATGGTCGCGGCGGTCGAGCGCAGCGCATGCCCCACGTGTGGTTCGTGTTCGGGCATGTTCACCGCCAACTCAATGAACTGCCTGACCGAAGCGCTGGGCCTGTCGCTGCCGGGTAACGGCACGGTGGTGGCGACGCATTCGGATCGTGAGCAACTGTTCCTGCGCGCCGGACGCGTGGCGGTCGAGCTGTGTCACCGCTGGTACGGCGCCGAGGACCCGACGGCGCTGCCGCGCGGCATCGCTACCTTCGAAGCGTTCGAGAACGCGATTACGCTGGACATCGCCATGGGCGGTTCCACCAACACCATCCTGCATCTGCTGGCTGCCGCCCAGGAAGGCGAAGTGCCGTTCGGCATGCGCGATATCGACCGGTTGTCGCGGCGTGTACCGCAGTTGTGCAAGGTGGCCCCGAACACGCAGAAGTACCACATCGAAGACGTGCACCGTGCTGGCGGGATCATGGCGATCCTGGGCGAGCTGGCACGCGGCGGCCTGCTGCACACCGATGTCGCCACAGTGCATGCAAAGACGTTGGGCACGGCGATCGCGCAGTGGGATGTCACCGGCACGCAGGACGAGAATGTGCACGTGTTCTACCAGGCTGGACCCGCCGGTATTCCCAGCCAGGTCGCTTTCAGCCAATCGACGCGTTGGCCTTCGCTGGATCTCGACCGCGCCGAAGGTTGTATTCGCGATGTGGCGCATGCCTACTCGCAGGAAGGCGGGCTGGCGGTGCTGTACGGCAACATCGCGCGCGATGGTTGCGTGGTGAAGACCGCCGGCGTGGATGAATCCATTCACGTCTTCGAAGGCACGGCACGTGTCTACGAAAGCCAGGACGCGGCCGTGGCGGGCATCCTGGGCGACGAAGTGAAGCCGGGTGACGTGGTGGTGATTCGCTACGAAGGCCCCAAGGGCGGCCCGGGCATGCAGGAGATGCTGTACCCCACCAGTTACCTGAAATCCAAAGGCTTGGGCAAGCAGTGTGCGTTGCTGACCGATGGCCGCTTCTCGGGCGGCACATCGGGTCTATCCATCGGCCATGCCTCGCCGGAAGCGGCGGCTGGCGGTGAGATCGGTTTGGTTCGCGACGGCGACCGCATTCGCATCGATATCCCGCAACGTGGGATCAACTTGCTCGTATCGGAAGAAGAACTCGCGATTCGCCGCGCCGAACAAGACACGAAAGGTTGGAAACCTGCGCACCCGCGCACGCGCAAGGTCACTACGGCATTGAAGGCGTACGCGCTTCTGGCTACAAGCGCCGACAAGGGAGCGGTGCGCGATCGAGCCATGCTCGACAGCGTTTGACGCCGATTGTCTCCGTCTCCAGATAAACACGTGGGCGCGCCTTTGCGGTGGTAGGAGCGCCGTCTCGCCGCGAGCTCTTCGCTTCTATCGCGACCTGGCGGGAAGAGCTCGCGGCGGGACGCCGCTCCGCGCCTCGGTAGCCCTTCGGTGTGCGAGATAGCGCGCGCGCCGCAGCGCGTCCATGTGATGAACAAAGGGCTTCAATCGCTCCTCGCTCTTATCGCGAGCTGGCGGGAAGAGCTCGCGGCGGGACGCCGCTCCTACAAAAGGGAATCAATGAACCCACTCCGAAGTCAGCACCTCGGCTTTGCTGCCCTCGGCTTTGACCTCGATCTTGGTGTCCGGGTCGTTTTCGCCGGGACCAAAGAACTCGTAGATGACGATGCCATTGCCTTGATCACTTTCGATGATGCGATTGGCTTTGAATGTGGGATTTGCACTTGCTAACACCGCAGCGACTGGTGCTGGCACTTGTTCGGCAATGATGTCGCGCTGAACCTCGACCACGGTCCACTTGCCGTCGACGCGAGTGATGTCCAATTCCAGTTCCGCGCCGTCGAGCAGGCCGGCCACGTCGTAGTAATCGTTGCCGTCGCGTTGCTCATGTTCGACAGCCGTCACCTGCAACTGCGGACGAGCGGCCTTTGCCGCTGCCAGAACGTCAGCGGGAACGTTCGCAGGGTCTTCGGCTTGCTTTCCAGTGGCCTGCACGCGGGTGGCGGGTGCATCGCTGGATTGCTCGGCGGGTGCGGGCGTCTTGCCGCAGGCCGCCAACGACAACGACAGCGCGACCAGGATGACGCGGGTGGGGCGGATAGTCATGGCAGGCTCCGGAGACGGTATTCGGAAGAATGATACCGGTGGCCAATGAACCTCTCTACCCGGGGAAGTCTTCCGCCTTCCTCCTCTAAAAGCCCGGGTGTCCTCCCGCTGGGCCAGCAAGTCGCCGTGCTGCTCAATTCCGCTCCGACGCGGCCGCTATCGATAGCGACGTCCCGGGAGGGAACACCATGTCGTTATCCATCGCCATCGATCCGGCGAGCCAAGATGCCGTGGCCTTCGGCTGGCTGCCTGACGCTCCCGTCGGCTTATTGCGGCTGGATGCCGCCGGCACCTTGACCGCGGCCAATCGCGCCGCGCGCGACTTGCTGGAACTGACGGATGCATGTTCGCGGACCAGTAGCGCTTGCGTCTGGGGCTTGCCGATCGATGCGCTGTGCGCGGACGAAGGCGTCTGGGTAGCACCGGGCGACGATGCGGCGCGACGAGTGCGCTACCAACGCGACGGTGAAGGCTGGATGCTGTCGCTGCCGCACCCGGAAACCGCGGCATTGCTGCGTGACGTAGCCATGCTCAGTGCCGGCCAAGCGCAGGCGAGCGGCATATTGCCGGTGCATCCGCTGGCCCAGCGTTTGCAGGAGGCCGCCAACGAGCGGCAGCTATTGGAAGATGTCGGCGAACGGCTCAGCAACTGTGATCTCGAACTGATCCTGCCCGCCGGGCAGCCGGTCTCGCCGCTGCAACGCCGATTGTCCGCCGGCTTCGGCAACCTGGCCGAGGCCATCCGCCAGGCGGTGGCGTTGTCGTTGCAGATCGCCGCCGAAGTGCCGCATCTGGTCAGCGAGAACGACGAACTGCTCCGCCAATCGCAGGCGCAACTCTCGGCATTGGAAACGGTGCTGCAGGCGAGCCGACGGTTGATGGAAGGACTGCAAGGCGCCGGCGAGGAGCTGCATACCGTGATTGCGGTGGCGGCCAATGCCGACGCGAGTGTGCGCCGCGGAGCCGAGGCAGCGCGCGAACTGGGCACGGCCATGCGCGAAGTCGAACGGCGTTCGGAGCGTGCGGGCGAGGTGATCGAGGTCATCGATTCGGTGGCCTTCCAGACCAACATCCTGTCCATCAACGCCAGCATCGAAGCAGCGCGAGCGGGAGAAGCAGGTCGCGGTTTTGCGGTAGTCGCGGTGGAGATTCGGCGGCTGGCCGAACGCGCCGCTTCGGCCGCGCGCGACGTACGCTCGATCGTTGGAGAGACGCGCGTGGCGCTGGAGGAAAGCGCTTCCGCGGCGCAGTCTACCGAGGACGTTCTCGGCGGCATCGGTCAACTGCTGGCAAGCGCCAGTACGGCGATGCAGTCGGTCGCGGCACGGGTGACCAAACAGGGCGACGAAATCGCCGCCATCGATCATGCGGTGGAAGATGTGGTGGGCTTGAGCCGCAGCAACCTGCAGCATGCCGGCCAGGTCGCGGAACGCAGCGAGGCGTTGGCAAAAGGCGCCGGTACATTGCACGACTGCGTCGGCTTGTTTCGGCTCCCTGACGATCCGATGCGCGTCCGGCGCCATGCGCGGGTGTATCAGTTGGCGCAGAACGCGGTTGCCCGTATCGGACAGACGCTGGAAGCGGCGATCGAAGCCGGGCGAACCGATGAGGAAGCCTTGTTTTCGCGCCAGTACGTTCCCATCCCCGGCGTTGTGCCGGCAAAGTTCACCACGGCTTTCGATACGCTCTGCGACGAACTGCTGCCGCCGGTGCAAGAACAGATTGCCACGATGCACCCCTGGATCGTGTTCGCCATTTGCGCCAATCCGGACGGTTACGTGCCCACCCACAATCTGCGCTTCAGCCAGCCATTGACCAGCGATGCGGCCGCCGATCTGGTAGGTAACCGCACCAAGCGCATATTCTCGGACCGTGTCGGCCGCAGCGTCGGCGCGCACACCGATCCGTATCGGCTGCAGATCTACCGCCGCGATACCGGCCAGATCATGTTCGATCTGTCGGTTCCTATCTTCGTCGGTGATCGCCATTGGGGCGGCTTCCGCGTGGGTTATTCGCTGGAATAGAGCTGAAACCGGGTGGCTATGTGGCAGATCGCCAGTTTTTTCGCCCTCCATCTCTTTGCTGCGGCGCGGCAGGGTGTCGATGAGGACGGGGCTCGCGGCCAGCGGGGTGGACGAAACGCGGAAGAACGCCAAGGCAAGAGCGTATATAGCGCTTGGCTCCAGCCGGGCAGCATGATTCAATGCTCCCCGAAGCGGGGGTATCGGGCTAACGCCACGATTGAGACAGACCCTTCGAACCTGATCCGGTTAAGACCGGCGTAGGGAAGCTTCGCAGGAACAATGTGTAAGGAGCTATCGCCCCAGGGCGAAGCGCCCGGCTGAAGCCCTTTCCACATGACCTCCTTGCGCCGCCGCTTCGTCCCGCCGCCTTTGGACGAACGCCATGAATGCCATCCCCACCAGCCTGCTGCAGCAAACCGAGCAGCTTTCCGAATCCGTTACCCGGCCGATTCCCGGTTCGCGCAAGATCTTCGTTGAAGGTTCCCGCCCGGACCTGCGGGTGCCGATGCGCGAGATCGTGCAGAGTCAGACGCCAACCATCTTTGGTGGCGAAGAGAATCCTCCGGTCACTGTCTACGATACGTCCGGGCCCTACACCGATCCTGATGCCCGGATCGATCTATCCACCGGCTTGCCGGCGCTGCGCGCCCGTTGGATCGAAGAGCGCGGCGATACCGAGCCGCTGAGCCAATTGAGTTCGGAATTCGGCCGTGGCCGCGAAACCAATGCGAAGCTGGCGGCCGTGCGCTTTCCGGGTCGGCTTCTGCCGCGGCGTGCCAAAGCCGGCGCCAACGTCAGCCAGATGCATTACGCAAAAAAAGGCATCGTGACGCCGGAGATGGAATTCGTCGCCATCCGCGAAAACCAGCGGCTGGAAGCGGTGCGCGATGCGTTGCTGTTGGCGCAGCATCCGGGCGAAAGCTTCGGTGCCAGCATCCAGAACATCATCACGCCGGAATTCGTCCGCGACGAGATCGCACGCGGGCGCGCCATCCTGCCGAACAACATCAACCATCCCGAAAGCGAGCCGATGATCATCGGCCGCAACTTCCTGACCAAGATCAACGCCAACATCGGCAACAGCGCAGTGTCCTCCGGTATCGCCGAAGAAGTGGAGAAGCTGGTGTGGTCGATCCGTTGGGGCGGCGACACCGTGATGGATCTTTCCACCGGCAAGCACATCCATGAGACCCGCGAGTGGATCATCCGCAATTCGCCGGTGCCGATCGGCACCGTGCCGATCTATCAGGCGCTGGAAAAGGTCGATGGCCGCGCTGAGGAACTGACCTGGGAAATCTTCCGCGACACCTTGATCGAACAAGCCGAACAGGGCGTGGATTACTTCACCATTCACGCGGGCGTGCTGCTGCGCTATGTGCCGCTGACGGCCAAGCGCGTCACCGGCATCGTTTCTCGAGGCGGCTCGATCCTGGCGAAGTGGTGCCTGGCGCATCACAAGGAAAACTTCCTCTATACCCACTTTGAGGACATCTGCGAAATCATGAAGGCCTATGACGTGGCCTTCTCGCTGGGTGATGGTCTGCGCCCCGGCTGTATCGCCGATGCCAACGACGCTGCTCAGTTCGGCGAATTGGAGACATTGGGCGAGTTGACCAAGATCGCGTGGAAGCACGACGTGCAAACCATGATCGAAGGCCCCGGCCACGTGCCGATGCAGCTGATCAAGGAAAACATGGACAAGCAGCTGCGCGAATGCGGCGAGGCGCCGTTCTATACCTTGGGGCCGCTGACCACCGACATCGCGCCAGGCTATGACCACATCACCAGTGCGATTGGCGCTGCCATGATCGGCTGGTTCGGCACGGCGATGCTGTGCTACGTCACGCCCAAGGAGCACCTGGGCCTGCCCAATCGGCAGGACGTGCGCGACGGCATCATGGCCTACAAGATCGCCGCGCATGCGGCCGACCTGGCCAAGGGCCATCCGGGCGCGCAGGTGCGCGATAACGCACTATCCAAGGCGCGCTTCGAGTTCCGTTGGGAAGACCAGTTCCATCTGGGCCTGGACCCTGAAAAAGCCCAGGAATTCCACGACGAAACCCTGCCCAAGGATGCGCACAAGGTGGCGCATTTCTGCTCGATGTGCGGCCCGCATTTCTGTTCGATGAAGATCACCCAGGACGTACGTGACTACGCAGCCGAACACGGCGTCGACGAAACCGCGGCGCTGGACGCCGGCATGGCGGAGAAGTCAGCGGAGTTCCTGGCGCAGGGCGCTCAGGTGTATCGTCCCAGCTGAACCGGGTCGGCGGCGTGCATTTTCTGTTGCCATCGGCTGTCATGATGTTGGCCCTCCCGGTGTGGGCCGGGACGGCGTGGATCATTAGGAATCTGATTTACGATCCGTCGCGAGCGAAGGGAGGCGATCTGTGGCGGAGCGGAGCACGCGCGGCGCATCTAGTACGTGAGTATTGCAAGCACCGCACGCGGGACGCCTGCCGAGCGCAGCAGGATCGTAAACAGGTTCTAACAGGAGGGTGAAGATCATGCATGTCTCGTACCGTTCCGTTGTTCGCTGGTTGGCCATTGCGGCTGTCGCGTTGTTAGCAGGTTGCGCCACCGGTCCGCGCATCAGTAGCGATGTGGATCCCACGGCCGATTTCTCCCGCTATCGCACCTTCTCCTTCTATTCACCGCTCGCCATCGAGAGCCAGGGCTATACCACTCTGGTCAGCGGCCGAATGAAGGCGGCCGCGCGTGCGCAGATGGAATCCCGCGGTTACACCTATGACGAAAAATCGCCGGACCTGTGGGTCAACCTGAATGCCTTCATGCAGGAAAAGACCGACGTGGTGAGCACGCCGGAAGTCGACTACGACTACTACTACAGCTATCGCGCGCGGCGATATGTGGCAGTGCCTTACTGGCGCGACCGGACGGACGTCTATCGTTATACCGAAGGCACGCTCAACGTCGATCTTGTCGATGCTCGGCAAAATCGGCTGATATGGGAAGGCGTTGCGGTGGGGCGGGTCGCCCGCGCCAAACCGGAAGAGCGGGCCGCGCGCATCGACTCGGCCATTACCGACATCTTCGCGCGCTTTCCTTATCGCGCCGGTTCCGGTGCGCCGGCGGTGGCGCCATGAGTGGCGGTGGCGGGGTTTCCGTCGCCAAGGCCGGCATTGGATTCGGCACTGCCCTGGCCATCACGATTTCGTGGAGCGCCAATAAGTCATTGCTGTGGGCGGTCATCCACGGTGTGCTGTCGTGGATATACGTCGCGTACTACGCGCTGGTCTACCACTTCAAATAGGGCGTGCACTTCAAGTAGGGCGTGTCCCGGCGGTGCGCCTTTCGCCGCTTCCGGTTCGCGCCGGGCGAGAACCGCAGTCCTAGGGTCGTCCGCGAATAGTCAGGCAAAAAATTCGCGCCGGAGGGCGCGAATGTTGGGGCTTTTTGTAATAGGACGTCGGCGGGAGAGAGGGGTTGGCCTGTGTGTTGCTCCCGTTCAGGGGGAACACACAGAGCACTGTAAAATGCGCCGGCCAACGGCGCTTTCCCCCTATCGCTGTCATGGTTTGCCGAGTTTGCCGGATTGATTGCCGATAGGCATTCAGACACATGACGAGTGGGGATGCCGTGCGCACCATATTCCCCCATGTCGAAGCCTACCGATCCTCTCGCCCCCTTGCTGTCTGAGCGCCTGCAGATAGGGGATTGCGTGGTCGACATTCCGCTGCGCGAGGTGAAGGCACCCGGCTCGCGCCGGGCTGTGCGGGTAACGCCGAAGTCAATGGGTGTATTGCTGGTGTTGGTGGAGAACGCTGGCAAGGTAGTGAGCCGCGACGCATTGCTCGCTGAAGTCTGGCCAGACACGCTGCCCACCAACGATGTGGTCACGCAGGCCATCACCCAACTGCGCAAGGCTTTCGCCGGGGACCGGAATCACCCGAACTACATCGAGACCATCGCCAAGAGTGGATACCGTTTGCTGGCGCCGGTGGAATGGAAAGCTACCGAGGCAATCCAAGCCCCACAGGCCGGTGTGTTGGCCAATATCGAGAAAGAGCGGCAGGCACCGGACGAAACAACGGGCGTCTTACACCTGCGTGCGGAAGAGGCCGTCTTAGTGCCGGCACGTGCCCCGTATTGGAAACGATGGATATTCCTGGCCGCCGGCGTTGCACTGGCTACGGTAGTCGTCTGGAGTGGGTGGCGGTGGTGGCAATCCGCAGGCCCCGCGGGCACGGCTGCCGACGTTCCCCGACAACTTACGGCGCCTCCACGCCCCTATCAGCTGATTACCTCGGCACCCGGCTTCGAGTTCTCGCCTACTTTGTCGCCGGATGGATCGCTGATGGCGTATTTGGCCAGTCCAGCCGAAGAAATCGTAGGGTCGTCGATCCTGGTTCAGGCCACCGATCAGAGCCAGCCACGACCGTTGACGCGTCCACCGACAGGCGCATGGGACAGCAATCCCGAGTGGTCGCCGAATGGACGGGAGATCGCATTTCTTCGTCGTGTGCCCGGAGAGGACTGCAAGATCCTGGCGGTGTCCGTGGCCGGCGGCGACGAACGCGTCCTCGGTGAGTGCGACCGGCGCAACCGCCCAAGCTTCGACTGGACGCCGGATGGCAGCGGTTTGATATTCAGCAGTTCAGCCCCTGGCGATGGCCCACCGGGTCTACGGATACTCGATCTGACAACAGGGCAGTGGAGCCGTCTGCAGTACGGCGCGACCTCCGCTGATGTGGATTTCGCGCCGCGCTACTCGCCCGATGGCCGCTGGATCGTCTTCATACGCAACACACCACTTGGCGATCTATGGCGCATACCGGCCAGCGGCGGCCGTGCTGAGCGGCTGACCCGCCAATATGCGGAACTCCGCGGCTGGGACTGGACACCTGATGGCCGTGCCATCGTGTTCGGCCGACGCGTTGACGGCCATACACGGTTGTACTGGTTGTCGCTGGCCAGCGGGCAGATTCGCGATCTGGGAATCGAGGATGCGCAGGCACCGGCGATGGCTGCGCGAGTGCCTGCGCTGGCATTCGTGCAACGCAAGCCGCATTTCGGGCTCTACCGTGTCAGCACCGAAGCCGGCGACGGTTCCGAACCGCAGCGACTCTTTGCTTCTTCCGGCCGCGACACCTTGCCCGCGGTGGCGCCGGATGGACGACAGATTGTCTTCACTTCAGACAGGTCGGGCGAGTTCGCCCTGTGGTGGGCGGACATGGAGCGGCCTGCCTCCTTGCGTTTGATCGAAGGTGTCCGGCCGGACTCGCGGTATCTGCCGGTGTGGTCGCCTGACAGCCGCCGCGTCCTGGTAATCGGAAGTGATGCCGCTGGAAACTTTGGTGGGTACGAGGTCAATCCAGGGAATGGGCAAGTGGTACGGCTACGGATTCCCGCGGACGCTGGCGATCTGTTGACTGCCGCCTATCTGCCCGACCCGGACCGACTCCTGCTGATAACGGGACGTAGCGACGGCGGACAGAGATTGAGCTTGTTCGACCGCGGCGGCGAGAAGTGGCAGTCGCTCGCCGCGCTTGACGGCGTGTCGCTGGCAAAGCTGGACTTGTCGCAAGACCGAATACTGTTCACCTATGCCGCGCGCGACGGGTTGTGGCAGGCGGACCTGGCGCTGTCGCCTGACAGCGTCCACCGCGTGGAAGACAGTTTTCCATCCAGCCAGCGCTACCGCACCTGGACCGTTTCCGAAGACGGTCACATCGAATATCTGGAGCAGCTTGCTGGCTGCTTTGTCAGCTTGCGTCACATAGGAGTTGGGCGTTCCCACCCGGTCCCTCGCTGCGTTCAACCAGCACACCTGGCATCAGTGAACGGATTCAGCAGCAGCGCGCGCAATCGGGCGGTTTACGTTCCCATGGCGCAGGATGACGGTGCGGACATTGGCTTCATGTCATTGCCGCCGCTGATGGAGCCGCAATCGAAGGCCGGGCAACCTACTGATCGGTAAAAGAAAACGCCTTTCGTGATTCTTTCGGAAAGGCCTTCGGCAAGATTTCGTACAAGTCTCCAGCAAATTTCCTGAACTGGTTCCACTACTCGGGCACATGGAATGCCCGATTTATGCAAAGTGGAATGAGCGATGGAGCAAAAGCAGTGGAGCGACCGTGGCCAGCAGATCCGGCTGGAGCAATCCGAACCGACCGGCCAAAGCAGCTGTGTAGGGGTTTCCCGGCTAGGTAGCGTCCAGGTATCCGGAGACATGTTCTCCGTTTGGATACAACTGCGCGGCGCATCGTGGGTGGAAGCGAAGGAAGGCAAGTTCCGTCTGCGGCCAGGGCAATGGATCGCGCTCGAGCGCGATTCCAAGCCCCTGATCCAGACCGACCGCCACGGCGTTTGTATCGGATTGACCCTGAGTGCGGAGGTGCTGCGCGGCATGGTACCGCTGGCGGATAGCACGCTGTACGCGGGTCGTGGACGCATTCCCCGGCGTGACGGTCGCATCGCCTTGAAGCTGTGGCGCCAAGCCGCAAACCGCTTGTCCGACCGCAAAGAAAATAATGACGTCGCCGCATTGCGCCCGATCCTGTTGCACCTGGTCAACATCCAGCAGGAACTCGATGCCTACATCCAACGTTGCCCGGGCCGCTCGCGTAACCGTAAACGGCAGGTGTTCGGCCGACTGCAGCGGGCGCGCCTATATCTGGAAGGAAACTGCGATCGCGTGGTGCGCGTAAGCGAGCTGGCGGAACTGACCAGTTTCTCCAGCTGGTACTTCTCGCGCACCTTCTACACCTTGTATGAAGAGAGCCCACAGGCCGCCGCTGCACGTATGCGGCTGGAGCGTGCGGCGGAGTTGCTGGGCAGCACCTCCATGATGATTGGCGAAGTCGCCGCCGCGTCCGGCTTCGACAACTGCTGCAGCTTCGCCCGTGCCTTTCGCGCGCGCTTTGGTGTGTCGGCATCGCGCTACAGGACCGTGTTGAATCACTCCAGGACAGACTCGGCAAAGTCACCGGGCCGCGCACGCAAAGCAGAGATCCTCACCGGAACGTAACTTTGGAGCGTGTTTTAACACGCCAATAACGATTACTCCGGAGGAGAGATTCAATGAACTATCGCAACCCGCGTTTCGCGGTGCGAGCCGGCCTGCTGCCGGCTGGTATCGCGCTCGCATTGGCACCGGCATTCGCCGGCGCTCAGGAGCAGGCTGAAGGCAGCGCCCCCACAACGTTGGATCGAATTGAAGTCACCGGTTCGCGTATCCGACAGGTCGATACTGAAACCGCTCAACCAGTACTCAGCATTTCGCGCGATGAAATCGAGAAGCAGGGCTTCCGGTCCGTCGCCGATATCCTGCAGAACATCTCCGCTGCGGGCTCGCCGGCGATCAGCCGCTCGCAGCCGCTCTCTTCCGGTGAAATGGTCGGCGGTTACTACATCGATCTGCGCAACCTGGGCACGCAGCGCACGCTGGTGCTGGTCAACGGCAAGCGCCTGGGCGCTAGCGTCAGCGGCTATCAGGACGTCTCTCAGATTCCCACTGTCATGGTCGAGCGCATCGAAGTCCTGAAGGACGGCGCTTCATCGATCTACGGCTCTGACGCCATGGCTGGCGTGATCAACATCATTACCCGCAGCAACTTCGAAGGCGCGGAAGCCAGCGCCTACTACGGCCAATACAGCCAAGGCGACGGCGACAAGGAAGCCTACGATTTCGTGATGGGTTTTTCCGGTGATCGTGGTTCGCTGACCGTTGGCGCCGAGTACTCGAAAGAAAAAGGCGTGTGGGCCAAGGATCGCTGGTTCAGCCAGTCCTCCCGTACCAATCGTCATCCTACCCAGGGCTGGACAACCGTCAGCCAATGGGGCTCGTTGATTGACCCCCGGGATCCCACCGACCCAGACGACGACATCACCTACGTACTGGATCGCGGCGCAAACCCGTACGACTTCGCCAACTACCATCTGCTAGACGGCACGCCGATTACCGGCGACGTCAGCAACTCCAACGAACAGATGCATCTGCTGACACCGACGGAGCGCCGCTCGGTATTCGTCAACGGCAAGTTCGATATTACGGAGAACGTTCGCTTTGCTACCGATCTGCTTTACACCAAGCGCTCTTCGGAAGCGCAGGTAGCTGGCTATCCGCTGCAATCGGGCGCCTACGACCTGATGATGTCGGCTGATAGCTACTACAACCCGCTGGGCAATCAGTGGAATCCGGGCGCAGGCCAGGAAGTGGGCTTCGTGCACCGCGGCTGGGAAATGCCACGCGTTTCCACCAATGAACTGACGACGTTCCGTTTCACTGGCGCCTTGGAAGGCTCCTTCCAGTTTGCTGACAAGTACTTCGACTGGGATGTCGGCATGCTGTACAACAATGCCGAAAACATCCAGATGCAGACCGGAAACTTCCGCATCTCCGCGGTGCGGGCGGCAACAGGTGAATCGTTCCTCAACCCGAATACTGGACGTGTGGAATGTGGCAGCGCCGCCGGTTTGGCGGCGGGCACCAATCCGGCGTATGGCGCTGGCCCAGGTGGCTGCGTGCCGTGGAACCCGTTCATCGCTGCCGGTCGTTCTGGTGATGGCGGCATCACTGGCAATGAAGATTTGATCGCGTTCCTGTTCCCCACCACCCACAACCGCGGCGAAGTGGAAACAAATAGCTATTTCGCCAACCTGACGGGCGCGTTGTTCACTCTGCCTGCCGGTGATCTGGGTTTTGCGGTGGGTTACGAATACCGCAAGGAAAAGGGCGAATTCAACCCGGACGCACTGTCGCAAACGGGCGACTCCACTGATCTGGCTGCTGGCCCGACACGCGGCGGATACGACGTCAACGAGCTCTATGCTGAGCTGAGCATTCCGGTGCTGGCCGACCTGCCAGGTGCGCAAGAACTGACCCTGAGCCTTGCCACGCGTTATTCCGACTACAGTACCTTCGGCGATACGCTCAACAACAAGTTTGGCTTCAAGTGGAAGCCGCTTGACCAGTTGATGGTGCGCGGTACCTGGGCTGAAGGCTTCCGTGCTCCGACCATTGCCGATCTGTACGGTGGTGGATCGCAGTCTTTCGAATACTTCACCGATCCCTGTGACACCTTGTTCGGCGATGCCGCTTCGAACCCGGCGACGCTGGCCCGCTGCGCGCAAGACATCGCCAACGCGGCCAACTTCCGTCAGCTGAAGCAAGGTTTCGTCGTGGCCGAAGGCCCCGACGAGCAGAGCCCGGTTCCGTTCAATTCCGGTTCCAATCCCAACCTGACGCCGGAAACCTCCACTTCCAAGACTTTGGGCGTTGTCTGGAGCCCAACCTTCGCGGAAGGCCTGAACCTGTCGCTGGATTGGTGGGCGGTCAAAGTGGAAAACACCATCGTCGAAGATACCCCGACGGATCAGTTGAACGACTGCTACATCCTCGGCATCGCCGAGCGCTGCAACAGCTTTACGCGTGATGCCACTCGCGGCTATGTCAACAACCTGTCCTACGGCGGCCGCAACGCCGGCTATCTGGATACTGAAGGTTATGACATGGAAGCGACGTATCGCTGGGATAGCGACTTCGGCCGTTTCGATTTCAACTGGCAAACCACCTACGTCTCCAAGTACCACCTGAAAACCACCAACGACACCGGTGTGCCGGTGACCGTCGAGAATGGCTTCAGCAGCTACTTCCGCGTTCGTTCGAACCTGAGCACCAACTGGACGCTGGGTGAGTTCGGTATCGGTTGGAACATGCGCTATTACTCCGGTACCAAAGAGCGCTGCTACTACGCCGACGAGTGCACGGATCCGAACTACCAGTCGCCGGATCCGACCAAGAACTACGGCATGAATCGGATGGGTGCCAATACCTTCCACGACATCCAGGTTCGCTGGAATGCCCCGTGGAATGCCACCATTTCGGTGGGCGCGAACAACGTGTTCGATCACTACGCCGCTCCGGCGTACTCGGCACCGAACTCGCAGTACTCGTACTACGGCGGCTTCGACATTGGTCGTTTTGTCTACATGCAGTACAAGCAGACTTTCTGATCCTTGGATCTAAGACCTGTCGCTACACCGCTACGGCCCCGCAAGGGGCCGTAGTGTTTTGTGGCAGACCATCCGCCGCTTACCCTGCAACATCCGGAGGTGGCAACCGATGTCGGTTCAACGAATCTCAACGCAGAGAGACGGCCGGCCATTTCGCTCATTTGGCCTGGATCATAGCCACCCAAGCACGTGGCTTCAGGCTTTACTCCCAGCAAAGCCCCCCTCACACTTGATGGGTAGCTGCCGCTGAGACACCCATGAAACTGCCGGCCCCGTTCATCCAATTGCCCATCAGCTTCGACGCTGCCGCTCTGGCGCGGGAGATTTCCCAGGTCGAAGACGCTCATTGGCGGCCGCACCCGGGCGGTATGCCGGGCAATAGCGCGCTGACGTTGATTACGACCGAGGGCGATCCGGATAGCGATGAGACTGCCGGAAAGATGCGGCCGACGCCGTGGTTGCTGCGGCTGCCTTATCTGATGCAGGTGTTGGAAGCGTTGGGGGCCACGTGGGGGCGGTCGCGTCTGATGCGGCTTTCCGGGCAATCGGAAGTTTCCCCGCATGTGGACGTCAACTATTACTGGCGCGAGCGCATGCGGGTGCATGTGCCGATCATCACGACGCCGTCGGTGCGTTTCCACTGCGGCGACAGCGAAGTCAACATGGCGGCCGGGGAGTGCTGGATTTTCGATACCTGGCGTCGGCACTGCGTGCTCAACCATGGCGACGACACTCGTATTCACCTCGTCGCGGATACGGTCGGTGGCGAACGCTTCTGGGATCTGGTGGCGCAAGGCCGCACCCCGGAACAACGTGAGCCTGGATGGCAGCCGAAGCGCCTGGATCCTCGCGCCGGCAACGATGTGCCGGCGTTGGATTTCGAATCGTTCAATGTTCCGATAGTGATGAGCCCGTGGGAGTTACGCGAGCACATCGTGTTTCTTCTCAATGATGCGGAGAATGTTCCACAGCTGGTGGCGATCCAGGCCGCGCTGCAGCGGTTTTCCCACGCCTGGCATGCGCTCTGGTCTTGCCACGGTGCGGATGCTGCCGGCTTTCCCCGATATCGAGAACTGTTGGAACGAACCCAGCAGGACCTGATTGGCAAGGGAGTCGCTCAGATCGCCCTCCGAAATGGGGGAAGGTTGATGCAGGCGCTCAATGCGCACGTGTTCACGGTAGCCTTGAACGAACCGAAAGCGGTGCCGACCACCGCGTCGCGCACGGATTTGCCGGCGGAACCTATGCGGCAACCAGGAGCGCCGGTCCGCGCATGAAGGATCCGTTGTTCGACCGCCCGGTTTTCATTCTTTCCTCTCCCCGGTCCGGTTCAACCCTGCTGTTTGAAACGCTGGCGCAGGCGCCGGAATTCTTCACCATCGGCGGCGAGAGCCACCTGATGATCGAGCAGGTTCCCGGCTTGGCCCCAAGGGACAGGGGCTTCGACTCGAACGTACTCACCGAAGCCGATGCCTCCCCGGAACGAGTGCAGTTGCTGCGAAGCCGATTCTGGGCGGGACTTCATGATCGCGCCGGCCGCCGGCCCGACACCGGTACGGTGCGGATGCTGGAAAAAACACCGAAGAACGCCTTGCGGATTCGATTCTTGCAGTCGGTATTTCCGGAAGCCCGGTTCGTTTTTCTTTATCGGGATGTGCGGGAAACGCTGGGCAGCATGATCGATGCGTGGCAGTCGGGCCGTTTTAGGACTTATCCCGGATTGCCAGGCTGGCCCAGCCACCAACCTTGGTCGCTGCTGCTGGTACCCGGCTGGCGGGAACTGATCGCGCAGCCGCTCCATCAGATAGTCCGCGTGCAGTGGGAGCGCACCTTGAACGACATTCTGGATCAGCTTGAACCGCTGCCGCGCGAACGCTGGACCGCGCTGGACTATGCGGACTTCCTTAAAGACCCAGCGACCGAGATCCAGCGCATCTGCACGGCACTGGATTTGAAATGGGATCGCGAACTGAATCAGGCGTTGCCGCTGTCGCGTTACACCCTGACCTTGCCCGAGCCTGACAAATGGCGCAGGCATGCTGAGTTGATTGAGCCGTTGTTGCCAGGATTGGCTCCGACCGTTGAGCGTGCGCGTCGAGCGGTGGAGGCGGGAAGATCGCCAACCTGATGTCTGACTATCGTCAAATTTCCGATCCCTTCTCCCTCCGGGGCGATAGCGCACGGTTTGCGCGCCATTGGCGCGCGTGCGGTAGAGCGACCGCGCCGCTGGCGCGGGCCGGGGCGTGGAGCAAGATGCCCTAAGAGCCTTGATACGGGGAGGACGAGGGAATGGCAATGACTCGCGAGACTACTTCGCTACAAGCGGACACGTCATGCCCTCATCCGTCGCTGCGCGCTGCCTCGCTCCGCGCCCCGGCCCTGCGCAGCGCGCAGGGCGTTCAAGCATGCACGAGCCGATGGCTCGTAAGCCGCATTCCTTCACCCCGGAGGGAGAAGGGAACAACCTTCGCCCATTCGGCCGTTGCGCCGAGCTGCACGAATAAGGGAAATTGATTCGGGTCCATTTCAAATCGAACTGGCTCCGAATCAATTGGCTGGATCAACCCTCTTGCTTACACCGCTCGATCGCTTCCACCAACACCTGCTTGGCGGCCGCGGCGTCGCCCCAACCATCCAGCTTGACCCACTTGCCTTTCTCCAGATCCTTGTAGTGCTCGAAGAAATGGCCGATGCGCTCCAGCCAGTGCGGGCTGACCTGGTGGATGTCGTGGATGTGGGTGTAGCCGGCGAACACCTTGTCCACCGGCACGGCGAGCAGTTTTTCGTCGCTGCCGGCCTCGTCGCTCATGCGCAAGACGCCGACCGGACGGCAGCGGATGACCGAGCCGGGAATCAGCGGCAGCGGCAACACCACCAGTACGTCGGCCGGATCGCCGTCGCCGCATAGCGTGTTGGGCACGTAGCCATAGTTGCAGGGATAACGCATGGGCGTGGAGAGGATGCGATCGACGAAGATCGCGCCGCTGGCCTTGTCCACTTCGTATTTGACGGGCTCAGCGTCTTTCGGGATTTCGATGATGACGTTGATTTCGTCAGGCGGGTTCTTGCCGGAAGTGACCAGGTCCAGGCCCATTCGCTCGCTCCAGAGGGGTGCAGGTGATAGAAGGCCGGTATTTTACGCACATGGGTGTTGCGCCGCAGCAGGGCCGGATGGCGGCCTGAAGGGTGCCGTTCGTCGGCTAAGCGACCTGGGTGAGCGCCGGACGGCGTGTTTGTAGCCAAGCGCTCAGCTTCCAGACCTCACAATCCCGCGCCTATGAGCCCCCGCCTGCGCTGCCTGCTGCTATCGATTGCCGCCGTGTTGACCACCGCCAGCAGCCTCGATGCGGCGGCGCGGACGGTCTATCGCTGCGTGCGCGCAGGCACGGTAAGCCTGGCGACCGCGCCAGAACCCGGTTCCCGCTGCACCGCCAAGGAGCTGGATGACAACGCTGTCCAGACTCCGAATCTTTGGGGTTCGATGGGGGTATTCAGCGGCACCCTTTACGAGCGGGAGCAGGATGGCCAGCTGGTCTACAGCACCCGCAACCTACCGGGCTCGCGGCCCTACCTGAAGTTCACCGTGGCGACTCCGCCGGGCGAACCGGCGCATCCCGGCCTGGGCAAAATAAGTGCGCCGCGCTTGAACATGTACTCAAAGGAGTTCGCCGCCGCGGCGAAGCAAACCGGAGTGGAAGACGCGTGGCTGCGCGCGGTGGCGCACGCCGAGAGCGATTTCGATGCCAAAGCCGTGTCGCCCAAGGGCGCCCAGGGCCTCATGCAGCTGATGCCGGAGCTTTCGAAGGAATATGGGGTTGGCGATCCGTTTTCGTCGTCGGAATCCATCCGCGCAGGTGCGCGTCACTTGAAATCGCTGGTCCGGCGCTACAAGGGCGACCTGAAGCTGGCGGCCGCGGCGTACAACGCCGGCGTGGGCGCGGTGACACGCTACGGTGGCATTCCGCCCTATGCGGAAACGCAGGCGTACGTGGAGAAAGTAGGCGCACTCCATCAGAGCTATTTGCAAGCCATGGGCAAGCGTTTCGTGGAACGGCCAGCGGAATAGCTTTTCGTCCTTGTTTCCGGCGAAAACACCTTCTTTTAAGGCTTTTTTCACGCGGATGAGACGTAGGGCGCCTATCGTGGGCCATGACTCCACCACGGCATGCAAATGCGAGGAGGCTTGTCATGAAAACTCGACGCGTATTCAGCGCACCGGACATCAATACCGCGGAAGAGGCCCTGAACGCGGCTATCCGTGCCGGTATTCGGCCTGACCACACCGCATTGGTGGGCCAGTCGGCGATAGAAATGGCGCTGGTTCCCGATGGTCAGAAAGAAGCCTCTCCCACGGATTTCGTTCCGGCTGCGTTGCGCGGTATCGCCGGCGGCGGTGCTATCGGACTGCTCGGCGGATTGCTGGGCATGGCGATTCCCGCGGTTGCGATTCCGGTGACGGGTGTCGTACTCACCACCTTGGTCGGCGCAACGGTAGGCGGTTGGTCCGCGGCGTTGGCCGGCTCTGCTGTGCCGAGCGATATCCGGCGCGACTACGAAAAAGAAATCGAAGCCGGTCGGCTGCTGGTCGTCATCGATGAGGAAGATGAAACGGTTCTGGAGCGTGCCAGCGAAGCGGTAGCGAAAACCGGCACTGAGCGGCTGAAGATGGTCCATCACGGGTTGCTGCATTGAGTGCTGGTGAGCTTGTCGCCGGCGTCTTTGCAGGATGCCTTTGTAGGGCCGCCGTTCCGATGGTAGTGGCGTCCCGCCGCGAGCTCCTGGCTTCTCACGCGATCTGACAGGAAGAGCTCGCGCCGAGACGGCGCTCCTACAAGCAATAGAAGAGGCCCGCATGCGCAGGCAAGGCCCGCATGCGGCGCCTGAGCCACCGCCGGTACCGGTTACCCGCTCCCCGATTGGGTTACGCTTCTCCGGATTCATGCGCCGATGTGCGCTGGCATCCGGGAACGCTGTTTGGATATCCACTACGACTTAGCTGACGCCATTGGCCGTACGCCGTTGCTGCGGCTGCGGCAAGCTTCCGAGTTGACGGGATGCGAGATCCTGGGCAAAGCCGAATTCCTCAATCCCGGGGGTTCCATCAAGGACCGCACGGCGTTGGGCCTATTGCTGGATGCCGAGCGCCGTGGATTGCTGCGTTCGGGCGGTACTGTCGTGGAAGGTACCGCCGGCAATACCGGTATCGGCCTGGCACTGCTGTGTGCAAGCCGCGGTTATCGCACGATCATCGTCATGCCGGAGACGCAGAGCCGCGAGAAGATCGATGCGGTGCGCGTGACCGGAGCGGAACTGCACCTGGTTCCGGCGGTTCCTTATGCCAATCCAGATCATTACGCACACGTTGCCCGGCGCATGTGCGAAACATTGAACCAAGCGGATCCTGGCAGTGCCTGGTTCGCCAACCAGTTCGACAACACCGCCAATCGCGACTTCCACGAAGCCACCACCGGTCCTGAAATATGGGAACAAACCAGTGGCCGCATCGACGGATTCGTCTGCGCCACCGGTACCGCCGGCTCGCTCGCCGGCATAGGCCGTGCGTTGAAGATGCGCAACCCACAAGTGACGATCGCGCTGGCCGATCCCACGGGTTCCGCCTTGGCACACTACATCAATGCCGGTGAGCTGAAAGCCGAAGGCGGGTCTATCAGCGAAGGCATCGGTTCCAGCCGCGTCACGGCCAATTTCGATGGTGCGCCGATCGATGTGGCGTGGTCGATTCCCGACGACGAATCGGTGCCATGGGTGCATGCGATGATGACGGGCGAAGGTCTGAATCTCGGTGGATCCAGTGGCGTCAACATCGCGGGTGCGATTCGCCTGGCGAACGCGTTGGGCCCCGGCCATACGATCGTTACTTTGCTATGCGATCCCGGGACGCGTTATCAAGCAAAATTATTCAATCCCGTTTTCTTACGTTCGAAAGGACTGCCTGTGCCTGCATGGCTGGAGCGCGCGTTTCCATGAATCTTCCTTTGCATTTTGGTTTTATCGGCGCGCTGGAAGCCGGACTGATCGCGTTCGTGATTGGCGTGCTTTGCTACGGGTTGTGGCAATGGCTATGCCGTTTGCTGCATTGGTCCATCGGTCACGCGATCGGCTGGGCGTGCGTCATGGCCGTGGTGATCGGTGCGGGATGGGACGCCTGGAGCATGTTCTCCCTGGGCATGATGAAACTGGAGTCGCCCTTGTATGCGCGCTTGGCGTTGCAAGGTATCCACGATCCCGATGGGCTGGGTTCGCGCGTGATCTGCGAACTCGTCGGTGCATTGTCCGGCGTCGTGATGGGTTGGCAATGGTTCAGCCATCATCGACGTGAAGAGGATGTTTCAAAAACCGACGAAACGACAGGCACGTAACGGGAAAATTTCGAAAGCGTCACGCAACAGATGAAGTGATCACATTGCCCTCACGACTCGATAACGACGGTTTATAAGAAAAAATCAATCAGGTGGTTAAGGCAATGTGCACGCGTGTTTTGGGGCGCATAGGCGATTCAGGCGAACATTTGCATCGTTGGGCCGTGCGTGACGGAACGCACTCCCAAACCGACGGAGCAACGACGATGAACAACCAAAACCGTAAACCGCTGATTGGCTTGATCGCTCTCACCGCCGCCCTGGCGATGCCACTGGCGCTTGCGCAGGAAACGACTGATAGCAGCGCAGCTGCCCAGACTCAGACCACCGATCCGCAGACTCAAGACGCGACAGATGCGACGTCGACCGACGCAACCGGTGCAAGCACAAGTGGTAGCGCGACCGGTGCGGCCACGCAGTCGGCGCAGGAGTCGGGTGCATCGGGCAACGTGCGCGGAGGTAAAAATGATTGGGCCTCGCTCGACGTTGATGCCGATAGCATGATCAGCAAGGAAGAATCCGCAGCCAATCCTGGCTTGTCGCAGATTTTCGATAAGGCCGACGCCGATGCCGATGGCAAGCTGACCGCGGATGAGTACAACAGCTTTGTAAGCAAGAACTACGGCGAGCCTCAGAAGTAATCGGGCAATCGCAGACGCAACGATGTTCGTGATGTTCGTTCGGCAATAGATCGGTCGAACAGGGAAGGGCGGCGGTGCCGCCCTTTCTTTTCCAGCTTCTGCAAAAGACTCGGGACAGTTCTTCGAAAGGAGAGATGTTATGCGGAACCACGAACGTCGTTTACTGATCGTCACTGCATTGTGCGCCGCATTCGCCATGCCGGCGGCGTACTCGCAAACCGGAACGCAAGCCGCGTCTCCCGAATCCGAAACCGCATCTCCCGCTCGTGACAACACAGCGCCTGCACCCGTAAGTTTCGAGGAGCTGGATGCAAATGGAGATGGCGCGATCAGTAAAGAAGAAGCGGCCATTGATCCTGCGCTGGCCCAAGCATTCGAAACACTCGACAAGGATGCCGACGGAAAATTATCCCCAGCCGAATATGCGGCCTATAACGTGGCGGGCGCGCGATGAAGCGCATGAAGTGAAGCTCGAAATCGCCGACATCTGTTCTTAACAGCAACTGCGCGAAGCTTGGGATGTAAGCCCGATCCACTTAAAAGATCCCACGTGAAAGATCCCCCTGTTGAGGAGAAGAACCCCATGAAAGTCGTCAAGCCCCAATCCTTGAGCCTGGTCGTTGCCTTGGGTGCATTGCTGTCTGGTGCGGCGTTGCTGTCCGGCTGCAATCCCTCCGATAACGACACCACCAATGTCGAGCCGCCTGCACCGACAGAGGCTACTCCACCACCCGAGACCACGCCGCCTCCGACGGACACAACGCCGCCGCCAGCCGAAACCACACCGCCGGCCGATCCGAATGCGCCGCCGGGCTCCGATCCGACCACACCGGATCCGGCTAATCCCAACGCGCCGCAGACCACGCCTAGCGAAACACCGCCTCCTCCGGCGGATGGCGGAACACCGCCGCCTAACGGCTAACAGCGGGCAAGCTCGTACTGTCGTCAGCCATCGCGAGCAATAGCCAAGCCATGGCGTAACCAGGTGGCCAGGGCACGAAGGAACTCAGCGTCCTTCGTGCCTTTGTCGCTGGTATGCTGCTGCCCCTCGACGGAAACAGGATCATGAGATGGGCGGCGATATACAGTGGGTTGGCTTTGATGGCGACGATACGCTGTGGCGGAGCGAAGACTACTACCGCCAAGCGGAACAGGATTTCGAGCACATCCTGAGTGGCTACATCGACTTGGCCGACTCGCGCACGCAGCAGCATTTGCTGGCGGTGGAGCGCCGTAACCTGAAGATATTCGGCTACGGTGTGAAAGGCATGACGCTGTCGATGCTGGAAGCTGCTATCGAGCTGACCGAAGAGCGCATCAGTGCAGGCGATTTGCATCGGGTGATCGAGATCGGCCGGGCCACGCTGCAGCATCCTGTCGAGCTGATTCCAGGTATGCGCGAAGCCGTCGAGCAGATTGCCGGCCGCTATGAGATCGTGCTGATCACCAAAGGCGATCTTTTCCACCAGGAAGCCAAGATCGCCCAGTCCGGCTTGGCGGATTTGTTCCGCCGCGTCGAGATCGTTTCCGAGAAAGATGCGTCTACCTATGCGCGGGTATTGCGCGAACTAGGAACCGCGCCCGACGCGTTCGTGATGGTGGGCAACTCTCTGCGTTCCGACATCGCGCCCGTTATCGAGCTTGGCGGTTGGGGCATCCATATGCCGTATCACGTGACCTGGGCGCATGAAGCCGAACACAGCGTGCTGGATGACGAGCCGCGGCTGTTGACGGTGGAACTGCCTGCACAGATTCCTGCTGCGTTGGCGAAGATCGGTCTCAGCCGGGTGGCCTAGCGATTCATGTGGAGCGGAGCTTGCTCCGCTGTTCCGCTGCGATTCCGGACAAGAGCAGCGGAGCAAGCTCCGCTCTGCGAGAAGCACATTCAACGGCTTCACCGGCCGGATAAACGCAAGTTGTACGTTACCGGGCTGGTAACGTTTCCAACGCGAAAGGTTAAATCACGGTTCACTCGATACGCGTCATTTTCGTCACATGCCCGCACCTGCGGGTGAACGGAGAACGAGATGACAAGCTTTTCCCTCACGCGGTTTTTTGCACCTGCCGTACTTGCCATGGGGTTGGGCTTGGCCGCCTTTGCGCCTGCGCCCGCGCGTGCCAGCGATGACCTGGTTCGCGTCCTGGTGGACGTGGCGGACATCGTTTATCACTCAGGTCAGCCTTATTACCGGCATGGAGGATACGGATACAACGACCGCGTGATCATCGTGCGCGATCGCTACCACCGCCCGACCTACTACCGCTACGCTCCCCGAGTGGTGTATCACGCACCGCCGCCCTATGGCCGCGCCCACGGCTATTACCGGAATTCGCCGCGCTACGACAATCGTTACGTCCGCTATGACCGGTACGATCGCCACCGCTATGACCGCAACCGTTACGATCACCGCGACCGCGATCATGATCGCTGGGATGACGATCGTCGCGACCATCGCGGTGACCGCCACCACAAGAAAGGCCGTCATCACTACGACGATTGAAGACGGCGCTGGTAGGAGCGGCGTCCCGCCGCGAGCTCTTCCCGTCAGATTGCGATGAAAGCGAAGAGCTCGCGCCGAGACGGCGCTCCTA
>NZ_JBDKXI010000008.1:0-116200 GCF_039710385.1 Pseudoxanthomonas sp. CCNWLY206-1 | reverse complement strand
CGAGCTCTTCCCGTCAGATTGCGATGAAAGCGAAGAGCTCGCGCCGAGACGGCGCTCCTACATGATTCTTCCGGCGTCCTACATGGCGGCTGGTCGCCATTCTGAATCACGCGAAGGTAGCCCGGATAAGCGAAGCGCATCCGGGGCTTTGTCATTGACATCACGAACCCGGGTGCGGCCTGCGGCCTTACCCGGGCTACAGGCTCCTGATCGCGTGCACTGAGAGGTTACCGGGGCGCGGAGCGGCGTTCCGCCGCGAGCTCTTCCCGTCAGATTGCGATAGTGAAGCCGGAACGCCTGCGTTCGTGCGCTGCGGCTCGCTCCTTTCGACACAAGCCCCAAACGGCTGCGGGGTGAGAAAGCGGCAAGAGTGCGGCACAATGCGCCGATGCAGATATCTCGCCCGCACTGGAAGATGCTTTGCCTGCTGGCACTGCTCTTTGCCGGGCTCTCGGTTGTCATCGTCGCTACCGCGCAGACGGCAGAAGGCGGCTACGAGCCACGCAGCGGCGATGCCAAGATCGATCGGCACCTGGCGGACATCAACGATTACGCCAATCGTTACCCGGCCAGTTTCGTCGACGAGATGGCGCGCTACTACACGGTGCCGCGGCCCTATGTGGAAGCCATGCTGCAGCAGCCCAACTGGACCGCGGGTGATATCTACATGGCCTGCGCCCTGGCGCGCGTAGCCGGCCAGCCTTGTCGGGCCGTCGTGCGCGAGTGGTCGCGCGACCACAGCGAGGGCTGGAAGTCGGTAGCCGAACGGTTGGACGTCAAACCAGGCTCTTCCCAGTACCGCAGGCTGCGCAAAGGCATCGATGAAACGTATGCCCGTTGGGACAGGCCTCAGCCGGCTGCTGATTGATGAAGGTAGGGGCAAGGGTCAGAGATCAGCGAAAGCATGGTGGCTTTGCCCCCTTTTAAAAGGGGGCTACGGGGGATTTGCTTTTGCTTTGCGCTTTTTTCTTAAGAGCAAAAGCAAATCCCCCTCAATCCCCCTTTTAAAAGGGGGAGGTAAAGCAAAAGCCCTTTCGTTCTCCGTTCTCCGTTCTCCGTTCTCCGTTCTCCCACTCCACCTTCAATCCCGCTTCTTCCCATACATGATCAGCAATTCGAGATCCTCTTCACCGATCTGGCGAATCGCATGCGTGCTGCCGGGCCGGGTCAGCATGGCGTCGCCTGCCTGCACGTCGTAGGCCTTGCCGTCCAGCACATACGTTCCGCGTCCGCTGAGCACGTAGTAGATCTCATCCTTGTGGTGCTGGTGCAGGCCGATTCCCGCGCCTTTGTGCAGCACGCGCTTGCGGAACTCGAATCCAAGCGCGGGGGCGTCGCGAAAGAAAGGATAAGCGGTGGTCGTGCCGGCACCGCCGTGCGGCCCGACCTGCTTTGTGGCGATGGCACGTTCGTGTGCAATCAAGGAAGGGTGGGATTGAGCGCGCAGATCGGCTAGCGCGGTGGATGAAGCGCCGCAATCGGTGTCGCGCACGACGTGTGTCTTCAATGACTCATCCAGGCGCTTCCATTCGTCCACCACCAGGCAGGCGACCGCCACCGCACCTTGCGACGACAGGTGCGTGTCGTCGGCCTGCTGCTGTTCCGGTACGTGCATGAAATAGGCCTTGGAGGGTCCATCGCCCAGCGCTCGCAGCCAGTCCATGCTGCGGGCGTTGAGATCAATCAGGCCAAGATTCTCTCGCTGTGCCAGATCGCGCACGGCCTGGGTGTAGAGACCATGCGTGTCCAGCAGCTGCTTGCCATGATCAAACGTGCGGCGCGCTACCGGTGTGATCAGGATCGGCGTCGCGCCTTTCTCGCGCGCTAGCGTTGCGTAGCGCATCAGCCACTGCGGAAACGCATCTTGCGGCTCGTTGTAGCGCGTGGGATCTTCGATCTTCTCGTCGTTGTGGCCGAACTGGATCAGCAGCACATCGCCAGCGCGGAGCTCCTTGGCGACGCCGTCGAACCAGCCTTCTTCGATGAAGCTGCGCGCGCTGCGTCCACTCTTTGCGTGGTTGTGCACCACGAAGCTGTCGTCCAGAAAGGACTCCAGCGCCTGGCCCCAACCTTGCCGCGGAGCCCGCTCTGGGCCGTATTCGCTGGCGGTGGAATCGCCGGCAATGAAGACTTGGCGTGGGGGATTACGGGCTTCCGCTGCGAACGACACGGCGACGCAGATCAGAATGGCGACGGACCATCTTGGCATAGCAGTGCCTCGTCAGTAACAGCGCAGCGGTAGGAGCGATATTTAGCTTTCTTGTAGGAGCGGCGTCCCGCCGCGAGCTCTTTCCATCAGATTGCGATAAATCTAAAAACGATTGACGCGGAAAGCCTGCACTGTTCACCGTCTTGACGCGCTGCGGCGCGTTCTTGGTCGCGCGCACCGAAGGGCTGCCGCGGCGCGGCGCGGCGTCCCGCCGCGAGCTCTTCCCGTCCGGATTGCACGGACGCAAAAGCTCGCGCCGGGGACGGCGCTCCTACGAAGGATTGTTGGTTCTTGTGGTGGGGAATCCTCAGCGAGCCAGCCAGCCACCGTCGACGGGGATAACGGCGCCGTTGACGTAGTCCGAGGCGCGCGAAGCCAGGAACACCGCGGTACCACCCAGATCGGCAGGTTCACCCCAACGTGCGGCCGGAATGCGGTCCAGGATGGATTTGTTCCGTTCCGCATCGGCACGCAGTTGCGCGGTGTTGTCGGTGGCCATGTAGCCGGGCGCGATCGCGTTGATGTTGAGTCCCTTGCTGGCCCATTCGTTGGCCAGCAGGCGCGTGATGCCCGCGATGCCTGACTTGCTGGCGGTATACGACGGCACGCGTATGCCGCCCTGGAACGACAGCATCGAGGCGATGTTGATGATCTTGCCGGAGCCCTGCGCAATGAAATGCTTGCCCGCGGCTTGCGACATGAAGAACGCGCTCTTGATATTGACGTTCATCACGTCGTCCCAGTCTTTCTCGCTGAACTCCACCGCGTCGGCGCGGCGGATCAGTCCGGCGTTGTTGACCAGGATGTCCAGTCCGCCCAAACCACTCACCGCCTCGGCGACGATGCGCTCCACCGGCTCAATGGTGATCAGGTTGGCTTCGATGTTGAGGAAGCGGCGACCGAGCGCCTTCACTTTTTCTTCGGTTTCTGTGGCGGCCACGATGCCGGCAGCGGCGATATCCGCGCCTGCTTCCGCCAGCGCCAATGCGATGCCCTGGCCCAAACCGGTATTGGCGCCGGTGACCAGCGCGACCTTGCCTTGCAGACTGAATGCGTTGCTTGCCATGGTTTCCTCGTTATGGGTGCTGCGGCGTTGTTGTAGAGCCGGGCTGCGCCCCGTGATAGAACAAAGTTAGTAGCAATGAGGCCGTCGCAACGGCAGGTGAGCGAATAACGCTTACGGACACCTCTTGTGCCGCCGTCCCCAAGGGGAAAAGCAGCTCGGCTCTACAAATTACTTAAGCTGGCAAATATCCAGCACGTGCATGTCGGTGTAGTCCAGGTTCTCGCCGCCCATCGCCCAGATGAAGCAGTAGTTGCTGGTGCCGGAACCCATGTGGATCGACCACGGCGGCGATACGACGGCTTCGTCGTTCTGCACCACGATGTGGCGCTGCGCTTCCGGTTCGCCCATGAAGTGATACACGCGATCGTTGTCGTCCAGATCGAAGTAGAAGTAGACCTCGGAACGGCGATCATGCAGGTGCGGCGGCATGGTGTTCCATACGCTGCCGGGCTTCAGCACGGTCAGGCCGAGCAATAGCTGCGAAGACTGGCAGGTGGCCGGCACGATGTACTGGTAGATGGTGCGTTCGTTGCTGGTCTCCAGCGCGCCGCGTTCCAGCGAAACTGCATTGGCGATCGCCAGCGGCTTGGTCTCGAAGCGGGCATGCGCCGGAGTGGAGGTCAGATAGAACTTGGCAGGCGTGCCGGCATCGTCGGATTCGAAAGCCACATCGGCGCTGCCCATCGCCACGTACAGGCCATCCTTCGGTCCCAACGCGTAGACCGTTCCGTCCACGGTGACTTTGCCCGCGCCCTGGCCGACGTTGATCACGCCCAGTTCGCGCCGCTCCAGGAAGGGCTTGCCGGCAGCGGAGGCGGGTTCGGTCTGGCGTGGCAGTTCGACTTTCTTCGACACCGGTGCGGCGCCGCCGATAACGAAGCGCTCGTTGTGCGAATAGTTGAGCTGCACCGTATCGGCTACGAACAAGCCGCCGATCAGGTAGCGGTCACGCAGCTGGTCATTGCTGGCGCCGTCCATCATGTCGGGGTGGGTGGCGTGATAGGTCTTGCAGAACATGGCTTGGCTCCGTGAAGGCTCAGGCGGGCGCGGAAGGCGCATCCGCGACGTGGGGTGGAAGGATTCTAGCGGCTTTGGTAACCGGTGTCATTGCGCGGTGCGGTAGGAAAGCCGGGAATGGGGAATAGGGAAACGGGAGTCGGAACGGGTGCCAAAGATGACGAGTGCGGCGGGATATTCCTGGGGTCCTGGGCTCAAAACACCGGGAAACAACTATTCCCGACTCCCTATTCCCCACTCCCAGCTACTCCGGCGGCTGACAGGAGTCGCGGATGACCAGGTGCGGACGGATGCTGGCGGCCGACAAGGCGCCAACGGTGTCCGGATGGATCAGCATGGCGGCGGCGATACGGCCGGTGTCGCGGGTGTTGCGGCGTACGGAGGTCAGGGCGGGCCACAGGCGGGAGGCCAGCGGGCTGTCGTCGAAGCCGACAATGGACAACTGGCGCGGGATGTTGATGCCTGCGCGCAAGGCAACTTTGTACGCACCAGCGGCCATTTCATCGTTGCCGGTGAAGATGGCGGTGGGGCGCTGCTTGCCCGACAGCAGTTTTTCCGCGGCGGCCACGCCGGACTCGAACGTGTAGCCGGCCTCGATGATGCGCGACTTCGGCAACTCGATGCCGCGCTGCGCCAAGGCGTCCACGAAGCCGGAGGTGCGTTCATGCGACGAGCGATACGCGCTGGGACCGGTAATCAATGCAATGTCGGTGTGGCCCAGCGACAGCAGATATTCGGCGGCTTCGGCAGCGCCGTTGCGGTCGTGCGTCACGACCATGCGCGACGGTTCGTCCATCGATACCGACGCGATACGCGTATAGCGGACGCCGATTTCGGCCAGCATATCGGCCAGCGCCTGGTCTTCCGATGCACGCGGAATCAGCATCACACCATGCAGCTTCTGTTGCTGCACGAAGCGCCGCACGCCGTCGATATAGCCGGGGCTGCGGCTGTCGCAAGGATGCACGACCAGTTCGAAGCCCGAATCGCGTAGTGCATCCAGCGCGCCGTACTGCATGTTGACGATGTACTGCGCGGTCGGGTTGTCGTAGACCATGCCGATCAGGAACGAGCGGCGGAACGCCAAGCCACGTGCCATCGGGTCGGGCACATAGCCGACCTCACGCATCAGCGCCTCCACCTTTTCGCGGGTGTCCTTACGGACCAGCGGCGAGTGGTTGATGATGCGGGAGACGGTCTTCTTGGAGACGCCCGACAGCCTCGCGATGTCGTTGATGGTCGCCGCCTTGCCGGAGGAAGCCGGCGGGCTGGCGGAACTTTCGGGCTTCTTGCGCACGGGCATGGGAGCGTCTACGAGAAAGGAACGGTGATTGCCGGGGATTCTAGCGGTTTACGAACTCAGTCCAGCGCCCGGTAGCGGAAATTCCGGAACCGCACGGCGCCGGTGCCGGCGGCATAAATGGCCGGTTTCAGCGCCAGGAACTTGCCGGCGACGTTGTGGTGATAGCCGGAAACCTCCATCTGCACTGGATATTTGGTCCATTGCTTGCCGTCCTGGCTGGAATGGATAGTGACGATATGACGGTTGTTGGTCACCCGCAGCCATAGCTTGCCGCCACGCCCGCTGGCCGCCAGCTTGGCCGGGCGCTCATCGCCGTAGCGATGCATGACGAACTGTTCGCCATTGCTTCCGACACCCGCATAAAGCCGATCGCTGTAGAACAGCAGCGCCCCACCGACGGCGCCGGGCTCCACTTCCATTTCCACTTCGAACTGATAAGCCTGATCGCCAGCGATGACGGTCAGCGGCGACGCGTCCCGCGGTGCGCTGCCTTTGCCTTGCAGCGTCATCACGCCGTCGCCGAACGACAAACGCTTCATTTCATCGACAGCCGGGTTGAAGAACGACCATTGCGGCCCCAGCCGGCCGCTGCGGAAATCATCCGACAGCGCCATGCCGTGTTGACCAGTGGACTTGCCGCTGGGCTTTGCCAAGGGTTGCCCCAAGTCGCCACCTTTGGCGATGAACCAGCCATCGCCGGTCCATTCGATGGGCTCAAGAAGTGCTTGCCGGCCCAGCGTCCAATAGCCGTTCTCGTAGCCGTGATAGATCATCCACCAGCGGCCATCGGTGCCTTCCACCAGCGTGGCGTGACCGCGCGACCACCAAGGCTCTTTCGCCGAGCGGGTCCGCGTGATGGGGTTGTGCGGCGAGTTCTCCCACGGGCCGTGTATGGAACGCGAGCGCGCGGAAATGACCATGTGACTGGTGGGTGGACCGGCGGTGCCGCCAACAGCGGTCGTCATGTAGTACCAGCCGTCGCGGAAGGTGATCTTCGGGCCTTCCTGCGCATAGCCTTCCACATCCCATTCTTCCGGGTACCGCCAGCCGTCGTAGACGTGTTTGGGGTCGCCCACCACCTTCAGACCATCATCGGACAGCGGCACGTAGTCGCCCGCGCTTAAGAACAAGTAGCGTTTGCCGTCTTCACCCACCGCATGGCCTGGATCGATGTGCTTGCTCAGACCGATATCGATGGGATCGCTCCATGGCCCGTTGATGTCGTCGGCCCAGACAACGAAGTTGCTACGTGTGCCGGTTTCGCCCCGGCGCGCCGGGAAATAGATGTAGTAGCGCCCCTTGTGCTTGATCAGGTCCGGCGCCCAGATCGCACCGACATTCTGGGTAATCGCGTGGCCGATCGGCTTCCAATTGACCAGGTCGCGCGAATGCCACAGCGGCAAACCGGGATACGCGTCGAACGAAGACAGCGTCAGGTAGTAGTCATCACCGTCCTTCAGCACGGAAGGATCGGGATGATCGCCGGCGAGCACGGGATTGAGAAAACGGCCATCACCCAGATCGGCTTGGCGTTGATTCTCGATGCCGCGCTTCCAGTCGACGGCTTTGTCGCCGGCGGCGAAGGCCGGTGCGATCGATAGCAGGGCGACGGCGGCGGTGGCGTACCACGACTTCGTTTGCATACGTTGCGTTCCTCGTATTTCCAGATGCTTTCTTAGTGCAGGGAACAAGCGGCGTTAGTGCGGCAACCGTGCCTTCCAGCCCGGGTAGTCCTTCGATAGCAGCTGCTTCGGCCATTGGCCGTACCATTCGTAGCCGGTGCGGCGTTCGCGCGGGATTTCGGCGTAGTCCTTCACACGTACGCCCTCTCGCGTGGCCAGCACCACGCTGTTGTCGCTCAGATCGTAGAAGCGCGCCCACAGGTTTGATGCGGATGCGTCGCGTACCAAACGGCGATCCGTTTTTGCCGCGTGATAGCGGTACTGCTCGGGTTCGGCCTCGAACGTTTCTATCCGCCAGCCTTCCAGTTCTATGCGCTGTAGCCAAGCGACGGCACCTTCGATCGCGGCAATCACTTCCGGCGACGGATTCGGAATGCTCATCAGGTAACGCACGACGCCGACGGATTCCTGCGTCGCCATGGCGGGCAGTTCAAAACGGCGTCCGTGAGTCGGTTGCAAGGTCTGGTCATCGTATTGCCCGGCCCATCCTGTCAGCGTTTTCCCCTGGCGCACCTGCAGCTGGAGCAGGCAGGCATCGCCGTCGTCGACGGCCTTGCGAATGCGTTCGCGTAGTGGCGCCTCGATAAAGCCGAAACGTGGCGCATCGCTTGCGGCCGCGCGCAGCGTACCCAGCACACCCGCGGTGACGTCGTCGGCGATGGTGATGTACGGGTGGTAGGACTCGGTACCCGGCACGCTATGCGGCCAACCGCCACATTTCGGATTCTGGTGCGCCAGGATGAATTCGAGGCCGCGCACGCTGGCATCGCGGTAGCGTGCGTCGCCGGTCAGTGCGTATGCGCCAGCGAGATAATCGACATGCGTATAGATGTTGCGATTGTCGAAACTGCCGCCGGTCTTCGCGGCTTCTTCCGCGTATTGCTTCAAACCTTCCGCATCCAGGATGCGCGCCGGGTCCTGGTTTTGTATCCAGCCGCCATCCTGGCGCTGATAGCGCAGGATGTTGTCGGCGATCTGCGCCACTTGCTCGGGCGCATAGCGCGGATAGGCATCGCGGTGCGTGTTCTGCCAGTGATGGATCGAGTCTTCGAAACCATCCAGTACTGGTGTGGCGGGTGAGGGTGATTGCGCATTAGCCGACCCAGCGGCGGCCATTGCCACCGCCAGCAGCGCAGCCGCCAGGCGCCGCCCACTGATCATTTCAGCAACGCCGGAAGCCACAGCGACAGGCCGGGGAAGAACGCCACGATCAACAGCACCACCAAACCAGCCAGCCAGAACGGCCAGATCGTGCGCATGCTTTCACCAATGGAGATCTTGCCAATGGCCGTGCCGATGAACAGCACGGAGCCTACCGGAGGCGTGACCAGCCCAATACCGCCAGTCAGAACCAATACCAAGCCGAAGTGGATCGGATCGATACCGTACGCCTTGGCGACCGGCAGGAAGATCGGTGTGCAGATCAGGATCATTGGCGCCAGGTCCATGAAGGTGCCCAACAGCAGCAACACCACGATGATCAGCAACAGCACCAAGTACTTGTTGTGAGCGATCGACTGCAGCGCTTCGACCGCCGCCGCCGGCACCTGCAGGTATGCCAACAGCCAACCGAATACCGCGGCGGTGGCGATCACGAACAGAATGACGCCGGTAGTGCGTGCCGCGTGGGCAACCGTCGCGAAGAAATCGCGCAGCTTGAGTTGGCGATACAGCACGCCGGTCACCAGCAACGCGTAGACCACGGCGATGGCTGCGCTCTCCACGGCGGTGAAGATGCCCGCGCGGATGCCGAAGAAGATCAATGCCACCAGGCCCAAGCCGGGCAGGGCGGAGATCAGGCGTGTCATCACCGCCCGCATGCCTGGGAATGGCTCGACCCCGTAGCCACGATGGCGCGCCACCATCCAGCCGGTGAACATCAGCACTGCGGTCATCAGCAGCGCCGGGACGATGCCGGCTGCGAAAAGGTCGGCGATAGACAGCCCGCCACCGGCCGCCGCCGAATACAGGATCAGGTTGTGCGAAGGCGGCACCAGCAAGGCGACCAAGGCGGCGGTGATACTGACGTTCACCGCGAAATCGCGGTCGTAACCACGCTGGACCATCTGCGGAATCATGGTGCCGCCGACGGCCGATACATCCGCGATCGCCGACCCGGAAACGCCGCCGAAGAACAGGGAGGACAGAATGCTGACCTGGCCCAGGCCGCCGCGCAGACGCCCGACCAGGGAGGCGGCGAGACTGATCAGGCGCTCGGAGATGCCACCGCGCAGCATGATCTCGCCAGCGAAGATGAAGAGCGGGATCGCGATCAGCGAGGGCGAACCGGCACCCGCGGAAATCTGCTGCACCAGCACGATGGAAGGCAGGTCCAAGTAGAACAAGGTCGCCAGCGCGGCGGCGGCCAGCGCGTACGCCACGGGAACACCGATCAACAGCAATATTCCGAAGACGGAAAAAAGAAGTGCGATCGCCATGGTTCAGTCGTTTCCTTTGGCGGAAGATTCGGTCAATGCCTGCACCAGTCGGTTCAATGCAAACACAACCATCAGCAGTCCACCCACCGACAGCGGCAGATACGGCAGGCTTTGCGGAATGGGCGCACCGGCCATGCGGATATCCAGGCCATCCAGCAACAACACCCATCCCCAATACGCCATCACCGCGCCAATGACGGCGACCACCGACGGCGACACCGCGTGGACCAGGCGCTTGGATCGCGGACCCAAGGCCTCCGCCAACAGGAAAAATCCGAAATGGCGATTCGTATGCACACCGCTTGCTGCGGCCAGACCCATGGCGGTACTGAGTAGCACCAGCGTGACCGGTTCGGTCCAGCTGGGCGAGTCGTTGAGCACATAGCGTGCGATGACCTGCCATCCCTGCACCAATACCAAGCCCACCAGGGCGGTAGCGGCTATGCCGATGACAGCATTGGAAAGCAGGTCCAGCGCGCGTCTGGCGCCGCTGGCGGACGGAGTGATTGCTGTGTCTTTGGACATCGCGATGGCCTCAGGCGAAGTCGCGTATGCGACGGTAGAGGGGCGCTATATCCGCGCGCTGCGTGTAATCGGCCAACAGCGGCTCAGCGACTGTGCGGAACGCGTCGATGTCGACATCGTTCATCTTTACCCCGTAATCGATGACCGCTTTGCGTGCGGCGCTTTCCGATTCATCCCAGTGCTGGCGCATGATCGACACGGACTGCCGTGCGGTTTCCAGCAACAGCTGCCGATCGGCGGGAGACAGCGAATCGAAACTGCGGCGCGAGATCAGCAGCACGTCCGGCGCGTAGGAATGGTCGCTTTGCGACCAGAACCGCGCCGCCTCGAAATGACGGCTGGAGTGGAAGCTGCGCATATTGTTTTCGGCGCCGTCGATCATGTGCGTCTCCATGCCGGAGAACACCTCGCCCAGCGACAATGGCGTGGGGTTGGCGCCGAACAGACGCATCATGCGGATGAAGATGTCCGATGCAGGCACGCGGATCTTCAATCCATGCAAGTCAGCTGGGGTTTGGATGGGACGGCGCGTGTTGTAGAAACAACGTGCGCCGGAATCGTAGATCGCCAGTCCCACCAGCTCGCGCTGTTCGAATCCGCGCAGTACTTCCTCGCCCACGCCTTCGTCCATCGCGCGGCGCATGTGTTCCACCGAATCGAATACATAGGGCAGACACAACGCCTGGGTCAGGGGAAACGCATTGTTCAACGCACCGGAATAGACACGGGTCATGTCGATGGCGCCATAGCGCGCCATATCGATGGCTTCCGATTCACGGCCTAGTTGCCCGGCGTGATAGAGACGGATCCTCAGGCGTCCGCCAGTCTCGCGTTCCAGCGTCTCGCCTATCCAGCGCACCGCTTGAACGGTGGGGTAGTCCTTCACATGCACGTCGGTGGCGGTCAGTATCCGCGCGTCCGTGACGGGGCTCGACGAAGCAGCCGCCCACGATGCGGTGACCGCCGCGCCTGCGCTTGCGGTCAGGAAAGTACGGCGACTGATCATGCGCTGGCTTCTCCGGTCCCCCGCGGCGTGGCGGCGACGGCGCGGCAGACGATGTCCTTGAATCCGGCGAACTCAATGCGGGCGTGCTGGCCGGCCTGGATATCGTGGATGCCGGTGGCGTTGCCGGTCGCGATGAGATCGCCTTTTTTCAGAGGCCGGCCGCGTTTTGCCGATCGCGATAGTGCGAATGCGAATGCGGCCCGCAGCCCGCCCGGCAGCACGGTGGCTCCGCCGCTACCCACACGCTGTCCGTCGATGAAGGTCTCGCAGGTCAGTTCGTTCTCCGGACGCGAGGTCCAATCGGAAATCTCCTCACCCAGGATCAGCCCATTGTTGTTGCCGAAATCCGAGATCACCACGCGCGGGCCAAGCAGGTTGATGGTGGCCAGCGGACTGCTGGCTACTTCCATGCCGGTGTACAGCGTGGAAGGAACCGCGGCGGCTTCCTCGGGTGTCCATTCGGTCTTGTCGGCGGGCGCGTCGCCGTCCAGTCGCAGCACGTACTCGGCCTCCACTGCGCCGAAGCCGCCAGAGAACACGTGAAAATCCAGCGATTCCCCCGGATGACCACCGGTAGCCATTTGGAGCGCGCTTTTAAAGATCGGACCCAGCAGGCGCTCGTCGCCGGAGACATCGCGGCGCTCCGGCGCGATATAGCCGACCTTCCACCCCACCACGCGGTCCGGCCATTGCGCGATAGCAATGTCCTGTACGCGATAGGCGGTGACCAGGTCTTCGGGGATTTGGCCGGGGAACTCAGGCAGCGAGGCGCCCATTTGCCGGGCCTGGACGAATCGGTCCGCAATGGCGGCCAATTCTTCCGGCGGGTTTCCTGGTGGCACTTCCATGGCGCGGTCGTTGATGCTCAATTGGGCTCTCCCCGTAATTCAGTTTGCTGCACTGCCGAGTGACAACGCAGTCCGATGGAAGGTATATGGTAAACCGGTGTCATTTACAATGTGCACTGCCGCAAAATCGAGTGCCTGATCCATTGCCTGGCGCGTGAGCGCCAACCACTCCTGGGAGGGAGTCAATGCTCCGTTTCGCTGTTCCTAAGAACCTGCTCACGATCCTGCTGCGCTCGGCAGGCAACCCGCGTGCGGTGCTCGCAATGCTCACGCATCCCCAATACGCTGCGCCTGTGCTTGCATCCCCTTGGGCGGCTCCGCTCCGCCACGGCCTGCCAGCTTTCGCTCGCGACGGATCGTGGACAGGTTCTAAGAAGGCGATCCGTCGCCGATTCGCCCACGCCACCCTCCTGGTGCTGTTGTCGTGCACTGCAGCAGCCGTTTCCGCGGCGGAATCGGCCGGTCCCTTGGCTTTTCCCGGCGCGCAGGGCTGGGCAGCGCATACGCCAGGCGGACGCGGCGGCAAGATCATCCGGGTCACCACGCTGAAGGCGGAGGGTCCTGGGTCGTTCGCAGAGGCGGTGAAAACGCCCGGTCCGCGCACCGTGGTGTTCGAGGTAGGCGGCGTGATCGACCTGGAGCGCAAGGAGCTGAAGATCACCGAGCCGTTCCTGACCATCGCCGGCCAGACCGCTCCCGCACCGGGGATTACCTTCATCCGCGGCGGCCTGGCCATCGCCGCACATGACGTGGTTGTCCGTCATATCGCGGTGCGCCCGGGCGAAGCCGGACTGTCCAAGCGCGCCGGTGTCGACTTCGACGCCATCAATACCGTGCGTGGCGCCTACAACGTGATCGTCGACCATTGTTCGCTCACCTGGGCCACCGACGAAAACCTTTCCGCTTCCAGCACGCGCTTCGCCGGCGAGAACGAGCAGGAGTGGATGCAGAACGCTTCGCGCCGCATTACCTTCAGCAACAACCTGCTGGCCGAGGGCCTGGCAAATTCAACGCACGGCAAAGGCGAGCACTCCAAGGGCTCGCTGATCCATGACCATGTCAATGATGTGCTGATCGTCGGCAACCTGTATGCGCACAACTACGAACGCAACCCGCTGTTCAAGGGCGGCGCTCGCGGCCAGGTGCTGAACAATCTGATCTACAACCCCGGTCAGCGCGCCGTGCACTACAACCTGATCGCGGAAGAATGGGCTGGGCACACGCCGTATTCCACCGGCCAGATGATCCTGCGCGGCAATGTGATGCGTGCCGGCAAGGACACCGAGACCTTGGCGTTCTTCATGATCGGCGGCTCCGGCGACATGGAGCTGTATGCGGAAGACAACCGGGTGGTCGACCGCATTGGCAACGCACTGCCGCAGCAAGGGCGCTATACGACCACACCGATCAAGCTGACCGAGTTGAAGCGCGCACCAGCCCTGCCGTTCGGCGTCCAATTGCTGCCTTCCGCGCAAGTGCAGGACGCAGTGATCGCAACCGCCGGCGCGCGCCCCTGGGATCGCGACCCCATCGACCGCCGTATCGTCGCCGACGTGATCGAGGGGCGTGGCGACATCATCGACAGCGAACAGGAAGTCGGCGGATATCCAAAGCACAAGGAAACACGCAAGCCTTTCGTGGAATCGGACTGGAACCTGGACACGATGGAACCGTTGAAACCATACGAGCGTGGCGAGCCGCTGCGCTGAGCGTTACTTCGTGAGGGTTACCCGCTTGGTCGTACTGATGTTCGTCGTGCTGGCGATGGCCGTCGCGCCGTCGACACGCGCGGCGACCACTCAGGAGGACAGCGAGGAAAAGGTCTATCTGTGGCCGGATCGCACCGCACCCGGATCGACTGACTTCGGCCAGAAGCAAGCGATCACCGAACGCAGCAAGGATCCTTCGGTACCTGACCGCATCATCACCGGCGTCAGCCAACCTTACCTGGTGGTTTACCGGCCCAAGCGGCCGAACGGTGTTGCGCTGCTGGTGACGCCCGGCGGGAGCTACGAACGCATCGTGCTGGACAAGGAAGGCACGGTGCTGGTGCCTCCCTTCGTCGACGAAGGTGGCATCACGTTGTTCATGCTTCGCTATCGCCTGCCCGATGCCGCTCACGCTGAAGGCGCGAACGCTCCGCTGGCTGACGCGCAACGCGCCATGCGGTTGCTACGTGCACGCGCAGCGGAGTGGGGCGTCGATCCCCAGCGTATCGGCGTGATGGGGTTCTCCGCGGGCGGGCACGTCGCCGCCAGCCTGGGTAACCGTTTCGGCGAAAGCACGTACATGCCCGTGGACGCACACGATCGAATCAGCGCGCGTCCGGATTTCATGTTGCTGATATACCCGGTGATCGACATGGGCGAGCATGCGCATGGCGGTTCGCGTACCCAGTTGCTACGTGCGCTGTCAAAGACATCCACCGACATCGCCACGTACTCACTGCAGAACCGCATCACTGCCGCTACGCCGCCCACCTTCCTATTGCATGCCAGCGACGACGACGTAGTGACGGTGGAGAACAGCATGCTCTTCTTCGATGCGCTACGCCGCGCAAATGTGCCGACCGAGCTGCACGTGTATCCGAAGGGCGGCCACGGCTTCGGCATCCGTGGCACGCGGGGATTGCCAGTGGCGGAATGGCCGCGGCTGGCGGTGACGTGGATGTCATCGTTGCGGACGGGATCTGCCACAACAAAAAATAGTGATCGCTGAGCTCATGCCAATGGGAGCTGGAGCGGTCGCTTTTCGTAGAGCCGAGCTTGCTCGGCTGCTCTTCGACGTGGATCCGGATCGGAGAGCAGCGGAGCAAGCTCCGCTCTACAAGAAGCACAATAACGGGCTATTCGCCACCGCTTGCCGTTGCGACGGCCTCATTGCTACTGGTTCGGTGTTATCGCGGGGCGCAGCTCCGCTCTACGTGAATCTTGCTGTCGTCACGGCCGCATAGCCGTTCGAATATCGTCCCCCGCTGCCAGACAACATCAACCATGAAAAAATTTCCCGTTTTGCTTCTGATCTTTTTCAGTTCGACATCTGCCCTAGCTGCCCAGGAAGCACGCCCATCGGTCAAGCCAATCCAAGCCGACAAGATCGTGCTGGTCGGCGACTCCACCACCGCGGTGCTAGGCGGTTGGGGCCCGAGCTTCTGCGCAAAGCACGTCACCTCATTCCTTGCGTGCATCAATCTGGCCCGTGGTGGGCGAAGCAGCTACAACTATCGCGCCGAAGGCTCCTGGAACATCGTCGAACGCGAAATGCGTGCCGGTGGTTATCGCAACGTCTGGGTGCTGGTGCAGTTCGGCCATAACGATCAACCCGGCAAGCCGGGGCGCTCCACCGACCTGGCGACAGAGTTCCCCGACAACCTGCGTCGTTACGTGAAAGAGATCCGTGCGGCGGGTGCGCATCCGGTCCTGCTGACGCCACTTACCCGGCGCCAGTTCAAGGACGGGCAGGTGATCGACGATCTGGCGCCATGGGCGGAGGCTGTGCGCAGTGTTGCTAACGAGTTGAAAGTTCCTTTAGTGGATCTGCACGCCCGTAGTCGCGATGCGGTGCAGGGCATGGGCCCGGTGCAGGCGATGCGCTTCGCGCAAATGCCGCCGACGCCGGAGCAAGTGAGCGCGGCGCAGACGGGTACCACCATCGGCGATACACGAACCTCCGCGGGAGGCAGCCAGGCCGCGGCGAATCAGATGCAGGTCTCAGGAAAGGCAAAAGCCACGCCACAGGACAACGCCGCGGCCGAACCAATGGGGCAGGCAAAGCTCGCTTTCGACTACACACATCTAGGACCGGAAGGCGCTGATTTCTTCGCCGCCATTGTTGCCGACGAGTTGGCGCGAGCGGTGCCGCAGCTACGGAAGCAACTGATTCCCTGATTTCCAAGAATCCGAACGTGGCTCTACCGCTGCAAAGAAAGAACCCCGGCATTGGCCGGGGTTCTCGATAGTGCCGCTATCAGTGGCACATTGCCTAGCAACTCTTCACTGACAACTCGCCGGCGCCGCCGCAATGATCGCAGCAATTCCCGCCGTCTCCGGCGAAACATACGGCACCTTGCCGCCCTTGCCCGCGGTGGCGAAGACGTAGCGCGCCAGATCCATGCCCGCTGGCAATCGGTTGGTGGTGACCAGATCCTTTGAAAGTGCGTCGTAGCCGGCAAACATGTCCGGCGTGGTGCCGTAGGAAAGTGTCAGGTCGCCCGGTGTGCCGGTCGCCTGGCAGGCGGCATTGGCGTACCACACGTAACTGCCGGTGGTCCTGATGTTGCCGCCGGTGTAATCGCGGATCAGCGTCGCGACCCAGTACGCCATGTCATCGCCTTGGCTGTTGTCGACGTTGTTGAGGAACATGTTGTCCTCGAAGGCGATGCGGCCGCCCACGCGGATGCTCAGCAAGTCCTTGCGGTAACCGTAGAAGACGTTGTTGAAGATGTGCGACTGACCGCGGCGCAGCAGCGGCACTCGGCGCAGGCCGTTGTAGGCGGCTTCGCCGTAGTGCGCGTCGGTGGTGACGAACAGGTTGTCGTGGATCGTGGTGGTGATGTTGGCGGCCATAGGCTCGCTGTCGCCGGATGCGTGCAGCGAAGCGCGCTTGACGTTGAGCAGCTTGTTGAACGAGACCGTGATGCTGTTGGCACCCACCTTCACGTCGAAGGCGGAATCGCCCGTGTTCTCGAACGTATTCTGGTGTATCCAGATATCGCGGGATGCCCCGGTGGAACGGGTCATGTCCGGGTCGAGGTTATGGTCCTCGACATGGCCAACACCAACGAAGCGATTGTTGGTGATGATCACGTTCTGGCTCAGATGCGTGCTGGCGCCTTCACTGTCGGCACCAATCTTGAAGCCGCTGAACAAGAACGTGGCGTTGCTGCCGCGGCCGTCGATGGTCGTGTTGGAATCGATCATCGGAAGCTTGATCGCATTCAGGCTGCTGTTGTTGAGGCGGGTATTGAAGAAGGTGTTCTCACACGTTGCGCTCGACACGCCATGGTTGGCGCACCACAAGCGGTGATCCATGCATTCGGCCACGGTGGCGTTGTCCAGCGCCGTCAGCACGGCCGAGTTGGTGCAGCCATTGCGATACATGGCCACGTCGGTCGCGGCGGCGAAGTTGCGCTTGTCGAACACGATCCACTTATGATCCGGCGTGCTGATCGCGTCGAGGATCTGCTTTTCCGGGGTGACCGTGCCGTTCTTCGTGATCACGACCAGCCGGCTGCCGCCGCTCGGATTGTAGCCGCCCGTTGCCTTGTAGCCGAAGCCCACCGCGCCGCCGAGCGAATCTGCCAGGCAGGCGACAATCTGCTGGTCGGTGGTGAGCACCGTCGATTCGCGCCAGTTCACGTTGGGGTCGTTGATCAGCGTGCGGCAGGCTTCCACCACGCCGCCGCCACTGCTCGGCTGAATGGTCACGCCAACCGCGGAAGAGTCGTAGCCCGTGCCGCTGCTGTTGATCGCCCTCACCCAGTAGTAGTAAGTGCCGCTCGCGAGTCCGGTGTCGGCATAGCTGGTACCGGTCACGCCATTGGCGATGCGCACGCGACCAGTCGGGTTGCTATCGGTATCGCGATAGACTTCCTGATTGGTGGCAGTGCCGCCGCTGACTGACCAGCTCAAGTTCGCACTGGTACCGGCAGCGGCCGCGCTCAGGGAGACGCTTAAAGGCGTCGGCGTAGTGCCTCCGCCGGCGGCATAGGTTTCGAACTCAGCGACAGCGGGCGTCGCGCTCGAGCCGGTGATTTCGAAATTGATCTTGGTCAGTGAAACAGGCGTGAAGCTGATGGTGCCGGCACCCGTGCCAGTAGCCAATACCGCGCCGTTGCCGTTGTTCACCAGTCGCCATGTGCCGATGCGGCCGGTGAGGCCGGACGGCTCACGGATAACCACCGTGCCCACCGTGACCGCCGAACCCCACTTGATCGACACGCGTCCGGTAGAACCGGCCGGCGACCAGTAAGTGCTCATGTTGCCGTCGAGAACGCTGCCGTAACTGGTGCCGCTGGCCTTGCTGGAGCCGTCGCTGCCGGCTCCCAGGCTGAGATTCGTGCCGCTCTGGGCGTGCGCGGGAAGTGATGTTCCCGTTCCGATACCGATCCAGAGTAAAGCCGCCAACAGACAATGCGATGCAGATGTCTTCATATCCGGTCCCTCTATGGTTAGCAATCAGAGCCATGCATCCAAGCAGTTGTCGCTCGCATCATCCTGATGGAGCGCGTTACGTTTTCCACACCGCTCTCATCCCCGGAGTTTGGAATGGGTAGCCGGAGCGACAGGCCCGTTCGCTGTGGCGACGGACGTGCCGGCCGGCTGTGTGTCAGAACTTGTAGCGCGCCCCGATGTAGTACTGCCTTCCTGTGTGGGTGTATCTGTCCTGCAGCGATAGCACCGAATCCACATACCGGCTGTCTTCGGTATCCAGCAGGTTGATGGCCTCGAACGTCAGCGACAGGTTGTCGTTGACGCGGTAGGACATGTTGAAGTCGACGTTGCGCACGTCGTACTTGCCGGTCACGTCGGCGGTGGTCAACTGGTTGCCGTCCAGGTCCCAGACGTTCTCCTGGCTCAGGATCTCGTTGATGTAGCCATCGCGGTAGCTGGTGGAAATGCGCGCGCTGAACGTGTCGTTGTCGAAGTACAGCGTGGCGTTGTACGAGTTCGGCGACAGGTTGATCAGATCATTCTCGGTCAGTGTGGTCACTACCGTGTTGTTGTTGTTGGCCGCGGTGCTGAACATGTACTTGATCTGCGATTCGACGTGCGTGTAGTTCAACTGCACACCGAAATGACGCCAGAAACCAGGCAGGAAGGTGAACGGTTGCTGGTAGGAAAGCTCGAAGCCTTTCAGCGGGCCGCCCGGTGTATTGAAGAAGCTCTGCACGTTGAAAATCGTGTCCGCGGTGAAACCAGTCGGCAGCAGGTCCAGCGAATAGCCCAGATCGCCCCACGTGGTCAGCAGGCGGGTGCGTTGGATGTAGCTCTCGATGTCCTTGTAAAACACGGCGGCAGACAGCAACGCACCCTCGCTGAAGTACCACTCGGCACTCAAGTCGTAGTTGGTCGAGCGGAAAGGTTCCAGCTTGGGATTACCGAGGTTGATCTGGAACACGCGGCCATCGTCGAAGTAGCCGGTAGGACCGCCGCTGACGCCGGGCGACATCTGGGTAAGGGTCGGCCGCGCCATGGTCTTGGCCGCGCCGAAGCGGAGCACCAGGTTGTCGGCGATGTCCCACGCCATGTTCAACGACGGCAGCACGTCATCGTAGTCGTGCGACACGTCGCTCTTCACCAGCAGCCGGTCACCCGCGGCCGCGGTGGCGCTGGCAACACCGAAGAACGGCTCGCAGGCGCTGGAAATGGCAGCCGCATTGGTGGCGGTACACGGTGCGTAGCCCGAGGCGGTGATCTGCGTATTGGCGAAGCGCACGCCTACATTGCCGCGGAACGCACGGCCGAGCAGATCGGTGTTGAAGTCCAACTGCAGGTAAGCGCCCAGCGATCTTTCGTTGACTTCGAAGTTGTTGTTGGACGAGCCGAAATGTCCGACGCCCGCCAGCCGATAGTCGCCGCCGAGTGTTCCGCTATTGCAGTTGCAATAGATATCCAGCAGGTCGGCGATCTTGTTGAAGTCCGGAATCAGCCAACTGTTCGGAACATTGCCATCAAGACCGCTGCCAAAACCGGACAGCGTGGTGCTCAGGTCTGCGACAGTGACACCGGCAGGAAGCCCTTGCGCCAGGCGGCCGTAGCTGATGTGGCGGTATTCCTCCGAACTCATGTCGTAGTCCTTGTAGGACAAACCGGCTCGGAAGGTGAAAGTGGGATTGAGGTTGAACTGCAGATCTACCTTGGCGGTATCGAATGCGTTCTCGACGTAACTGGGATTGAGCCGCACTTCACTGATGTTGCCGCCGCGCGCGGTGCCGTTGCTGTTGACCGGCACACTGCCGTAGCCCAGCCATGACCATGCGCTGGGGTCGTTGAGCGCGAACGGGAAGGTCATGCTGGGCATTTCCCCGCCACCTCGCATGTCCAGCACGAAACCATCCAGGTTGGAGTTGTCGAAGCTGACCAGCGAGAACACCGGCCGCGCATAGTCCGACGAGGAATGGCCGACGATCGCATCCACGCGCACGTCGTCGTTGAACTGGTGCTCCAGGCTCAGGCTGAACTGCTTGAACTCGGTGCTCTCCTGGATATCGGACGACTCGGTACGGAAATCGACGTTGTCGAACACGCCGTAGACCAGACGGTTCTGATCATCCACCTGCGCCTCGCGCACGGTGATCTGCGTCTTGCCGCCCAGGTTGGCGGCGCGATGCAGGTTGGCGCCCAGGGAGTCTTCGCGTTGATCCTTTTCCAACTTCGAATACAGCGCATCGAAGTTGAGCAGGGTGTCGTCGGAGACTTTGAACTGCAACGCCGCCGTCACGCCCAGCCGTTCGATCTCGTGAGCGGTGCGGATGTAGCGCGGATAGCGCGGGATCCAGGCGTTGGTCGCGGTCTCGTAGGCGGCGATGTTCTCAGGGGTGTTGGCCGGCCGCGGAATGCCGGTGCCGCAGGCCGTGGCACTGATGCCATAAGTACCCCAACCGTTGTTGCGGTCCCGGTTGGCCTGGCTCGAGCCGGTTTCATTGGTGACCGGATTGCGTGGCGTTTGCGGGTTGTAACCCACTGGGCTGCAGAAACCGTAGGTGCCGTTGTTGGTGGCCGTGGCCTGGTTGGAGTTGCGGTGATTGCCGTGTTCCCAGCGCACCGGGTTGTAGCCTTCTTCGTAGACATTGCGCTTGCTGTAGGAAGCGGATAGCAATGCGCCGAAGCGACCATCGAGCCAAGTGTTGCTGATCAATCCGGAGATACGCGGATCGTTCTCTTCGGACAATTCGTTGTAGCCCGCCTGGCCGCTGAGTGATGCCTGGAATCCCTCCAAGTCGAACGGCCGCGAACCGCGCAAGTCGACGGTGGAGCCCAGCGAACCCTCGTCCATCTGCGCCGATTGGGTCTTGTTGACGGTTACCTGGCTGAACAGTTCCGACGCAAAAACGTTGAAGTCGAAACCTCGGCTGCGGTTTGGACCCGTCGAACCATTGCCGGCGGTGGACAACGCTTCCAGACCGTTGAGGCGCACGCGAGTGAAGTCGGCGCCCAGGCCGCGGATCGAAATGCGCTGGCCTTCGCCGCCTTCGCGGTCGATCGACACGCCGGCGATGCGTTGCATCGATTCGGCCAGGTTCTGGTCCGGGAATTTGCCGATGTCTTCAGCAAAAATCGCATCGACCTGCTCGACACGGTAGCGCTTCTCGTCAAGCGACTGCTGCAGGCTGGCACGGTAGCTGCCTTTGACCTCAACGTGATCCAACTCGGTCACATCTGTCTGCTGCGCGGCGGCGGCGGATTCCCTGGCGGCCGTTTCCTGCGCAGCCGCCGTAACGTTGATTTGCAGCGCCAGCGCGACCGCGCAAGCTAGCAAGGTAACCGGTGTCTTTTTTTGATGCGAATGGTGCCGAGTTGGCATTGGTTCCCCTCCCAGGGTTGATGCACAGTGAAAAACTTCGAATGGAAAGCTAATTGGGTAAGTGCTGGGTGGTAAGCGATAAGCGGTAACAGTGAGTAGCAAGACGGCTGCTTCACCTCTCCCATTTTTTAAAAGGGGGGTTAAGAGGGATTTGCTTTTGCTCTAGAAGTGACAGCACAGCCCCCGTAGCCCCCTTTTAGAAAGGGGGCAAAGCTAAGAGCTCATCACTCACTTGAAAGGCCCTGCCCCTTGTTTTACCGATACCGGTACCGTTCCGGTGGGCTCGATAGGGCCATGCAGCGTCGGCGTCCAATCCACGGTTCCGATCAGGGTGTTGCCGTTGGCTGCGTTGAACGCCGCCAGCGGATCGATCGCGCTGTTCTGCGAAACACCATTCAGCAGCGTGCCGGCGACATGGATCCGCTGGCCATTGAGACGATCGATGAAATATTCCGGTAGCACGGCGTCGTCGACGCGGAAGTGGTTGTTCTCCGCATAGATCTGCGACTCGGCACCGACGCCCCAGCTGTAGCCGTAGTGCTCCGCCGCCTGCGCGCTGACGGTGTAGTGGTTGTTATAGAGATGGATCTGCCCGTAGCGCACGCGCGGCGAGCGCTGGCCCACGTCTTCGAACAGGTTGTGATGCAGTGTCAGCCGCAACTTGCCGCGGTCGGCCACCGCGCTATCGGACGATCCAACCAGCATGGTCTTGTCGTGGTGGCTGAAGCGGTTCCAGGAAATCGTGACCAGGTCGGATTCGTTGGTGACGTCCAACAGGCCGTCGTGGACCTGGTAAAGCCGGCCGAAGTAGGTCGGCAGCAACTCATCGGCGGTGGCGACGTCGCGGAAACCATTGTGGTCAATCCAGACGTGCGTGGCATTGCGTATCGATATCGCATCGTACTGCGCGTTCCAGTTGCCTTGTACGCCATCCGTAGGCGACCACTGTGGGAAACAGTCGTAGGTGTCCTCGAATGTCAGGTTGCGAATGATCACGTTCATCGGCTGGTTGCCGCTGCTGGTGCTGGGACGGATGTCCAGCCAGGCACCACGGAACCCAGCGTCGCGCGTCGCACCCACAATCGTCGTGTTGGCGGGTACACGGATTCGCACACGGGCTTGTTGCGCGGCGACGGAAGCAAGCCGCGCGCGTTCCATCGGACCGGTGGGCGCAATGCGGCCCCAGGTCGCCGGATCGTAGGCGGTCAAGAATGATTCCAGCGAGTACGGGGCGCCGGTCTGCGGATCAGGGCGCTGATAATCGCTACAGGTCAGGGGCTGGTTATCCGCATCGACGTTCGCATCGATCATGCCTTCGACCAGAATGATCTTCGGCGTGGCGTCAGGAAAGGCGAGGGCGGCCACCAGGGCATTGCGATCGCGGACGGTATGCACGCGCGCCGGCGTAGCCGCGGAACCACCGGTCGTACCTTGTGGCAATGCGGAAGTGGGCAGCGAAGCCCAGCCATCCCCAACGGGTAATGTTTCGCGACTCAGGTCAGGGACATGGCCCGCATGAACAGCCGCGGATGACAGCGAGCATGCTGCCAGGACAACGAGTGCGGAAGAATGAAAGCGACGCATGAGGAGCTCCTTCTGAACGGACGCACGCGGACGCGTGCGGGAACGAATAGCCAAGCGGATCGCGGATGGGAATGAGAAGGCCGTCGACTCGTCGTCGTTGGAGAGACGAGTACCCATGGCAGAAGAAACAAAGCCCGGGCGGATTGCCCGCCCGGGCCGGACAACATTAGAACTTGTAACGCAGGCCCAACAGGTACTGGCGGCCGGTTTCGCTGTAATCCAGCGGTAGCTCACCGTTGGCGTTGGATACCCACGATTCCTGCGGCTCGTCGGTCAAGTTGATGCCTTCCAGGCTGACCTCCCACTGATCGTCGATCTTCCAGCGCAACGACGCATCGATCGTGGTGGTGCCGGTCTGGCCATGCACGCCGTTCAAGTTGTAACCGGCTTCGGTACCGGGTGCTTGCAGTATGTAGTCGTCGCGGTTGGTTGCCGAGACACGACCCGAGAAGCGGTCGCCTTCGTAGTACAAAGTGGCGTTCCAGGAGTGCGGCGACAGACCTCTGAGATCGGTCTTGAATACGTTGGCACCCGTGCTGGTGACGTACTGGATCTCCGACTGGACGTAGGTGTAGTTCAACTGCACACCAAAGTCGCTCCAAAAGCCTGGCAGGAAGGTGAAAGGTTGAACGTAGGTGGCTTCAAATCCCTTCAGCGGCCCGCCCGGAGTATTGAGCGGCACTGTGAATACGAAGTCTTCATTGACGCTGACGTTGGTGCCGTCGAGCAGACTGGCTGGCAAGCCACTGGACGCGTAGCTGCGCACTTCGCGAGTGTTCTGCACGAAAGTGTCGATGTCCTTGTAGAACAGACCCAGGCCAAGCATGGCACCTTCGTCGAAATACCATTCGAAGCCCAAGTCGAGGGTTTTGGCGCGGATCGGATCCAAGTCCGGGTTGCCGGCGGTAACGGTGCGCGAACCACCGCTTACGTTGACGGTCACGCCGGGAGTCAAGGCGCCCAGGTCCGGACGCGACATGACTTTGGCTGCACCCAACCGAATCAGGAAGTCAGGTGTGATCTCGGCCACGAGGTTCAACGAGGGAAGCGTATCGCTGTATTCGCGCGATTCCGTAGATGGAACGGGCGCACCGGTGCCGGTGGAGATGCCGGTGGAAATCTGTTTGGTGCGGACGTAACGCACGCCGAAGTTGCCGGAGAAAGGAACAGAGCCCAGGTCGGTCGAGAATTCGCCCTGCAGGTAAACACCACGATCTTCTTCCTTGACGCTGCGTGTGTTCGCCGGGCGCTCGGTCACCGCGAAAGCACCGCTGTTGCTATAGATGTTGAAGAAGTCAGCGACGGCGTCCAGATTGGGGACCACCCAAGTACCTGGCGAACCGGAGATACCCTGCAGACTGGCCAGCTGAGTCATGTCGACCGGCACGATACGGGTGCCATTGCTGAAGTTCGGCACAGCTGGCACGCCAGCGGCCGCCACGGCGCCCAGTCCCTCCGTCGCACGTCGCCATTCTTTGGTGGCGAACTCGTAGTCTTTGGCTTGCACGCCACCTTTGAGGCGGAAACCTGGGCTGATATTCCAGTTGAAATCCAACTGGGCCATATCGAAGTCGTTCTTTACCATCTGCGGACGGATGCGAATTTCGGCCAACGTCCAACCAGTGCCACTCGTCGGATCGATACCGTAGTTGATAACCGGCGCATAAAGATCGCCCCGATAGTCGTAGCTGTAGCCGTCGACGTTGTACTTGTCCATGATGATCGTGGTCTGGATCGGGTTCTCATGCTCTGAGCTTGAGGTGCCGACCTTGCCGGAGATCTTGAAGTTGTCGGTGAACTCGTGCTCACCTTCCAGGCCGAGCTGCTTGAACACGGTGTTCCACTCGTCGTGACGGCTCTCCGAACGCACGTCCACATCGTCGAAGAGACCATAGACCAATGCGTTGTTCTCGATCACGCCATCGCGGACGATCGTCTGGGGCTTGCCCACGGTGGGTGCCGTACCGGTGCCTCCACGGCTGAAAGAAATCGCCTCGATATAACTTTCGTCACGAACGGCATCGATCTTGGAGTACAGCGCGTCCAGTGAGAACTGCGTGCGATCCGTCGGTTTGAACTGCAGTGCTGCAGTTACGCCGAGGCGCTGTTGGTCGTGTTCCATCAGGGTGTAGCGCGGGAAGCGCGGGTGATAGGTATCGGCAGACAATGCAGGGGCAAATGGCGAAGCGGCGTTGAATCCTCCATTGCTGGTGCCATTCGCCCAGCGCCCACTACCCGTGCCTTCTTCCAGGGTCCGGCGATCCGAATACGCCACGGACAACAACGCGCCAAACTTGCCGTCGGCCCAGGTATTGGAAACCAAGGCAGCCAAGCGTGGATCGGCCTTTCCGGCCATCTCACCGTAGGTGGCCTGGGTACTGGCAGCGAGGGTGAAACCGTCATAATCGAACGGGCGCGCAGTACGCATGTCAACGGTAGCGCCCAGCGAGCCTTCCTCGACCTCAGCCGATGCGGTCTTGCGCACGATCAGCTGCGAAAACAAGTCGGAAGCGAACACGTTGAAGTCGAATCCGCGGGTGCGATTGGAACCACCAGACTGGTCCGAAGCACCGACCGAGGTCATTGCTTCCATGCCATTGATGCGCACGCGGGTGAAGTCCGGGCCTAGGCCACGGACGGAAATGTTGCGGCCTTCGCCGGCATCGCGCGTGATCACCACGCCCGGGATGCGTTGCAAAGATTCGGCCAGGTTGAGGTCGGGGAATTTGCCGATGTCTTCGGCCACGATCGCATCGACCACGCCGGCTTCGCCACGCTTGATGTCCAGCGCTTTTTCCACGCTGGCGCGATAGCCGGTGACGCTGACGGTATCCAGCGTATCCACGCTCTCCGGCGTTGCAGCGGTACCGGCGGTCGGCGCGGGTGTGGTTTCCTGTGCGGATGCGTTGACGCTCATTTGCAGCGCCAATCCAATCGAAAGGGCCAGCAAGGTAACCGGTGTCTTCCGGTAAGTGTTGCGAGTTGACATGTCTTCCCCTCCTCAAGGGACCATGGCCGCTTAAAAACGGCTGTTTTAGTTGCGTAAAACCAAGTTTCAATCACCTTTTACAGGTCGCCGGCGATAGAATGACACCGCTGGTCAAACGAAACGCTAACAGAGTGTGCAGTGCAGCAACAACTATTCCTTGGGAGGCCGTATCGTGTCCCCAGGACAACAGGGCGCGGCCGCCACTATTGCCATCACCAGGGACATTACGGGAGCGGAGTCATGCGGGGAAAGATCGTTTGTTTTGGAGAATTGCTGTTACGTCTGGCGCCGCCGGCCCGTCAGCTCCTGCTGCAATCGCCACAGCTGGACGTCCAAGTGGGCGGCGCGGAAGCGAACGTGGCGGTTTCGCTGGCACGTTTCGGACACGACGCTCGCATGGTCGGCGTGATTCCCGACAATCCGCTGGGCGAAGCCGCACGCGGCGAACTGCGTCGCTACGGGGTGGACACGCGTGCCGTGCAGGCGGTCGATGGCCGGATGGGACTGTACTTTCTGACACCGGGGGCCATTCAACGGCCAAGTGAAGTCCTGTACGACCGTGCGGATTCAGCATTCGCCCGCGCTGGTGGCGGACAGCATGATTGGCCAACCTTGTTGCAGGGTGTCGACTGGCTACACGTATCGGGGGTTACGCCGGCGTTGGGGCAGGCTGCGGCGGACGGCACGCTGGGCGCCATGCGTGCCGCGCGCGCCGCAGGTGTCCGGGTGTCGTTCGACGGCAACTTCCGGCCCAAGCTGTGGGAAGCGTGGCACGGCGATGCAGCCGGCATTCTGCGCGGCATCATGGCCGAGGCCGATGTGATGTTCGCCAGCCACCGCGACATCGAAGTGGTGCTGGGCCGCTCTTTCGAGCAAGCCACTGCGCAGGAACGTTTCGCCGCTGGCGCCGCCGCCGCTTTCGAAGCCTTCCCGCATTTGCGGCAGATGGCCGCGACCGTTCGCGTGCAGCGCAATGTGGATCACCACGCGCTATCCGCGGTCACCGCGTTGCGCAGCGGGCAGTTGCATACGACGCCCACGTACGAAGTGGCATCGATCGTCGACCGCATCGGCACCGGCGACGCATTCGCGGCGGGCGTGCTGCATGGCGAGATCGCAGGAATGAGCGCTGCCGATGGCCTGCACTTCGGCCTGGCCGCGGCCTGCCTGAAGCACTCGCTACCCGGCGATTTCAATCTGGTCAGCGTCGCCGACGTGATGGCATTGCTGAGCGAAGGCGGCTTCGACGTGAAGCGCTAGCGCGATTCTTGTGGGAGCGGCCTTTGCTTTCGTAGGAGCGGCGTCCCGCCGCGAGCTCTTGCCGCCAGATCGCGGCAGAAGCGAAGAGCTCGCGGCGGGGCGCCGCTCCTACAAAAAGGAAAATACCCACGACCGTAAGAGCGCCGTCTCGGCGCGAGCTCTTGGCTTTGTGCGGGTCTGGCGAGAAGAACTCGCGCCCAGCTGCAACCCAACATGCCACCGCGGCGCAGTCGCAACGAAAAGTTGCGTCTGAATATGTCTGGGGCGACTTTTCTTTGTTTCCGCTTCGCTCACACTGCGCGCCATGATGAGCGCGGCCCATGCGTAGCAAACTATTTGTGCCCGGCATACGGCCGGAGCTTTTTTCCAAGGCGTTGGCAAGCGAGGCCGACGCCTTGTCGTTCGATCTTGAAGATTCCGTACCGGAAGCGCTCAAGGCCGAAGCGCGAGACCGCGTAGCCGCGTTCGTGCGCCGCTTCGAGGTGCGTGCGGCCGCCAAGCTGATCATCGTGCGGCCAAATCCGCTCGCCACGCCCCATTTCTCCGAAGACCTGGGCGCCATCGCGGTGGATGGCGTGGCACTGATCAATCTTCCCAAGATCGAATCGGCCGATGATGTACTCACTGCCGTCGCGGAAATCGAGTGCGCGGAAGCCGCCAACCGCGTGGAAAGTCCCATCGGGTTGCTGATCAATATCGAAACGCCACGCGCGTTGCGAGCAGCGGCGGAAATAGCCAGTGCGCATCCTCGCGTAATGGGCTTGCAGCTGGGATTGGGCGATCTGTTCGAACCCTTTGGCCTGGCGCGACACGACGAGTCCAACGTGCACGCGGCCATGTTTGCGGTGCGCATGGCTGCGGCCGAAGCCGGGGTGTTCGCCTGTGACGGCGCATTCGCCGATCTCCAGGACGACGCGGGCTATCGCACGGAAGCGCAGATGGCACGGCGCCTGGGCTTCATCGGAAAGAGTTGCATACATCCGCGCCAGGTCGCGCTGGCCAATCAGGTATTCCGGGCGAGCGAGGCGGAGATCGCAGCGGCGCGACGGGTCGTCGAAGCGTCACGCCAGGCCGCGGCGAACGGCCGTGGCGCTTTCGTCGTGGATGGGCGGATGATCGACTTGCCCTTCCTCAAGCGAGCCGAGGCGATCGTGGCGGCCGAAGGCCAGGCACTCGCCAACCCGCCTGCGAACGACCATGCTGACGGAACGCGTTGAGCAGCATGGGCACTTCTTTCCCTTCGCCATATCGTGATGCGGTCTCGCATCGCGACCCGGAATTTTGCGCGGAACACATGACGAACACCTTCCAAGAGCCCCGCTACTTCCATCAGCCACCCGCGCGATTCGTCAGGCCTGGATATATCCGCTGGCTATTGATCCTGCTTTGCCTGTTGCTGGCCACGCCGGTGGCCGCGCAAAACCTGTCATCAGTACGGACCGGAGCGTTGCCCGCCTTGAAGACCGACATGCCGTTGACGGGCGTGACGAATATCGATGGCGTACCGGTGGCGGTAACTTCCACTCAGCTGTGGATGCTGGCGGGACAATCCTGGGAACCCGTTTCGTGGCAAACGCCACAGGCAAATGAATCGATAAAAGGCATTGGCGGTGACAGCCGGCGTGCCTACTTGCTGCTTGGAAACGCAGCGGACGATGCAGTGCGAAGCGTCAAGCGCGTCCAGGTGGAGCGGCGATCGCTGAAGACAACCGACATGCCCGCGCTGCCCGTGCCGCTGACGCAGGTCCGGCTGACGACGCTGGCGGACGTCGCGTATCTGACGGGAACGGATCCGAACGGACGCCCGCAGTTGCTTCGCCTCGATGCCACTGCTTCCGGCGATGCCTGGACCACCGTTCCCATCTGGCCAAGCGGTGGTGCGGCGAGCACGTTGGTGGCCCAGAAAGGCAGCCTGTTCGTGACCGTGCCGGATACCGCCACCCAAGGCGAACGGCTGTGGCGCTGGTCTGCCGACGATGGCTGGCAAAGCCAGGCACCAGTCGTCGGGCGGGTATTGGCGGATTCGGCACGCGCCATTGGCCAGGCACATGTGTTGTATCTGGTGAAGGAAAATCCGAACGCCGCGCCCGTATTGATGACGTTCCACGCCATCACCAGCGCCTGGTCGGCCATGCCCGACGCACAGGCAGCCAATGCCGGCATGACCGCGGCGTGGGGTAACGGATTGCTGTGGACGGTGCCTGGCCGCGACCCTGGCCAGGTGGAATTTCGCTACGCCGAATTGGAATCCGGCAAGTATCTGCTGAAGTGGCTGGATTGGCTGGTGATCGTGGTGTATCTCGCTGCCATGGTCGGCATTGGCCTGTATTTCTATCTGCACGAGAAGCGCAATTCGACATCGGATTTCTTCGTCGGCGGCCGCTCGATTCCGTTCTGGGCGGCAGGCGTGAGCCTCTACGCCACCAACACCAGTTCCATCAGTTTCATTGCGATTCCGGCGAAAGCATTCGAAACCAACTGGCAGTATCTGACCAACAATCTCATCGCCATCCTGGGATTGGTCTTCGTCGCCATCTGGATCGTGCCGCTGTTGCGGCGGCTGGATCTGATGTCGGTGTTCTCGTACCTGGAAACGCGCTTCCACCCGGCTATCCGTATGTTGGCGAGTGCGCTGTGCATCCTGATGCAGATCGGCAGCCGGATGAGCGTCATCCTGTTCCTGCCGTCGCTCGCTATTGCCACCATCACCGGTATCGACGTGGTGTGGAGCATCCTGATCATGGGCGTCTTCACTATCATCTACACCACCCTGGGCGGCATGAAGGCGGTGATCTGGACGGATTTCGTGCAGGTGTTCGTGATGTTCGGCGGGGCGATCTTCGCCATCGGCTTCATCATCTACAACCTCAACGGCGGCGTGCCGGAGTTCCTCACCACTGCGATGGCCGAGGACAAGATGAAGGTGCTGGATTTCAGCTTCGATCTGACCAAGGCCACGGTGTGGGGTTTCATCTTCCTGGTGGTGTTCGATGTGGTGCTGACCTTCCCGAAAGACCAGGTGTTGATGCAGCGCGTACTGTCGACCAAGTCGGATAAGGAAGCCGGGCGCTCCATCTGGATGTTCGCGGCCATCATGATTCCCGGCGGATTTTTCTTCTACATGATCGGCACCGCGCTATTCGTGTATTACAAGACCCATCCAGAGCGCATGAATCCGCTGCTGCCCATCGACGCCACGTTCCCGCTCTTCATCGCCGCTGAACTGCCGATGGGCGTCACCGGACTGATCATCGCCGGCATCTTCGCGGCCGCCATGTCCACGTTGTCCAGCATCATCAACAGCGTTTCCACCTTGGCTTCGGTCGATTTCTACGAGAAGCTGGCCAAGAAGCCAACCCCGAAGAAGAGCGTGCTGTTCGCCGAGATCATGGGCGTCCTGGTGGGTCTGTTCGGTATCGGCATCGCGCTGCTGCTATCGCGCTACGACATCCATTCGTTGTTCGATGTGTCGATCGAACTGGCCGGTTTGCTGGGTGGCGGATTCGCGGGCGCTTACACACTCGGCATGTTCACCCGGCGCGCGAACTCGCCCGGCGTGGCCATCGGCATCGGCAGCAGCATCGTGCTGACCACCTTGGCGTGGTCGATCAACCTGGTGCATCCGTATTTCTATCTGGCCATCTCCATCCTGTTGTGCATCGTCATTGGCTATGGCGCCAGCCTGCTGTTCCCGGCACCGCGCCGCTCGCTGGATGGGCTGACCATCTATCGGGATATCGGTCCGGCCGCGTAGGACTTGTCGATGTGACTCCTCCTGATAGTGCTCGCAGGCCTAATGCAATGGGCCGAAGGTCCTGTCGCCTGGACCCGGGCCCTCGTGTAGCCTGCGTGGCAACCTGCGGGGAGTGACGTGGATACCCAGTTTTTGAATACCTTCGTCACCGTTGTCGATCGTGGATCGATGGCGGCTGCCGCGCGGCTGCTGAACATCACGCCCGCCGCGGTGGCGCAGCAGATACGCACGTTGGAGCGGGAACTGGGCGTGGCGCTGATTGCCCGGGTAGGGCGCACCGTCAGCGTGACCGAGGAAGGCGACCGGATCCTGCAGCGCGCCCGTGATCTGCTGCGCGACGTGGCCGACATGCGCAGCGTCGCCAACGACCGCTCAGTGTCCGGCGAGCTGCGCTTGGGTGCATGTCCGACCGCCCTGGCCGGCATGTTGCCGGACATCCTGGCGCGGATGGTCGATAAATTCCCGCAGATCAACGTCTTCATCAAGCCGGGCTATTCGGCGGATCTGTACCGCGCGGTCGAGTCCGGCGAACTGGATGCGGCCATCGTGTTGCAGGCGCCGTTCCCGCTGCCGAAGACCTGCAACTGGCAGCTGCTGCGCGAAGAACCGCTGGTGGTGCTGGCGCCGGAGAGCATGGCGCACCGGGATCCGCACGAGCTATTGGCCAATGAGCCGCTGATCCGCTACGACCGGTACCAGTGGGGCGGGCGGCAGGCCGACGAGTACCTGCGCAAGGCGGGCATCGTGCCGCACGAGCGTTTCGAATTGAACGCCTTGAACGCCATCGCGGTGATGGTCGACCGTGGGCTGGGCGTGTCGCTGGTACCCGACTGGGCGCGGCCCTGGCCGGAGGGCTTGCGCCTGGCACGCCTGCCACTGCCGGAGGAATGCGTACCGCGGCGGATCGGCATGGTCTGGTCGCGATCCACCGTCCGCATCCGCTTGGTGACCGTGCTATTGCAAGAGAGCCGCGCCGCGATTCTGTAGAGCCGAGCTGCGCCCCGCGGTAGGACCGACTCGGTAGCAACAAGGGCGTCGCAACGGCTGGCGATAACGAATAGCCACTTAGAGGTGCTTTTCATTGCCCATCGTATGCGGAGCCCGTGTGCGTAAAAGCAGCGGAGCAAGCTCCGCTCTACGAGGATCAATAGGGGTCCGGGAATATGCTGCAGCGCAACCAAAAAATCATCGCGGTAAGCAACAAAAACTAGCCTCTGAACATAGGCGCGACCCGTTCTTTTACTTCCCGCCAATCTCTAGTCTCTGCGCATCGTAGGGTTCGAGTGTCTGGGAGGAACGCTCGGCAGCAGGCGCGTATCGTCGCCGCCTGGTTTTTTTGCGCATGCCGCACTGGTGAGACGCGCCTCAGCAACTTGCGTCTCCACAACCATCATAAAAATCACAGAGACAAAGACCATGAAGCAAGTCCCCGCCGCTTTTGGCGTATTCCTGCTAGCCGCTGCCGTCAGCGCCAGCGTCCATGCGCAGCAGAACACGCCGCCAGAAGATCCATCGCAGCCCACGGACGAACAGCGGTCTGATCCGGTCGAACTGGATAATGTAATTGTTACTGGCGTACGCACTCCCAAGGCGGTGGACAAGATTCCGGGTGCGATCACCCTGGTTTCGCCAGAAGAGATTCAGCACACGCTGCTGCTGACCGAAGATGCGACCGCCGTGCTCGCACGTACGGTGCCCGGCTACGCCGAGTCTTCGCAGGCGATGAGCAATTCCGGTGAAACCTTGCGCGGACGCGTCGCGTTGCGCTTGTTCGACGGTATTCCGCAAGGCTCGCCATTGCGCGAAGGAAACCGCGCCGGCACCTTCACCGACATGGGTATGGTGGGGCGCATCGAGGTGATCAACGGGCCATCCGCATCCGAGGGCATCGGTGCCGCGGGCGGCATCATCAACTATCTGTCCAAGGTGCCTGAGAAGGATGGCCACGAGACCACCGTGATCTCGCGCTATTCGACCCAGTTCGGCAGCGATAGCGCCGGATGGAAGCTGGGCGTCAACCATGCTTACCGGGGCGACAGCACGGATTTCATTGGCGGCGCATCGTTCATCGATCGTGGCATTTCCTACGACGGCGAAGGCCGTCGCATCGGCATGAACACCAGTGGCTCGGTGTCCGACTCCGAAGCCAAGAACCTGTTCCTGAAAGGCGGCATCAACTTCGGCGAGAGCGGCGAGCAGCGTCTGCAGGCCACGCTGAGCCATTTCAAGATCGAGGGCAAAGGCAACTACGTGCAGGTCGAAGGCTGCCGTTACGTGAGCGAGGAATGCCCGGTACCCACGCCCAACACATCCGAGCGCGGGCAGATCTTTGGGCAGAAGGCCGAGTTCAACGATTTCAAGCAGTACGCGCTGAAGTACACCCACGCCGACTTCTTTGGCGGCACGCTGGGCGTGGACGCGTACTACGCCGACCAGGCCATGCGTTATCTGCCGGAAAACGGCGACGACAAGCAGCTGGTCAAGGTGGACGATAACTTCAACGAAGCGGACCGCATTTTCGACCAATCCGAAATCGTGACCGAGAAGAAGGGCGTGCGCATCGGTTGGACCCGGCCCGAGCTGTTCAACGTATCCGGCCTGGAGCTGCGCACCGGTATCGACCTGGTCCGCGATACCGCCGAGCAGCGCCTGGCGCTGACCAATCGCGTGTGGGTGCCGCCGATGGAGTACGAAAGCAAGGCTCCTTACGCACAGCTGACCTACGACGTCGGCCCGGTCACGTTGAGCGGCGGCTATCGTCGCGAAGACGGCGAGCTGCATGTGGACAGCTATACCACTACGCCTTACCGCAACAGCGTCTTCGTTGAGGGTGGCGGTGTGAACTACGAGGAAAACCTGATCAACTACGGCGCGATCTGGCGCATCAACGACGAGTGGTCGGTGTTCGGCTCGTATGGCGAAGGCTTCGGGCTGCCCAACATCGGCATTCCCCTGCGCAACATCAGCGTGCCTGGGCAGTCGGTGGATCGCATTGCAGACATCGCGGCCATTGTGGTGGAAAACACCGAGTTCGGCGTCAACTGGCGCGGTCGCCGTGGTTCTTTCAGCGCGTCGCACTACGATTCGAAATCGCCGTTCGGCACATCGCTGGCCATCGATCCCAACACGGACGATTTCATCCTCAGCCGCGCACCGACACGCATCAAGGGTGTGGAAGTCAGCGGTGAGTGGCGCTTCAACGAGCAGTGGAAGGCGAGCGCGCTGTATTCGCGCATCCGTGGCAAGACGGCGTTCTGGTCGGCACATCCGGGCGGCAACTATCCGGCTGGCGGACTCAACAAGCCGATGGGCGTGCTGGATATCAACCCCGACAAGATCGCGGCGTCGGTTACCTGGCAGTTCGTGCCCAACGGCGACATCACCCTGGGCGCCACCATGTTGAGGGATCGCCAGCTGTCCGGCAGCGACGTGCGCGAGTTCGATGGCCAGGCGTTCTCCTTCACGGAGAACACCCAGGGCTACACGCTGTTCGATCTGAGCATGAACTACGAAACCGACCGCTTCGGCAAGTTCTCGGTCGGCATCGAAAACCTCACCGACAAGCAATACATCCTCAGCTGGTCGCAGGTGGAAGGCTTCCAGAACTATTGGGCCGGCCGGGGCCGCATGATTTCGCTTACCCACACCATCAGCTTTTGAACCCTAGGGCGTGTCATCCAATGGGTAGTCACCCGCGCCGCGCCGCCGCGCGTTCGGCGCAAGGAAGAGCGAGGAAATGTATGCCGATACACGCCCGAGCGATGACACCGCGCCGGGCGCGCGGCGGCGCGGCGCGGGTGACTACCCATTGGATGACACGCCCTAGAGCACCTCAACGCCAGAACTTCCTGTCGAAAGGCATGCAGCGGCTCCGGTCGCTGCTGCTCATGGCAGGAATGGGTGTCGCACCGCTTTGCACCGCGTTCCCTCCAGCGGTGCCCCTTCCTTCCGCGGGATCTCCCGCGGAGGAGGGATTCTCTGCCGAGCAGCTGCAGCGGCTACATAGCCTTATTGAGAAATCGACCGGTCCGCAGGGCTATCTGGGTGCGGTGACGCTCATCGTTCGCGACGGGAAAGTCGTCGACTTTCAGGTCTATGGCCATCGTGACCTGGGTCGTTCGTCACCAATGCGAGAGGACACGATCTTCCGAATCTATTCGATGACCAAGCCGGTTACTTCGGTGGCGGTATTGCAGCTGGTCGAGAACGGGCAGATCGGCCTGGATGATCCGATCTCCCGTTACCTGCCTGAGTTCGCGAGCATGCAGCGCTTCGTCGGCGGCACCGCCGATGCACCGCGAACCGAAACTGTCCAGCAACCCATTACGATTCGCCAATTGCTGACGCATACGGCGGGCTTCGCCAGCGGAGGCGAGGGTTACGAAGAAGCCACACGCCTGTTGGAGCGCGCGGACTTGCATGGTTCGCCGGATCTGAAGACGTTCGTCTCACGGTTGGCGCGGGTACCGCTGGCAACCGAACCGGGCACGCGCTTCAAGTACGACGGCACCGGCATTGAAGTCCTGGCTCGGCTTGTCGAAGTGGTCAGCGGCAAATCCTTCGATGCCTATCTGCAACACCACATATTCGCCCCTTTGAAGATGCGCGATACCGGGTTCAGTGTTCCGGAGCGTTATCGCGATCGCATCGCCGACATCACCCGCATGGGCGCCGATGGCCGATTGGTGTTGGACGACGGCCCCAGCGCTCGCCGACCCGGCGCCAGCCTTAACCCATATCCCAGTGGTGCGGGCGGTTTGTATTCCACCGCCGGCGACTACGCACGCTTCTGCCAGATGCTGATGAACGGCGGTCGTTTGGAAGGCGATGTCATTCTGAAGCGAAAGACCGTCGACCTGATGATGCAAAACCAGCTTCAAGGCCAGTTGGATCCGCCCGTCAACGAGTTCAGCAGCGGCGAAGGTTTCGGGTTCGGCGGGTATGTGGTGCTTGATGCGGCCAAGCGCGGGCGCTCGGGTTCGGTCGGCGCTTTCGGTTGGTCGGGTGCTGCGTCGACCACCTTCACACTGGATCGCGAGGAGAAGTTGATTGCCATCTTGTTGATGCAGCACCTGCCGAATGGAGAGAAGAATGATCTGCCGCGCATCGCCGTGGGGTTCTACGACGCGGTGTATGAGGCGCTAGGGCGATGAGTGGACATCATTCGCGAATCTTCGTTGCCGGATCGGCCAACCTGGACTTCGTCGTGCGTACGCCGCATGTGCCGGCACCTGGCGAAACCGTGATGGGACGCGAGTTCGCTACATTCCCAGGCGGGAAAGGCGCCAATCAGGCGGTCGCTTGTGCCAGGGCCGGTGGCGCGCCCACGCGCATGCTGCTGGCGTTGGGTGAAGACGCATTCGCCGTGCCGCTGGAATCGTCATTGCGTGAGGCTGGAGTCTCTCTGGACATCGTGCGGTCTCCCGACGCGGCAACCGGGATGGCTTTCATCTGCCTGGCCGATGATGGCGAGAACGCGATAACCGTGGCGCCCGGCGCCAACTCGCTGCTGCATCCCAAGGATCTCCCTGCGCTGGAAGACACCAGCCATTTGCTGTTGCAACTGGAAACGCCGCTGGAAACGGTGGAGGCCTACGCGTTGAGCGCGCGCGCCGCCGGCGTATGTGTGCTGCTGAATGCGGCGCCCGCCCGCGCGTTGCCGACCCGGCTGCTGGAAGCGTTGGACGTGCTGGTGGTGAACGAAGGCGAGCTCGCCGCGCTGGCGGGCACCCACGATCTGGCTGAGGGCCTGGCGCGTATCCAAGTGCCCTGCCTGGTGGTGACGCTGGGCGCGCGCGGTTGTTTTGCCCGTGTCGCGGATGAAGTCGTGCTGCAACCGGCTTTCACCATCGATGCAGTGGATACCACCGCGGCGGGCGACACGTTCTGCGGCGTATTGGCCGCTCGCCTGGGGCAGGGTGCGGGTCTGGCCGACGGACTTCGCTACGCCAGCGCCGCTTCCGCTTTGGCGTGTACCCGCCTGGGTGCGCAAGCCAGCATTCCCACATTGGCGCAGGTCGAGGATTTCCTGAAGACCGCGCCTGCTCCATCGCCCAACGCCTACGCCACGCTGGCCGCATACTGCGGCATGGCTTGATTTTCGCTTGCACAAGAAACCAGACCGATAGAATCCCTCGATATGACCTCCCCCACGGATCCCACGCCCGCTTCTGAACGTTCACCGGTGAAAACCGAATACAAGTTTTCCCACGTCACCACGGGCCGCTATCTGCCGACACCCGGCAAGGCACCGGGATGGCCGTTCGCCGAGATCGGCCACTGGAAGATTGACGTCAACACCACCTCCGCCGATTGGATCAGCGAGCTGCGCGATTGGCGGCGCGAACACCTCACCCGGATCGGCTACGACGACGCGAACTACCGCCGGCCGGAGCTGCAATGGGCGCAGCGCAATTTCGTGCATGCGCAGATGATGGTGGAGGACCGCTACTTCTACGATGCAGAAGCCGGCTGCTACACCGTGGACCGTTATCTGGACGACCTGGAACAGCGTTTCGGCGGCTTGGACAGTGTGCTGCTCTGGTACGTCTATCCGAACATCGGTATCGACGACCGCAACCAGTTCGACATGGCGCGCGACCTGCCCGGTGGCGTCGAAGGCCTGCGCGGGGCGGTGAAGGATTTCCATCGCCGCGGCGTCAAGGTGTTCCTGCCGACGATGCCGTGGGACAACGGCACCCGTGAGCAAGGCGAAGCGGATTGGGTTGCCGTTGCGAACCTGGTGAAGGAAGTCGGCGCGGACGGCATCAACGGTGACACCTACAACGGGGTGCCGCGTGCTTTCTTCGATGCCTGCGATGCGCTTGGCCGTCCGGTGGTGGTGCAGCCGGAATCCACCATCAGCGCGGAAGAACACCTGATCTGGAACGTGCAGAGTTGGGGCAAGAAAGCACCGAACGAAGTGATCCCGCCGGTGGCGAAGTTCAAGTGGCTGGAACCGCGCCACATGATCAACTACGAGAACCGCTGGGGCCGCGACCGCAACCACGACCTGCAATACATTTTCTTCAACGGCATTGGCTACAACGCGTGGGAGAACGTCTGGGGCATCTGGAACCAGTTCACCCCGCGCGACGCCGAGTCGCTGCGCCGCATTGCCACTATCGAGCGGCAGTTCGCACCGCTGATGGTCAGCCTGGAGTGGACGCCGTATTTTCCCACCTTGCAGGCGGGCGTGTTCGCCAGTCGCTTCCCCGGTGAAGGGAAAGTCCTGTGGACCATCGTCAACCGCAACGAATACGACGTGGCCGGCGAGCAGATCGCGCTGCCGCATAGCGAAGGCATGCGCTATTACGACCTGTGGCAGGGCACGGAATTGCAGCCGCGCATTATCGATGGCCATGCCATCGTGGAAATGGAGTTTGAAGGGCGTGGGTTCGGCGCACTGCTCGCCTTGGGCGCAGGTAGTGAGGTCGAAGGTTTATCGTCATTCCTGTCGTTGATGGCCGGTTTCGCCCGCGTGCCGCTGCGCACGCTGTCCAACCGTTGGCAGGCCATCCCGCAGCAGATCACGCCGGTCACCCCGACATTGCGTGCCGCGCAGGCGCCGGAAGGCATGATCACGATCCCGGCCGGCGAATATCTGTTCGTCGTCGGCGGCGTGGAGATCGAGGGCCAGACATGGGAAGGCGTCGACGTCCAATATCCCTGGGAAAACAGCGCCCGTCGCCATCACCGCCGGCGCATGGCGATGACGTCATTCCACATCGATCGCTTCCCGGTCACCAACGCCCAATTCAAGACATTCCTGGACGCCAGCGGCTATCGGCCGCGCGACGATCACAACTTCCTGCGCGATTGGCGCGATGGCGCACCGCAACCCGGCTGGGAAAACAAGCCGGTCACCTGGGTGTCGATCGAAGACGCGCGCGCGTATGCCGCGTGGGCGGGCAAGCGACTGCCGCATGAGTGGGAATGGCAATACGCCGCGCAGGGAACCGATGGCCGCCTGTATCCGTGGGGCAACGAATGGCGCGCGGATGCCGTGCCAGACGTCAATCGCCGTCGCCGTTTGCAGCCGCCGGCCGATGTGGATGCGCATCCGCAGGGCGCCAGTCCCTTCGGCGTGATGGATCTGGTGGGCAACGTCTGGCAGTGGACCGACGAATACGCCGATGAGCACACCCGCGCGGCCGTGTTGCGCGGTGGCAGCGCCTACCAGCCGCAGACGTCGCACTGGTATTTCCCGCAGGCCTACCGGTTGGATCAACATGGCAAGTACCTGTTGATGGCACCCAGCAAGGATCGTTCCGGCACAGTCGGTTTCCGCTGCGTGGTCGACGCGAAATGAACCGTTCGCATCGCAATGACGGTGCTGATGCCGCCGAACCGATGACGGCAGCCCGTGACGTGCGTTTGGAAGGCTTGCTGGGGAGGGCATTGGAAGCCAATCGCCAGGGCCGGCTCAGCCATTTCATCGTCGACGAAACCAGTCCGGCGATCGCCATCTTCGATCCGGCGAACACCGCTCATAATCTCGAAGGCGATTGGTATGGCGAGCACGCTGGCAAGTGGCTGTATGCCACCGCGAAAGCAGCTGCGCGATCACAGGACGCGTCGCTGACGGAAAACCTGCACCGCGTCGCACAGTACCTGGTCGGCGTACAGCACGCGGATGGTTATCTGGGCAACTACGCGCCCGAGCGTCGATTCATGCACCCGCAGCCACTTAAGCCGGTCAGCTGGGACGGTGCGCCCAGCGTGCGCACCTGGGACATCTGGACGCATAGCTATCTGATCCTCGGCCTGCTGGAAGTGCACAAGCATTTTCCGCGGCCGGAGTACCTGCAGGCCGCATGCAAGATTGGCGATCTGTGCCTGCGCACGCTGACCGATGGCGGCATCGATATCACCGACCTGGGCAATCACCACGGCATGTCCGCGACGGTGTTGATGGATCCGGCGGTGGAGCTGTACATCGCCACCGGCGAAGAACGCTACTTGGATTTGGCGAAACGCGTACTCGAACAGGCCGACCGCAATCCAATGCTTGCGCTGTTGACACGCGCTTTGTCCGGCGCCGATGCGTCGGAGATCGCGACCGGCAAGGCGTACCAACTCGCGTGGAATCTGGTGGGGTTGGCCAAGCTGCATAAGGCTACCGGCGAAGCAGCGTTGGCGCAGGCCGTGGAGCACCTGTGGCAAAACATCCGCGACCATCACCTCACGCTGGGCGGAGGGCCTTGGGGCGGGGTGGCGCACCGGTCGCGCGAAGTCTTCAATCCGGCTGGCGCGTTCTTTCCCCAGGCTTATGTGGAAACCTGTTCGATACTCGCCTGGATCCAACTCAACCGCGAACTGCTGGCGATCACAGGCCAAGCCAAATACGCGGAGGAAATAGAACGCACCGCCTACAACGATCTGTTGGGTGCTCATGCGCCCAATGGCGAGGACTGGTGCTACTACTCGTTCCCCAACGGCAAACGCGTGCATACGACCTACTGGCGCTGCTGTAAATCCAGCGGCGCGATGGCGCTGGAGGAACTGCCGGCGATCGCGTATGCCGTCTCGTCCGATGGCGCGGCGCAGGTCAATTTCTATGGCCCGGGCGTTGCTCGGTTGGTATTGCCCCAGGCCGGCGGCGTGGAACTGCGGCAGGACACCCGCTATCCCTTCGATGGCGGCATTCGCATCGCGGTGACGCCTGAGCAATCGTCATCGTTCGCCATCGACCTGCGGATTCCTTCCTGGGCGATGAATGCACACATTCGGATCAACGGCACGCCCATCCAGAGTCCGGTGGAAACAGGTACATATGTGCGAGTGGAGCGCGAATGGAAACCGGGCGATGAAATCGTCCTCGACTTCCCGATGCAACCCGTGCTTCATCGCCGCGTTCACCGCAATGTGCAGGAATCGCGGGCACCCGATGGCACACCGGTGGCGCAAGAAGTGCTCCGTTACGAATATCTCGGCATCACCCGCGGGCCGCTGGTCTACGCCACCGGCCTGATCGATGGCTACAAGACCGAGGAAACCATGCGTGTGCCATCGGCGCCGAGCGACCAATGGCTGGAAGTGCTGCCTGTGCAGCCTGGTGAAGAGGGCCCTGGTATTCGCATGAAGCTGGACGGCCGGGCGGATTTGCTCTTCTGGCCGTACTACCGCGCGGGAGGGCGGGAAGATGGCGCCTGGCGATTGACGTGGCTATCGCTGGCGCCAACCACATCGCCGTCGGATACGTCACCGTCGGCGTGACGCTGCGCACAGGCTCATGCATTCCATGGTTCGCGAAAAGCAGGAGCTCGCGCCGAGGACGGCGCTCCTACATGGCGTACCAGCCAAATACGCAAGAATTTATGGCAGCAGAAAATATGAATTCGCACTGTTTCGCTGCCTGCTCCTGCATCAGACTGCCAGTGACAATAGTCGCGATGGTTGATGGATCTGCCGCCAATGGATAAGACGTCTCCGGACAATGCATCACTTTTCGGCTCGGCCGAGCGCCAGGGTCCGCCCGGTCCGCTGAGCGGCATCAAGGTGCTCGATCTCAGCGCGTACATCGCCGGTCCCTACGGCTGCACGTTGCTGGCCGATCAGGGCGCGGACGTGCTGAAGGTGGAGCCGCCCGATGGCGACAACCTGCGCCAGTATCCGTCCACGTTGCAGGCGGAAAGCCGCGCGTTCATGGGCGTGAATCGCAGCAAGCGCGGCGTTTCACTGGATCTGAAGAATCCCCAGGACTTGGCGAAGCTGCTGCGGCTGGTCCGCGAAGCCGACGTGCTGGTGCATAACTTTCGTCCTTCGGTACCCAAGCGCCTGGGCATCGACCACGAACGTCTCAATCTTCTCAATCCTCGCCTAATCTATTGCGCGGTGACCGGCTACGGTGAAACCGGGCCGATGAAGGACAAGGCGGGTTACGACCAGGTGCTGCAAACCATGACCGGCATGTGCACGCTGCAGGGCAAGCGCGGCGGCGCGCCGGAAATCATCTACGGCTCGGTGGTCGACTACTACGCCGCGGCGCTGCTGGCGGCGGGCGTATCTTCGGCGCTGTACGAACGCGAACGCAGCGGACTGGGCCAGTTCGTCGGCGTTTCACTGCTGCGCAGCGCACTGACCATGCAATCGGCGCGGATGATCTGGGTGGAAGGCGAATCGCTGGATATCGGTCGGGACATGCGTTCGGGCGGGGTCACCGGTATTCACCCGGCACGCGAAGGTTATCTCTACATCTCCGCCAATACGCCACGGTTCTGGCAAGCGTTGTGCCGCAAAGTTGGCTTGGATGCGCTGGCCGAGGATCCACGTTACGACAGCGTCCGCAAGCGCGCCGAACATGCCGCCGAGATCGTGCCGCAGTTGCACGTGGCACTGGCCGCGCACACGGCAATGGAATGGGAAGCATTGTTCGGCGACGAGGTGCCCTGCGCCGCGGCACGCCGCGTGGAAGACATGTTCGAACATCCGCAAGTGGTGGCGGAGGACATCGTGGCCACCATCGAGCACCCGGTGGTCGGGGCCTATCGCGGTGTCACCCGGCCCATCAAGTTCGGCAGGACCCCCGGCCCGGCACCGTTCGCCTCACCGGTATTCAACCAGGATGAAGAGGTGTTTTCGGTTTTTGGCGAACCGGAAGATGCGTCTCCATCGATGAAGCGTTAACGGCGCCCAGCTCCTCGCTGGCTCTAAAACGTCACGAAAAACTTAACGTGTAGGAGCGACGTAAGTCGCGATGAAGCTTTCATGGGAAGGCTTCATCGCGACTTATCGGTGCCGGCATGCCGGAACCACTCCTACACGTTATGTTTGTTTTAGTACTGTCATTTTTCACCACCCCAGCACGCCACCCAGCGCAAACTCCAGCCGTCCCACACGATGGCCGGCGCGATGAAGATCCCGAGGGCTTCGGCGAGGGCGCTGGCGCCCTGCGCATCCAGAACAAGCAGCAAAGTAACGGCGGGCAAGATGCGCGGCGGGGAAGTTCGCACCCGGGAGGCCGCATCGCCATGAACTTCCAGGCTCAACGCGAACGCATGGTCGATCAGCAGATCGTCCGGCGCGGTGTGCGTAACCGCCACGTTCTGGACGCCATGCGGAAAATTCCGCGTGAGCATTTCGTATCCGACGAGCTGCGCGAATTCGCCTATGAAGATTCGCCGCTACCCATTGCCGCCGGGCAGACGATATCCCAGCCCTACATCGTGGCGCTGATGATGGACGCCGCGGAAATTTCGCCTGCGGACCGGCTGTTGGAAATTGGCGCGGGCTCCGGTTACGCGGCGGCGGTCGCTGGGGCAGTAGCGTCAAGGGTATACGCGGTAGAGCGGCACGCGGAACTGACAGCATTGGCGAAAGGACGCCTGCAGCGGCTTGGATACACCAACATCGAAGTGCGCACCGGCGACGGCACCGCGGGTTGGCCGGAAGCGGCGCCTTTCGATGTCATCCTGGCGGCCGCGGGCGGCCCCTCGGTGCCAGAAGTGCTGCTGAAACAATTGGCACCAGGAGGCCGACTGGTGATGCCGGTCGGCGATTCGCGCCGCAAGCAGCATCTGGTCAAGGTGACGCGCAAGGGCCAGGACGATTACAAGCAGGAGGATCTTGGGCCCGTGCTATTTGTCCCATTGATTGGCAAGCACGGCTGGGCGGCACAGGAAGGCGACGCCCCTGCGATTGCCGAGAAGTCGCACGAAGACCTTGATGGCGATGCCGTGGCAATACAAATACGCCGCGCCGCCGAGCCGCTGCCTGCCCTTAACGGTCATGCGCCGGAGGAGGATGCGTTCGGCCGTGCTTTCGACCGCTTCGCCCGCGCGCAAGTCGTGCTGCTCGGCGAATCCACCCATGGTACTTCCGAGTTCTACCGCGCCCGTGCCGCCATCACGCGCAGATTGGTGGCAGAACATGGCTTCAACATTGTCGCAGTGGAAGCAGACTGGCCCGATGCCGCGGGTATCGACCGCTACGTTCGCCATCGAACGCCGGAAGGCGATCCAGAAGTGGTATTCCAGCGATTTCCCACATGGATGTGGAGGAATACCGACGTCGATGAGCTGGTTCACTGGCTGCGTGAATACAACGCGACGCGCGACGCCGAGCACCAGGTGGGATTCCACGGCCTCGATCTGTACAGCCTCAACCGTTCCATCCGTGCCGTGATCGATTATCTGGATCGCGTCGATCCCGAAGCCGCGGGCATTGCACGCGAGCGGTATGGTTGCCTGACGCCGTGGGCCAGGGATCCGGCCGGCTACGGTCGCATGGCGCTTAACAAGGGCTATGCGGTTTGCGAGCAGGCGGTCACCGACATGCTGGGCGAACTGCTGGCGCGACGGCTGGAATACCGCGACGATCAGGACGACTACCTGGATGCCGAGCAGAATGCACGTCTGGTCCGGAACGCGGAAGCGTATTACCGCGCCATGTACTACGGATCGGCCGAGTCGTGGAATCTGCGCGACACCCATATGTTCGAAACACTCCGGCAGCTCCTGGTCTCGCGCGGTCAGGACGGCAAAGCGGTGGTGTGGGCGCACAACTCGCACATCGGCGACGCTCGCTACACCGAGATGGGGCAACTGCGCGAAGAGCTCAATCTGGGCCAGTTATGCCGCCAGAACTTGCCTGGCCACGTGGCGCTTATCGGGTTCGGCACTCACGCCGGTACCGTCGCGGCCGCGAGCAATTGGGATAGCCCGATGAAGGTGATGGAGGTGCGTCCCTCGCTGGAAGGCAGCTATGAGCGCGCCTGTCATGACGCGGGCATCGATCGCTACCTGTTGGATCTGCGCGAGGACGAGGACCAGGCCGAACTGCGCGAAGCACTGATGACGCCGCGGCTGGAGCGCTTCATCGGCGTGATCTACCGCCCCGATACCGAACGCTTCAGTCATTACGCCGAAGCGATCTTGCCGCAACAGTTCGACGCCTTCGTGTGGTTCGATACCAGCCGTGCGGTGGAAGCGCTGCCCGCCAAGCCGCGCGGTGGTGTGCCGGATACGTATCCGTTTGGGTTGTAGAGCGGCCTCCCGCCGCTGCAGGGTTCGCGCCCCAGCTGTTGTAGGAGCGCGGTCCCGGCGCGAGCTTTTCGCTTCTATCGCGATCTGACGGGAAGAGCTCGCGCCGGGACGGCGCTCCTATGACAGGCAGAAGCTATGCGCACGCCTTTTCATCGCCACGATTCGCCGGCGAGTCCGCGCTGCTTCGGGCGAGAAGCGACACATGTGCTTATGGCCGCACATGAACACGAGAAGCGAGACGAATTTAACCCTTGATTCACGGTGGTTTGATTGTCGTTGCGGGACCATGCCTCTGGTTTTCGAAAGCCCAGATCCGAACGCCCAGAGGAGATAGCCATGGATGTCAAAACCATCATGACCGGGCGGCCCATCGCCGCTACTCGCGATACGCTGCTGAAGGACATCGCCAAGATGATGTTGGACCATGACGTAGGCGAGATTCCCATCGTCGACGGCGAGGCCCGGCCGCTTGGCGTCGTGACCGACCGCGACATCGTGGTGCGGCTGGTCGCCACCGGACAGGATCCTACCCAGGTGCGCGCAGAAGACTGCATGACGAGCCCCGTGGTGACTTTGAACGTCGACTCGGACCTGCGCGAATGCGCCGATGTCATGGTGCGCGAGCGGATTCGCCGCGTTCCCATCGTCGATGACGATGGCCGGCTCTGCGGCATTGTCGCGCTGGCCGATCTTGAGCGCAGGAACGACGTGCGTTCGCTGAAGGCGGAGGTTTCGCGGCAGGTATCGCAGCCGCACTGACGCGTTCGGGCGCCCCGCGCGGAGAAACCGCGCGAATGGGATCGTCTTGTGCTTCGGCGGTACTGGCAAAACTGATTCGCTAGGAGAATCTTCCATGAACCCCATGCTCAGAGTGGTCGCAAGTTTCGCTGCGGGTGCAGCCTTCATGTATTACCTGGACCCGGTGGCGGGTCGTCGCCGGCGCAGCCTGGTCCGTGACCAGGCCGTATCGGTTCGCCATGATGCCGAACGTTACGCCCGCGCCAAATCAAAACGTGCTGCGGACCATGTGCAGGGTGCGCTGGCGAAAACGCGGGCGAAGATAGCGCCGCGGCCCGTGGACGATGAGCAATTGCGCGAACGGATCCGTGCCAAGCTGGGTCATGTGATCGACCGCCCGTCGGCGCTTGAAGTGGATGTGCGCGGTGGCCAGGTGGTGCTGAGCGGAGACGTCCAGAATCCGGAAATGGAGATTGCGGTGGAAACCATTTCCAAGATGCATGGCGTCCAAGCGATCGTTATTCATTTGACGCCACACGCCGGTGGCGAAACGCCCTCCACCATGCGCGAAACCGCGCCGATGGAAACGCAGGAAGCGCAACCAAGAAGGGAAGTGCAGCACTAGCACTCGCTGCACCGGCTTCGGGGTAAGCCGCCCGTTACCTGTAGGAGCGACGTCAGTCGCGATGTGGCCTTGCTTGTAAAGCCTCATCGCGACCGGCGTCGCTCCTGCTTTGTTTTCTGCATCTGAATCGCCCCTTCACGCCAGTTTGACTCCGCTAAATACGGCGGAGTGACTGTGTGCGCATTTATAAATCGCATGCGCGCGCATTTAGGTGAATGAACCCAGCACATTTTGCGTGTCCGATTCGCCACTGGTCGGACGTTGGCGAAGATGTGCGGGCTGCGTCGCTTGCACGTTAAAAATTTGATCCGGCCGTGACGCAGGTCATGTTCTTGTAAACGCAGGCTTTGGGTGCGTGTGCGTTTCGACATCCGTGGGGAGGACCTTCGCGAGGCGTCAGCTCAACTGCTTTGCTTTTCGGCGATTCGTCGCCGATCGACGACCAAGAACAAATAACAATCGAGGTTCCAATGTCATGAATGCCGTATCCACATCCCGCCGCAATTTCATGCGCGGCGCAGCTGCGATGCCCTTTGCGTTGTGGCTATCGAAAAACGCCTGGGCGGCAACGCCCTTGGTGCGCTACGACGCCAGCAGCGCCAATGGGTTGATGATGCTGCAGATATTCGCCGATGCCGTTGCCAAGATGAAGCTGCGCGGTGAGAGCGATCCCCTGAGCTGGCTATGGCAGTGGTACACGCACTTTGTCGATGGTGCGACTACCAAGGCCGCCGAGATAAACCGGATATTCGGTGCTTCGGTGACGCCGCAGAGCATGCTGGCCGGAGAAACATGGAATACCTGCCAGTCCCACGCAGGACAAAACGCCAATCATTTTCTGCCTTGGCACCGCATGTTCGTCTTCTTCCTGGAGCAGATCGTCCGTGAGGTGGCGCAACGGCCGGACTTCACACTTCCCTATTGGAACTACACCTCTCACGACCCGGCCAAACGAGGCGTGGTGCCATTGCAGTTCCGCTTGCCCAGTGATCCCTTGTACGGGTCGCTTTACCGTCCCGACCGCACCAGCCTGGCGAACTCCGGTCAGCCTATCCATCTGAACCAACCTGGCGACGCCATGGATATCGCGCCCGCCATGGCCTGCCCGTACTACCACACCGTCAACGCCGTGCCGGGCTTCTGCCGTGTAGTCGATTCGGGTATCCACGGCCGGATTCATGTGCTGGTGGGCACTGGTACGAACATGGGCGCGGTGCCGTATGCCGGCAAGGACCCGTTGTTCTGGGTGCACCATTCCAACGTCGATCGGCTATGGGCAAGCTGGATGCTCAACGGCGGCACGATGCCGGTCTCAGGCACGTGGCAGAACAGCGTGTTCGTCTTTGCCGATGCCTACGGTCAACGCGTAAGCGGCACGCTGAGGGACTTCTTCAGCATCGACACGCTGGGCTACACCTACGACAAGTTCGTTTCGCCCACCGGCACCGAACCGACGTCGAAGCGCCGGACGAAGGCGGTCACGACACTCCTGGCGACGGCCATCGGCCTGGTTTCCGAACTCGTTGCCCGTGGCACGGCTTCCGCCGAACTCAATGATCGGCCGGTGCGCATCGGCTTGGCCCCGGTGAGCGCAGCTGCTCGCCAGGCGGTGGTCGCGCTGGATCCGTTGAAGCGCCGCCGCACGTATCTGGTCCTCAAGGATCTGCACACCTGGGCACAGCCGGAAGTTCTCTACCACCTGTACCTGACGCGCAGCCAGGACACACGGCTGAACTCGAAGTCCTACGTAGGCAACATCAACTTCTTCGATGCCGAATTCCATGATCATGGGAATGGCGCGTTGAGCGATGCGCTGGGCGACAACTTCTACAGCTTCGACGTGACCGAGTTGCTGCGTTCGATGGTCAACAGCGGCGCGGCCAGAGCGGGCGACACGCTGGCACTCAGCTTCGTCCCCGGCGGTACGCCGACCGCCGGCGCCAAGCCGTTGGTTGGTTCGATCGAAATGTTCTGGCAGTAGACCGGCCGCCGTCGGTTCTTCCGGCATGCCGGAAGAACCGATGAAGGTCGATGCGGTTGATTCGCCACCAGCCTCAGCAACGGAGCTGTGCTTGAACCCCATCCAACTCATAGCATCGCCGTTTCATGGCGAACCCGATTTCGCACTACTGGCCGATCGCGTCGAGCGTGGCGGCCTGGATTCCGTGTCGCTTGCCGACCTGCTGCGCAACGGCTTCGTCTATCCGCCATATTCGATATACGAGAACGTCCGGTTGGTCAGTTGCGGATTCGACCCGACGCAGGACATGTTCGCCGATCCGGTATACCGGCCCATGTTCGGCGCACCCGGTCAGCGCAAGGTCCGTGCCGCCAGGAAGCAGGACTGGGCGGCCGAATACCACCGTCTGTTGAGCGATGCGTTGGTTCGCGCCAGCCATCGGATGGCCGCACCCTGGCTCTTGCAAAGCGGCGGCAAGGATTCGACCTCGCTGGCGATCGCCGCCAGCGAGGTGCGGCCCGATACCACCTGCCTGACCTATCTGGGCGGCAGCGAAGAAAACGAAGTGGCCTCCGCCAAGCATGTGGCGCAACACTTGGGCTTGCGCCACGAAGTGCTCGTCTGCGATCCCGGCCGCGCCTATGATCGCTATCTGGCGTTGCTGCCGAAGATGCCGCTACTGACCGCCGATTTCGCTTTGCTGTCCTATGTCGACCTCGCCACGGAAATCGTCCGGCTGGGTGGCGATGGTGTGATCGACGGTCTGGGTTCGGACGTCTATCTGGGCGTGCCGGCGACCTGGCACAAGCACTTGCTGCGCCTGCTTGCCAGGAATATCCGCCTGCCGGGCTTTTTCCACGACTCGGAGTATCTGGATCTCAATTTCGAACTGAGCTATTTGCTGTCGACGCTGCAGATGGATCCGTTCGAACGTAGTTTTCCCGGTTCGCGCTTCACCGACGCGGAAGTGGATGCGCTGTTCGGAAGACAGGTCGCGCAGCAATCCAAGGCACGATTGGCCCGTTTCGCGCCTGCGATTTCCGCGGCCGGCAACCTGACCGAACAGCTATCCATCACCTTGGACATCATGGCCACGCCTGGCGGCATCGCCAAAGGCACGTACACCACCACAGCGCTTTCGCTGCACGTCGCTTATCCCTACTGCGACGCGAAGCTGAGGCACTGGATCACTCATGAAGTGCCGCCGGAGCAGCGGATGGATGTTCGCAAGGGCATCAACAAGGTGCTGGTAAGGGAACACATCGCGCGTCGCTTTCCCCAGCTGCCGTATGTCGTGGCGAAAGGCAGCTTCCGCTTCGACCTGCGCAAGTTGGCGCAGCAGCGTTTCGATCAGGTCTACGACTATTCGCTGCAGACGCGCGACATATTGCCGGGTGCGCCCGCGTGGCTGATGCGTCATCGCAGCCGGATGAGCAACAAATACCACGCGTCGAAGTTCTACCTGCTGGCCATCGCATTGCCGTGGGTCGCGCAGCATGCAACGAGCCATCTGCGTCCGCAGGCAAGGCCGGACGAGGCGGATGTCGCCCCCAGGACGTTCGCTCGCTTGGGGAGGTAGTCGGACCTGGTTCTGGGGTGAGTGAGCGCTCCTTTCGCGAGTAGCGATATTTCACGGCGGGAGTGGCGCCGCGGCGGGCGGGGATGGGAGAGTCGCGACCTTGCTGCGCGGCTTGGCGCATCGTCGCGCCATACAAAAACCAGGCCTTCGCCGCGTTCAGGATTGCCCGTCCTGGGTTTGCATCGGGTGCGCACGCTTGCCGAGCGGCCTTGTTTTGCGGATTTCATATGCGCATGTATAGTTCATATAAGAAACGTGCGTCATGCCGGCAAGAGGGCTGGCGCGCCGGAAATTCCCTGCGACCTGTGCCGCCGAATCGTTCTTCGACGCGGATTGGATAGTGAGAAAAGCAGTCCGATGAGTGAGCCCGACGGAATGCGTCAGAACCAGCCAGCACCGCGCCGTATCGCGGGCGATGTCCGGGTTTCCGCGCTGGGCTTCGGCGCGGCGCCGATCGGCAATCTGTACGCGCCGGTGGCGGAAGAGGAGGCACTTGCCGCCGTACACACCGCGCTGGATGGCGGGATCAGCTTCTTCGATACGGCGCCTTATTACGGCTACGGGCTCAGCGAGTCGCGCCTGGGCCGCGCACTGGCTGGGCGGCCGCGCAGCAGCTATGCGATATCGACAAAAGTCGGCCGTCGGCTTCAAGACGAACCGTCCGCCGAGCCTGGACGGCACGGATTCGCCGTCAGCGGCCGCGACGCGGTATTCGACTACAGCCGCGACGGCGTGCTGCGGTCGTTCGAATCCAGCCTGGAGCGGCTGCGGACCGCCCATGTCGATGTGCTGCTGCTGCACGACATCGGTCGCCTCACCCACGGCGACGACCATCCGGCGCGGCTGCGGCAAGCGTTGAATGAAGCTCTTCCAGCAATGGCCGAGTTGAAGGCGTCCGGGGCATGCCGCGCCATTGGCATCGGCGTCAACGAGGAAGAAATTTGCCTTGAATTGATGCCGCTGTTTCCACTTGATTGCATCATGCTCGCGGGGCGCTACACGCTGCTGGAGCAGCGGAACTCCGCGCGGGTGATGGAAGAAGCCCAGCGCCGGTCCATCTCGATCCTTGCCGCCGGGCCCTACAACTCGGGTTTGTTGGCCAATGCCGACAAGCCTGGGGACCGATACAACTACGAACCGGCCGACACTGGAATCATTGAACGTGCGCAGCGTATCTACGCCATCTGCCATGCCCATGGCGTGGACACGGGTGCGGCCGCGCTGCAGTTCCCGCTCTCGCATCCGTCGGTGACGACCGTGGTGGCTGGCATGCGTTCCGCCGACGAGGCGCGCAGCGCGATCACGCGCATCGGTACGCAACTGCCTGCCCGTTTGTGGAAGCAGCTGCGCGAAGAAGGACTGCTGCCGGCGAGCGTTGCGGTCCCGGCATGATCGTCGACACGCATCAGCATTTCTGGCGTCCGGATCGCGGCGACTACGGCTGGCTGAGTCCGTCGGACAGCGTCCTGTACCGCGACTACCTGCCGCAAGACCTCGCACCAATGCTCGCCGCTCACAACGTGCAGGCGACGGTGCTGGTGCAAGCGGCGCCGACAGAAGCGGAAACGCGTTATCTACTGGATCTGGCGGCACAAACGGATTTCGTGGCGGGTGTCGTTGGTTGGGCCGACATGGAAGCCCCTGATGCAGCCAGGCGAATCGCCGGCCTTGTGGCCTATGGCAAGGGAAAACTCAAAGGCCTGCGGCCGATGGTGCAGGACATCGCCGATCCGCAATGGCTGTTGAAGCCGATGCTTGACGCCGCCTTCGAAGCGATGATCGACCATGGCCTTGTATTCGACGCATTGGTGTTGCCGCACCAGCTGCCGACGTTGCAGGCGCGCTTGCTTCGCCACCCGAAGTTGCGCGCCGTGCTCGACCACGCGGGTAAACCCGATATCGCCGACAAGGAATTTTCAGGTTGGGCCGAAAACGTGGCCCGACTTGCGCGTGATCTGCCGCTGCTGCATTGCAAGCTATCGGGCTTGCTGACCCAGGCAGGTGATGGTGCGGGCGCGGACGAACTGGAGCCGTACGTGGCGCACTTGTTCGAACACTTCGGCCCGGAACGCCTGATGTGGGGCAGCGACTGGCCGGTGCTGAATCTCAAATCGGACTACGGCCACTGGCTCGAACTGGCGCAGGCACGGGTGCGCCGCCATGCTCCCGGCCATGAACAGGATGTATTCGGCGAGACCGCGATCGGTTTCTACGCCTTGGATCAGAAAGAGGAAACGCTATGACGTCACACCCGATAAGCGCTCGCTTGAATGGAAAGCGGGTACTGATAACAGCCGCCGGCGCGGGCATCGGTCGCGAAAGCGCTTTGGCTTGCGCACGGGAAGGCGCACAGGTGCTGGCCACCGATCTGGATGCCGCCGCGTTGGCGTCGCTGGCCGCGGAACAGCCGGACATCCGGACCGCATCGCTGGACGTCACCGACGCCGCGGCCATCGGCGCACTCGTGGCCGAGCAGGGAACATTCGACGTGTTGTTCAATTGCGCCGGATACGTTCACCAGGGAAGCATCCTGGACTGCGACGAGGCGAGCTGGCGGCGCTCATTCGCCATCAACGTCGATGCGATGTACTTCCTGTGCAAGGCGGTCCTGCCCGGCATGTTGGCCCAGCGCAGCGGCAGCATCATCAACATGTCTTCGGTGGCATCGAGCATCAAGGGCGTGGCGAACCGCTTCACCTACGGTACGACCAAGGCCGCCGTCATCGGACTCACCAAGGCGATCGCCGCCGACTATGTGGCCCAGGGCGTGCGTTGCAATGCGATCTGCCCCGGCACGGTGCGTACGCCATCCCTGGCCGCGCGCGTAAAAGCGCTGGGCGGCGACGAGGAAGCCGTGTGGAAGAGTTTCACCGACCGCCAGCCGATCGGGCGCCTGGGTGATCCGAAAGAGATCGCCGCATTGGTGGTTTATCTGGCATCCGACGAATCGTCGTTCACCACCGGACAGACGCACATCATCGATGGTGGTTGGTCCAACTGATTTTTTGTTTACACCTATTGAATGCCGCATCTATAAGGAGCTGGTATGAAGCTGTTGCGCTATGGCGAGAGTGGCCGCGAAAAACCCGGTCTGCTCGATTCGCAAGGAAAGATCCGTGACCTGAGCGGCGTGGTGAACGATATTGCAGGCGACGCATTGAGCGCGGATGGCCTGGCGAAACTGCGCGGCCTCGATCCCGCGAGCCTGCCGGAAGTGCAGGGCACACCGCGCCTGGGTCCGCCGGTGGGCCATGTCGGGAAATTCATCTGCGTCGGATTGAACTATGCCGACCACGCCGCCGAATCGGGCATGGCGGTGCCCGAGCAGCCGGTGATCTTCATGAAGGCGACCACCGCGATCTGTGGGCCGTTCGACCAGGTGATCATTCCGCGTGATTCGGAAAAGACCGATTGGGAAGTCGAACTCGGCGTGATCATCGGCGATGTCGCGCGCGATGTTCCGGTCGAAACAGCCCTGCAGCATGTTGCCGGGTATGCCGTCATCAACGATATCTCCGAGCGCTTTTTCCAATTGGAACAAGGCGGGCAGTGGGTGAAGGGCAAAAGCTGCGACACGTTCGGGCCGATCGGCCCGTGGCTGGTGACGCGCGATGAAGTGCCGGAGCCGCAGAACCTCGGCATGCGCTTGTCCGTCAACGACCACCAGTACCAGAACGGCAGCACCAAGACGATGGTATTCGGCGTGGCGACGCTGGTGAGCTATATCAGCCGCTATATGACGTTGATGCCTGGCGACATCATCAGCACCGGCACACCGCCCGGTGTAGGCCTGGGCCAGAAGCCGCCGGTGTATCTGAAACCCGGCGATGTCATGGAACTGGAAATAGAAGGGCTGGGCCGCCAGCGCCAAGAGGTAATTTCGCACGAGACAGCGTTAAGGGGAGCGATCGCGCATGGCTAGGATCACCGCACTGGAAACGTTCGACGTGCGTTTCCCTACCTCGCGCGAACTCGATGGTTCCGACGCGATGAACAAGGATCCGGATTATTCGGCCGCCTATGTGGTGATCCGCACCGATGATCCCTCCGGCCTGGCCGGATACGGATTGGTGTTCACCATCGGTCGCGGCAACGACGTGCAGACGGCGGCCGTGCAGTGCCTGTCGCACTTGGTGCTGGGGCGCGATGTCAATGAAGTGCTGGGCGACTTGGGCGGGTTTGCCCGCAGCCTGACCAACGACTCGCAACTGCGCTGGCTGGGCCCGGAGAAGGGCGTTATCCACATGGCCATCGGCGCGGTGATCAACGCCGTGTGGGACATGGCGGGGCGACGCAGCGGGAAACCGGTGTGGCGGCTCATCGCCGACATGAGCCCGGAACAGATCGTCGATCTGATCGACTTCCGCTACATCACCGACGTCCTGACCCGCGACGAAGCGCTCGCCATCCTGCGCGCGGCGGAACCGCACAAAGCCGCTCGCATCCAGCACCTCACCACGGAAGGTTATCCGGCTTACACCACCTCGCCCGGCTGGCTCGGCTATTCCGACGAGAAGCTGGCGCGGCTGGCGCGGCAGGCCGTGGCGGACGGTTTCCGGACCATCAAGATCAAGGTCGGGGAAAGCGTCGAGGAAGATATCCGGCGCTGCCGTATCGCCCGCGAGGCGATCGGTCCGGACGTGGCGATGGCGGTCGATGCCAATCAACGCTGGGATGTCGGCACCGCGATCGAGTGGATGAATCAACTGGCGTCGTTCGACATCGCATGGATCGAAGAGCCCACCAGCCCGGACGATGTGCTGGGCCATGCGGCGATTCGCCGTGGCATCTCGCCCGTGCCGGTGTCGACGGGCGAACATACGCAGAACCGGGTGATCTTCAAGCAGTTGTTCCAGGCCGAAGCAGTCGACCTGATCCAGATCGACGCGGCGCGCGTGGGCGGCGTCAACGAGAACCTGGCGATCCTGTTGATGGCCGCCAAGTTCGGCGTCCGTGTATTTCCCCATGCCGGCGGCGTTGGCTTGTGCGAACTGGTCCAGCACCTGGCCATGGCCGACTTCGTCGCCATCACCGGATCGATGGATGACCGCGCGATCGAGTTCGTCGATCATCTGCACGAACATTTCCTCGATCCGGTACAGATTCGCGACGGCCGCTATCTGGCGCCTTCAATGCCGGGATTCTCCGCAGAAATGCACGCGCAGTCGGTGGCCGACCATCTGTATCCGGAGGGGATGGCCTGGGCCGGCGAGCTAGCCAGCATCTAGGGAGTAAATTGCCGTCATGCCCGCCTTCGCGGGGATGACGAGCAAAAGCCGATTTGTTCACATCTGACTAAGTGATTTTCGGCTGACGAGTAATCGTTTTCGATATTGCCGTACTTCCTGTTGCATCTGGCACGGAGAAAGCCTCATGGCCTCGCCCATCACCAACATCATGGATCTGCGGGAGCTGGCACGCCGGCGCGTGCCGCGCGCTTTCTTCGAATACGCCGACCGGGGTTCGTACGATGAAGTGACGCTGCACGGCAACCGTGCGGCGTTCGAGGCGATTCGTCTGCGCCAGCGGGTGATGATCGATGTCGACAAGCGCTCGTTGGCCACGACGATCCTGGGACAACCGGCGTCGTTGCCATTGGCCATCGCGCCGACCGGGCTGACCGGCCTGCAGTGCGGCGGCGGCGAGATTCTCGGCGCGCGCGCGGCGGCGTCGGCGGGCATTCCGTTCTGTCTCAGCACCATGTCGATCTGCTCGATCGAACAAGTACGCGCTGCGGTGCCGGCGCCTTTCTGGTTCCAGGTGTACGTCATGCGTGATCGTGGATTCGTCCGCGAGCTGATCCAACGCGCACAGGCGGCGGAATGTTCGGCCCTGATGCTCACCACTGATCTGACGCTGCAAGGGCAGCGCCACCGCGAAATCAAGAATGGGTTGTCGGTACCGCCCAAGGTCACGCTGCGCAACCTCTACGACATCGCCCGCCGTCCGCGCTGGGCGTGGGGCATGCTACGTGCACCCAGCCGCTGCTTCGGCAATCTGGAAGGGCGCATCGGCGGCGCCGACAGCCTGACCACACTGGCGCAGTGGATCGCCAGCCAGTTCGATCCCACCCTGACCTGGCGCGATCTGGATTGGATCCGCGATCTATGGCCCGGCAAGTTGATCCTCAAGGGCATCATGGATCCGGAAGATGCACGCATTGCCGCCGCGGAAGGCGTGGATGCGATCGTCGTTTCCAACCATGGCGGACGCCAGTTGGACGGCGCGGCGGCATCCATCGATGTGCTGCCCGAGATCATCGACGCGGTAGCGGGACGAATGGAGGTGCTGCTGGACAGCGGCATCACCAGCGGCCAAAGCCTGCTGAAGGCCTTGGCGCTAGGCGCCCGCGCGGGCTTGATAGGTAAGGCCTTTCTCTACGGGCTGGGCGCGATGGGCGAAGCCGGCGTCACCAAGGCCATCGAGATCATCCGCAAGGAGCTGGATGTCAGCATGGCGCTGACGGGGCAGACCGATGTGCATGGGCTTTCGTCGGATATTCTTTTGCGGAGTGATGGGCGGCCGTATCGAACCCGCCAGTCTTAGTCCGTAGGATGGGTCGAGCGCAGCGACACCCATCTTGCTTCTTTGGGCGCTGGCGCGGACCATTCCTCGGAACTGATGATTCACGCGCTTGCAGCGGGCGTCACTTTGACCAGCCATTCGGCTGTTGAAAAGCGCTTCTTTGCTCGTGCAAAGAAAAGTAACCAAAAGAAACACGCCCCAGGCGGCGCGCCCTTCGGGTCCGCAATCGGGCCGGGAATTTTTGGAAGGCACATCCATGTGCCTGCCAAAAACGACGCACATCCTGTGCGCCGCCCCTGCGGGGTTTTACCCGTCCCGCTTGCCGCGCCTAAACGGGGCCCCGAAGATCAAAAGCTAAAAGCTAAAAGCTAAAAGCTAAAAGCTAAAATCAAAAGCTAAAAGTCAAAAGCTAGGCGAGGCGACAGCAAAAGTAAAAATCAAAGGAGGAGGCAGAAACAAAGGCAGGCAAAGCCAAAAGAAGGAGAAAAGCTAAAGGTAGACGCAAAAGAAACTGCGCCGAGTGCCGATAACATGAAGCGTACTGTCTCTGCCCTTACTGTTGCCCTTTTGCTGTTGCCCTTTTGCTGTTGCCCTTTTGCTGTTGCCCTTTTGCTGTTGCCCTTTTGCTCTTGCCCTTGGCTTTTTGGGGTCCCCTTTAAGGCGCGGTGGCGCCGGTGGGTACAACCCCTTGGGGCGCCGCGCACGACGCGCGGCGTTTTCGGCAGGCACATGGATGTGCCTTCCGAAAATTCCCATCGGCGACACGCACCCGAAGGGCGCGCTGCCAGGGGCGTGCTTTCTTTGGTTACTTTCTTTGCACGAGCAAAGAAAGTGACGCCCGCGGCAAGCGCGTAGATCCTCGGCGCCAGCGGACAACCCGCGCCAGCGCCAAGAGCTAAAGAGCTAAAGAGCTAAAGAGCTAAAAATCTAGCCCGTCAACCAGCCGCCCGACGCGACCTCACCGCAAACCCCAGAATCACCGCAAAGCACAACAACGGCACCCCCATCGAGCTATGTATCCCATACAAATCGGACACCAACCCCATTGCCGCCGTCAAAACCGCGCCACCAATGATCGACATCACCAACAGCGATGAACCCAGCTTGCGGTCGTCGTCGCCAAGTCCTGAAAGTCCCAGCGCGAAAATGGTCGGGAACATCACCGACATGAAGAAACTGATCGCGACCAGCGCGTAAAGCCCGGTTTGGCCCGGAACCAGCACCGCAACCGCCGCCAATAGAATGTTGATCACCGCGAAGGTAGCCAGCAGCCGCGACGCCGGCAGGAAGCGCATCGCGAACGTGCCCAGGAAACGTCCGGCGATGAACAGCACCAGTGATGCGGTGAGATAGTTGGCGGCGCCTTTTTCCAGCGTGCCGGGCACCGTGTCCTGTGCATAGCGGATGAGAAAGCTCCATACGCCGACCTGTGCACCGACATAGAAGAACTGTGCGATGACCGAGAAAATAAACAGCCGGTTGCGCATCAGCTTTCCAAGATGGGAAAGCCCACCGCTGGCGTCGGCGTCATGGTCCATCGTCTTCGGGAAGCGCGTGACCAGTATCAGCAACGCCCACAACACGACGACCGTGCCGATCACCAGGTACGGCGTCTGTACTGCGGCGGATTCGGTGGCGAAGTAGGCCGCGCGCGCGTCGGGCGTCATGGCCGCCAATTGCTCGGCCGAGTGTTCGACTCCGGAAAAAATGAAATGCTGGCCGATCAGCACGCCGCTGATGGAACCCAACGGGTTGAATGCCTGGGCGAAATTAAGTCGTCGCGCAGCGCCTTCGGGTGGCCCGAGTACCGTCATCAACGGGTTGGCCGATGTTTCCAGGAACGCCAAACCGCTGGCAAGTACGAACAACGCCAGCAGGAACGACCCGTAGTGATGTGCTTCGGCGGCGGGGTAGAAGAGAAAGGCGCCCGCGGCATAGAGGGCCAGTCCGGCCAAGACCGCGCCCTTGTAGCCGAAGCGCCGCATGAAGAGCCCGGCGGGCAGGGCGAAGAAGAAATAGCCCAGGTAGAACGCGCTTTGGACCAGACCTGCCTGGAAGTCCGACAGCACGAAGGCTTTCTTGAACTGGGTGATCAGGATGTCGTTGAGATTGTTCGCCACGCCCCACAGGAAGAACAGGCTGACGATCAGGACCAGCGGTATGACCGCGATGCGTGCTGTGCTTGCGGCGGTGCCAACATCCGCGCGAATACCGTCGTGCATGTCTGTTCTCCCTTTCCCATCCGGACCTTATCGCTTCGATCAGTTAATGTAAATATGAAATGGAACTTCATATAAGAGGCGAAATGGGTTGTAATTCCCTTGACAGGAACGTTGGCAACTCGTCTTTTATTCGCTTGATTCCACCTTTGGCCAAGTCTTCGCCGGCCGGCCTGCCGCCAGACCACAGGCGCCGGGCCGGCTCCACAGAGGAGCCCCGCGAAGGATCGTTGGACGCTTTGTTGCACTGCACCGGAAGGACCATATGCCGCAGCCATCACCGAAATACCGCGCGCCCGCCTTGGACAAAGGCTTGGATATCCTGGAACTGCTGGCGGCCGCGCCCGCCGCGATGAGCATGCGGGAAATCGCGGACCGAATAGGACGTTCCAGTAGCGAGATCTTCCGGATGATGCAGGTACTGGAAGGTCGCGGCTACATCGCGCGCGACGCGGGCGACAGCTTTGCGTTGACCAATCGACTATTCGTGCTCGGCATGGAGCGCCCGCCGGTCAGGAGCATGGTGGAGACGGCATTTCCAGCAATGCACAGGCTGGCCGACCGCATCCGCCAGCCTTGCCATCTGGTGGTCCCCTCGCAGGAGCAGATAGTCGTCATCGCGCGGGTGGATGCGCCGGGCGATCTGGGTTTCGTGGTTCGCGTCGGTCACCGCCGCCCACTGGAAAACTCCACGTCCGGCCTGGTGCTGTTTGCGTTCCAGAACCAGGAAACACGCGAGCGATGGCTGGCAATGTTGGCCAAGGGCAAGCCGAGCGCCAGCCTGGCCGGTTTTGAACGCCGCGCTTCCGCGGTGCGCAATCAAGGCTATGCCAGCGCGCCCAGCAAAATGGTCGATGGCGTGGTGGATCTGTCGGCGCCATTGATCGTCCACGATCACGCAGTAGGCGCGTTGACCATTCCCTTCATCGAACGGCGTTCCGGCGGTGTCAAGGTCGACGAGGCCATCGAGCAGTTGCGCGAAACCGCCGACGAGGTCTCTCGGCAGCTGACGACGTATGGGGCTTCTTGAGGTGGGATCTGATTTCTACCCATAAACGCAACGCACGGAAGTCTTTGCTTCTGACTAGCGGCATCTCGGACTAATTTGATTACCCAGAACAACAACTTCTCGTCATCCCGGCCTGCGCCGGGACGACGTCATGACCCGCACGCAGCCCCCACTCCCCCGACTTCTACTTCTGGCTAGCCGCCTTCCCCACAGGAACACTCTCAACCGGCGCCGGAATCGCCAGATAAACCGTGCTCCACAACTGCGCCGCATTGGATTCATCGGCGTCGCCGCTGCTCTGCCCGAATGGTTCGGGCTTGTATCGGCCACCGGCATATGACCAAGACCACAGTTCGGAGGTGCGCATTGCGCGACTGGCATCGATCACCTGCCACAAACGCGTTTGCGCATCGCGCAACCGAACGCGAGTAGCAGCGGGCAGGTCCTCACGCTCCAACTGGCGCGCCAGTCCCGCGGCCAGCAGCGCCTGTTGCCACGACCACACCACGGTGCCGTGATAAGCGGTACGGCTGAACTTCCTTGTGATTTCGGCATCGGCATACACCGGATTGGCGACCACCAAGCCCGCACCTGTCAGCAGGCCGGCAGGAAAAGGCCGCAACATGCTTTCGACCATGGTGTCCAGCGTTATTGCGTCAGGCTTCTGGAACAGCAGAGCGAAACCGCCATCGGAATGCAGCACTGGAATCGGTTTTCCTTCCGCATCCAAGGCCAACGCATCGAAACGCAATCCGCCTCGCGGCAGACTGTCCAAGGCGGGCGCTGGATCGATGCTGAGTGCCTTGGCATAGCGGACGACGGCACCCCGCGCCGCCATCGCTGTTGCTTCCGTTCGGAACAGAGGCGGTGCTTGTGCGGACCATGCCGCCGCCCACTCACGCGCTGCGGAAAGCGCTTGTCGTTGCGAGGCAGCCAAATACGGTTGCAACAAACCGGCCTCCTGAAAGCGGGCAATGGCGTCCAGCGCCGCCGGCATGAATACCGCGTTGACGTCGTAGGGGTAACGTCCGCCTGCCAACCCGTCCTCGCTGTCTCGCCATTGGCCTGTGTTGCGCTCTGGTTTGAGCGACATCAGGTTTCGCGCAATCGGCTGTTGCGCGAACGCCTGCGCGGCTTGGAGGACGAAATCGACATTCCGGGCCAGCGCTGCGCCCAATGGCTCGCCACCGCTAGTCGTATATGCAAGGAATGCCGCGGCGCGGCTGCGGCCTTCGGGATGATCCAGCAGATACGCCGCCGCCACCGGTGCAAGCATCAGGTCATCGTCGATCATGGCGTAGTCGTAGATCGGCGCGTCGGCAGGTGAAGCAGAATCATCTTGTTGGCGATGGCGCAGAACAGCGAACTCGCCGATGTCTTCCTCGTGCGCGACTTCTCCTTGCGCATTGAGTCGATCGAGCACGGAAGCAAGCCCGCTTTCGATGGCCTCCGGTTGCAGGCTGGGCATCAGCAGCCGCAGCGACATCAAGGTGTCGCGACCAAAGTACGTGTCGAAACGCCAGGAGCCGGCCAGGAATTTCTCTCGGTAGCTCAAGAATTGAAGCACCTGGCGGCTGCGCACGTCTGCGCCGGCCCTATCGTTGAGCAGGTTCTCGGCGGCCAGCGGCGTGAGCGATCGTTCGCCGGTCAACGCAGTAATGCGCAGCCGCAGCGGTTTGCCGTCGCTATCCGGTGTGAGGATTACAGGCTCCTTATGGCCCCCGCGGATGTTCCCATCCAGCAACTCGATCGAGAGGGAATATCCCGGCGCGCCGTCCAGGCGCGCGCGCGCCCAGGTCACGCGCTTCGCCGAGACGCGTGCCGAAGTACGCACCGAAGCGGGATAGGCGACACCGAGCTGGAAGTCCCGCAGCACGCGCACACTACCCAATACCGCGTCGCGCACCACCAAGCGTTTCGCGGCGACGCTTGCCTCCGCCACGATGCCATGCAGCGGCCTGCCGGTTTTGTCTGGCTGCTGGACGCCTTTCACCTCAGCCAGTGTCCATTGCGCCGGTGCGTCGCTGTCCTCGAACCAGACACCCACACCGCTATTGCCCGCGGGAAACGCCACCAGCACGCGCGGCCGGCGCCCGGAACTGAGCAACAGATGAGCCGCTACGGACTCTTGCTGGTGGAAAGCATTGAGTACGTTTCCCTCAGCGACCTGAAACTGCAGCGGTTCATCGGCCGCGGTGGCAGGCCCGCCGAGGGCCGACGAGAACAATAGGACGACCAGCAGAAATCGCTTCATCGTAAAAGGACTCCGGTGCGGGTAAGCGATGCACGGGTGCTACGGACGCGGTCAGTCGCTCGGATGAGCAAGCGGATGGCCAGAGCGAACCCATACCGATTTCCGGTTGCGCGAGAGACAACGTGCGCCGAGCATTGCAGCCTCGGCGCACGATGACAAGCCGCATTCAGCTGATATCACCACATGTACTTGGCCTGGAAGTTGACCTCACGGCCTTCCAGTGGTCGCGCCAGCAACACGCCACCGGCGCCGGCGGCCGAGCCGAAAATGCGAGAGTTGCTTTCGGTCAGGCCCAGCTCGTCTGTCATGTTGGTCCCGCGCAGATTGAACTGCCAGTGTTCGCCGACATTCGAGGTCACGCCGAAATCGATCGTCTTGTACGAACCCAACTCCTGCAGGCCGGACTGGTCCTGGGTGTGGTCGCCTACGTGGGTGTAGGTGACGTACGGCATGATGTCGCCCCAGTCGAAGAGGAATGTGTAGCTGGGCGTGAACATGAAGCGCACCTTGGGTTGCCGTTGCAACTGCTTGCCTTCGATAGGCTCGCATTGCTGCACGTCGTTGATGTCGGTGTACTGGATGCAGGCGTCGTAGTCGGTGTACTCGCCGTCCAGGTAGTTGGCGACCAATTGCAGGCGCAGATTGTCGATCGGCGTCAGCACGCCGATGAAGTTGACGCCCACGGATTCGGATCCGTAGATCAGCGGACTGCCCACCGGAGTGCCGGCGTTGTCGGTCGGTTGATATTGAAGCCCGCTGAAAACACGGCGATAGGCGCTGATGTCCGCGTACAACAGATCGGACTGGTACTTGAAGCCTATTTCGTAGTTGCGGATCTTCTGCATGGGCGGCGTGTTGCCGGTGGTGCTGCCGCGGATGCCGTTATCGAAGTCCAGGAAGTGGCCGCCCGTGTTGACACGGCCGTACATCGACATGCGGTCGGTGAATGAATAGTTCGCGCCGGCGGTCCAGGACGGATGGGTCTTGTCGTATTCGATTTTTTGGAAAGTGCCGTCGCAAACCGTGTAGTTATCCGCATTGTCGTATTCGGTCAGCGGATTGCCGTCCCGATCCACGTTGATGAGGTTGCAGACATTGTTGGTCGCATCCTGGTTCTCGATGCGTCCGGAAAGATCCAGCAGCCATTTGCCGATTCGCCAGGAGTCCGACAGGTACAGCGCAGTGTTGGTCGAACTGCCGTACTGGGCGATGTTGAAGCCGCCATAGTCGAGGAAGCCCTGGGTGTCGGTGCGCTGCCGGACGTTGCCATCGGCGTCGACGTAGGTCACCGTGATTGGCGTGGCATTGGGTTCGTTGGTCATCAACATCTGGTTGCCCAGTGCCCATTTGTCGCTCATCGAATAGTGATTGACATATAGGCCGACGGTGAGCGTGTTGCCTTCGAACAGTTCCTTGCTCAGGCGGAAGTCGTTGTTGAAGCTCTTCAGATGCTTGTGGATATGCCACCAGCCCTGCGCGATCACGCTCTGATCCAACGGTACTGCCCCGCCACCGACATAATTGGCGGTAGCCGAGCCGGCCGGCAACTCAAGACCGCCGGGAGTATCGGCGGTGTACAGAAAGTCGCCCAAGGTGGCCGGATTGTTGCCCGAGAACAAAGCATTGGTATCGGCGTCGCCTTCGTCGAACAGGAACTTGTCGCTGATCGACCAGCCATTGTCGAAGGCATACTCGAAATTGCCGCCGAAGAAGAAGAACTTGGCACCGCGGCCATCGGAAAGGTCCGCCCGGGTGCCGCCGTTCGGATAACCCGGCAGCACGACATGCTGCATCGCCTTGCTGTAGTAGGTGGAAGTGAGCGGATCGAACCCGGGGTAGGCGCTGAAATTATCTTCGCCGCGCTGGATCAGCGGAATCGGCGTGATGAACTGGTTCTTGTCATTGAGGTAGCGCGCGTAGAGGACCAGTTTGCCCTTGTCGAACTCACGCGCGATCGTGGCGGTCAGCTGGCCACCTTCATCCGCCTTGAACTCCGGGTCGCGCACGCCGTCGGAAGTACGCCAGAAACCACCAATGCTGCCGTACCAGCCCTCGGCAAGCTTGAATCCGGTGAACCCGTCCAGCCGCCACAGTCCTTCGTCGCCGTAGGTCAGCCCGATGCTGCCGGTCGGTTCCTCGGTGCCGGTCTTGAGGAAGAAGTTGGCGGTGGCGCCCATCTGGCCATCCGCGAAAACGACGGATGGTCCGCCTTGCAATATCTCCACCGATTCAACGGTGTCGTCGAGCCGGAACAGCGTCGTGGTCTCGAAGAACGACAGCGTCGGCATGCCGTATATCGGCGAACCCATCACCAGCGTCGAGAAGTAGGGCGCATCGCCGCCGCCCGGAAAGCCCGCGATTTCTATGTTGGCACCGGTCTGGCCGCCGGTGGATTCGGGCCACATGCCGGGAGATATCTTGAGGAGATCCGCGGTGCTTTTGGGATTCGCCTGCTGGATCTGCTCCGCGGTGGCTGTGACGATGTTGAAGCTGGCTTCCAGTTTCTTCACGCCTCCCGCGGCGCTGCCGGTGACGACCACCGTATCGAGCGTGGTGGCGGATCTTTCTCCGGCGGGGGTGGCTGCCGGAGCTGCCTGCGTGGGTGTGACGGTCGTTGGTGACTGCGTTTGTGTTTGCGTCTGCGTCTGCGTCTCGGTTTGTACCTGTGCCTGCGCGCAGACAGGCAACAAGGCTGCGGCGATAGCGGCCGACAGCGCATAGCGTGTGCTGTTGAAGCGGGTCATGGTGCTCTCCCTCCAGAGTGTTTTTTGAAACTGCTTGGCTGGTTATTCTTCTGGGCGAAACGGCGCCGGTGTGCATCGAACGGTGTGGCCCTGGGCGGACGCGGTTTGTGTGCAATCCTGGGCAAGTAGGTATGCAGAAGGGGCTGCTGCGTCATTTCGGCTTTTCAATACGGCGAAGTAGCGTGAAAGCACTGTGAAATGCCGCCTTGACGTAGGTTGTTTTATGCTGGGGTCGCGCCAGTACCGTCTTTTTGAACAGGTTTTATGGAGAAGCCGATGATTGCCACCAAGGTCGCAAATCCAAGGTCTGGGTTAAGAAGTGCGGCGGCAGGTTTTCTTGTTGCCTGCCTGTTGCTTCCACTTCCGCGGGCAATGGCGGAAACCTGCGTGGCAGGACTTCCGCAGCTTTACGGCGACCTTTTCGAAGACGCGCAGCAGGTGCTGACCGATACCAAAGGTTTCGTCGATGCGACGCCGAAACAGCCGCCCGCCGGTATCGCGGCCGAGTATGAAAACCTTCGCGGTACACCGGGCTTCGATCTGCGTGCTTTCATCGCCAAACAGTTCGTCATGCCGCCATTGGCGGGAGGCGACTATCGGACCGACCCGAACCATGATGTGCGCGAACACATCGATGCGCTTTGGAGCGTGCTGGAGCGCAAGCCCGAGCCCGCCGATTCGCGTACAACCTTGCTGCCGCTGCCATATCGCTACATCGTTCCTGGCGGGCGTTTCAATGAAATCTACTACTGGGATTCCTACTTTACCATGTTGGGGCTGGAGGAAAGCGGTCGCCATGATCTGGCGGTCGACATGGTGAAGAACTTTGCTTGGTTGATCGATCACTACGGTCATATCCCCAACGGCAATCGCACCTACTTCCTAAGCCGTTCGCAGCCGCCGTTCTTTGCGGCCATGGTGAACTTGCTCGCCGAACGCGACGGCCCATCGGTGCTGGCGACCTATCTGCCGCAGCTCGCCAAGGAGCACGAATTCTGGATGCAGGGAGGCGAGGGACTCGCCCCAGGACAGGCGCACCGCCGCGTCGTGCGCCTGGCGGATGGATCGTTGCTCAATCGCTACTGGGACGATTGCGATACGCCGCGCGAAGAAAGCTACGGGCGCGACGTAGAAACCACGAGGGCATCCGGGCGTCCCGCCGCGGAGGTTTACCGCAATCTGCGCGCAGGCGCTGAAAGCGGGTGGGATTACAGCTCGCGCTGGTTGGCCGACGGCAAGACGCTGGCGACGGTACGCACGGTGGAAATCGTGCCGCCCGATCTGAACAGCCTGCTTTACAACCTAGAGCTCACGCTCGCCAAGGCCTATCGCACCGCGAAGCAACCGGCGAAGGCAACGGAATTCCAGAAGCGAGCCGAGGCACGCAAGGCGGCGATACGGCGCCATCTATGGAACACGGAGAAGGGCATGTTCGCGGACTACCTGTGGAAAGAGGACAAGCCGACCGATCATGTCACCGCCGCCACGCTGTATCCGCTGTTCTTCGGCATCGCCGACCGACGCCAAGCCGATCAGGTGGCGAAGCGCGTGCGTGCCGACCTGCTTCAGCCGAATGGACTGGCGACCACCATGCTTCGGACCGGCGAACAGTGGGACATGCCCAACGGCTGGGCGCCCTTGCAGTGGATCGCCATCCAGGGGTTGAACGATTACGGGCACAAGGAACTGGCCGAAACCATTGCCGAGCGTTGGATTCGCAGCAACGTCACGGTGTTCGAAAAGACGGGAAAACTGGTGGAAAAATACGACGTTACCGGCCACGCCGCCGCGGGTGGTGGCGAATACGAATTGCAGGACGGGTTCGGCTGGACCAACGGCGTGCTGCGCAAGCTCATCGCCCTGTACCCGGCGGCGGCGGGATCCGGAAAATCGCAGACCGATAAAGCTGAGCGGGCCGCAGGGCAGCCGTAGCCAGATGCGTCTTCCTGGTGGACGCTTCAGCGCACGGCCACTTCTTTCCCGTCCGGCGTCTCGCGCGCGAACTCGTTCTCGATCAACGGCGCCAAGGCAGTGGTGAAGCGTTTGGCGTCGGCGGCGCCCAGGTGCGACCACTCCGGGAGCACATAACCCTGCAGCTGCGGATGGTCCTCGAAGTGCACGCCGCTGACGCCCGCGCGCTGCAGCAGGTCATCCCACGTGTCCTTACGCGGCGTCAGCAATTGTTCCTGCGCCTGCCAGGGCCCACTGCTGGGCGGACGTACGAACACGACCCGTACGCCACGTGCGCGCAGTTTGGCAACGGCGGTGGCAATGCGCTCGATCACTTCATCCCGCAACTTCTTTCGCTTGGCATCCGTATCTATCATCGGCTGCAATGGCAATCCCAATTGCACCTGCCAGATCCTGCGCGTCAGTGCTTGATAGTTCGGGTCGCGCTCGACCTTGTGCCACAGGTAGGTGTTGCGATCGATCTCCTGTACCGACAGCTTGCGCACCAGGATTCGCCGCGGCAGGCCCGCACGGTCGGGCCAGGCTTGCCTGCGCACGACCACCGGCAACGCGAAGTCCGGGTCGTAGAACGCGAACCAGGGTTCGAGAAACTGCCGGGACAACCAATGGCCGCTGCGCTGCGACGGCGACTGCTCGTGGTAGTAGGGCACGACGGAAGCGCGCCGGCCGCTCTGGCCTAGAAACAGGCTCACGGGTGTTGTATCCACCACCAGCCGCCCGGTGAAATCCGGATCCGCGGCAAGGTCCTCCAGTACCGGCAAAGGCGAGGTTCCTTCCAAGGCAAGCTGGATCGGGCGCTCGCCGGTGGCGCGTTGCCACTCCGGCAGCTGCACGTCGAACAACATGCGCGAACTGCCGATGAGTACGGTCTTGCCACCTTCACCCGCATTGATGCGGCGCCGCTGATCGGCCCATGCACCATCGCTGTTGCGGTATCCGGGCGCGGCCCCGTACGCGCGCCAGTGCCATTCCCATGCTGCCATCAGCAGCAGGAACAGCCCCAGCGCACCGAGCAGGATCTTTCCCCACGGCTGCGGCGGAATATCGCGTTCCGGCACTGGTTGCGCGACGCCGGGCCGGTCGGACGCGGTGAGCCGCACAAATCCTGGACGCTCAAAGCGTTCCTCGATCGCGGGACCGCCATCGTCAGCCATTGCAGTGATCACCGCGGAACCGGCCAACTCAGAATTGGAAATAGATGAAGGCATTGCCCGCTCCCTGTGCCGTGACGATTGCGAACGCCATTGCGCCCAGTGCTGCCGACAGCGGCACCGCATGTTGCCGGGCTAGCATCGCTTCCAACGTGCGGCTGCGCATCAGCCAGTGAGCGATGACGATGCCGCCGACAATCAGTGCCACCATCGTCAGATGCGCCGTGGTGAGGATGGGTCGTGCATCCGGGTTTCCGCCGAACATGCCGCGCAGGATCACCCAAGCCTGTTCGAATCCCTTGGCGCGGAAGAACACCCATGTGATGTTGATCAACGCATAGGTCAACAGGCCCAGTGCCACCATCGCCAAGGGTCCTGGCGTATAGCCTCTGAAGCGTGCGCGTAGTGCGCGTTCGGTAGCCAGGTACAGTCCATGCAGGCCGCCCCAGACCACGAACGTCCAACTTGCGCCGTGCCACAGGCCGCCTAGCAGCATCGTCGCCATCAGCGCGAAATAGGTGCGTACCTCGCCGTGCCGATTGCCGCCCAGCGGAATATAGAGATAGTCGCGCAACCACGACGACAAAGTGATGTGCCAGCGTCGCCAGAAATCGGAAAACCCCACCGCCGCATACGGAAAGCGGAAATTGTCCGGCATGGCGAAACCCAGGCACATCGCCGCGCCGATCGCGGTGGTGGAGTAGCCAGCGAAATCGCAGAAGATCTGTCCGCTAAAGGCGAGCGTGCCCATCCATGCGTCCAGCGTGCCGGGGATCCTGCCCGGCGCGTCGTACACCGCCTCGGCGGCGGGTCCGAGGAACCCATCGGCCAGCACGACTTTCTGGAACAACCCCAGCGTCATCAGCGCCAGGCCAAAGAGCAACTGGTCGGCGCTGGCGCGGCGTTCGCGTGCGAACTGCGGTACCAGCTCCGTTGGGCGCATGATCGGCCCCGCCACCAAGTGTGGGAAGAAGGTGACGAACAGCGCGTAGTCCAGGAAGTTGTCGGCCGGCTTGGCGCGGCGCAGATAGATGTCGAGCGTGTAGGACAACGTGGCGAAGGTATAGAACGAGATCCCGACCGGCAGCACGATATCGAGTTCGGGCGGCTGATAAACCACGCCCAGCGAGGCCATCAGCACCTGGAAGTTCTCCATCAGGAACCCGCCGTACTTGAAGTAGGCGAGCATGCCCAGGTTCACTACCACCGACAGCAGCATCCACCCGCGCCGAGCATGCGGGTTCTCCGCGTCCACCAGTTTCTTCGCGGCCCACCAATCGACCAGTGTCGATACCCATAACAGGATGACGAACGGTGGATTCCAGGCCGCGTAGAACAAATAGCTGGCGACCAGCAGATGGGTCTTCTTCGTGGTCCAGCGGAAGGGCAATGCGTGAAGAGCGAGCACCAGCGCGAAGAACACGATGAAGGTGAGCGAGTTGAAGACCATGTCGCGCGACCTCTCCGGCGGGGGCCGGACATGACTTGCAACGCGGTAAGCATGCAGCGGCGGACACTGCGCAGATGAACGGAATGAGCGTTACCGCCGGGTCACGGACTTGGAAGATGGAGTTGCACCACCCTCACGTTTGTCACCGCCCCCTCATGTAGGAGCGCCGTCCCGGCGCGAGCTTTTGATTTTCGTGTTCGCGGTGGAAGAGCTCGCGGCCCGAGGCGCACCTACAGCACCGGCACAGGCGGCAACTCAGGCGCATCCAGCCCTTCGAAAGGGTTGCGCCACGCGTCGATTTCTTCGAGCCGGCGATACCAGCGGCCGACAGCGGGATAATCGCCTAACGGCAATCCGGCGGAATCGTTGAAAGGGAGGAACGTCGCCATTCGAAAATCCGCATAGGAAGGTGAATTTCCGACCAGCCATTCTCGTTCGGAAAGCTCGACTTCAAGTAGCGCCGCCGCCGCGTGAAACTGCGTTAGCCCTGCCTTCACCAGGTTCTGATCGACCGGGCCAAGTCCATACCGCTGTTTGGTCCCGCGCTCGAAATGCACGATGTCGCAAGCCCTCGCGAAGTTGTCCTTGCCCCAGCTGATCCACCGGATCATCTCGGGCTGGTCCTCGCCGGTGCGCCAAAAGTCGGAATGTGCATCACGTGAAAGCCGGCATGCGATGGCATCGGTCTCCCAAAGGCTTCTGCCGGTGCCTACGAGAATGGGCAATGAAAGATTTGGATTGATCGGACGATAGCGCTCAGCCTGCCCAGGTGCGAAAGGGGCGGCGAATTCAAACTCGATCTCCGCGTCCAGATAGCGCGCCACCGCGACCGCTAGACGAGGATTGGGGTTGCGGCTGAAGAGCAGTTTCATTCCATGGCACCTTGAGAGCAAACCGTCGGACAATTGCAGGATTTCGTTTCCCAGCTTGTTCGCTCGCGCGGCCATTGGGACCCGTCGGGTTATTCAACGAGTCGGCGGGAAGCGGCGCGGAACTTGATTCATTTTCAAACCCGGACGATTTTCGGCGTCCTGCGGTTCAGCCGCTCAAGCCTTCCGTCTTCAGGAACTCGAAAAGTTCGGCGTCGTTCTTGATGCCGAGTTTGCGCATGGCATCGCTTTTCTGGCGACTGATCGTGGTGACACTGCGATGCAATTGTTCGGCAATCTGCGTGACGGTCATGCCCGAAGCAAGCAGGCGCAGGACTTCCGATTCTCTGGGTGAAGGCTTTTTCTTGCCATCGGCGGACACGTCTTCGGTTCCCATCTCGGCGACGCGTTGCTTCAGTGTTCTACTGACATACGGCGCGCCGCGATGAATCGTTTGTATTGCAATGGGAAGCTCGTCCATGGAAGAGCTTTTGTCCACCAACCCCAAGACGCCCGCGGCGACGACCATCCTGAGAATGCCCAGGTTGCTGGCCATGCTGAGCATCAGGACCGGCAGGGAAGGGTAACGGCGCCGTATCAGTTCGATCATGGCGAAGCCATCGGCCTGTTGCCCACCGGGCATCGAGAAGTCGGTGACCAGCACGTCGCAGGCATGCGCCGACAATGCGTCGAGCAACTCGTCGGTGCCACTCGCTTCAGCGACGATGTCGCCGATGCCACTGGTTTCGATGACCGCGCGTGCGCCGATGCGCACTACCGGATGATCGTCGGCGAGGATGATGCGAAGGCGCATGGTTTAGGGCCTGTTGACGCTTGTGGAGCATGCCGCGCCGCATCTGTGAGCGTGCGGGGCAGGCTCTTCGGGTTGTTTTCCAATCGCCGCCATGCGGGACCGCGCAACATAGTCTTGCCGCAGGCAAGGTGCTGCGCTACGCAAGGGTACTTTGCGACCATTGGGAAACAACGTGGCATGTTCCATAAGCGTCAACAGGCCCTACTATGGGCCGCCGAAACACATGGACGTCTGCCGTGGCAGGCGAGGACAGATGGAGCCGAGGAGGTCTTGCCACATGCGTTCGCACCTTGTCTGTCGATGGCTGTTGACCGTCACATTGCTGTTGGCCCCGCCAATGCAGGCCGGCGAGAACGAACATGATCTGCCGTTATCCGAGCGGGAGATGGCGTGGTTGCAGCAGCACCCCACCATCGTGCTGGGATTGTACGACAGTGGTTGGCCACCGTTTGAATCGCTGGAGAACGGTCAACCCACGGGACTGGCGTACGACTACCTGAAGGTGTTGGCCGGACGTTTGGGACTGGAAATACGGACTCGCCGTTTTTCCAGCTGGGGGGAACTGCTGCAAGCCGCTTGTGCCGGTGAGATCGACGTGGCGATGAACCTGGCGCTGACGCCGGAGCGGACCCGATGCGTGGTCTTCACCCGCCCCTATGTCGAGGCGCCGGTGGCGCTGGTCGGGCGACCGCGGGACTCCCGGTTGACCGTCGATCCCGAGCTGAAGGGCGTCCGTGTGGTGACGGAAAAGGATTTCGCGACCGGCGATGCCGTTCGACAGCGATATCCGGCAGCCCGGCACATGGAAGCGGCGGATACAGAAGAGGCGTTGCGTATGGTGGATTCGGGCCAAGCCGATGCGCATCTGGGCAATGCCTATGTGGCTTCGGCTCTGTTGGCCAGCCAGGGCCTCACCCGGATCGGACTGGTGCGGCAAAGCGATCTGCCGCTGAACACGCTGCATTTTGCCGTTCCCAATGCCAAGCAGCCGTTGGCGGAGGCGCTGGATGCCGCACTGGCATCGCTACCCGACGCGCAGCATCGCGCCATCCGTGGCCGCTGGCTACAGCCGCTGCATTGGGCAGGCAGCGCACAACTGCCGATCAGCGACGCAGAGGCAGCGGCCATGGCGCGGCCTTTGCGGCTGGGCTTCGCACCGAACTGGGCCCCCATCTCATTTCTCGACGAAGACGGCTTGCCGAGCGGTTTGGCGGAAGAATATCTGAAACGTTTTCGGGCGGCTGGCGCCAACCTGCAACGGGTTCCCGTCAAGGATTGGCGGGAAATACGCGACAAGATGCGTAGCGGCGACTTGGATGTGGTGATGGGGGTTCCAGCCGAAGGCGTGTCGCCGGAGAGCGGTTGGGTGTTCAGCCAGCCATTCCTGACCGTCGCCAACGTGATCGTCACGCGCGATGGCAGCGACAGCGTGCTCGATATCCGCGACCTGGATGGAATGCGGGTAGCACTGTCCGATCCGGAACGCCTACAACCGTTGGTACTGGCGCAGGCTCCACAGGCCAGCACGCTATCGGTGGGTAGTGCGGCGCAGGCGCTGGAGCTGCTGAGCGCAGGCAAGGTCGATGCATACATCGGCAATCTGGCAGCGGTGGACGGATTCCTGCGCGAACGCTATTCGGGGCAGCTGCACATTGCTGCGCCCGCTGGCATCGAGGACCAGCTGACACTGGCGGTGCGCAAGGAATATGCACCGCTGGCGACCGCATTCGACCGGTTGCTGATGAGCATGGCGCCACGCGAACGGGAAGCCATACGCGGCGACTGGCTGGCGGTGGAGTACCGCACCGGACTGGAGTGGCGCACGCTGCTGAAATGGGCGATTCCATTGGCGCTGGTGTTGCTGACCGCGGGCCTGGTGCATGGCGTCGGACATTGGCGCCTCCGCCGCGAGGTGGACGAGCGGCGTCGCGTCGAGAAGCGTCTTGCCGAAGTCACCGGCAACCTGCCGGCGGTGGTCTACCAAGCCAAGCGAGCGGATGACGGCACGCTGACGTTTCCTTTCATCGTGGGCGACGTGCCGTCGTTATTCGGCCTGACGGTCGAACAGGCGCTGCGCAACGAGCGCGATGTGTTCGCACGTGTGCATCCGGACGATCAGCCGCGGCTTATGCAGGCGATGGAAGCCGCGGCGGCGGGTTACGGTCCAATCGATATCGAATTCCGTGGTTTGTCCAACCGCGGCTGGCGATGGGTGCGCTCGCGTGCCTTGCCGCACAGGGCGGAAGATGGTGCCTTGCTGTGGAGCGGTTATTGGATCGATGTCACCGAAGCGCACGCGCAATCCGATGCCCTGGAAACCGCCAAGGCCATCGCCGAGCGAGCCACCGCTGCCAAGGCCGAGTTCCTGGCCACGATGAGCCATGAGATTCGCACGCCGATGAGTGGCGTGCTCGGCATGCTGGAAATGTTGGCGCACACACCACTGGATAGTGAGCAGCAGCGCGTGCTGACGACCATCGAGGATTCCGCGCAGATGCTGCGGCAGATACTCGACGATATCCTGGATTTCTCCCGGATGGAGGCGGGTGCTTTGGCGCTGGAAACCAGACCGGTCAGCCTGCGGGAGGTCATCGACAACGTGCAGCAGATGCTGTCCGCGCAAGCGTCAGGCAAGGGTTTGCGAATGCATGGTCATGTCGACGCGGAAGTCGCGGAACGGCATCTAGGTGATGGCGTACGACTGCGCCAGATTCTGTTCAACCTGCTAGGCAACGCAATCAAGTTCACCGAACATGGCGACGTGTCGGTCTCGCTCGTTTTGCTTGACGACAAGAATGGCGTACAGCGGCTCCAACTATCGGTATCCGATACCGGCATCGGCGTGACGCCCGAACAACAGGCACGGCTATTTCAACCTTTTGCACAGGCGGAAAGCTCCACCATGCGGCGCTATGGCGGTACTGGCCTGGGGCTAAGCATCTGCAGGCGGCTGGTCGACTTGATGGGCGGCGAACTAAGCATGCACAGCATGCCCGGGCGGGGAACGCGCGTGGACGTGGTGCTGAGTATGCCGATGCTCGCTGCGGGCGATGTCGCCGACAACAATGCAGCATCGATGCGGAGCGCGGTTACCGCCACGGACGACTGGCGTGGCCGGCGTGTGCTGATCGTCGAGGACCACCCCGTCAACCGGGATCTGATGGTTTGGCGAATGCAGCAGCTCGGCTTGCAAAGCCAAGTGGCGGTGGATGGCCAGGAAGCTTTGGCGGCACTGGAAGCCGGGAAGTTCGATGCGGTGATCACCGATTGTCAGATGCCAGGCATGGATGGTTACGCACTCACCCGCGAAATCCGCCGGCGTGAGCGCGAGCAAGGTTACGCGCATCTTCCCATCGTCGCTTTGACCGCCAGCGCCTTGCCGGAGGAAGCCAAGCGTTGCCGCGAAGCGGGCATGGACGATTTCCTCGCCAAGCCCGCTTCCTTGCCCGTGCTGCGCGAGTGCCTGGCACGCTGGCTGACAGATACGGGTCAGATCGCTAGCAGCGAGATCCGCCCGGCCGCTTTCGATGCCGTTGTCGACGACATCTCGCCATCGCCAGTCATCGATCGCCAAGCATTGAACCTGCGCTTCGGTTCGGCGGAAGTCGCGCAGCGTCTGTTGAATAGCCTGGCCGCGACAACCCGCGAGGATCTGGCCGGGCTACACGCCGCTTTGCAGGTGGATGATGCGAAGCGCGTCAATGAGCGCCTGCACCGCATCGCGGGTGCGATCGGAACCATTGGAGCGGAGAGCCATGCCGCTCAGGGCCGCGCGCTGATAGATGAAATCGAACGCGACGGCCTCGCCTCCCACGCCGCCGCCGTTACCGCCTTCAGCAAGCAGGTGGCGTCGCTCGTACAAGCATTGGCAGCGGATTAGCGTGCCTCGTCATGGAATGTACGTTCCGAATCGATAGGTGCCCTTCGCCCTTGTAGGAGCGGCGTCCCGCCGCGAGCTCTTCCTGTCAGGTCGCGATAAAGCCAAGGCAATTGAAGCCCAAGCGTTCGCCATCCGGACGCGCTGCGGCGCGCTCTGGGTTGCGCGCCCTGATGGGCTATCGAGGCGCGGAGCGGCGTCCCGCCGCGAGCTCTTCCCACAACGACCGGACAAATCAAAATCTCGCGCCGAGACGGCGCTCCTACAAAATCACAGGCTTTTTTTCTGCAATGGCTCTTGTAGGAGCGGCGTCCCGCCGCGAGCTCTTCGCCATCTAAGCGTCGCGGTGCGAGCACCCAAATACCACACAAGCGATTGAGAGAATCTCTCGCTGCGATATGCCGTCGCAATGAACGCTGTTGGGTCGTATCTATTTCGAGTTATCTCCATAGAGATATGCCGCAGCCCAAGACAATATCGGCGCCGGCGCTGTCGTCGAGAGGCAATGCCACAGTCCGCATGCACATAGGGCAAGGGGATCTTCTGATCAGGATGCGGATATTCCGGCGGCTGCGACTCTCGAATCCTGCAGCGCCGACACGGTGAACTTTCCCAATGGATACAGGGCACCGAGTAATCACCTTCTACTGGTTGAGTATGAAAAAAATTGAACGAGTGTTGGCTATCGGCGCTCACCCGGACGATATCGAACTGGGTTGCGGCGGTAGCTTGGCCAAGCTTGTGCAGGCAGGCGTCAAGGTAAGTGCCCTGATTCTGTCCCACGGCGGCAGGGGAAACGTCACTGGCGAAGACCGTTGCGCCGAAACGCGCGGCTCGCTCCAGGCGCTGGGCATACGGGACATCGTGCAGTGCGACTTCGCTGATACGCGGCTGGCCGAAGCGCTCGGCGACATCGTCGATGTCATCGAGCGCGAATGCGCCCGGGTCCAGCCGGGCCGCGTTTACACCATGTTTCGCGAAGACCGGCACCAGGATCACCGCGCTGCGTTCGAGGCCTCGATCGTGGCCTGCCGCAGCGTGCCGCAGGTCCTTTGCTATGAAACGCCTAGTTCCTGGCCAAACTTCGTCCCCACCGTATTCGAGGACGTCGAGCTGTTACTGGGCCGGAAGATCGCCGCGCTCAAGCTCCACACCAGCCAGCGGGCACGCACTTACATGCAGGAGAGTCAGATTCGCTGCTTGGCGGACTTTCGTGGGCAGCAGATCAGCGCTGGCCCGTGCGAAGGATTCATTCCCTATCGGTTGGTCCTGTAGCCACCATGAAAACGATCTTTTTCTTCTCGATGTGCGCGATCGTACTGACTTACCTCATCGCAAGTTGGCGACGAAAGCCAAGCAGAAAACACCGCTCCGTCGATGCGATCATTCCGGCATTCAACGAGGAACCCTGCCTGGAGTCCTCGTTGACGAATCTGCTGCAAAATCCCTACATCCATCGCGTGATCTGCGTGAACGACGGCTCGACCGACGACACCGCCGGCGTGCTCGCACGCATGGTCGATGAGTGGGATGGACGCTTGATCGCTGTCAATCAGGACAACACCGGCAAGGGCGGGGCGATCATGCATGGGTTGCGGTACGTCTCGGCCGACCAGGTTTTCCTGAGTGATGCCGACACTTACGTGCCACATGACAAAGATGGGTTGGGTTACATGCTGGCGGAGATAGAGGCCGGTGCCGATGCGGTCGGCGGCATTCCATCTTCGAACCTGCGTGGCGCCGGTCTCCTGCCGTGCATACGCGCCACGGTCAAGCTGCCGATGATCGTCATCAAGCGCACATTCCAGCAGCTGTTGGGCGGCGCACCATTCCTGATCTCAGGGGCCTGCGGCATGTTCAGGGCGGAAGTCCTGCGAAAGAACGCATTCTCCGATCGCACCAAGGTGGAAGATCTCGACCTGACTTGGACCCTAGTCGCGCGCGGTTACAAGATCCGCCAGGCCAATCGCTGCATCGTGTATCCGCAGGAGTGCAATACGTTGCGCGACGAATGGAAGCGCTGGCGCCGATGGATCGTTGGCTATGCCGTCTGCATGCGTTTGCATAAGCGCCTTCTGTTTACCCGCTATGGGATCGGCAGCATCTTGCCGATGGTGATGGTGGTCCTTCTCGGGCTTTGGACCTACGCCGTGAGTTGGACGAACACGCTGATCGAAGATGGCCCTCAGGGTTTGGCATTCGTCCTGTTTCCGCTCCTTTGGGTGGTGGTGGTCACGCTGGTCGGTGTGTTCAGCGCTGCGCATCACCGCAAGTGGGCGCTGATCCCGCTGGCGCCGCTGGCGGTGTTCTATGTACTGCTTGCCTATGCCGTCTGGCTGGTCCACGGAATCAAGGGTTTGGCGACGGGTAAAGAACCAATGCGTGACAAACCAACGAGGTACCGCGATGTGGTGGAAAGCGCTTGACCAGCAAGCCGGCGAACTGACCCGGCATTTCGAGAACAATCCATGCTCCGTGCATCCAACGGCGGAGGTGGCGCCCACTGCCACGCTGGCCGGTGATGTCCATGTGGGGGCGGGAGCCAAGATCTGCCACGGCGCCTACATACAGGGCCCGGCTTGGATCGGCGACAACTGCCTCGTCGGCAACCTGGCGATGATCCGTGGCCCGCTACGGCTTGGAGCGGGTAGCCGAATCGGGTTCGCCACGGAGGTCAAGAACGCCATCATTGAAGAAAACGTATCGATCGGTCCGCAGTGCTTCATCGCCGACAGCAAGATCGAAGCCTGCGCCTATCTGGGCGCGCAGGTGCGCACCAGCAATCACCGCCTCGACCGCCAGACCATCCATGTCATGGTGAATGGCGAGCTTGTCGACACCGGTCTCGAAAAGCTGGGCGCGTTGATCGGTGCGCGCGCATCGCTTGGGATCCAGGTGATTGTGCTGCCGGGCCGGGCCATCGCCCCGGACACGCTGTTTGAACCCCGCATCACGGTCGCCAAGAACCTGCCGACGGGCAGGTACCGATTGATGCAGCAGACCGTCGCTCTAACATGATCAAACTACAGGACACTAATGTGAGAACTCCTTCTTGTTGCGCCATCGCTATCCTCGCTTTCGCGTGCAGTTCGACCGCGGCACAGGCTGGCATGGAAAAAGCGACGGTATCGATCGAACACGTCGATTATTCCGACGGCCATGGCCAGCGCAATGTGGCGAATGTCGAAGTCGTGGGTTCATTCGATGCCACCACCGTTGTCCTCAGCGCGGCCACGGGTAAGCGGGACTACGGCGAGAACGTTGCGTTCTCGGGTTCGCGGTTCCAGGCGGTGGCTTACCACGACTGGCACCCAAAGCTGTCCACGCGTACTGCCGCCACGTTTTCCACGGATGATCCGGTGTTCGTGAATCGCGAAGTGGTTCACGACTTCAACCTCAAGGTTATTCCGAACACGGTGCTGACTGCGGGCGGCAAGTACTCGAAATACCACTGGGACGTTTCCGTGGTCGGCTTGTCGGTAGGCGCGACTTACTATTTCAACAGACTGTCGACCTCATATCGCTATACCGGCTACCGCCGATCCTCGGGCGGCAACAGTCATGGCAATGTTGCGTCGTTACGGCTCAAGGACCATGGCGGTGGTGGCTCGACCCAGCTGTGGTTGGGCAAGGGCACGTCCGTTCATGAATATGAGTGGATGGACGAACTGCAGGACGGAAAGCTCCGGAACGCATCGCTTCGTCGAGTCCAGCCGCTGACGCAGAAATGGACGCTGGATGCCTCCATCGGCAAAGTCTGGTATGAAACTCCCGCCACGAAATTCGATGGCGCAGCCGCCAAGGTGGGTGTCACGCTGGCCTGGTGATTTGCAGGGCGCCGCTCATGCAGGGGCAGGCGTTACTTTTGTGGGAGCGACCATTGCGCTTGCATGAGCCGTTGCGCTTGTAGGAGCGGCGTCCCGCCGCGAGTTCTTCCTGTCGGATCGCGATAAAGGCAAAATCAAGAACTCGTGCCGAGACGACACTCCTACACGAGCTTGGGTCTTCGCTCTTGCATGACTTTTGCGCTTTTAGGAGCGGCGTCCCGCCGCGAGTTCTTCCTGTCGGATCGCGATAAAGCCAAAATCAAAAGCTCGCGCCGAGACGGCGCTGCTACAAGAGCCTTTCGCGATGTCATGGTTTCTCTCTGACTATCGGTCTCTCACCCTTCCAGCGCCGTAATCTTCAGGCGCCCCGCCGAATATGCCTCGACAAGAAAGAACGGCAGGTCAAGTCGCCATTGACCATTGCGCACCGCCGCTTCGTATTCTCGCGGCCCTTGCTTATCCTCAAACAAAACCCGCTGCAATTTCCCGTCGGTCAGCGTGCTAGTCGCACCAACCTGCTGGTAACTGGCGTTGCTTCCGACATGAAAAGCGGCGCCACTCCACCGGATTGGCGAATGCGGCGGGAATGGTCGTGCATCATGAAAGCCGAATAATTCGTCGTGACTCAGCAGGCTCTTTCGCATCGTCGGCCAAACGCATTCGCGCAGAAAGCTTTGATCGACAAAGCGCGCCTTGTCTTGGTAACGGGAAGAATATTCCGCGATCATCTGCCGCATGTTACCGAGTGCGCCGTGGCATCCACCCCAGGTGCCGGCCAGCACCAGCGCCGTATGAGTGAAGTAGTCACGCATATGGTGGAACCAGAGTCCACTCCGCAGCCACTCATCGACCGCGGCCTGTTCGCGTTCCGACAACAGCGAATCCGCATCGCGGATCAAGAAGCGTTTGACGCTGGCATCGTCGACCACCAGAAAGCGCCAAGTCAGCGCCGGCAGTGAGTCGTCGCTCCCATCCATCCTCACCAGCTGCGCGCCTGCGGCCTCAAGCCGTGACGACACATGTGCAGGCACGCTGTCATCCAGATACACCCGACACGTCCAGCCAGGGAAGAGTTCGCCGCAGACGCGGGCATTGAGCACCATGCTTTCGCAGTAACGTGGACTGGAACCGAACAAGGTGTAGACGACGACGTTTTCGGACGGGCGTGTCGGGTCAAATGGCGGTGGTGTGCCCGGTAACTCGAACGCCTTGCCGTTCGCGAAACGCCGGTCGTCTTTCTCAAGCGCCTGCAATCCGTATTCGCGCAGCTCGCCCATCCGTCCCAGCCAGCCGCAGACTTCAGCCAGCCCGTCCAGCCAGGTTTCCGAAGCCTGCCGCTGCCGCTCAGGAGCAGCGTCGAATATTTTCCGATAAACGGCATACGCTTCTTCGTAACGGCGCGTGCGCATCAGGCACAGCGCGTAGTCGGATAGCACTGTGAAATCGTTTGGCACCAATTTCAGTGCCTGTTCGGCGAAGCCCGCACCGGCGGTGTGATCGCCAGCGGCCATCGCGCTTCTGAAGCGTTCAGCGAGTTCCTGCAGCCGGCGTTGGCCGTTGGCATTTCCTGTTCGCCTGGGTATGCGAGGCGGCGGTCTTCTGACCATATCGTGCTCCTGGTGTGCGGTTTTCAGCATGTCAGAGCGATGAGCCTGATGCAATCAGCCGACGGGAGCGTTCATGTAACAGAACCATGTAGGAGCGCCGATAGGAATCCACGTAGGAGCGGCGTCCCGCCGCGAGCTCTTCCCTCCGCCGCCAGATAAAGCGATATAGAACGTTCGCGCCGGGCATGGCGCTGCTACCCAGCCTCGCATGAAAGATCGCGTAACCGTTCCTACTAGAAGATCTAGGACCGTGGTGCCATCGAGGATGGTCATGAAACAGACGCTCGTCCTCGGGTCGGCCAAAGAGTTGGCGTATGAGTTTGTGCCTTGCGCTTGTTCCGTTCCTGGGGTGACGAGTAAAAGCGGTATGGTTAGGATGAGCCGAGCAAAGCTCATCGTTCGCAATTGCGGGCGTCCCCCTAGTTGCAACCCCACGGAGATCCGCATGCCTACGCGCCGTCGCTTTCTGCATTCAACCCTGCTTGCCGGTGGTGCGCTGGCGCTGCCCCATGGTGCCGCTGCTGCCGGTGCCGTGGCCACGCCGCCGCGCATGCGGGTGGTGTCGACGTGGGACTTCGGGGTTGGCGCCAATCAGGCGGCGTGGCCGGTGCTGACGGGCGGTGGCAGTGCGCTGGATGCGGTGGAAGCCGGCGCGCGCTGGGCTGAGGCAACGTTATGCAACAGCACCGTGGGTCGTTGTGGCTATCCCGACCGCGATGGGGTGCTGACGCTGGATGCCAGCATCATGGATGGCGACGGGCGCTGCGGTTCGGTAGCGGCGCTCGAGGATATCGGGCACCCGATCTCGGTCGCGCGCGCGGTGATGGAGAAGACGCCGCACGTGATGCTGGTCGGCAATGGCGCGCAGCAGTTCGCGGTGGAGCAGGGCTTCGAGAAGAAAGCATTGCTGACGCCGGAGGCGAAGCAAGCCTGGCGCGATTGGCTGAAGACGGCGAAGTATCAGCCGCAGATCAATGCCGAGCGCGCGAAGACGCCGGGCAATAGCGACAATCACGACACATTGGGCATCCTGGCGCTTGACGGCAACGGTCGTCTGGCGGGTGCATGCACTACCAGCGGCATGGCGTGGAAGCTGCATGGCCGTGTAGGCGACAGCCCGATCATCGGCGCCGGGCTTTACGTCGACAACGAGGTTGGCGCGGCTACGGCTTCCGGCGTGGGCGAGGAAATGATCCGCAATGCGGCCAGCTTCCTGGTGGTCGAGTTGATGCGCCAGGGCCGGTCGCCAATGGATGCGTGCCGCGAGGCGATCGAGCGCGTGGTGCGCAAGCGTCCGGAAGCGAGCAAGACCTTGCAGGTGTGCTTCTTGGCGATGAACAAGGCGGGCGAGGTGGGTGCGTTCGCGCTGCACTCGGGCTTTGTCTATGCGGTTTGCGATGCCGGACAGCGGGATGCGTTGTTGGATGCGAAGTCGGTTTACGGTAAGTAGGTCGGCCCCACGTGGCCGACGGACGGACTGAACACATCACGAAACGGTCCAGTAAAAATTCCTGCCAACGGCGGCTTGAATGTCGATGTCATCGGTGTACTGGATGTGCTTCCAGAGCCGCGACTCCCATCCGGTAATCTCTGCAGGAGTGTTGGTCGCTGGCGCCGTGGTGTGGTTGTTTGAGAAGTAGTTTCCGCTGACCTGGTAGTTGCTTACACCAGCTATCAATGCCAGACCCCTTAGACCATTGCTGCGAATCTGATTCAGTGCGATAAACCCATTGGACACGCGGTCCCCTTGAACACGGATTCCGTGCGTGTTGTATTCCGCTCGGCATTGCCGGATGGTCACCCCGGTTATCGTGGCTGTCGCTCCGTCTTGAACCAGCGTTACCACGTGAATTCCTGCGCCGAAGTTATTGCGGGCTATGCAATTCTCGATATGAATTACATCGGCGGCGCCGGTGCCATCTGGTTCGACGACGATTCCATTTCCGGAACCGGAGATGCCGGTGCCAAAGATATTGTTGAATTCAGAGTCATAGACGCTTACACGGCGCGTAGTGCCGATCGTAAGGCCCTGACGGCGAGCACCGCTACACACGACGTTGGATATGACGATGTCGGTTGAAGGCATGCTGCCATCCACAAGGCTTGTTCGGCCGAGAGTAATGCAATCCCCCCAGCAGTCAGAAACCTCCACATCGCGGATCGTGGCGCGCTGGACGCCACGGAACTGGATGCCGTTGCCCCACTCGCTTTTCTTTCCCGCTATAGCCTCATGGCGGGTACGCTCGCCGACTATCTTGCCGCCGGAAATCTCCAGCTCGCTGGCCATGTAGGCATACAGAATGTAGTTGCGATCCGTGGCCCGATTGGGATCATCGCTATTGGGTATCGCCACCAGCTCCGCACCTTGCATCAGATCCAGACGCATGTTGCTGCGCAGCCTTACTCCGTAGCGCTCTTCCTCATGGTTCCCTGCCGCTCGGGTCGCGTTGATCAAGTAGATACCTGCGGGTACTTGGACGGTACCGCCGCTCGCCGGAAGTGCGTTGACTGCATTCTGCAATGCGACGGAGTCGTCGTGTACACCGTTGCCGCGAGCACCATAATCGCGCACGTTGAGTACGGCGGAGCCGATCACCCGGGTGGGAAGAGTACGGCTGGGGTTGGGATTAGGACAAGCCGCTTTGGCGGTAGGCGCCATCGCCATGAGGCCCAACGCAGGTAAGGCGCCTCCTGCCAGCGTCAACGGTACGCCGATGCCGGAATGGCGCAGAAACTCTCTTCGTCCAGAGAAAATGCGGTCTTCGATCTGGTCCATAGCGATTGGCTCTGCAAGTGGATGGGTCGTAGAACGGTAAAAGCGGAGCGGCGAAAGAAGCGCTTCGCCATATCGGCGGAACGGAATACAGGTGTATGCGGACGAACTGCGGAGCTGCCGGCGAAGAAGGTCACAAGCGTGGGCGCCGGGCGGAACTCCGGAAACGAAAAGACCTGCTTGCGCGGCGGGACGCTAGCGTTGGTAAGGTGAATACTTTGTGATTACCCGATTAACTCGAGCATCTGGGATTTGCACGCTTGGGAGCATGGCAGTACGGAGCGAACGCGACAGGATATGCACGCGGTGAGTCGCGGCGGAGTCAGGGAAATACGGCTTTTTTTCCGAAGACCTGCATTCGACGAAAAGGACTAACGGATGTTACCGCTTTCCGTGACGGCCGGAACTTCTGCTGGAAATATTCCGACGCTTCGCTCTCGTTTATCGCATGATGCTGACCGCGATAAACGGACCGTGGATGGTGGTCGCGTGCTTGGTGCGCAAGGGTCCGGAAGCGAGCAAGACCTCGCGCGTATCTTTTGGCGATGAACAAGGCGGGCGATGTGTGTGCGTTCGCGCTGCGCTTTGGTTTTGTGTATGCGGTTTGCGATGCCGGGAAGCAGTTGTGCGGCCGCCCGCTGTCTTAGAAGCGGCGTCCTCGCCGCGAGCTCTTGCTGTTGGGCCGAGGAGATAGAGGCAAAAAAGCTCGCGCCGGGGACGGCGCTCCTACGGGCGGGTCGCGCGGACTTGTCGATCTTGCTGCCAACCCATGGCTGCGATCTGCGGACGCAAGGACGCATAGGTTGCCGGTATTGCATGTCTACGTCGCGTGAGTGGAAACGCTGCAGCCGTAGGGCCGGTTTCACTGATGAAATTCATTTTTAGATCGTTCTAAAAGGGTGATCTGTGCCACATATTTTTAACGATCTTGTCGCGTATGTTCCACACCGAGGGATCGATGTCACACGGCTGACATCTCGATATGTCGAGCGGACGCGATGGTTCCGGGGTCGGAATACTGCTCATCGCGTTGACCATTTAGGCCTAATTCAACGTCCGGAGGGGGCACTCATGCAGCACTCAATTGTTCACCGCAACGCCTTGGCGAGCGCACTCGCGCTGGCGCTGTTTTCGCCGCTATTGGCGCTGGCGCAGGATACGCCCGCAGAGCAGACGGACGCACCCGCTGCAACCGCCGAAAGCGCCAAGACACTCGACTCGGTCCTGGTCACCGGTTCGCGCATCAAGCGCGCGGAGGTCGAAGGCCCGGCGCCGGTGACGGTCATCACCGGTGATCAGATGAGGAAGGAAGGCTTCACCACGGTCTATGAAGCGCTCGGCTCACTGACCGAGGTCACCGGCAATGTGCAGAACGACTACGACTGGGGCCAAAGTTCGGTCAACGCCAGTCCGCTCAACCTGCGCAACCTCGGTCCCGGCCGCAGCCTGCTGCTGATCAACGGCCACCGCGTGGCCGACTACCCGATGCCGTACCAGGGCAAGAGCAACTTCGCCAACTACAACAATATTCCCACCGGCATCGTCGATCGCATCGAGGTGCTCTCCAGCGGCGCATCGGCGATCTACGGCTCCGACGCGGTGGCCGGCGTGGTCAACGTCATCCTGAAGCGGGACATCGACGGCGACACCCTGCGTGCGCGCTACGGCACCACCACCGAGGGCGGACGCGACGTACGCGACGTCTCCTGGTCCGGCGGCCGGTCTGGCGAGGACTGGAGCGTGGTGTACACGCTGCAATACTTCGACCGCGAGCCGCTGTGGTCGCACGAACGGCCGTTCATGGATGAGGAGAACGATGCACCGCGCCGCACCTGGAGCTATGGCGGCGTGCAGGAAGGCGGCGCGACCAACACCCCGCAAGTCGGCATCCGTCTCTTCGACGCAACCAACGGTGTGCGGCTCAGGCCGCCGACCGGCGCCTGCGACCAGTTCGGCGGCGATTTCTACGAGCACAATCGCGTGCTGTACAACGATTTCAATGGTGCGCGGACCGATACCGGCTGGCAGTGCGCTGACCGGTCCGTGTTCCAGCACTGGACGCTGCGCAATGCCAGCAAGGACCTCTCGCTGTACCTGTACGGCACCAAGCAGTTCGGCAACGTCGAAGCCTGGGCGACCTACGGCTATTGGGACTCGACCGGCAAGAGCAACACCTTCATGCCGTCGTGGGGCAGCCAGAACTACATCGACCGCGACAGCGGTCAGGAGCGCAACCTGGCGCGTGCCTTCGTGCCCAGTGAGATCGGCGGCGAAGACCGCGCGTTGACCAAATCCAAAGAGACGAACTGGGATTTCAGTGCCGGCCTGCGTGGCACCGTCTTCAGCGATCGCTTCGACTGGGAAGTGATGGCCGGGCGCGCCGAGTATGAGATCCAAGAGCTCTTCCCGATCATCCACAACACCCGCGCCACGGAATTCTTCCTGGGCCCATCACTGGGTACGGATGCGGCTAGCGGGCTGGAAATCCATGCTCCTGACTACAACCGGCTTTGGAATCCGGTCTCCCGCAGCGACTATGAAGGCGTTCGCGCCGTCGGCGACAAGAAATCACGCACTTGGCTTACCCAGGCCAGCGCTGTACTCAGCGGTGATCTGTTCGAGGGCTGGGCCGGGCCGATCGGCTTTGCCGGCGTGCTGGAAGCCGCGGAGCAGGGTTACAAGCTGACGCCCGATCCCAACACCATGGGCCTTAATCCCGTATACGAAACGCCCTTCGGCAACGTCGAGACCGGCGGCGGCGAGCGCAAACGCTACGCGGCGGGCGTGGAATTCAAGATCCCGTTGCTCAAGAGCCTGACCCTGTCGACCGCGGGCCGCTACGACCGCTATGACGCGGTGGCCGACGATGCCGCCACCACCTACAACGTGGGTCTGGAGTGGCGTCCGTTCTCCAGCTTGCTGCTGCGCAGCAGCTACGCCACCAGCTTCCGCGCGCCGGACATGCATTACGTCTACGCCGATCCGAGCGAAAGCGTTGCCGACCAGGTTGACTACCGGACCTGTCTGACGGACCCCAATCGGCAGACCAGTAATTGCCCAGGCGGTGTGGGCGATCCGTACCACATCGACAATCCGGTGATCGCGCGACAGGGCTCCGAAGACCTGTTGTATGAAACCGGTGATTCGTTCACCTACGGCTTCGTGTGGGACGCGTTCGAGAACTTCTCGGTCAGCGCAGACTATTGGCGGATCAACATCGACGATGCAATCGACGACGTCGGCGCCGACCAGGTGTTGCTGGACGAGGCCTACTGCATCACCGGGCAGCAGCCCGCCGATAAACCCGCCCGGACACCGCCCAGCCAGGCGCTGTGCGACCTGCAGCTCAGCCGCGTGACGCGCGACGCCAACGGCGTGGTCACCCGCGTCGAGATCGGCCCGATTAATCGCGCCAAGCAAAGCGTGAGCGGCGTCGACGTGGCTTCGCGCTATAGCCTGCAGACTGAGAACTGGGGAAGCTTCGATTTCGCGCTTAACTACACCCGGCAGCTGACCTACAAGTACGCTCAGTTCGAAGACGACCTGTTCGAGAACGTCCGTGACCGCGAGCGCCAGATCCGTTATCGAGGCCGCGCCAGTGCGACCTGGACTTTGGATCCCTGGACCGCGGTGCTGTACGTGGACTGGACCGCAGGCACGCGTAGCGATCGGTTCGACGGGTGTACCGCACTGCCCAACGGGTTCCGCCCGGATGTGGCCACTGACTGCACGGATCTGCGCGAGAACGACGCTGGCGAGCGCAGCATCAGCTACGGCCAGCAGAGCGAATTGGTGGACTACTACAATCAGGACAGGATCTACTGGAACGCGAGCCTCGGCTATCAGGCCACGGATGCCCTGCGCTTGAACTTCTACGTCAACAACATCCTCGACGATCACTATCAGGACAAGTGGTGCGGTGGCTTTGCCTTCTGCGTGGCTAATCCGGTGGGTCGTGAGGTAGCCGCGGAGGTTGTTTACCGGTTTGATTGATGTAGTTGCTGGAATAGGTGTGGAAAGGAAGAGCCCGGCGTGAGCCGGGCTCTTTCTGCTTCAGGGCGGCAGTGAAGGTTTCGGCGCAAGACCGGAATACCATAGCTGGGCCGACCGCCCATGATATTGAGTAGCTCGAAAGCCGTTCCGTGTCCTACATGCTCGGCGACAGGAAGTAGTCAATTTGAACTGGAACGCTCTTGATCGACCTGGGTCGTTCGCGCTTCCAACCAGCTCGTATGTAGCTACCTTGTGGGAGCGACGTGAGTCGCGACCGGAAACATCAACGTCGCGACTCACGTCGCTCCCACAAATATGGCTCACCGCTGGAGAGCGTAGCCGGTTGCAGCGGAGCGACTTTTAACAGCCGAATGGCTGGTCACTGGGTCATTTCGAATCCAGCTTTCCCCTTCGGAGGTGGGGAACTGGCGCAAGCTGGCTAATGTTCAGGTAATGGCACATCTTCGCTGCTCCAGTTAGGTGTCGTCGTGCCAGATAAGCGGCTGTCCGAAGCTCATCAGCCTCCACCCAGCTGCGCTACTATCCGTCTGGGGAAAATCGGGAAGGGGCATGTCATGTCGCAGATCGTCCGTTGGCTGATGCTCGGTACGGTGATGCTATGCATCGTGGCCACGGCACGGGCATCGGAGCTGGCCGCCCTCGAGATTTCGCCTTCGCTGCCGGGTGCCGAGCATGTGTTCTCCGGTTGGCGCCAGGCGGCGCCGGTGCCGCGCACGCAACAGGTGTCGCTGGAAGTGGGCGACGAGATCTATGGCGCCTTCTTGCGGCTGACACCACGCGATGCTGGCGGCGAATACCGCGTGCGCGTGCAGTTCGAGACCAGTCTCGCCGTAGGTGATGACGGTCCGCATATCGACCTCGTGGATTGGAAGCACTGTGTCTCGGAATGGAAGCTGGCGGATACCGCCGGCCAGTTTATGTTTGTCTTGCCTGCGCCCAACGAGCAGGAGTCCGGTTGTTTTCCGTCGGTGCGTGCAACGGATATAACAGCCGCGACGCGTGCGGCATTGGTGCGCGAAGGAATGGAAGATTCGGTGTCGCATTGGCTGGGTCTGTTGGCGCCGGTAAGTAAGGCAGGCGATCATCCGACCTATGTGGGCATCAGCAAGGTGCGCATGCGGGTGGAAGCGCTACGCAAAGGACAGTGGGTGGAAGTCACCACGGTGGAGTTTTTGATGCCGCTGGGATGTTGATGAGAGCGCCGTGCGCTTTTGCTTTTGTAGGAGCGGCGTCCCGCCGCGAGCTCTTCCCGTCAGAATAAGGCAGAAGCTTGTTCGCCATCCGGACGCGCTGCGGCGCGTTTGTGGTCGCGCATGCCGAATGGCTATCGGGGCGCGGAGCGGCGTCCCGCCGCGAGCTCTTCCCGTCAGAATGCGGCAGAAGCTTGTTCGCCATCCGGACGCGCTGCGGCGCGTTTGTGGTCGCGCGTGCCGAATGGCTATCGGGGCGCGGAGCGGCGTCCCGCCGCGAGCTCTTCCGCCAGATCGCGGCAAAGATCAAAAGCTCGCGCCGGGACGGCGCTCCCACAGGATCATGATGGCTACCGTGGATGAAAAAAAGCCCGGCGTTAGGCCGGGCTTTTTTGGTGCATCTTGACCGCCAGTCAGTTAGGCGTCACCGCACCCGGCAAACGAATAGCCCAGGCATAAGCGTTGGCCGTGTCTTTCCGTAGCGCTGCGGGAATCTCCACCACCGTGGTGTCGCCCTCGCGACGCCAGGTCAGCTTCGCGTCATTGCCGAGCAGCTTCACTTCCGTGCCCGCAGTCGGTGCAGGGCCGGGAATACGCAGCGTTGCCGGCAACTTCGTTTCTTTCGCGTCGGGCAGGTAGATCGCATACACGGTGCCATCCTTGAGTCGCGTGTAACGGAACTTGCCATTGCGGTACGGTGCGACGGATCGGCTGGCGTAGATTGCTTCGCCATTGACCTTCATCCATGCGCCAATTTCCTTCAGGCGTTCCACGGCGACCGGTGGAAGTTCACCGTTGGCGTCGGGACCGACGTTAAGCAGGTAGTTGCCACCCTTCGCGACCACGTCGACCAGCATTTGCACCACACTGCGCGCGGATTTGTAGTTGTCGTTCGGCGTGTAAGACCAGGAATCGCCGAGGGTCATGCAGGTTTCCCACGGGTAGAGCAAGGGTTCGTCGGGGATTTTTTGTTCCGGCGTGCGGTAGTTTTCGAAACGTCCACCGACTGCACGATCGACGACGATCAAGCCGGGCTGGTTCTTGCGTGCCATCGCCGCTATGGCCGGCATGTCGATGTCTTGCTGCCACGGAACGCCGGCATTACCTCCTGCCACGTCCCCCATGGTGTCGGTTGGGCGCACCCAGCCACCGTCCAGCCACAGGATGTCGACGGGACCGTATTGGGAAGTCAGTTCGCCGAGCTGGGCGTGGGTGAAATCCACGAAGCGCTTCCACATATCCGGATGCTTGCGGGTGTCGTAGTTGTTGTGGCGGTTGGGCGTGGCCCAGCGCGGCGACCAGTAGTTGTCGTTGTGCCAATCGGGTTTGGAAAAATAAGCGCCTATTCCGAAACCTTCGGAGCGGAACGCATTGAAAACTTCCTTGGTGATGTCGGCACGCGGGCTGGTATGGAATGGCACGTTCGGCGCGGTGATGCGGTAGTCGCTCTGCCGCGTGTCGTACATGTTGAAGCCGTCGTGGTGCTTGGTGGTGAATACCACGTACTTCGTGCCGGCATCCTTCGCAACCTGCGCCCACTTTTCAGGGTCAAATTTGATCGGATTGAACGTGGTCGGCAACTGCTCGTAGCGTTTGACGTAGTCGACGTAGGCCTCGCCCTCGGGGCGCTTGCACCACTCCACATCCTCGGAGCAGATAGACCACGACTCCACCACGCCCCATTGGCTGTATGGGCCCCAGTGCATCATGAAACCGAACTTCCAGTCCTGCCATTGCTCCAGCTTCCGCACCACCAGCGGATCGGTTTCCGGCACGTAATCACCGGGGCTGTCGGCATGGGCGGCGGAGAAGGGCGCCGCGCACAGCAGTGCGGCCAATAAGAGTCGTAGCGGTTTCATTCGTTGTTCCCGATTGGTGGTTGCTTTGCGTTGCTGCATGGCTCAGCCGAATCCCGGGCGCCTGCAGTTAGATTCGAGCCGGCCGTGTCCATGCCGGTATTGGATGACGCGAGAATCGATCCCGGAAAGGGCCTTGGTTTTTCCTTTTTCTGCATAATCACCGTTCTTCGCCAGTGAACACCTGTTGCACTTGTTGCAGTGGCATCATTGTCTGGTCAGAACAGGAGCCGACACGTAGTGAACGGAACACCCTTCGAACAGGAGCGTGCCTGATGAGCACCCCGTACGTCCTTGAAATCGCCGCCAATTCGCTTGCTTCTGCACTGGCCGCGCAGGAGGGTGGTGCTTCGCGCATCGAACTATGTTCGGCGCTGGAACTCGGTGGCCTGACACCTTCGCCAGGACAGGTCGCATTGGTGCGCGACAAACTATCTATCCCGGTGTATGTGCTGATACGGCCGCGCGCCGGTGATTTCGCATACGCAGAAGAAGAGCACGCAACGATGCTCGCCGACATTGCGCACTGTGCCGCAGCCGGTTGCGACGGCGTGGTGGTCGGTGCGCTGACCGCGGATGGCGACGTGGACGTAACGCGTTGCCGGGAGCTGGTCTCCGCTGCGAACGGCATCGACGTGACGTTCCATCGCGCCATCGATGTCTGCCGTGATCCTGCGGCTGCGCTGGAGGCGATCATCGGCCTCGGCTGCGCGCGCGTTCTCAGTTCCGGCGGCGCGGCCAGCGCAATGGAAGGCAGTGCCAACCTGCGACGGCTGATTGAACATGCCGCTGGACGCATCGAGATCATGCCGGGGGCAGGCATCGGTGCCGGCAACATTGCCGCGCTCATGGCCGCGACGGGTGCGCGTGAGTTCCATGCTTCGGCCAAGCGCGCGCTGCCACCGCGGATGCGGTTCATGCCGGCGGACGCATTGGGGATGGCGGGTGGTGAAACCCGTAGCGATGCCGCCGAGGTACGTCGCATCGTCGAAGCGCTGCGCGAGGCCGCGGCGAAGGCATAAGCAACGCATTTCTCCTGATCGCCGCTGAGCGTTGGCGACAGATCCCGCCGTACAGGTTCGACGCCGACACGGAGTGCGAACTGCCGCGTTCGTGCACCGTAGGATGCAGGCAGCGGCAGGGTTCGCTTCATCGTTATGCATTCACCACAGAGGCACGCAGCAGCGCGACCGCTTCCGCATGCGTGGGTAGCGCGGCAAACGCGCCATGCCGGGTGACCGCCAGCGCGCCGCAGGCCGAAGCAAAGCGCAGGCAGCGTTCGAGTTCTTCCGGCTGCGCGAGGAACGCATCGAATGTACGCGCATCAATCCCTTCGCGTTGAAGCCGCAACAGCAGGCCGCCGATGAAGGCATCGCCGGCGGCCGTGGTGTCGACGGCCTTGACCTTGATGGTCGGTAGTTCGCCGCTGCGTTCACGCGCGAACCAGCGCATTGGCGCGGCGCCGTCGGTGATCAGCACCAGCCGTGCGCTGCGAAGCAGCCGGGCGACGATGTCGTCGTCGGAGAATCGGCCTTCCTTCAGGTACTCGAGTTCCTCGCGCGCCAGCTTGATCAGGTCGGCGGCTTCGAGCGCACCCCACAGCACCGGCAGCGCGGGCGTCGCATCTGGCCACAACGCGGGGCGTAGGTTGAGATCGATGCTGACCAGTGCCCCCGCGGTACGTGCACGGGCCATGCCCGATAGTGTCGTGGCGGCGATGTCGGCGTCGGTCAGGCTGTTGCTGCAGGCATGAAACACGCCGGCTGAGCGGAAGCAATCGGCATCGAAATCTTCATCGCGGAACAGCAGGTCGGCGGCGGGCGGGCGATAGAAACTGAAGCTGCGTTCGCCGTGCGCATCCAGCGAGACGAAGGCCAGCGCGGTTTTCGCCGCCGAGGTGCGGCGTACGTAGCGAACACCGGCGCCGGCTTCGCGCAGACTCTGCAGCAGGAAGTCGCCGAACATGTCCTCGCCGAGCATGCCGACGAATTCGCACCGGCCACCCAGTTTCGCCACCGCGACCGCGGCGTTGGCCGGCGCACCACCGGCGAACTGACGGAAACTGCGCGCTTCGCCTTCCGACGGCTCACTGGCGAGAAAATCGATCAACGCTTCGCCGAAGCAAAGAATGGTGTTGTTGGCGGCGCTCATCTATCAGCAATCACTTCTTGTTACCGGTGGAGTAGTCAAATATGGAGCGCACGCGGAGTGCTCTCTCGTTCGGTCAGCAGCACGGGCACGATGACCGAACGTCGCGGCATGGACGGCGTGGCGGCACGCTGCAGGACAAGTTCGGCCACCTGTCGACCGCGCGCGCGCGGGTCGGCATCCAACGTGGTCAGTGGCGGGACGCCGACCGCGGCTTCGGGAATGTTGTCGAAACCGGTGACAGCGAAATCGACGCCAGGGTGGCGGCCCAGCCGGGTCAGCCCTAACATCAGGCCGAGTGCCACCGCGTCGTTGTAGCAAACGGCCGCTGTCGGCGCCGGATCGATAGCGAACAGCGCGTCGGCGTGTGCACTGGCTTCCAGGCGCGTAGGCGTGGTCTCGATCATCCAGCGGGGATCGGCGGTGATGCCGGCTTCACGCAGCGCATCCTGATAGCCCAGGCGGCGGCCGCGACAAGAACTGGAATCAGCGTGGCCGCCATAGAAGGCGATGTGGCGATGGCCCAACTCCAACAGCCGCTTGGTCGCTGCGTGCGCGCCGGCGCGATTGTCGAGTCCAACAAAGTCGTATTCAAAACCCGGAACCGGAGCGCCGGTCAGTTCGCGGTTGAAGACCAGCAGCGGTGCATGCCGCCCGATCGCCAGTTCCACATCGGCGACGTCGCTGTTCTCGGCCGGCGACAGAATGATGCCGGCGGGATGATGCTCCACCATCGAACCCAGCAGCTGGCGTTGCCGCGCGGGCGACTCGTTGCTGCTGCCGAGCAGGGTGACGTAGCCCTTGGCGCCGAGCGCTTCATCGACACCAGCGGCGAATTCGGCGAAGAACGGGTTGGACAGATCATTGATGATCAGCGCCACCGTGGTGGACACGCGTTGGCGCAGGTTGGCGGCGGCGCGGTTATAGACGTAGCCCTGACGCTGCATTTCCGCCTCGACCCGGCGGCGTGTGTCGGCATGCACCAGCGGACTGCGGCGCAGCACCAGCGACACCGTTGCGCGGGAAACCCCACAGGCGTGTGCGATGTCGTTCAGGGTGATTCTGCGCGGTTTGTCCAAAGCGTCACCAAGTCCGTTTTAGATCGATCCAACCTCTCGCATCCTGCGGCAAACGGGACATGCCTGCAAGTCGTGCGGGGTCGTTATTGTGGGGCGCCGGTGTGCTTCTGTGGCGTACGTCACTGGCGCGACTGGCCGTGCGTGGCTGAGCCCCGGCTGCCAAAGCATAACCGCCAAACAAGCGGGTGGTCTGGCGCCGTTCGTGATCGGGCGGGAGCATACCAATTGGGTCCGGAGTGGTGTGTTCTGGCGGGACAGTCTTACCTTCAGGGAAGGGAAGCAGCGCCGGATCCAGCACCACATGTTTGATCCGCTGCCGTTTCCATGTGTAGCTGATGTGCACCAACCCGTCGCGGGTCTGGATAACCGCCGGATAGGAGAATTCGTCCGCGGGACTGTTCTCCAATGTCAGTGCACGCTGCCAATGCACACCGTCACTCGACAATGCCACCGCCAGCACACCGCGGCCCTCCCACCAGTCCTTGCCGGCCGCCGTGGGGTTGTAGACCAGCAATGCGCGGCCGTCGTGCAGCATCACCGCATCGGTGCCGGCATTGGGGTTTTCTATATCCAGCAACGTCATCGGTTCCCAACTGATACCGTCGTTGTGGGAGAAGACACTGAATACCCGGTTCTGTTTGCTGCGCCCGAGCGCTTGCAGGCGACCGTCGCGGTGGCGCAGCAGGCTGGGCTGGATGGCGCCGATATGCGCAGGGTTATTGAGGGCCGCGCCGCGTAGCCAGTGCGCGCCGCTGTCGTCGCTGGTTTCGATGTGTACGCGCCAGCCGTCGGCTTCGTCTTCGCTGCTGCTGGGCGCAAGGATGCGACCGTTGGGTAGTTGCAGCGGTTTGTTCTTTATCGGTCCGAGAATGCCATCCGGCAGATGCGTCGGTGCGGACCAGTGCATGCCGTCGTCATGGGACACGGTAAGCATTCCCCACCATTGCCGCGGGTTCGGTCCGACCTTGAAGTACAGCTGCAACGGGCCTTGCGCGGGTTGGAACAGCACGGGATTCCACGCCGGGCGCGGTGGACCGCTGTGCTGCGCGCCATCGGCGACGCGCTGCGGCGGTTGCCAGCCTCCGGCGTCGCGACGGGCGAGCCAGATGCCCACATCCGCCGCGCCTTCATGCTCGCCGCCGAACCACGCTGCGAGCAGGGTCCCGTCATGGGCTTCGACCAGAGTGGAGGCGTGGCTTTGTGGCGTCGATGGATGCGTCGCGATGAATTCTTCCAGCATGAGGGGGGAAGGCGAAGGCACGCGCGGGGTGGCGCATGCCGTGAACATCAAGCAGATGAGTGGAAGAAGGGCGGGTAGATTGCTGGCGCGTTGAGGATGCATGTGGGTTTGAAGTGCTGACAAATCGTTGCCATGGTTGGTCTGGTTTTCTTGCTCTGGCTGGGAGAAGGGCAAAAGCAAATCCCCCTCAGTCCCCCTTTAAAAAGGGGTAAAGCAAAGTCGTCTTTCCCTCTTTCCTTCTTTCCTTCTTTCCTTCTTTCCTTCTCTTCCCTCTTCCCTCTTCCCTCTCACTGCGCTTTGGGCGCGCCCTTGCCGGTATTGAACAGCTGGAACTCGCGGATGTGTACCGGATCGGAGCTGGACAGGATGTTCAGGCGGACGCGCGAGGTGGTGACGGGGGCGAAATGATCGATCTTCATCCGCCCGATGGCCTGGGCCTGCGCCAGCCGTACCCAGCGTCCGTCCTGCCAGGCTTCCACTGCGTATTTCTGCACGCGTTGGCCGGCATTGATCCATTCCATGCCCAAGGCGCTGTCGAAGGTCACCGGTTGCTTGAAGTTCAACTCCAGCGTTGCGTGGTGCGACCCGTCTGACGCGCTCCAGAACGTGTCGCGATCGCCATCGACCGCGGCGGTGATGCTGCTCGCGCTTTTCAGATTGCCAGGCACCAGATTCTTCGCCGGCCCGTACAACGCCTGGATCGCTTCGCCGAGCTCGCGCAGCCGTTGCACATCGGCTTCCGGTAGCAGGCCACGCTTATCCGGTGCGATGCCGAGCACCAGCTGTCCGCCCAGGCCCACGCTTTTCTCCCAGATCTCCACCAGCTCATCCAGGCTCTTGAGGGTCTGATCGCTGTTGGGATGCCAAAACCATTGCAGATGGTGTAGTGGCGTATCCACTTCGATGGGCCGCCAACGCAGATAGCCATGGCGATCGATCACGTTCCAGTTCTCGCCCTCAATGAAGCCGCTTTCGTTGCCGACCCAGCGGATATCGCCATACTCGAACAACGCTGTGTCAGCGAACACCATCGCGTTGGGCTGGTAGGTGCGCAGTTCTTCGATGTACTTATCGAAATCATAGACATGGCCAGCGCTGCCGGCGCCATCCAGCCACCATTCGGTGATCGGTCCATAGTTGAGTGCCAGCTCCACCAGCTGCGCCGCATAGAACTTGTCGTACGCCTTGGAATCCGCGTATTTCGGTTCGTGCCGGTCCCATGGCGACAGGTAGATGCCGAAGCCCATGCCTTCCTTGCGAACTGCTTCGCTGGTCATCTTGACGAGGTCGCCCTTGCCTCCCAGCCAGGGGCTCTTCTTGACCGAATACTCGCTCTGTCCGGTAGGCCACAAAGCGAAGCCATCGTGGTGCTTGGCAACCAGGATCAGGTAGTTCGCGCCGGCGGCCTTGGCGGCGCGCGCCCATTGCGCAGGATCGACCTGATCGGGATTGAACACCGAGGGTTTCGCGGTGCCGTCGCCCCATTCCTGGTCCAGCCAGGTGTTGGGATTGAAATGGACGATCACGCCGAACTCCATCTCCTGCCACGCGACTTGTTGTGGCGACGGGCGCACATCGGAGAAGTTCTGCGTCGCGGCCAGCGGCAGGGACAGGAGATACAAGCTGAGCGCAGCCAATCGGCGGAATGGGAAGCGAGCGGGGCGAGTCATCGGGGGATTACCTCATGGACGATGGAGCGGCCAAGAGCCGCTCGAATCAGGGAGTGGATAAGAGAGTGGCAGGAAGCGCGGCGCGCACCTCAGTCAGCGGTACTCCATATCGGGTCTTTCACGCCGCGAACGTGGGCGGCGTCGACGCTGTCCAGGTCGAACACCACGATCTGGTTGTCGCCTTTACGCTGCCACGGCGCGGGGAAATACAGTGTGCGTTGCGGACCGATATTCCAGTGGCGGCCCAGGTTGCGGCCGTCGACCCAGGCAAAGCCCTTGCCGAACGCACTCATGTCGAGCCAGGTGTCAGCGGGCGCAGCGATGCGCAGGGTGCCGCGGTGAAACGCCGGACCTTCCACTTTGTTCTTTGTCCACCCGCGCAGCGTGTCAGGCGAACGCATCGGCAACGGAAACACCTGCCAGCCCAGTAGCCGTTCGCCACCCAGCAGTACCGGATCGACCAAGCCCGCACGGCCATCGACCATGCGCGTGCCGTAGTTGATGCGCCCGCTGTTCTCCACCAGTACGTCGATGGTGTGTTCTCCCGCCGGTATGTCCAGCGCCACCGACACCTGCTTCAATCGGCGCTCAACGCTACCGCTTGCCCTACGGTCAAGATAGACGCGCGCGTAGTCGCGCACGTCGCCCAGGTACAGCTCGCCTTTGCGCGGGCCGGTGACCGTGGTGCGGTAAAGAATGTAGCCGTAGTCCTGGCCGTAGGCTTCCATCGGCAGCGGTGTTTCGCTGATGATCGGCGCGGGCAGGTTGTCCCATAGCGAGGCCGATTCGCTCAGCGCGATCTTTGGTATCGAAGCGAAGCGCACCGGCGCCGGCAGCGGCGGCGGCTGTACGCCGGTCGCGCGTGCGATCACGTCGCGGAACAGCGTGAACTTCAGTGTCGGCCGCCCGGCCTCATCCAACACTGCGTCGTAGTCGTAGCTGGTGGTCTGTGGTGCGTAGTGGTCGCTGGGATTGTTCTGAAAGTTGGCGCCATTCATGAAGCCGAAACTGGTGCCACCGATGAACATGTACAGGTTCACCGAATGGCCCTGACGCAGCATCCATTCCAGTTCTTCTGCTTGCTGTTTCGCGTTGGTGTTGGCGTGTGGCTTGCCCCAATGATCGAACCAGCCTGCCCAGTATTCGCCGACCATGCGCGGCTTGCCTGGCTGAAATTTCTCCAGCTTCTCAAATGCGCTCTTGGCTTCGCCGGGGGCGAAGTTCACCACGGCCAGCGTGCCGGGCAGGGTGCCGTTGGCCAGCATGTCGGCGCCATCGGAAGTGAATAGAAGTGCCTTGTCGAAGCCAGCTTTCACAAACAACTCGCGGTTCGCCTGCATGTAGGCACGGTCGTTATCGAAGGAGCCGTATTCGTTCTCGACCTGCATCGCGATGATCGGACCGCCATTGCCGTTGAGCAGTGGACGTACCTGCTCGGCGACGGCTTTCAAGTACGTACCGCTGGCGGCGAGGAAGCGCGGATCGCGGCTGCGCACGCGCATGCCCGGCTCGGTGAACAGCCAGGCCGGATAGCCACCCGCTTCCCATTCGGCGCAGACGTACGGGCCGGGACGCAAAATGACGTTCAGGCCTTGCGCGGCAGCTTCGCGGATGAAGGCGGCGACATCGTTATTGCCCTGGAAATCGAACTCGCCGCGTCGCGGCTCCACCAGGTTCCAGAAGACATAGGTCTCGACCGTGTTCAGACCCAGCGCACGCGCCTTCTGCAGGCGGTCTTTCCAATACTCGCGTGGAATGCGTTGGAAATGAATCGCACCGGAGACGATCTGGTAGGGCTTGCCGTCGCGGGTGAAGTCGGCAGCGTGGGTTGAGAACACCGGCCAGGGTTCGGCAGCGATGCCTTTGGCGGGTGCTGCCAGCGCGAGTGCAAGGACGAGTGATGTGAGGATGTTGCGTAGCATGGAAAATCTCTTCAGTCTTTTTTTTCGGCGTAGAAGAGGAAAGCGGCAAGTTCTTTGCTTCCGCCTCCCCCTTCGAAGAAGGGGGACTGAGGGGGATTTGCTTTTGCTCCTAAGAAGCAACAGCAAGAGCAAATCCCCCTCAATCCCCCTTTTAAAAAAGAGGGAAGAAAAGCGGCCAGCGATTCGTCGCAGCCCACCTCCCGACCTTCAAACAAACGACGGCGGCAAATCATCCGGCGCACTACCAAACTCCCGATTAGGCTCCGGCGCCATCACGAATTCCAACGTGCCGCCTGCCACCAGATCCGCATGACGCAGCCAACTGCGTGTATACGGCTTGCCGTTCCAGCGCACGCTTTGCACGTAGATGTTTTGCGCGCTGTTGCGACGGGTGACGATGCGCAGGGTGCGGCCGCCGCCTACATCCAGCTCGGCGCGGCGAAACAGCGGACTGCCGATCACGTAGTTGGCGCTGACCGGGTCGACCGGGTAGAAGCCCAGCGCGCTGAGCACGTACCAGGCACTCATCTGCCCGCAATCCTCGTTGCCGGACAAACCGTCGCGCGCGTCGCGGTATTGCTCGCGCAGCAACCGGCGCACCATCGCTTGCGTTTTCCATGGCTGGCCGGCGTAAGCATAGAGATAGGCGACGTGATGGCTGGGCTCGTTGCCATGCGCGTACTGGCCAACCATGCCGTCGATGTCCGGCGGCGCACCCGCGGGTAGCTCGGAGCTTGTAGTGAATAGTTCATCGAGCTTGCTCACGAAGCCGTCGCGGCCACCAAACAATTCCATGTAGCCGTACAGATCGTGCTGATTGAGAAAGGTTGCCTGCCATGCGTTGGATTCGGTGAAGTCGTGCCAACGCTTCATGTGGCCGAGTGCGCGCGGGTCGAACGGCTTGGCCCAGCTGCCATCCTCCAGTTTCGGTTGGATGAAGCCGCTGTCCTCGTTGAACAGATGGCGATAGTTGCGTGAGCGGGCCACGAGTGCGCGATAGTCGTCTTCGGCGCCGGCCGCACGGGCCAGGTGCGCGCTGGCCCAGTCGTCATACGCGTATTCCAAGGTGCGGCTGGCCGCTTCGCTGACTTTGTCGCTAGGGACGTAGCCGAGCTTGCGGTAGTACGGCAGGCCATGGAAGTCGTCATCCATTGCGCGCTTGCGGAACAACGGCCAAGCCGCGGCATAGTCGATGCCATCGAACCCTTTGGCGTGTGCTTCGGCCAGCGCCACCACGGAGTGGTAGCCGATCATGGTGCCGGTCTCCACCCCCTGCAGCGGCCAGATGCCGACGCCGTCGGGACATTCCGCCGCGCCACGCACCAGGCCCTGCATCAGGTCAGGAACGCGCTCGGGCTGCACCAGGGTCAGCAACGGATGCAGCGCACGATAGGTGTCCCATAGCGAGTAGGTGCTGTAGTTGTGGTAACCCGCAGGCGCGGTGTGCACCTGCAGGTCCATGCCGCGATAGCGACTGTCCACGTCGCTGAATAATGTGGGTGCCAGCAGCGAGTGATAGAGACCAGTGTAGAAGATGCGCCTTTGTGCATCGTCGTCGGTTTCTATGCGAACCCGCGCCAATTCCTTCTCCCAGGCCGCGACTGCCTCGGCGTGCACGCGCGCGAAGTCGAAGTCCGCCAACTCGGCATCGAGGTTCGCCAGCGCGTTCTCGGCACTCACCGCGGAGATACCGACCTTGACCAGTAACGGTGCGGCGCCCGCATCCGGAAAATGCAGTGCCGCCTTCAACTGGGTGCCGTCTACCTGGCGTGCATCCTCAGCCAGCGGCTTTTCATCGCTGTACAACTGTGCCTGCGCGAACGGGTGCGACAGCCGCATGGCAAAGAAGATATAGCGACCTTTTGCCCATTGGTGGACACGGCGGCCGCCCGTGATAGTGCGTTCGTCGACGATATGCAGCTGCGCGTCGGTGATTCGCGTCGGGGTGGATGCGTTGTCCTGGAAGCCGTGGCACAGGTCGAGCAATAAATGGCCGGGCTTGCCCTTCGGGAAGTGATAACGGTGCAGGCCGGCGCGCGCGGTGGCGGTCAGTTCGGCGTGGATGCCGGTGTCTTTCAGCCGCACCCGGTAATAGCCGGGTGACGCGGCCTCATCGGCGCGGTCGAAGCGCGAGCGATAGCCGGTGTCCGGCGCATTCAACGGACCCGGTTTCAGTCTGACCTCGCCCGTCCGCGGCACCACCAGGAAGTCGAGCATGTCGCCGATGCCGGTGCCGGATAGGTGGGTGTGCGAGAAGCCCATGATCGAGCCGTCCGACTCGTGATAACCGCTGCACGCATCCCAGACCGCGTTGTAGGTATCCGGACTGAGCTGCACCATGCCGAACGGCAACGTGGCGCCAGGAAACGTGTGGCCGTGACCGCCGGTGCCGATGAACACATCGACGTGGCGAGTGAGGTCGGCCTTGACGCGCGCGTCAGCCGGCATCGCGTAGCTGCCCGCACGCGCGAGCGCGAGACCGGACAGGCCGGTGCCGCCAAACAGCGCGAGAGCGATGGCGCTTTGCAGGAATCCGCGTCGGGTTGTCATTGGGTGTGTTCTCCGTGAAGCATTGAATACGTGTTTCGACTCTCTACAAGGGCACTCGCAACAGATGCGGCTTGCGCCGCGCCAAATCGACAATCAGTTCGCCAAACTGGGTGTTCGCCCAGGCAAACCAATCGCGGGTGAACTTCGTCGGGTCATCCTTATCGAAGGATTCGTGCATGAAGCCGGTGTTGGCATGGGAGGTCTTGAGCCAATGCAGGCACTGGCGGATCTGCGCATCGTCGTCGCTGGCGAGTGCGTACTGGACGATCGCCATCGGCCAGATCGTGCCCATGCCGCTGTGCGGACTGCCGACGCCTTGCGCGGCGCGGCCACGGTAGAAATAGGGATTGCGTTCGCTCCAGGCCAGCTGGCGAGTGCGCTGGAACATCGGGTCGTTGCGTTCGCAGCAACCCAGGTACGCCAAGCTCAGCAGGCCCGGCGCATTGGCGTCATCGATGAATAGCTGGTTGCCGTATCCGTCCACCTCATAAGCCCAGAATGGCTGGCCATCGGCGTCGCGCATAACCCCATGCTGGCGCGTTGCTTGTTCCACTTCATCGGCCAGCGTGCGGCACTCGGTGGCGAAGTCGTTGTCGCGATGGATCGCCTCGCTCATCGTGGCCAGCTGCCGCAGCACCGTCACCGCGAACAGATTGGCCGGCACGAATAGCGGATACAGACAGGCGTCGTCCGACGGCCGGAACATCGAATGGATCATGCCGTTGGGTCGGGTCGGCTGGCCGTAGCCCCCCAGGACCAAGGTTTCGGTAGCGAACGGCGACGGCCGCTGGAACTTGTACGGGCCAAGATCGTGCAGGCGTTGCTGCTCGCGGAAAGTGCGCACGACTATGCGCATCGCCTGGCGCCAGTCGTCGTCGAACGGGGCGGTATCACCGGTGGCCCGCCAATATCCGTGCGCCAGACGGACCGGGTAGCACAGCGAGTCGATTTCCCATTTGCGTTCGCCCACGCCGGGTTTCATCTCGGTGATGTCGTTGACCGACCACTCCAGGCGCTGGGTCACGCCATCGGGCAAGAAGGCGTTGGCGTATGGATCGAGCTGGATGCAGAGCGATTGGCGCCGGATCAGGCCATGCAGCATCCGCCGCAGCGCCGCGTCCTGTTTCGCCAGTGGGAGATAGGGATGCACCTGCGCGGACGAATCGCGCAGCCACATCGCGTCGATGTCGCCAGTGACGATGAAGGTATCCGGCTTGCCGTCGCGGGTGCCGGTCTGCACGGTGGTATCGAGCGTGTTCGGATAGCAGTTCTCGAACAGCCAAGCCAATTCGGGATCGGCGATCTGCTTCTTGATCTGCGCCAACTGCCGTTCTACCGCGGCGCTGACGAAGCGGCGTTCGCCCTTCGGTGGGCGCTTGCTGGGAAACGCGCCTTCCTTCGCAGCCGAGGCAGTGGCGAGGACTGGCAATGCACCAGGAAGCATGCCGGCGCCTGCGCTGGCGCCAAGAAATTGAAGGATGTCGCGACGAGTGGGCATATCGGAAAATCTCCTGTTGCCGCGCTCCCTGTAGAGCCGAGCTTGCCCGGCTGCTTTTTGCCGGGAAAGCTCCAGCCGAGCAAGCTCGGCTCTACAAGGGCGCGCGACAGAGCTTGGTTACTTAGGTAGCGGCATCCGACCCTGAATCGAAAACGCAGCTTCGCTGCCGGGTGCACCGGTGCCGGGCTGGCCGCCGCCGATGAATACGCGGTAGTCGCCGGCTTCCACCGCGCGTTGACCGGCGCGGTCGACGTCGCTGAGTGCGCGTGCGTCCAGTTCGAATTCCACCTCGCGCGATTCGCCGGGATTCAGTGTCACTCGCTTGAATCCGACCAAGTTGCGGATGGGCGATTGCGGCCGTTCCGGGTACTCGAGGTAGACCTGTATCACTTCGTCGCCAGCACGTTCGCCGTTGTTTCGTACCCGCGCGCCCACGCGCAATGGTTCACCCGCTTTCAATGTCCGCGTCGACAAAACGGGCGCGTCATAGGCAAACGTGGTGTAGCTCAACCCATAGCCAAACGGATACAACGGCGTACCCGTGAAATAACGGTACGTACGGCCTTTCATGTCATAGCTGACATAGGCCGGAAGATCCTTTGTCGAGCGGTAGAACGTCACCGGCAGGCGACCACCGGGATTGAAATCGCCGGCCAGTGCCTGTGCGATGGCGGTGCCGCCGGACTGGCCTGGGTACCAGGCAGCGAGGATCGCATCAGCGTGTTCCTGCGCCCAGTTCAGCGCCACCGCGCTGCCGCTCATCAGCACCGCGATCAGCGGCTTGCCGCCAGCCTTGGCGCGTTCGAGCAGCGCCTGCTGCATTGGCGGGAGGCCGATCGCATTGCGGTCGCCGCCGTCGAATCCGAGCACGTCCACCTTCAGCTCCTCGCCTTCGACATCCGGCGACAGGCCGACGAAAGCGACCACCGCATCGGCCTTCGCGACCACGCGCTCAGCCTCGGCCAATTGCGCATCCGCTGGTGCCAGCCATTCCAGACGCAATCCCTGGTCCTGGCCCTGGTGTTCGATTTCCAGGCGGATGCGTCGCGGCCGCGCATCTTCGAAATGCAGCTGTGCTTCAACATTGCGGCCATCGGCATTGTGCACGCCCGCGGCAACATGCTTGTCTTCCGCGTTGCCGGCGATGATCAGTTCGTCATCCACGTACAGACGTACTGGGTCGTGGCCGGTGCAGTCGAAGCAGCGTGCCACGCGTACCGCCAACATGTAGTCGCCGGGACCGGGCGGCAGCAGTTCGCCGGTCCAGCGCACGGAGTAGCGATCCTTATCCACGCCGGGAGCCGGTGCCACCTGGTCCCAGTTGAAACTGACCACGCGGTCCTGACGCACCACCCGTGGTTTGCCGGCCAGGTCGGGATTGTCGAAGTACTCGCCCTTCAAACCGATCTTTCCGTCATTGCGCAGTGCGGTTTCCGGAATCATCACCGGTACTCCCTCCGACAGCGGCGCGCCTTGCGCATAGCTTACGCGCTGGTTGCCGAAGCGCTGCCGCAGGCCGAGCAAAGGTGTCACCGGATCGACTGACGTCCCTTGATAGTTGGCTTCCAAGGCGCCAAGCGCATCCGCGTTGGGGCCGATCACCGCCAGCCGTGCATCGGATTTCAACGGCAGCGTCGCATCCTTGTTCTTCAGCAACACCAGCGACTGCAGTGCAGCCTCGAGTGCCAACTTGCGGTGAGCCGGTGTGCCGATGTCATTCGCATCTAGCTTCGCGTAGGGATCCTGTCGCGGCCGCTCCAGTTCGCCCAGTCGGTAGCGCGCGGCGAACAGGCGAACCAGTGACTGGTCCAGCGTCGCTTCGTCGACTTCGCCACGATCGATCGCCTGCCCCAATGCGCGATAGGTGGTACCGCAATTGAGATCGTGTCCGGCTTTCAGTGCCGCTGCTGCCGAACCCGCGTCGTCGGCGCGGTAGTAGTGGAACTGGGTCATGTTGTAGAGCGCGTCGCAGTCGGAGACCACGAAGCCTTTGAATCCCCAGTCCTTGCGCAGGCGGCCGTTGAGCAGCCAGTCGGCGGCGCAGACCGGTGTGCCTTGCAACGAGTTGTAGGCGCACATTACTGCGCCGGCTTCGCCATCGACCAGCGCCGCACGGAACGCGGGCAGATAAGTGGCTTCCAGATCGCGCGGGGAGACATCGACATCGAAGCCGTGGCGGCCGGGTTCCGGCCCGCTATGCACAGCCAGATGCTTGGGCGTCGCGATCGTGCGCGGGTGTTGCGGATCGTCGCCCTGCAAGCCGCGAATGAAACCAACCGCGAGTTGGCCGGTGAGGTAGGGATCTTCGCCGTAGGTTTCCATGCCGCGGCCCCAACGCGGGTCACGAAAGATGTTGATGTTCGGCGACCAGATGGTCAGGCCTTCGTAACGCTTGTGGTCGCTGCCAGTGCCGCCCGCCATGTTGAACTTGGCGCGCGCCTCGGTGGAGGTCGCGGTACCGACTTGCTCAAGCAGATCGGTGTTCCAGGTCGCCGCCAGTCCGATCGCTTGCGGGAACACCGTGGCATGGCCGCTGCGGGCAACACCGTGCAGGCCTTCGTTCCACCACTCGTAAGCCGGCACGCGCAAACGCGGAATCGCCGGCGCGGCGTTCATCGTTTGGGCGATCTTCTCCTCACGCGTCATTTTGGCTACCAGCGCGGCGGCCTTGTCCTCGGCTTCATCCGCGTGGGCGGGCGCGATAACCAACATCGCAACCAGCACCGTCACGACCAGCCGTTCGGCTGTTGAAAAAGCGCTTCCGGCGAACGTCGGAGCCCAATACCTCTTGTTTTTTCCGCTCGCAAAGTCGCTGGGTCCCGGCCACCGACTACGGCATTCGAGGGCAGGCCTGCGCCGGGATGACGACTGGATCATTGCTTTGCCTCCTCAGGTTCAGCAGGCGCACCGGAAAGTGTCGAAGCCAGGTCGCGCACTTCCAGCGCAGCGCGCAATTGTTCCAATGCCAAGTCGCTTTGCACACGCACCGTCAGCGGTTCGCCGGGCAGCAGGTCGAAGGCGTTGTCCGAAACACGCACGTCCAGGTCGCCGAACGACAACCATACATCGCGCACCAGCGTGTCGCTGGACAAGGTCAATTCGAAGCCGTCGCTGGCGCTCTTCCACTCACTGCGGACCTGCGGCGCGGGCAGGGAAAGGTTTTTCGCGGCATCGAAGAACACCAACTGGCGCGACAGTACGCGGCGTGCACCATCGAGCAGTTCGAACACCGCGAAGCTTCGCTTGGGATTCGCGCGTCCGAGCAACTGCGCATCGCTGTGCTCACCCACGCGGGTGCTGCTCAGCGGTGGCAGCGTCACGGCCTTCTCACGGCGGCTCAATTCCTTTCCATCGAAGTCCAGCACGCGCAGCCGCCAACGAGCAGCCAGTGGCGTGGTGCGATCGGACACCAGCGACAGCGTCGTCTTGCCATCCTTACGCAGCGCGGCGGCAAGCTCCGGCGCATAGAAATGGCGAGCGTGATAGTTCAGTGCTTTCCAGCGCCCGTAGTAGTCCACGCTGGACCACGATGCGCCCGGCCACACATCGTTGAGTTGCCAATACAGCGAACCCATCGCCTGCGGGCGCGATGCGCGCAGGTATGAGGCGGCCAGGCCGATGCCTTCGGCCTGCATCAGCTGGCTCAGGTAGACGAAGCTTTCGAAGTCCTTCGGTTCACCGAACTGGCGGCGGATGTACAGGAGCAGGCGCTTGTTGCCGTTGCCTTTGTCGTACTTCTGGTGCGCGCGCATCACCGGCGATTCCGGATTCATGTCCTGCGGGCCGGCGAAGGACCGGATGGTGCGCATGTCGGGAAAGGATTGCAGGCCGTATTCGGACAGGAAGCGGGTTTTGACATCCATATATGCTTCGACCGGCTTGGCATCGCCGCCCCAGACCTGCCAGTAATGCATGTCGCCGTCGTCGCTCAGGTCCGCGCCGCCATCGAAATCGGTGCCGGGCGAGGTTGCCCAGTACGGCACATCTGGGTCGTGCACGGCGACCACTTCGCGGAAGACGGTGCCGAACAACGTGACCATGCCGCGCTCGATGCGGGCGCGTTCCTCGGGGTCGATCGATTGCTTGAAATTGACCCGATCGCCCCAGTGGTCCCAACCGGTCTGCACTTCGTTGTTGCCGCACCACATCACGATGCTGGGATGATCGCGGAGGCGCTTGACCTGTTCGATGGCCTCTTGCCGCGTGTTCTCGCGGAACTCCACGTCGTACGGCGGAATTGCGCCGCCGAACATGAAATCCTGCCAGATCATCACGCCCAGTTCGTCGGCCATCTCGTAGAAGCGGTCATCCTGATAGTGGCCGCCGCCCCACATGCGCAGCATGTTCATGTTGGCGTCGCGCGCATCGAGCAGCGTGCGGCGCATGCGTGCCTCATCGACACGATGGGGAAAGCTGTCCAGCGGAATCAGGTTGGCGCCCTTGGCGAAGATCGGGATGCCGTTGATCACCAGCTCCATGCTCTTGCCCCACTTGTCTTTTTCGCGGCGCAATTCGACGGTGCGCAGACCGGTGGTGCGCTGGATCGTGTGCGAGTCGCCACCGGCGTCGCGCAGCGTCGCGGTGAAGGTGTAGCGATCCTGGTTGCCATAGCCGAAAGGGAACCAGCGCTTGGGATCAGCGATACGCAGCGGCAAGTCGATACGGTTGCTGCCGGGGTCGACTACGGCATCGCGTTCGAGTCGTGCCACGGTGTCGCCACTCGGGTCACGCACTTCCAGCACCAGCTGCACCGGTCCGCTGGTACCGGCTTGCAACTCAATCTGGGCTTCGAGGTGTGCCGATCGCGCATCCACACGTTGCTGGGCGATGTGCAGGCTTTCCACGCGCACCGCGTCCCAGGCTTCCAGGCGCACGTTCTTCCAGATGCCGGCAGTGACGATGCGCGGACCCCAATCCCAACCGAAGTGGTAGGGCGCCTTGCGGACATAGGTGGTAACGAGTCGTGCGTCCGGCTCGTCGCCGAAGGCCGAGTCGTAGCCGCCAGGCAGCGCATACGGCTGTTTCGCCAGCCACGGCTGGAGCTTCTTGATCGGTGAGCGGAAGCTCACTTCAAGCACGTTCTCACCACGCTTGAGCAGCGGTTTCGCATCCACTCGCCAGCGCCGGAACATGTTGTCGGTGTTCAACAACGGCTTGCCATTGAGGCGAACCTCGGCAAACGTATCCAGCCCCTCGAACACCAGTTCGACATGCTCGCGCGCCAAGGTCGCCGCATCCACCTTGAAACGGCCGCGGTACTGCCAGTCCGTCAGGCCGACCCACTGGATCGCACCTTCATTGTTGCTGACGAACGGATCGGGCACCACACCGGCGGCGATCAGGTCGGTCTGCACCGTACCCGGCACTTGCGCCGGCAGCCACGTTGCCGCTTTCGGATGTTCCTTCGCCTGCGTCTGTCCCGGTACCAACCGTATCTGCCAACCTTCATCGATATTCAACGAAGTGGGGGGCGCTGCCCAGGCGGGCATGGCCAGCGCCAGACAGAACAGCGCGACCAGGCGAGGGTGCCGGCGGAAACGAAAGTGGCAGAAACGAAAGCGGACGTGTGGCGAGAACATGCGGACTCCTTTCAACGCTTAGCGGGTGGCGACTGCGCCGTAGCTTCGATCAATTCGACGGCTCCGATCGCGTACAGCGGGCCGTTGATGGGTGCGGTGAAACGCAGGCACAGGTCGTGAATGCCTTCTTGCGGCGGCAGCGGTACTTCCAGATCGAACTGCTCGCCCAAGGCGGCGCCAGCCGGCAGCGGCACTTTGGCCAACGTCTCTCCCTTGCAACCGAGCAACACTTCAAGCTCGCCCTGGGACGTACTCGACGGATACTGATGCACCTTCGACTGATCGTGCGCCAGTCCATAATTACGCGCCAGTCGCGCGGCATCGACATGGATTTTCGTAATACCGTCCAATCGCGCCTGAGGATAGGTCCAGCACGCGTAGAACAGATCGACGTTGTAGACCTGTGTGTCCATGCCGGGCATATCCGGCAATAGCGGCACGCGCAGACCCAGCGGACCACCGTCGTGGCAGTTGCGCAGGCCCTGGGTATCGACACTCAACAGTGCTTGGCGATCGAACTCGCGACTACGCGTCCGCGCGAGCGGCTGTCTATCCTCGGTGAATACCGCGGCTTTGACCGTAACCGGCAGCGTCACGGGGAAAGGCGTGCTGTAGCGCGAGGACTGCAACGTCGGTTCGCTGCCGTCGATGGTGTAGTAGATCTGGCCAAACCCTACCTGGTTGCCCAGTGCGATCTTGGCCGGGCCACCGCTCAATACGGTGTTAGGGCCGCCATCGATCTTGATATCGGCGGCGAAGGCGCCATCGCTGTAGCCGATTCCCAGCGCACGGTAGCGCTGCAGTTGCGCCGGCAGGCGCGCAAGGAAACTCTTCCAATCGCGCGCGGCCATCGGTGACCACGCCACTTCGGCCACCGCGGCCAAGCGCGGGAACAGCGCGTGGTCGACATGACGGGGCGAGGGAATGTATTCGCTCCACAACGCGCCCTGCGCGCCGAGCACGTGCTTGGCTTGGTCGCCTGTCAGTTCCGCTGGCACGGGATCCAGTTCGTAGACGCGCGACAGCGGCAACATTGCCAAGCGGCCGTTGGGTTCATCGCTGCGCTCGGTCTGCAGATTGTCCAGATACATCCAGCCGGCCGGCGCCAGCACAACGTCGTGACCCAGCTTGGCCGCGGCTACTGCGCCATCCACGCCGCGCCATGACATCACCGAGGCGCTCTCAGGCAGGCCGCCTTCCAGGATCTCGTCCCAGCCGATCAGCCGCCGTCCCTTGCCGGTCAGATACGTCGCGAGTTGCTCATTGAACCAGCCCTGCATCGCGTGCGCGTCCTTCACGCCGAGCTGCCGCATCTGCGCACGCACCGCTGGCGAGGCTTCCCACTGGTCCTTGACCGCTTCGTCGCCACCGATGTGGATGTAGGGCGAGGGGAACAGCTCCAATACTTCATCCAGCACGCCTTCGATGAACTTCATGCTGCGTTCGTCGGTGTCGAACAGGTACGGATTGACACCCCAGTCCACGCTCACCTGCGGGCGTTCGCCGGTCACGCCGACTTCTTCCGGATAAGCCGCTACCGCTGCCTGTGCATGGCCGGGCATGTCGATCTCGGGCAGGATGGTGATGTGGCGGGCGGCGGCATAGGCGACCAGTTCGCGAATCTGTTCCTGCGTGTAGAAGCCGCCGTAGCGCTGCGGCGTACCGTGGCGACCCGCACCCGGCGGCGTGCGCCAGGCGCCGATTTCGGTGAGCTTCGGGTAGCGCTTGATTTCGATGCGCCAGCCTTGATCGTCGGTGAGGTGCAGGTGCAGGACGTTGAGCTTGTGCTGGGCCATCGCATCGATCACATGCTTGACCGTGCCCACGTCGTGGAAGTGGCGAGCCACGTCAAGCAACTGCCCGCGCCAACCGAAGCGCGGCCAATCGCGGATGGCTACTGCCGCTACATCGACGGCGTTGCGGCCGGCATCGGCGCTCGCCAGTTGCCAGGCGCTGATCGCACCATAGAACAGACCGGCGGCGTCGCGCGCGCGGATGCGCATGCCCTGCGCATCGACGTCCAGCGCGTAGCCCTCGGGTTGCGTTACCGGCGACTGGGAATCCAGTTGCAGACGGATGCTGGCGGGTGACGCCGCGGCTTCCTCACTTACCTTCAGACTCAAGCCACGTGTGTCGCGAAGCAGCTGGACGAAATGGTTGGCGGCATCGCGTGCCGGCGCATCGTCCTGCGGGATCGAGACAAGCGTCTCGGCGGTGATCTTGAAGTGGCCGTCGCCGCGTTTGGCCTCGACCGGCGCTGGGATCAGCGGCAGTACTGCGGTGTCCGCGGTGGCCACCGCCGCTGGGGCCGAGCGGTCAGCGCAGCCCGATAGCAGCACGCCGATGATAAGAAGCAGCACGAATGCGCGTATCAGCATGCTTGTGCGCGTGGAACGAACGGGAAACATGATCATCGGTCGCCTTCTTCATCGTTGTTGATGCGGCCGGCCGCTTGGCGACCGTGTGCGCCAGTATCGGCTTGGCGGAGCAGGTAATCCTGCCGCGCCGGCGTAAAAGAGGGAAGTGCGAGTGTGGCGGCAGCTAGCGTGCCGCCAGGTGAAACAGCGGAACGGCGCTGTCGTGCTGCAGTCGTTGTCAGGCGTCATGGGGAACAGCAATCCTCATGGATAAGCGATGGAGCTGTGTAGCGGACCCACAAAAAAAGAGCGGGCCATCGGGGAGGGAACGATGGCCCGCTCGAACCGCATCAGAACTTGAAGTTCAAGGTTACCTGGTAGCCACGGCCGGTCTTGTAGGTACCCAGCGGTGCGTACTTGACCTGGTTGTACCAGTAGTAGGTCGAGTCGAGCAGGTTGGTGGCGCTTAAGTTGACTGCCATCCAGTCGTTGACCTGATAGCCCGCGGTGAAGTCCAACTGCTTGTAGTGGTCGGTGAACACCTCGGACTCCAAGCGACCGACCTGGGTGAAGTACTCGGAGCGGTAGCTGTAGTTGAGGCGCGCGCTGAAAGGCCCGTTCTCGTAGTACGGGATGATGTTGTACGTGGTTTTTGACACGTACGGCAGATTCAATCCCTCGCTGGTGTCGGTATGGGTGTAGGTGTAGTTGGCCTGCACGCCGAAGCCATAGGCGATGTCCTGCGTATAGGACAGTGCCAGGCCGCTGACCTTCGCATCGGCCACGTTGACCGGCGAGCTGACCTGATAGACGCCGGGCACCCCGGTCGTCGGATCCGTCAGTTGTTGCTCGGTGGTCGTGCTGACGATGTAGCTGCCGATGTCGCGGTAGAACACCTCTGCCGCCAGCATGCTGGACGGTGCAAAGTACCACTCGAAGCTCAGCCCGTAGTTGGTCGCCTCGTACGGATCCAGATCCGGATTGCCGCCGCTTGCGGTCATTCGTTGAGTGTCGAGAGTGACTGAGCCGGCCAGGTCGGAGTAGCGTGGGCGTGCGATTACCTTGGCCGCGGAGAAGCGTGCGACCTTGGTGTCGTCGATGTCGTAGGCCAAGTTGAAGCTGGGCAGCGGCTTGTAGTAACTCTTCTTGGATACGGTGGGGACGTAGCCGAGACTGATGGTATCGTCGGAGTCGGGGTCATCAACCCTCAGTTCGCGCCAGTACCGCGACTTGTCCATGGTGTCGACGTAACGCACGCCCAGGTTGCCGCGCCACTTGCCGGATTCGAAGTTGAGCTGCGCGTACAGGTCCTGGGTGATCTCCTTGACGTCGAACTCCTGGCCATACTTGGTCTCGAATTCGCCTGGCGGCAGGGACCTGAGGTACCCCAGGATCGAGTTGAGATTGGCGGTCTGCCAGTTGACCAGGTCGCTGCTGGCACCCAGGCCATCGTAAAGGCCACTCGGCGTGGTGCCGGGATTGAAAGCGGTCAGCAGGATGTCTTCGTCGGCAAACAGTGCATTGCCACGCGAGGACTGGCCATTTTCATGGTTGATGTATTTATAGCCGACCTGCAGCTTGTTCAGCGGGCCCCAGTCGAGCGCGCGCTCCGCGTCGAACTGGAAGTACTTCTCCCGGTCTTCGGTGGTGGTGTACTCGATGCCGCCAGCTTGCTGTCCGGTTGCCAAGCCCCAGTTGGATGCGCTGCCGTCGTCGTAATTCACGCTGGCGTTCTTACCGTTGTAGCTGAAATCGTAGCCACCGGACTGCAGCAGGAACTTCATCAGGTATTCCGGATTCTTGCCGCCGGTCGCGCTGGTGGTGCCGGCCTGGGTGGTGAACACCCAATTGTCGCCATAGAAGTCGTGACGCAGGTTGAGGCTCTTGGTCTCCACTTCGCTCTGGCGAAAGTTGGCGTCGAACTGCGCGTAGGCATCGCCGCCCACTGTCCCGGCGGTGATATAGCCGTTCTCGATGGTTACGTCGGTGAAATTGCCAGCTGAGCAGCCCGGGCAAACGTAGCGTGACTCGCTGAAGTTGTCGTACTTGCCCTTGACGTAAAGGCCGGTGAGGTTGAACTCGTGGCGATCGTTCGGCTTCCATTGCAGTGCCGACTGGATGCCATCACGCTCGCGGGTTTGCTGGAAAAACGCGCTGTTCTCGCCGAAGGGATAAAGGGCCTCATTGGGATCGCCGCTGCCGGTAACGTTAACATCAGCGGGCAAACCACCCCTGGCGTAGCCCCAATACTCGATACCGGCGCGCCAGATCTCCTGCTTGTCGTGGGTGACCGTAGTCAGGAAGCCGAAGGTCTCGTCGGCGTTCTTCCAGCTCCACAACACCGAGCCACGCGGGTTGCCCTGCTCAGAACGGTCGTTGTAGCTGTAACCCAGCGATCCGCGCAGCGTATTGGCCGGGAGTTCCAGCGGCTTGCGGGTGTGCACGATCACGGTGCCGCCGATGCTGCCCTCGTCGATACGAGCTTCCGACGATTTGTAGACTTCCATCAGACCGATGATTTCTGGCGAGAGCAGCGTGTAGTTGAACGTGCGGCCGCTGGTGTCGGTGGGATTGCCGCCCCAATCGCCCGAAGCGATGGTCTGGCCGTTGATCAAGATCCGGTTGAGTGCCGGGTCGGTACCGTTGATGCTGACCTTCTCGCCTTCGCCGAACTGGCGGTCAACGGTGATCCCGGGTAGATGCGACAGCGATTCGGCGGCGTTGGTGTCGGGGAACTTGCCGATATCCTCGGCGCTGATCGCGTCGACGATCGCGTTGGCGGAACGTTTGACGAGTTGGCTCTTCTCCAGCGATGCCCGATACCCGGTAACGGTAATGGCGTCCAGCTGCTGGACCTGCTCGTTGGTACTGGTGGCATCCTGCGCATAAGCGTTGAACGTAATACAGGCAACGATGGCTGCCGATAGTGCTGATTTACGGTACTTCATGCCACTCTCCCGATCGATACTGTTGGTTGCTGCGGTGGTTGTGTTGTTGCCGAGCTGTTGTTGCTCCGTGATTCCCACCGGGCGCCGATGCGCCCCCCTCCGTGTTTGTGGTGTTGCGTTGAAAGTCTTTTCGGATGCCTCTTAGTTCAGGTACCACTGCGCCGCGCCGACCACGCCCAGTTGCCCGTGTTCGACCAGGCGTACGGGAATGCGCTCCAGCGCAGCGCGCATTGGGCCCTTGTTGAGATAGCGCGCGACGAAATCGCTACTCAGAAGAAAGTCGCGGATTTGCGGAAGGACACCGCCGGCCAGGCGGATGCCGCCTTGCACGCCGTAGGTCAGCGCCATGTCGCCGACAACGCTGCCGAGGAAGCTGCAAAAGGTCTTGAGGGTTTCGCGCGCCAGCGCGTCGGTGCCGGCTTGCGCGGCCGCGGTGATCTGGCTCGGTGTGGACAGGGTGGGCTCCACATCGCGCAATACCGCCAGTGCGTTGTACAGGTTGAGGATGCCGGGTCCGGACAGCACATGTTCGATCGTCACGTGCGGCTGCTGCTTCAGCAGCTGCGCCACCACCGCCAGTTCAAGTCCATTGTTGGCTGCCAGTGAGGCTTGACCAGCTTCGGTCGCCAGTACGAAGGGACGTTCGCCGTGGGGAATCCACAGCGCCGCGCCAAGGCCGGTACCCGGGCCCAGCACCAGCACGGGACCGCCTGCTGATGCCTCATCCGGTCCGGCAATGCGCGTGGTCTCCGGGGCGGGGAGGGCAGCCGCGGCGTAGGCCACGGCTTCGAAGTCGTTGACCAGGCGAAGATCGGCGAAACCCAGGTGCTCGCGTGTCTCGCGGATCGACAGTGGCCAGGGCAGGTTGGTGGTGATGACGGTGCCGTCGTCCAGTTCGTAGCCGGCGCTGGCGACCACGCCATGGTTCACCTCTTTTGCGTCGTGGGTTGCCAGGAAGTCGGCGATGAAGTCGACCAGCGACGGATGGTCGGTGCAGTCGTACTTTTGAAATGCCAACACCTCGACCGACTGACCCGCAGCCCCGGCACGAACCAAAGCCAAGCGCGCGTGGGTGCCGCCGATATCAGCGGCAAGGAACGGCGTGCCGTTCACCAACGAATCCGTTGAGACTGGACCGACCATTGCGAACACACATCTCCCATGTCCCGCATCGCCATGGCACCTGACAGAGGTGCCTCACACAATTGGCCCGAGTTTGGATCGATCTAAACAACGTTGTCAATCACCTGTCATCGGTTCTTGCTAGGAAGTGTCGGATAGGAAGTAACGCCCCCTGTTCAGGTATATGAAAGCGTCGATTAAATCCAAATTTGTTGGTATTTAGCTCGATTAGATCGTTCCAATCTCACATTTTGCGGTAGGGTAGGCGCCTCAGAAGCGCCCGTTGAAGCTTGGCAAGCAAGCTCGCGCACGCCGCTGAAGGGAGGCTGGAGACAGATGAAAGTGGGAAGCGATGACAACGTAGGTCAGGGCTGCACTTGTGCGGCATCCGACTGCACGCCCAGTGCATGCTGGAGCTATCGGCGGCCGCTGGCGGAGGGCGTGAACCCATGACCCCGCGCCGTAAAAGCCAGGACCCAGCGGGGACGCCGGTCGACGCGGTCCCGCGCAGATTCACCATCAGGGACGTTGCCGAACGCGCCGAGGTTTCGCTGAAAACCGTGTCCCGGGTGATCAATAACGAACCATCTGTGGCGCAGGCGACGCGCGTGCGCGTAACGCAGGCGATCGCCGAACTCGACTACGAGCCCGATCCAGCTGCGAGAAACCTGCGCAACGGCATGTCGTTCGTCATCGGCCTGGTCTACGACAATCCCAATCCGCACCACATCATCGCGATGCAGAAGGGCGTGCTGGCCGCTTGCCGCGAGACAGGCTTTGGTCTGCAGATCCAACCGGTGGATTCGACTTCGCCGGCGCTGGCCGACGAAATGGCCGACTTCGTGCAGCGCTCTCGCCTGGCGGGATTGGTGCTGACCGCGCCGATGTCCGAGCGCAAGGACCTGGTCGACGCGCTGGCCGCGCGCGGCATTGCGCTGGTGCGGATCATTGCCGCGACCGAGGATCCGGACGATGGCCTGCCCTGCGTATACGTGGACGATCGCGGGGCTGCCTACGAAATTACCGAGCACCTGATCCAGCTCGGCCATCAACGCATCGGTTTCCTGTGGGGCGGCGCGCAGCACCATTCCAGCGGCGAGCGCTACGCCGGCTACGAAAAAGCATTGAAGGACTACGGCATTGCTGTCGATGAACAGCTGGTGGTGTCTGGCGACTACACTTTCGACGACGGATTCCGTGGGGCGCGGCAGTTGCTCGGACTGTCAGAACCACCCACCGCGATCTTCGGCAGCAACGACGAGATTGCCGCGGGTGTACTGGCCGCGGCCAAATCCGCCGGCGTCGACGTACCGTATGAACTTTCCATCGCGGGCTTCGAGGACAGCCCGTTCTCGCGGCAATCCTGGCCACCGCTGACCACCGCCAAACAGGCCACGGACGACATCGCCAGGCAGGCCACGCGCCTGCTGATCGCCGGCTTGCGCCAGCCCACCTATGCCAGCAACTCCGCACCGCCTCGCAACCAGGGTTTTTTGCCGCAGCTGGTGGTGCGCGGATCGACCGCGCCGCTACGCCCGCGGTCGTAGGGCGGGCGTAGGATGCGGTAAGCCGTAGGCGCACCGCATCGTTCGCGAGTGATGGTTCGCTTTGCTCACCCCATCCTATGTGTTTGGTCTGCCGGCAACTTGAAAAGCCGCGTGCGCGCGACGATGCTCGGCTTCATGCGAAGGAGCTTCCGTCATGCAATGCCTCGACAACCTGCTGCTCAATACCGACAGCTATAAAGCTAGTCATTGGCTGCAATACCCGCCCGGCACCGATGCCACCTTCTTCTATGTGGAATCGCGCGGCGGCACCTACGACCGCACGTTGTTTTTTGGCTT
>NZ_JBDKXI010000007.1:286120-322896 GCF_039710385.1 Pseudoxanthomonas sp. CCNWLY206-1 | reverse complement strand
CTGGGCACCGATACGGTGTCTGGCCTGCAGCTGGCCAAGGCCTATTACCACGAGCCGATGGCCGGCTACTCCATTCCGGCGGCCGAGCACAGCACCATCACCAGTTGGGGCCGCGAGAACGAAGTGCAGGCCTATCGCAATATGCTGAAACAGTTTGCCAGGCCCGGCTCGATCGTCGCGGTGGTGTCAGACAGCTACGACATCTACCACGCCATCCGCGAGCACTGGGGCAAGACGCTGAAGCAGGAAGTCATCGACTCCGGCGCCACCGTCGTGATCCGCCCGGACTCGGGCGATCCGGTGGCGGTGGTGCACCAGTGCCTGGAACTGCTGGACGAAGCCTTCGGCCATACCGTCAATGGCAACGGCTACAAGGTGCTCAACCACGTCCGCGTAATCCAGGGCGAACCCGATCAGCATCCGCGCCATCCTCGAACGCATCACCAGCGCCGGCTACGCCACCGATAACGTGGCCTTCGGCATGGGTGGCGCGCTGCTGCAGCGCCTGGATCGCGACACACAGAAATTCGCGCTCAAATGCTCAGCGGCCCGCGTCGATGGCAAATGGATCGATGTCTACAAGGACCCGGTCACTGACAAGGACAAGCAAAGCAAACGTGGTCGCATGACGTTACAGCAGCATCGCGAGTACGGAAGCTTCCGTACCGTCCCGATTTCAGCCGAAGCCGAATCACTGGCGGAAGCCGAAAAGCCTGCGGGTTTTGATGATGCAATGGTGATCATCTGGGAGGACGGCAAGATCGCCCATGACTGGACCTTTGCCGAGATCCGCGCCCGCGCCAACGCCGCTCGGCTTTGATTGGCTACTCAGTCATCGGAAGCAAGGAGATGCGTGGCCAGAAAGCTGATCTGATCTTTTGCAATCCGCGAGCGAATGGGTTCCTTGTAGAAATCGAAATGCGTGAAGGAATAACGGCGCAGTTCACCTAGCGGCGCTTTTTCGGCGATCTTGCTGCCGAGCCGCGGCGGTGTCTGTTGATCTCGTTCCGCAAGGCAAACAAGGATCGGCATACCGAGCCTGCGCGCTTTCCGGCCGGGCCGATACCAAAGCAACATGTCTAGCAGTACGCGCGGAGCGACCTGATTACGCCATGTCTTGTTTTCCATCGAGTGGATGATCTCTTCGGCTTCATCGAACGCCATGACGGCGAGTTCGCCTCGCCGCCCGACCACGGGTATATAAAAGGGCTCGCGTCCTCTCTTTCCGTTCCACCAGTCTTTGAGAATGGCGCGCATCAGCCGCCAGGTCTCCCGGCGGGTGCGTCCTTCCACCTTATTGGGGAAGCCGTTGAACGGTACCTGCGCGATCACAGCGGCCAGCGTTCGGTCTTGAGCCGCGACCTCGACAACGTGGCCACCGCTCAGCGAGCTTCCCCAGATCGCCACTCTGGTGGGATCGACCCCTGGAAGTACGCGAGCGTGCGCGATTGCGGCGTGCCAATCCTCGAGTTGCATCGGAATGGAAATAACCTGCCGCGGCGCGCCGTCGCTTTCGCCGAAATTACGGTAGTCGAACGTCAGGACGACAAAGCCGGCCCGGGAAAAGTCTTCAGCTGTCCTTGCAAGCGAGCCCTCCTGCGTCCCTCCAAAGCCATGCGCCATGACAACGGCGGGGCGGGACGCGAAGGAGCCTTCGACTTGGTACACATAACCGACGCATACGTCTCCGCCAGATAAGAACAGCGTGCGCTCTGTCTTCATGGTGCTATGCGTTCCGTGGGTTCGCCATGACCATCGGCTTGGGAAGAAAACACGAAGCGCCGGCCGTACAATCAGCTGCCTGTACGTTGCTCGTCGAGGGCCAAGCACATCCGTGAAGCGGCGGGGCGCGGTCAAATCGCAGTAAAACTTTATCAAGGATGCATCATGCCGGACAAACCGCGCCATGTAGCTGCCGTGTCGCTCCCACCGGAGTCCCGCGTCACCACGCTGTATGCGACGGTCAATCTCGCGGACGCCTATTCGATAGAGCTTCCAAGCGGGACATCGGCTGATCCTGAAGTGCTGGCGAGATTCATTTTTTCGGTGCTCCCGCCGTGGATGAATGGGCTTATGAAGATACGAGATACCGTGGTGGCGGGTTTCGGTCTTAAGACCTCCAGGCAACTCAAGGCAGTTGACGAAAAGAACAAGGAGAATCGCGTCGGTATATTCAAGATATATGGCAAGGAGAAGGCGGAGCTGATTCTTGGCGAAGACGACAAGCACCTCGATTTCAGGCTTTCCGTTCTTTATTCGGATGCCGCGGCGCCCTCAAGCAAGCAACGTCTGACCTTGTCGACCGTCGTGCACTGCCATAACCGTTTGGGCCGCTTGTACATCTTCATCGTTGCGCCGTTTCATCGCCTTCTCGTCCAATCCAGCATGCGCCACGCCGCACGCAGGGGTTGGCCAAAGGCTAGGTAGGACGAGCCTACGCTCGTCGCTGTGTATCGGTCAGCGAGGTAAACCCCAGCGTTGGAAAATCAGGTACGGGTCATTGTCTTGCCCGCATGCCGTGCCGCATCAGGCCGCGCCGTCCGTCGGTTGCCTATGGGGGGATTCGTGCCCTGCGAACTCGATAACGCTCAGTAAATACATGCATGTACCTATCTGAAGCGAAACGGCAGAACGCCTAAGCCGAAATTGCGTAATGCAATTACCTGCAGGTGTCTTTTTGCCGCTTGCGAAGTGAACCGATGAGCGGTGTGAGTCATCGAACGCATCGGCGTATGGTGAGCGACTTCGCCGTCATCCTCGTTCAGGCGGAACACTACATTCACCATATGGCGATGTGCTGTGTTTTTAGCGAAGAAAATTCACGGATCAGTCGTGTTTGCCGCGGTTCGGTTATTTCCCGAGCATCCGAGGAGGTGATGCTGGTGCTGGTCGTGCGGCTCATATTCCGTGCATCGCTTGAGCGTTGGTGCTTGCGATAAAACGGATACCCCAGGGAAAGCATACTCAAGGAGAAGTGCCATGCGTGGACTCGTTCGTAAATATCTGGTTTTTGGCTTCGTGATGCTGTTGTTTGGAACGACTGGGATGCGTACTGCGGAAGCTGTCCAGTTTCAGGGTTGCGCCAGCGCGAACTATATTCATTTCCCACAAGGTTTGTACTTCATACCATCAGGTCAAAACATCGAGCTTGGTTCGATCTATTCGCTCTGTACTCCAGTGGGAATGAGCGCCACCCCCATCAAGTTCGTCTGGACAGGGACCACCACGGCGTCCTCATGCCTATCGGTGCTGAACTCAGTGACGCCAGGAACAGGGATTATGAACTGGAGCGACAATACCACCAGCAACATCACTTTGGAGTCGGTGGTCACCATAGGTGCCGTCGGTATAACGCCGGCAGTAGCAACATTCCGGGTGAACAGCGGGCATGGAACTGGCGGTTCCTTTACTGTCGCGGCGGCGTTCCTGCCATCGACTAACAATGTAGCGAACTGTTTACTGGGAAATCCCATCTACTATGTCTCGGGATTTAGTGAAGCTGCCTTTATCGACCTGAACCTGTAATGGCGAAAGGGTGCCTCCTTTCAACGGGCGCTTTTTGCAGCGCCCGTTGAATCGAAAGAGCGATTGAAAGGGTGATGTGCAGGCGAGTACAACTACCAGCTATGTCGGAATCCCGCCTGGACGGTCCAATGCTGTTTCGTTTCCGCCCCGGCGGTTCCAGCCGCTTCCAGGAACAAGCCGGTACGCCCATTGCCGAGAACCATATCGCCGCCTACCAGCAGCTCGCCCTGAGTGCCTTCGCGGTCTAGAGACTCCGGGACGATGCTGCCTCCGTCCCTGGATGCGGTGATGTCCACGTTGTCGCCCAGGTAATGCAGTGCCGATGCCCGCGCGTAGACATTACCGTTGAGTCGCTGCCCTTGCAGCACCTTGCCGAAGGTAACGCCCGCCCGCGCGAATGAAGTATCGAGCTTGTCCTGATCAATGTGCACGCCATTGCTGGTGGAGTGCCTGCTGGCGCTGATCGCACTGGCGGACAGAGCGAGTTGGGGTTCGATGTAATAGGCGTTGGCAAGCTTGAATGTGCGGCCCCCTTCGACATAAAGCTGGCCCGCTTGAGTCCGATATTCGCCGGCGATGGCGCGCCCTTCGGAGTCGCTAGCCCTGTATCGGTTCTTCAGTGATGAAGCGTTGGTACCGAGCAACACATACGTACCGTTGTCCGCACTCCACTGGCCGTACAATCCCAGCGTGGTTCCCGTCAGGTCGCCCCGGCCCTGCGCGTAGTCGGCCGTCGAGCGGATCTTTCCTGCGGTGAAGCCGAGCGAACCTGACGCGGAATCCAGCACGAAGCTGCGGTCCGCACCGAAAGTCACGCTGCTGTAGTCCTGGCGATAGCGGCGGGAATACGCGGTTCTTGCGGTGAGTTCGCCGGTGGTGGCTTTCGCCCAGACGTTGGACTGATCCGCGTCTGCTTCGCGCATCTGGTTGCGCAGGTGTTGCAACGAAGTTTGCCCGCTGATCTTCCACAGATTCAAGACGCTATCCGCAGCGTCCGCTGCTGTCAGTACGGTTTGCGATGGCAGGATGCCTGCGCCTGTGTCCGTGCCTGTTTCATTGCCGGTGCCCGTTCCGGTGCCGGGATTAGTACCAGGATCGGTGCCCGTTCCAGTGCCAGGATTGGTGCCAGGGTCGGTGCCGGTCCCGGTGCCAGGATTAGTCCCTGGATCAGTCCCCGTGCCGCCCGTGCTGCCGGTTCCCACAATATTGATGCCGGTCAGCACGATCTTCTTTCGGTCAGCAGTCAATGCCACCTGCGGCACGTAAGTGAATTGCACCAGTGCGTTTTCGTAGGTTCCACTCCATTGACCATTCACGCCCGCCGCTGCCGAGAATGTGGCGGTGCCGCCCGCGGCCGCGCTGGCGTCGACGATGTCGATTGGCGAGGTAGCAGCGATCGATTTTCCGTCGCGGATCGCCGCGGCGTTGACCCACGACGTGTCATCCAGCACGGGGTCGTAGACGACCTCAACGCTCTGAGTACCTATGGCGGAGAAGTTCTTGATCCCGGTGCCAAATACGATCTGGTCGGCAGTGGCGGTACCCGACTTGCCGGTGATGTCGCTGAGCAGCTTGAACTTCGCGCCGTCGGCAAGCGCCACAGTCGCGCCGGTGCTGCTATTGCTGCTATCGATCATCAAGCGGCGATAGGCATGCGCCGGTACGGCGCCGGGCACGAAACTGCCCCAGTAGCCCGCCATGTCGATCGCACCGTTGCCGCCGAGCGTCAGCGAACCCGACCCAAAATCGTTACTCAGCGTGCCGGTGCCCTGTGGCACCCACGCCGCGCCATTGGAAAACGCCAGGTCGGCTTTGCCGACGGTATAGCCGGCATCGGTCTGATGGCCACCGACCAGGCCGCGCAGCCGCGAATCCGACGTGTCGAAATTGACATCGACCGAGCCGATGTTGCCGTTGACGGTTTCGGTCGCCGTCGCGATGTCGCCATCGAGCTGCACGCGCTGGCCGCCTGCCTGGTTGACGGTGACGCTGGCGTCCTGGATGTCGATCGGCACGCTCCAGATCGAATACGCAGCGCCGGTGCCGCCGGCGGTGGTCGACACGGTCAGGCCGCCGGCGACGTTGACAGTGCCGAAGTTGCGGATGCCGTGCACGTCGACATCAGCACAATTCGGGTGGTCGGGCGGGTTGCAAACGTTGGCGACGGTGAACGACACCGGCGCGGTGGCCGAGGTGAAGTCGATGAGGCCGCTGTTGACGATGCCGTAGGTTTCCGTCTCTGAGGCGACGTCGACATTGACGGCGCCGTTGAACGTCATCACCGCGCCGGGCGAGCGGTCGTTTTTGAGTCCGGAAGGATTGCCGAACGGTGTGTAGCCGTTTTCCGGCCCTTCGCTGCGTACACGCACGTCGACATCGCCATTCCACGTCATCCGCGACCGCCAATGCCAGCTGGCGATCCCGTGCGTGGAGCGCGGGCCCTTCACGTCGACCGTGGTGTCGCCGGTGACCTCCATGGTCCCCTGGTTGCGCACGCCGAACGCGGTCGAGCCCATCGCGACCGTGGTCAGCGACAGGTCGCCGTTCACTGTCATCCGGCTGCCGACGCCGTCGTTGTAGATCGCATGGGCGTTGTCGCTGGGCCAGATCGACAGCGCCGAGATGGTGGTGTCGCCGTTGAAGGTGATGCGGCCATCGAAGCTGTAGACCGCGTCGAGCGTGCCGCGGCTCTCGGCCAGGATCGTGGTCGGGCCGTTGAAGATGATGGTGCTGGTTCTGTCGGCCCAGACCGCACGCGCAAAGCCCTGCGTACGGGCGTGGATGTCGGTGGCGCCGTTGAAGACCGTGGTGCTGCGGCCGCGTCCGAGCACCCCTTGCGCGCTGCTACCCCGGACCATGCCGAAATCCAGGTCGTCGGCGTTGGTGGAGATCCTGGTATTGCCGTTGACGGTGACCGTATTGCCGTCGTTGAGGATGCCGACCGCACTGCCCACGGTGCTGCTCTCGCCGCGGATCGCCGACAGCTCCAGCCAGCCATCGCCGGCCACGTCGAGCACCACCGGCGGGTTGCCGCTGGTGATCGACATTGCCCGCACGTCGCCGTCGGCGCCTTCCAGCGCGACGCTGTCGCCGTCAGCGAAGCGGTAATGCAGCGTGCTGTCCTGTTCGACGATGTCGTAGCCGGGATTGTAATTGCCCGTGCCGCCGGCCCTGTCGTTATCCGCAACGCCGGTGATCGTGTCCTTGTAATCGGTGGCCTGTACCGCGGCGGGTCGTGCTACCACCCCGGCCACCAACGCTGTGACGATGGAGAAGGAAAGCGTCTTGAGGCGTCGCTGGGCGAGGGCGCGCTCGGCCTCCTCGCGCGCGTGATCGATGATCGACTGCTGCCACAGCGGCGGTAGCTGCGAAATATCTTCGTTGCCGCCCAAGGCGGAGCGCGAGAAAGGCATGGGTTTCCTTGATTTGTTCAAAAACGAGCGTGAGCACGCGATCCACGCGCGATCCATCGAAGCGGGAGCACTCCCCGGAATGCTCAAGCGCACTTCCCCTCATCCTGGCCTGCGCCGGATGGCGAGCAAAAACCTGGGCGAGCGGTCCTGCAGACCGCAACAGATGTCCTAGCCTGGCCTGGACCACAGTAGCGACGCATGCATCCTAGGCGCAGAACACATGCAGAGCGGCTGGAATATGCTCATTGTTCGAACGACGGCACACTTTGGTGAGCACCGGGTCATCAGAAAACGGAGAACACTCGTAGCTCGGAAGGATAGGAAATCATGTGGGAGCGCCGTCTCGACGCGAGCTCTTCGCTTTCATCGCAATCTGATGGAAGAGCTCGCGGCGGGACGCCGCTCCTACGCCAGCAAGCGATTCAGCGAGCCTGTAGCCCGGGTAAGGCCGTAGGCCGCACCCGGGTTCGCGGCGTCAATGACAGAGCCCCGGATGGCGCTTCGCTTATCCGGGCTACCTTCGCGCGATTCAAAAAGGTGACCCGCCGCCATGTAGGAACGCAAAAGAATCATGTAGGAGCGCCGTCTCGGCGCGAGCTCTTCACTTCCGTCGCAATCTGATGGAAAGAGCTCGCGGCGGGACGCCGCTCCTACGCCAGCAAGCGATTCAGCGAGCCTGTAGCCCGGGTAAGGCCGCAGGCCGCACCCGGGTTGGCGGTGTCAATGACAGAGCCCCGGATGGCGCTTCGCTTATCCGGGCTACCTTCGCGGGACAAAGAACGCGATCAACGGCCATGTAGGAACGCGTAAAGAATCATGTAGGAGCGCCGTCTCGGCGCGAGCTCTTCGCTTCCGTCGCAATCTGATGGAAGAGCTCGCGGCGGGACGCCGCTCCTACGCCAGCAAGGCGATTCAGTCGATGAACTGCGGTGAATGCGGCAGCGCTTTCACCGAATCGACGGAGTGCTGGATCACAAGCTTCGCGGGGCGATTGCGCAGGATGAGTTCGATCCGTTCCATGGATGCCAACGTGTCGGCCCGGCTCACATTGAAGACGGGCATCCGCCGTTGACGCCGATTTTCTTCGCTGTGGTACAGGTCGCCCGAGAGCAGCACGGCGCCGTGCCGTGGCAGCTGCACCAGCAGGACCTGATGCCCAGGCGTGTGTCCGGGTGCGGCCAGGATGCGGACCGACCCGTCGCCGAACACATCATGATCCCCTTCTATCAGCACCGTCTTATCTGCAGGGCGGGTGGCGATCAATGCGGCGTTCGTACGCGGCGGAGCGGGTTTGGAATCGATCCAGGCCAGCTCCTTCGCGCTCACCACCCAGGTGGCGTTTCCCAGTTTGTCGGCATTGCCCAAGTGATCGGCATGGCCGTGGGAGAACGCGAAGTAGTCGATATCGGCGAACCCAAGCCCCAGCTCGCGTAGTTGACTCTCGACTGTATTGGGCACGACGGCACGGTAGTTGGGCAACGCCACACCACCGGAATCCGCAGCGTACTTGTCGCCGAGCCCTGCTTCCCAGAGCATGTCGCCTTTCGGGTGCCGGATGAGGAAGCACGGAGTCATCAGCGTTCCGGGATGCCCGTCATAGTCGCCCGTATCCGAAAACGGCCCGAGATCCTTGAACTCGGCCCGACCGCAATCCATAACGTAGAGGCGGAGCGGGGGACTTGGTGACGGAGCTGCGACTGCAACATCGAAGCTTAAAGCGAGAGCGGCTATCAATCTGATCAGTAAGCGCATGGATAACTCGAAGTCGTTGATTAGGAATAGGGTTCGCGCACAGGCAGTAAGCCTTGCGCAAGCGAGTGGAGTCGGGAGCGGCACATGTCCGTTCCCCGGTGGGCGAAACGGTAGAAACGAAAGACGTGCATGACAACGGCGCCAGCGCGTAACACTTATGAGTAAAACGTATGAATAACGGACTGCTCGAACACATCGAGGCATTCGTCGCCATCGCCGAATCCGGCAGTGTCACGGCCGCGTCCATTGCAATGGGTACGACGCAGGCCACACTCAGTCGGCAGCTTGCGGCGCTTGAAAATCATCTGGGCTGCCGGCTGCTTCATCGGTCCACGCGTGCGATCAGTCTCACGCAAGAGGGTGAAACCTATCTGCAGCACGCATTGCGCATGCTTGAACTCAAGCGCGAGGCGGAATCCGCACTGCAGGAGCGTGGAAGGCTACACGGTCGGTTGCGGGTCGCGTGCTCGAATGGCTTTGGACGCAAGCTATTGATTCCGGCGCTTCGTGATTGGCAGAAGGAACATCCGCAGCTTTCAATGGAACTGGTGCTATCCGATCAACTATCGCAGCTGATCGAAGATCGCGTGGACGTCGCGTTTCGCATGGCGTCGCTGAAGGATTCCAATCTCGTCGCCAGGCCCATCGGGGTTTCGCGACGCATCGTGGTAGCTTCGCCCGACTACATCCGGCGGCATGGTCGAATCAAAACGCCAGAAGATTTACCGGGACACCAGTGCCTCATATTCACCGGCACCGAGCGCCCGGGCGTGTGGGACTTCAAGGGACCTAATGGCAAAGTAAGTATGCGAGTGCGGGGCAGCTTGGCGCTATCGACGGTCGATGCACTTCAGGATGCCGTGCTTGCGGGGTTGGGTGTGGCGGTGATGCCGGCATGGTTCTGGACGCGGGAGGTGCTTGATGGCCAAGTCGTTCAGTTGTTGCCGGATTATCGGTTGGCGGATCACACGATCCATGCGGTTACTACGGTTCGACAGAATGCGGCCAGTAAGGTGCGGTTGTTCGTGGATTTCGTTGAGGGGAGGTTGAAGGGGTTTCTGGGATGAAAGTCGTTGCGGGGTAGCGCTAGGTTTTTTTCACCCTTCGCTCTTGTGGTTCTTGGTTATTGGCGCTGGCGCGGACGGTTCACCGGGGTTGATGATCTACGCGCTTGCAGCGGGCGTCACTGTTCTTTGCTCGTGCAAAGAAAAGAACGCCCGCGGCAGCGCGCAGATCATCCGTTCCAATGAATTATCCGCGCCAGCGCTAAGAGAACGGCACAAAATCAAAAACAGTTACGGAAGCCGCCGCTCACCCGCCAGTCGCTTCGCCACCAACTGCGCGGCCTGTGCCGCTTTCTCATCGCCAAGCGCCTGATGCAGGCGTGCTTGTACCCACGCGGCGCGCATGTCCTGGTCGGTCCAGAAACCGATACGGCCGCCGATCACGGTGGCTTGCTCAAGCTGTCCCGAGGCGATCAATGCCGGCGCGTAGGAATAGCCCACGGCTACCAGCCATTCCGGCACGCCCAGGTGTTCGGCGCTGCTCATCGCGTCGGCGTAGTGCCGCAATGCCGGCTCACGCCGGCCTTCGTTCCAGTCTTGCTCGGCTTCCATCAACTCCACGCCGGTGCGCTGCCAATGGTCCGGCGTGGCGCCGACCCAGGCGCGCAGGAGCTCGACTTCGCGCCGTGCCGCCTTTGTGTGGCCAGCGTCGCGCAGGCCACGGATCAGCACTATCCAGTTGCCAAGATATTCGCGGCGATCGCCATCCTCCAACACCGGCGTCGCCGCTATTCTGGCGAGCCGTACTGCTTCGCCCGAGTGTCCGCGTAGCAGTGCGATCCGGGCAAGCAACGCGTGCGCCTCGGCATGCAAGGCCGCTTCTTCCGTCGAATCGGCTTCCGCAAGGATGAACTCGGCCATGGCGGCGGCTTCCTGCAGACGACCGTTTTGCGCCAGCACCCACGCGCGGCAGATGGCGCGCCCCCAATCGCGTGCGAACTGCGGCGACCAGAAGCGGTCGGTCGTTGCCAATGCCTGCTCGAATTCGAGCAGATGCTCCTGGACTTCAGCGGTCGCGATCAAGGTTATGGCGAGATCGGTTTCCGCACCGACCGCCTCAAAACGATCGGCGGAACGTTGCAGCAACGCCAGTGCAGTTCCGGGCTGGCCGCGTCGACCGGCGACCACGCCCAGGCGCTGGTCGGTGCGGGCGATCTCGCGGATGTCGCCGCTGCGGACGAAAGCCAGGCGCGCTTGGCTCAGATCCGCTACCGCCTCATCCAGGCGCGATACGGTCAGCCGTACCCAGCCACGCAACGAGTAGACATTGCCGAGCACGCCGGGCGCATTCTGGCCGCGCAACAGGCCCAGCGCTTCAGTCAACACGCTGTCGGCCTGGTCGTATTCGGCGCGGTTGGCATGCAGCCAGCCCACTGATGTCAGCACGCGGGCGCGGAGCACCGGGTTCTTTTCGGCCGGAAGCTGCTTCAGCAGCGCCGCCAGACGTTGCTCGCACGCTTCGCGTTCGCCGCGATCGCAATCGACCTTGGCGGCAACCAGCGCCACTTCCGGTTGCTCCCGCCATTGTGGTGGCGCCCGCTGCAGCAATTCCACCGCCAGCGGCAAGTGGCCCGCCAATCGCGCCGCTGTAAGCTGCTGCAGCAGTTTCTCCGGATCCGCAGGTGAACGGTGATCATCCACCGGCGGCGAATGTCCGAGCGCGATCAACAGATCATCCGTGGCCTCGCGTGCTGCGACCAGCACATCGCGGGCTTCGGCATCGACATGCAAAACGCTGCCCTTCTCCGGATACGCCGTCAGGCGTACTCGCCAGATGCCATTTTCGTGTTCGACCTGCGGCTGCACGCGTAGCGAGATACCGAGCCGGGGATCGGGCGCGGCACCGGGAGAGCCCTGTTTCTGCTTCGACAACGCCAGCGCTGTTTCACTGGGCAACGTGGGGAGCGCACCGAGCCGTAGCCGGTTCGCCACCAGGTCCATCAGCCCCAGGCGCAACCAGGCCCAACCTTCGGACGCGTCGACTTCAGCCACCATCACCCATGCGGTGTACGGCTCCGCAGGCGCCAGCGCGGCCGCGGGCGGAGCTGGCGCGGGAACTGGGCGTGGCCGGGTAGCTAATAAGGCAGTAACGGACACAACCACCAGCAGTGCCGCCATCAGCCAGCGCCAGCGAGGATGCAGCGATGACAGTGACGCCCTGGGCTCGCGAACTCGCGCGTCACTTGGTTGCGCGTCGGTCGGTGCAACGTCCTGCACCGCTGCTTTGGCGGGCACTGTATCGGCGGCTTCCGTTATTTCCTCGACGTTGGCGATCCAGCGAAAACCAAGGCGCGGAACGGTGCGGATACTGTGCTGATCGTTGCCGTTGTCGCCAAGCACCTGGCGCAAGCGCACGATGGTGTGCGCAAGCGTGGATTCGCTGACATCGGTGCGACCCCACACGGCGGAGATGAGTTCGTCGCGGCCGACGGGGCGATCGCGGTGCTCTATCAGATAAGCGAGGCAATCGAAGGCGACCATGGCCAATGCCACCGGTTGGCCGTCCTGAAGCAACTCGCGCGCGCGCGTATCCAGTTCGAATTCGCCGAACCGATAGCATCTCTTCTTGATCAACATCGACGCCTTGTATTTTCCCCGGAGACACACCACGCGCAGGAGCAACCGCCTGCGCACACGGTGGTGCCGGCTGGAGCGTTATAGCATCCATGCGCCAGCTCCAAGTGTAAGCAGGGAAGCCGAACAAAACAGGGACGGATGCATCTAAACAGCTTGTAGATCCAGGGACCTGGGATGCCGTGGTGAGGCGCTACATGACGCACGCGATTGGTGCGTTCGCGTTGGGAAACCCTAGGGTATTGGCTTGCGCCGCGCGCGGGTCGTCGATGTAATCGCTTTCAGCGTCGGCTGCTTCGCGCTGGCGACCATGACGTCCCAAGCGGCCATGGCGTAATCGACGATACGTTGCAGGCGTGCCCGCGTTGCACCGGCGTGCGCCTGCAGCGACAGGCCTTGCAGCACGGTCTCGCAATAAGCCGCCAGTGACGAGACATCGGTGCCCGCCGGAAGTTCGCCGTCGCTCACCGCGCGCTTCATCCGGCGCCGCAATGCTTCGAATACCGAACGCTGGCAGTTGGCTAATTGCTTCCGCACCGATTCGTGTTCCGGCGCGCAGCTGGCAGCTGACAGCACGACCAGGCAGCCGCGCGGCGTGTCAGCGCGGCAATAGGCGTCGGCGTTGTCGCGCAGCATGGTCTCCACCGCGGCGCGGGCAGTGGGTTGTTCCCGCAAGGCGCGTGCGGTGGCGTTCTCTTCGCGCTCGTAGAGCTCAACCGCTTCGCGGAACAACGCTTCCTTGTCGCCGAACGTCGCATACAGGCTGGGCTTGTTTATACCCATTGCTTCTGTCAACGCGCCGAGCGAAGCGCCTTCATAGCCGCGCTGCCAGAACACCAGCATTGCAGCGTGCAGGGCCGCTTCCCGGTCGAAACCGCGGGGACGACCTCGCACGTTCATGGAACGGTCCTTTTCATACCGGGTGGAACATAAATCACTTGACGCTGGAGATCAATCGATCATTATTAAATACCAACCGGTACATAAAGGAACATGACATGGCAGGACTGAACGGGAAAGTTGCGCTGGTGACTGGCGGCAGTCGCGGCATTGGAGCGGCGATTGCCAAACGGCTGGCGCGAGACGGAGCCGATGTCGCATTGACCTTTGCCAGCGCCGCGAGCGACGCCCGAGCCGTTGCCGCGGCTATCGAACAGTCCGGACGCAAGGCGCTGGCCATCGCCGCCGACAGCGCCGACCCACAAGCCGTCAGCGATGCCGTCGAGCGGACGGTGGCCGAACTCGGTCGTATCGACATCCTGGTCAACAATGCCGGCGTCTTTCCGTATGGACCGCTGGACGAGGTCACCCTGGAAACCTTCGACCGCACCATGGCGATCCACGTGCGTGCGTCATTCATCGCGGCGCAGGTGGCGGCGCGGCATATGCACGGCGGTGGTCGCATCATCAACATCGGCAGCTGCCTGGGTGAACGCGTCGGTGGTCCGAACATGACGGTGTACGCCGCCAGCAAGGCCGCGTTGATCGGGCTCAGCAAGGGACTGGCGCAAGACCTGGGCCCGCGTGGTATCACCGCGAACGTAATCCAGCCCGGGCCGGTGGATACCGACATGAATCCCGCCAACGGACCGGACGCTGAAGCCCTGCGGCAGGGATTGGCGTTGCGGCGCTATGGCCACGTAGACGACATCGCCGCCATGGTGGCAATGCTGGCAGGCGAGGGCGGCCGCTTCGTAACCGGTGCGTCGATCGCGGTCGATGGCGGCTTTAGTGCCTGACGAAAGCAGAGGCGATAGCGAATAGCCGCTTTGTGCTTACCGTAGAGCGGAGCTTGCTCCGCTGTTCTTGCTCCACGTACGGAGACTGAAAAAGCAGCGGAGCAAGCTCCGCTCTACGAGTACCGTACCGGCCAAGGGCTGCGTTGCGCGCTACAATCCACCGATGCAATACCAACTCATCATCAAGTTCTGGCGCAAATCCCTTACTGACGAAGGCTTCCTCAAGACGCTCGAGGTCGAGCTGAAGCAGGCGCTGGGCGATGCTGTCGAGCTGGAAGGCTATGACATCAGTCCAAAAGAGATCAATTTCTTCATGATGACAGCCGAGCCGAAGGATACCTTTCGGCGCGTGCGGAGCGTCCTGGAAAACCTTGGCCTCGTGCACGGCGTGTCGGCGGCTTACCGGTTGGTGGGTGGCGCGCGTTTCACTTCACTATGGCCGCTACGCTCCACGCGTAAATTCACGCTTCCATAGGGTAGGCCACGGCCCCGCTTTCTCGCGATGGAACAGTCAGTGCGCGTCTTTTATCAGGCGGCGCCGGTCGTAGCCAGAACGCCCCCAAGAGCGGAGGTATACGCCCCCGCTCTCGGGTGACGAAGCAGCCGTTCGTTCTACAGATCGTAACGGGCGACCGCGAAGTTCAACCCGGGTAAGCCGTTGGGCTTGGTGACGGTCGCTCCGCCGCCGACAACAAGCTTGCCATTGGCGTCAATCGCAGCGCTGTTCGCGGAGTCTCCGCCTGCACCGAACGGCGTGGTGACAATGCCGTCGGCACTGAAGGTGGTGTCCAGAGTGCCGTTGGCGGCATAGCGGACGATGGTCCAGTCCCCGGTGGTGGGATCCAGCGGGAAGGGTGTGGCTTCAAAACTCTGGCCAGTGAGGACGATCTTGCCATCGGACTGAATGTTGATGGAGCGGGCTCCGTCCACCAGAACCGAAAGATTGGTAGTCACGATGCCGCCACTGCCGAAGGTAGTGTCCAGGCTGCCGTTGGTAGTAAGACGGATGGTGCCGAACTCGCCGTCGCCGATGGTGCCAAACGGGTTAGTCGCATTTGCGATGCCGGTGAGCAGGAGCCTGCCGGAGCTGTCCAGCGCGAGCGAGAAAGCGAGATCGTTGAGTAGGGTCAGGCTTACGACGGAAAACCCGTCGGAATCGAACGTCGTGTCCGGGATTCCGGCAGTGGTGAAGCGGGCCGCGAGGTAGGCATCCTGGCTAAGGGGAAGGGCAGTGATGACGAACCCCGCCGCGTTGATGCGGCCGGAAGCATCCAGCTTGACATCAAAAAAATGCGAACCGGCGAGGAGGGCCGGTATCACCCAGCCCGTCCCACTCCCACCGAAGGTGGTGTCCAAGGTGCCGTTGGTGTTGAAGCGGGCGACCATGGCATTCTGTCCGGCAGCGCCAACAGCAACGATTTTTCCATCCGACTGAACAGTGACGCCGCGGAAACCGTTGCCGAGTCCGGCGGACACGTTGAGCAGGACTTTGCCGCCAGTACCGAACGTAGCGTCCAAGGTGCCGTCGGAATTGAAGCGGGCGAGCGCGCCGGAGGCTGTCTGTTCATTGGGGCCGGCCATGCCGGCCACGACGAGTTTTCCATCCGTCTGGATGGTGATGGCGCGGGCAAGGTTGATCTGCGGAGCAGGAAAGAAAGAGATCAAGACCTTACCGCCGGTGCCGAAAGTCGCGTCCAGCGTTCCGTTAGCGTTGTAGCGGGCGAGGGCGACCTTCGGATTGCCGCCAATGCCGGGTTGATTGATTCCGTCGCGTCCGGTTACGACGATCTTCCCATCCGGCTGGATCAGCGTGGCGCTGCCGGTGGCCGGCATGGAGAGTAAGACGGTGCTGCTGAAGTCGGTGGTTGTGATGCCGTTGGTGCCAAACGTTGCGTCCAGATCGCCGCTGGCTGCAGAAGCGGGTGGAATCGCGACGGCGGTCAGGGCCAGGGCGAAGGTGACGATGGTCGCTGCCATGCGCCGCAAACGGTGGTGGATGCACTTCACGGTGTTTCTCCTTGTGTAGATATGGACGGTCCGTGCAGGAGGTGTGTTTGCCTACTCCGGATCCGCTACAGCGGGTCGCACAACTGAACTGTTGCCCGGCGATGTCGGCGCGGACTACATCCAGGCTCTTCTTAAGGACCTTCGCCTGTTCTTAGAAGCGTCCGACTGCCGTAGCGCCTTCGGCAGGCGTAAGGCGATTGTTCGGATCTGGCTGCCAGGTTTTTACCTGTGTCGCATTGCTTTCGCTGCGGATCAGGCATTTCCACTCCACGGCTTGCCCAGGCGGCAGAGCAATGTGTCCTTTCCATGTGGGATAAGCGCTGTTGTCGGTCAGGCGAACGGCTTTGGCCGGGTCCCAATTGCCCAGCTCGGCGCTACTGCCGGCGACGTAGACGCTATCGCCTGGCTGCGTGTTGCCGTTGTCGCATTGAAACAGCACATTGACGAGCCCCGTTGCCCCGCCGGAGTGCCAAATTCGTATTTGACCGCTCTCGGCGTTCATGGCAGAAACGAAACTTCCCGCCGCTACCTGTCCTGGATTGGATAGGTTTGAATTCAGCGCCAAGACAAGTTGCCGCTGCGTACCGTTGATGGTGGCAACCAGGCCGGAATAGTTCGTATGAAACTTGATCTCTGAATCGGCCCGCACGCCGGCGCCGCGGCGGATCTGGATGAGTTGCCGGATGTAGTCGCCCAGTCCCCAGTCGTACATGTGCGGCCAATACACCGCCGGTGTGCCCGGACTGGACAGGATGTAGGCGTACGCCTGCTTGCGTAGTGGGTCCGGCAATGCCCAATGATGCTGACCATCATGCGGGCCAGGCGAATAGCCGGTGTCGTGGTTGTCGACGAAAGTGACGGCCACTTCGCGCCAGCGTGGATCGGGATTGCCATTGAGGCCATGCCTCCATTCCGCAATGGTGCCGTTCTGCATGCGCTCCTTCAGGGCGAAATCGAACACGGTGCATTTGGCCTCATCCGACCAACCCTTCAGAATTTCCTGCCAGCTCTGGTTGCGTCGTGGATCACCTTGCGGAAACTCACTGGGCCCTTTCCATAGTTCACCCACGCACAGGCCGCCATCGTCAGCCGCGACCATCCAGTCGTGGACGTGCCTACCTGCATAACCGCGGATAAAGTCGAAGCGAAAACCACCGCCGCCGTATTGGTTACGCAGGGCGATCAGTTCTTGCTGGAACATCGAGATGTTCTGCGCGTTGCCAAGATTGAGATCGGCATCACCGCTCATGAAAGGGTCGCCATCGTCGCACTCGGAGGGACCGTTACCCGGATCCGGACAATCCTTTCGCCAGCGCTGCTGACCTTGCGGTATATCGAGCTCCTTATCGACGATGGCGCGGTTGTTGTGATTAGGCACGATGTCGTAGATCGGCTTGACCTTGGCCTGGTTCAACGCGGCGGCCGCGGCCTTCAACTGCGCATCACTGCCGTAGCGGCTGTTCTTGTTGAAGTCGTGCCAGAAGTAGCCTTCGCCGCCACCCGAGATGCCGGTGGCCGCATCGTTCCAACTGGAGGAGTCGCGCCAGGGAGGCGGCATCCACACCGCCGTGAAACCATCGGCTGCAATCGTTGGCGCTTTGTCCTTGAGTACTCCGTACCAACCCGCTGGCACGGTGCGGATCACGTTCCAGTGGAAACCCTGAAGGACGATTTCGTCGCCGCCGTGATAGCGGACGCCATTCGGGCTCTTGCCGGCAGTGTCGGCGCCTCGGGCATTTCCCATGCATCCCAAGATCACCAGAAGCAAGTATCCCGTCCTGCTCGCATGACGTGCCATGGTCCTATTCCTTAAGGACGGAGACTTCTCTCCTTGAGCGCGCTGGAATAGCGCGGCAGCTGTTAATGGTGCGTGATCGATGCCCCGGAGTTCTAATCGTCGCCGGATAATGGGAATTACGGACACGCGATAGGCGAGTACATCAGGCGCGGCAGGAAAAAGAAGTGCGCTGATGCCGCTCGCGACAGATGCGATTCGCTGCGCTCATCGCATCCTACGAGAGCGGATCCTTCCAGATGGCGATGGTGCGCGCTGCCGTCCCACGGTGCGCGCACTGGAAGCTTGTTCTGCGGCCTGTGTCGCTCAACGCGAACCAGATACGGACGCCTGCAAGGCAGTCGCCAATGCGGCGTCGCCGGAGGTTAGATCCTTCCAGCTCAATTCGACGCCCTTGCGTTTGCCTTTCTCGGTCAGCTTGAGACCGTCAGGATCGATCATCAGGGTGTAGTGGGTATCCCCAACGACGACTTCGCGGCGCAACGGTTTATCCAGCGGGGTCATGACGGCAACGCGCCAGACGGCGCTTCAGTGAAAGTGAACGACATGGTGGGCTCCTTCCAAGATAGGAGCCTGCGACTCTACGCAGTGAGCGCGAAACGCCGGTGAAAAGCCGGAAATCGAGCGTCGGAAATGGAGAATCGGGATAGCGGTGACCGAGGCATGCCTTACCTAGAGTTGCTGAATCACCGCCAGGATGTTGCCTTCGCTGTCCTTGAACCAGGCGGCCTTGGCGCCACCCGCCGTCACGATGTCGCTATCCGCGGTCGCTCCCGGCATGTCGTAATGCTCAAGGGTTACACCACGTTCCTTCAGATCGGCGACTTCACGCTCGATGTCCTCGACTTGCCAGAACGCTTGGCTCGCTCTTGATGTGCCCGCGTTCGGCGTGGGGTACAGGAAACCGGCGGTGCCAACGCCGAAGTGGTAGGTCACGCCACCGGCCTGCTCCTCGCCCGGCGTGAATCCCAGCGTGTCCTCATAAAACCGGCGCGCCCTGGCGACGTCGCTCGCGGGCAGATAAGCGTATAGGGGATGGTTCTGCAACATGGCGGACTCCTGTCGTCGGCATGAACATGAACGGGTGGCGCTCCCACCCGGCGCGACTCAGCGGACGCTTACGTTGTACTCCACTCATAGGAAATCTTTCGTCATAAATTCGAAATATGATCAGTGCAAAGTCGCTGGGTTCGGCCGAGGGTTGACGCCTGCCGGCCCAGCCACCTGGCACGGCCAATTGAAGAGGCAAGCATGAGAAAGAAGAGCGCCGCCGGTTTGCTGTTTGGGCTTTGGCTCGCGTCATTCGTGGCTGTGGCGCAATCGCCCTATACGTCCATCGAGCAGCGCTTGAGCGAAGAACAGCTGCGTGAAGTCGGGCTGACGCCCGCGCAGCTGGATCTGCTGAATAGAATGCTGCGCGAGGCTGAAGAGAAGCAGGCCCCTCGTCCGGCGGTGGGAAGCGGATCCAGTGCCTCCGTTACGTCAGAAGGCGACCGGCAGACGCAGAAGATGTTCATCGGCCTGGATGACCAACCGATCAAAAGCCGGGTGCGCGGCCCGGTGAGCGGGTGGGAGCCTGGTACCGTCTTCGCACTGGATAACGGCCAGCAATGGAAGGTGCTGAAGGGCAACATGAAACTTCCCAAGACGCTGGACGCACCTGAGATCGTGGTCGTGCCAGGCATTGCCGGCCGCTGGTTCCTGCAGGTGGATGAAGACATGCCAAAGGCGCGCGTCTACCGCATCGATTGACGGCGAGCGAACCGCTTTCTGCCAGCACGGCCAGCAACGTCATGAAGTTGCAACCATTCCTGCCTAGCGTCGGCGGTTCCCCCGCATGAGGATGTCGACGATGATTCGTACCGCTTTGGCCGCCGCACTGTCTCTGGTCGCCGTCACATCCGCATGCGCCGCCGATTGGACGTTGATCGACACGCTGGAGATGCCGGCCACGACCCCTGATGCCGTGCGGATGCCGAAAGGCGCTGCTGCCTCGGCCAATCTGAATCGCTTCGGTTTCTATTCCGACCTGGTCTACGACGCAAAGACCGGCTATTGGTATGCGTTGTCGGACCGTGGTCCTGGCGGCGGCCTGATCGACTACGCCACACGGGTACAGCGGCTGCGTATTCCCCTGGACACCGCCACCGGTCAGATCGGCGAACCCGTCGTCGACAAGACCATCTTGTTCCGGGGCGAAGACGGCGCGGTGTTCAACGGTCTGAACCCGCAACTGCTCAACGGCGATGCCGCGGTCCTAGGGATGAGCTTCGATCCCGAAGGCGTGGCGATCGGAAAGGGTGGCCATTTCTATGTGGCCGACGAATACGGCCCGAGCATCTTCGAATTCACTTCCAGCGGCCATTTCATTCGCGCGTTCTCCACGCCGGCCAATCTGGTTTCCCGTACGGGCGCTGGCACGCCGGACTATGTCAGTGGCCGTCCCGCCATCGTCAACGGTCGCCAGGATAACCGCGGCTTCGAAGGGCTGACGCTCAATGCGTCGGGCAACAAATTGTATGCGGTGATGCAGGACCCGCTGGTCAATGAAGGCAGCAATACCGATGGTCGCCGCAGCCGGCATTTGCGCGTGGTGGAGTTCGACCTCGCCAGCGGAGCGCCTACGGCGCAGTATGCGTATCGATTGGAGTCGATCGCTTCGCTCAATGCCATCGATCCATCCACCGCCGACGATTTTTCGGCCACGAATCAAGGCCGCAGCATCGGCCTGAGCGCGATCCACGCACTGAGCGATACCGAGTTCCTGGTGCTGGAACGCGACAATCGCGGGCTGGGTGTGGAAGTTACCGCGGCGCCTCTGCACAAGCGCGTCTACCGTATTTCGATTGCCGGAGCGACCGATATTTCCGCAGTGTCTTTGGCCGGAAGCAACGATCTGCCGACAGGCGTCGTACCGGTGAGCAAGGTGGAGGAAGTGGACGTGCTTGCCATGCTGCGCGCCGCTGGCGCCCGCGATATTCCCGAGAAGCTGGAAGGCCTGGCGATCGGACCGCGCCTGGCCGACGGCCGGCACCTTGTGCTGATCGGCAGCGACAACGACTACAGCGTGACCCAGACCGGCGCAGGCGAGCAGTTCGAAGTCTGCGTCAACCGCGACAGCGGCGAACGCGTCGCCAATGTGCCGTTGGACGGCGAATGCCCCGCCGGCATGGCGCGCATTCCCGGCACGCTGATCGCGTTCGCGGTCGATTTCCGCTGAGTAATCGGACCGTAGGGCGGATTTCAACCCGCCCTACGTTTCAGCCGCGGAAGCGCAGCGTCAGCCCTTTGAGGAAATTGCGCAGCATCTGATCGCCGCACGGGCGGTAATTCTTGTGGCCAGGTTGGCGGAAGAGAGCGGACAGCTCTGGTTTGGAGACAGGAAAACCGGCGTTGTCAAAGATCTCGTGCATGTCCACGTCTTTCAGCTGAAAGGCGACGCGGAGCTTCTTCAGGACGACATTGTTGGTGATGCGGTCTTCCACCGGACGCTGCGGCAGGCTTTCGTCCTTGCCGCGATAGTGGATAACCAGTCCATCCAGGAAATGCGCGAGCACGCGGTCGCTGCATGGGACGAAACCCGGCTCTTCTTCCTTCTTCAAGTACGCCGGAACATCCGCTTTGTCGATTGGAAATTCCGGATCGGTCAACTGGGTTATCTCGACAATCTTGTTGTCGCTCAGGTCCAGCATGTACCGAATGCTGCGCATGACATCGTTGTTGATCATTTTTGTTCTGCTCTGCTGTGTCGATTGATGGATCGACTGGCGGCTACTTTATCGCGTCCTTCCCGGCCGCGCGCCACGCTACATGTTCTCCGCCACTTCAACGCCTGGGATCACTTCGCAAGCAATTCCCCGCGCAGCCAATTCGCGCGGCAGCCGATCAGCGGGCGCGCGTTGGAAAGCATTGCCCGGCCTCAAGCAGACTACGCGCTGGCCGGCACTGACGTGCTGGATCAGTAGAGATCGCAGGGCTTCTTCTTCCGCAGGCATCGGCACGCGTGTCGCGTCGCGCCGTGCCAGCGTCAGCACGGCGTCGCCGACAGCGGTATCGCAAACCAACAGATCAGCCTGGTTCAAAGCACGTAGGGCCTTCAACGTCAGTAAGCCTGGATCACCAGTACCCGCGCCGACCAGCATCACGCTACCAGCGGCAGGTGTGCTCTGGCCGTTGCGCAGCGCGGATTGAAAAGCCTGCTCGGCCGCTTCCTGTTGTCCGGTTCGCAACAGTTGCAGCACAGGACCGTCGATAACCTGTTCGAACCAGCGCCTGCGTTGCGCCAGTTGCGGCAACTCACGGCGTATATCCGCGCGGTGACGCGCGAACAGGCGCGCGAAGTCGCCCAGGGAATGATCGAACTGGGTTTCCAGTTTTTCGCGCAGGTGGCGCGCCAGCATGGGGGCCGCGCCACCGGAGGAGATCGCTACCAGCAAGGGTTCGCGGTCCACGATGGCGGGAATCTGGAAGGTCGAGAGTTCCGCATCGTCCACCACATTCGCCAAGCGTCGGCGTTGCCCGGCTTCCGACGCCAGCGCGGCATTGAACGCGTGGTCGTCGGTCGCGGCGACCAGCAGCCAGACCTCGTCCAGCCACGCCGGGTCGAAAGCGCCTTCGCGGCGGCTCAGCCGGCCTTGCGCCAGCCATTGCACCAGCGTGTCGTTCAGCGCATGGGCGTGGACCTGCACCTGCGCACCGGCATGGAGCAACGCTTCGATCTTGCGCTGGGCGACCTCGCCGCCGCCCACCACCAGCACCTCGCGGCCGGAGAGATCGGCGAACAATGGGAACAGCGGCATGGAAGCTCCTGAAAGAAAAAGACGGGGGAGGGTGGCTCGCCACCGGGGGATGCTGCATGGCAACATGGGACGAACTCCTGTCCTGGTCCCCATTGGCGATGCTGCGCGTCCTGCTGGTCAACGATACCGAAAAGCCGATCGGCGAGTTGCGCGAAGCGCTGCTGGCGGCCGGCTATGAGGTGTTGCCGGAAGTCGCTTCGGCCAGCACCTTGCTCAAGGTCGTGGAATCGCGGCAGCCGGACGTGGTGATCATCGACGTCGACTCGCCATCGCGCGACACGCTGGAGCAACTGGCGGTGATGCACGACCACGCCCCGCGGCCGGTGGTGATGTTCTCGGCCGACAGCGACGACCAGTTGATCCGTTCAGTCGTCGGAGCCGGGGTGACCGCCTACGTGGTGGACGGCCTGGCGCCAGGGCGCCTGTCGCCGATCATCCAGGTGGCGCTGGCCCGGTTCGAGCAGCAGTCGAACATGCGCCGCCGGTTGGACGAAGTGCAGCAGCAGCTGGGCGACCGCAAGCTGATCGACCAGGCAAAAGGCCTGCTGATGGAGAAGCGCGGCATGAGCGAAAACGAGGCCTACGCGGCGCTACGCCAGCAGGCGATGAAACAAGGACTGAAGTTGGCGGACGTGGCGCGCCGAATCATCGCCATGGCCGATCTGCTGGGGTGAGGCACGCATGACCCGACAAGAAAACAATGAACTGCGAACCCTGCAAGTGGGTTTCATGCCGCTGATCGACTGCGCGCCGCTGATCGCGGCGGTGCGCCTGGGACTGGATCGTCGGCACGGCTTGAGCCTGCAACTGCATCGTCAGGCGTCATGGGCTGCGATCCGCGACAAGTTGCTGTCGGGCGAACTGGACGCGGTGCATGCGCTGGCGGGCTTGGTCTATGGCGTGGAGGCCGGCATCGGCGGACCGCAGGCCGAACTGGCCATTTTGCTGACGCTCAATCAGAACGGACAGGCGATCGTGTTGTCGCCGCCGCTGGTGCGGGGATTGGAACGGGGTACGCCGCTGCCGGAATTGCTGGCGGCGTTGCCGCGCCGGCCGGTGTTCGCGCAGACCTTTCCCACCGGCACCCACGCGATGTGGCTGTATTACTGGTTGGCGGCACAAGGCGTGGATCCGATGACGTCGATCCAGGGCGTGACACTGCCGCCGCCGCAAATGCCTGACGCGTTGGCGCGCGGCGAACTGGATGGTTATTGCGCGGGCGAGCCTTGGGCAGTGCAGGCCGAAGCGCTGGGCGCTGGCGCGCGCGTGATACGCAGCGGGCAGATCTGGCCGGGGCATCCGGAGAAGGTGCTGGCCTGCCGGCGTGAGTTCGCGGCCTTGCAGCCAGACGTGACGGTCGCGTTGACGGCCACGCTGCTGGAGGCGTGCCGCTGGATGGACGAACCTGAGAATCGTCGGCAGGCGGTAGCGTGGCTGGCCGACCCGGAAGTGATCGGGTTGCCCGCCGAACGCATCGCGGCCTGCTTGTTGCCGGCCGATGGCGGCAGTGCGGAACACCGTTTGCGCTTCCATGCCGATGGTCAAGTCAATTTCCCATGGTTGTCGGATGGACGCTGGTTTCTGCAACAGTTCCGGCGCTGGGGTTGGCTGGCGAGTGATCCCAGCAATGACGACGCGTTGCTTGCCAACGTGCATCGCTTGGATACATACCGCCAAGCGGCGGAGCAACTAGGTGTGTCGTTGCCAGCTGCCGATACCCGCCCCAATCTCTTGTTCGACGAGCGCTCCTAGTAGAGCGGAGCTTGCTCCGCTGCTTGAGCCGTTTGGGCTCTCGTCAAAAGCAGCCGAGCAAGCTCGGCTCTACGAGGAGCGTCCTGGTGTCCGCGTTGTAGAGCGGAGCTTGCTCCGCTGCTTCCAGCCGTTTGGGCTCTCGTCAAAAGCAGCCGAGCGAGCTCGGCTCTACGAGGAGCGTCCTGGTGCCCGCGTTGTAGAGCGGAGCTTGCTCCGCTGCTTTGAGCCGTTTGGGCTCGTGTCAAAGAGCAGCCAAGCAAGCTCGGCTCTACGAGGAGCGTCCTGGTGTCCGCGTTGTAGAGCGGAGCTTGCTCCGCTGCTTTGAGCCGTTTTGCACTCGGGTCAAAGAGCAGCCGAGCAAGCTCGGCTCTACTAGGAGCGTCTCTGGTCCTCATTGATGCAACGCACAATTAAAGTGCAATCACGCACGCTGCTTGTGCAAGCGTGCGATATGCCGGGGTTGCTCAACCTGTCGTCAGCTTGGATGCTTCGCATCCAAGTAATTGAATTCGCTATCAATGATCGCGCTTTGGCAATGCCGCCAACAGTTGGCACGGCGATTGCTATCCATAACCTCGTGGGCACAACGGCGTGTCCACAAAAAGCATTCTGCAAGTCGGGCCAACGGCGGCTCGCCTCGCCTGGGTTTACCAGGGCAACAACAGGGCAACACCAAGACAACGGCGTCTTTCCGGTGCGAACCGGATGACGCCGTTTTTCGTTTCTCCCCCTCACTAGCCGCCGTGGCCCGCGATGGATCGCATGTTGCAGCGGTAACCTTTCGGAGACTGCGCGGATGAACCGATCTTTCTGGCAAGCCGGGCACACGCCCACGCTGTTGTCGGCGTTTTTGTATTTCGATCTGAGTTTCATGGTGTGGTACCTGCTGGGTCCCATGCAGGTGCAACTCGCCGCTGCCTTGCAATTGGACACCCAGCAGCGGGCGATGATGGTGGCCGTACCGATCCTGTGCGGCGCGGTACTGCGTCTGTTCCTGGGCATGCTGGCTGATCGCATCGGCGCCAAGCGAGCCGGCATGCTGGCGCAGGTGTTGGTGATCGTGTCGCTGCTCACCGCATGGACGCTGGGCGTGAACAGTTTCTCGCAGGTTCTGCTGCTGGGCATGATGCTGGGTGTCGCCGGCGCGTCGTTCGCGGTTGCACTCCCGCTGGCCTCGCGCTGGTATCCGCCGGAACACCAGGGCACCGCGATGGGCATCGCTGGCGCTGGCAACTCAGGCACGGTGTTCGCCGCATTGTTCGCACCGATGCTGGCAATGGCGTTCGGCTATCAGACCGTGTTCGGCCTGGCTTGCATTCCGTTGGTGCTGACGCTGCTGGTGTTCGCCGTGTGCGCCAAGGACGCACCCACGCAGGTATCACGCAAGCGCTTGTCCGACTATGGGCGCGTGTTGCTGGGCAACCGCGACTCGTGGTGGTTCATGTTTTTCTACGCGATCACCTTCGGTGGCTTCGCCGGTTTCGCCAGCGCGTTGCCAGGCTACTTCCATGACCAGTTCGGTTTCGATCCCAAGATCGCCGGCTGGGCGACCGCGGCGTGCGTGCTCGCTGGCTCGGTGATGCGGCCGATCGGCGGCGTCATCGCCGACCGCATTGGCGGAACTCGCACCTTGCTTGCGGTGTATCTGGCGGTGGCGGTGCTGGTGGCAACGGCCGGTATGGGCCTGGGCGGATCGGTCGCGACCGTGTCGCTGTTCGTGCTCACCCTGCTTTGCCTGGGCGCCGGCAACGGCGCGGTGTTCCAACTGGTGCCGCAGCGCTTTGGTAGCGACATCGGATTGATGACCGGACTGATCGGCATGGCCGGCGGCATTGGCGGTTTCCTGCTGGCAGCCGGCATGGGCGTGGTGAAGCAGCACACCGGCAGCTACTCGCTGGGCCTGTGGCTGTTTGCCGGCGTCGCACTGCTGGCATGGGGATTCCTGTCCGGCATCAAGCACCAATGGCGCAACCGATGGTCGGCCGTCAGCGCCGCGCGCGTCTGAACTTGAGCATGCCGAATTTGAAACACCATTTGCCCGGAGCAAAACGATGAAGAAGCCAAGACTGGTCGTAGTGGGCAACGGCATGGCGGGCATCCGCACATTGGAAGAACTGCTGAAGCTGGCGCCGGACATGTACGACATCACGGTATTCGGCGCCGAACCGCATCCCAACTACAACCGCATCCTGCTGTCGCCGGTGCTGGCCGGCGAGCAGACCTTCGACGACATCGTGCTGAACTCGCTGGACTGGTACGCCGAAAGCGGCATCCGTCTGCACCTGGGCAAGGAGGTAACGAAGATCGACCGCGTGCAGCGGCGAGTGATCGCCGCCGACGGCACCGAGGCCGAATACGACCGCCTGCTGCTGGCGACGGGTTCGCTGCCGATCATCCTGCCGGTACCTGGCAAGGACCTGAAAGGCGTCATCGGCTATCGCGATATCTACGACACGCAGACGATGATCGAAACCGCCAAGACCAAGCGGCATGCGGTGGTGATCGGTGGCGGCCTGTTGGGCCTGGAGGCCGCCAATGGTTTGAAGCTGCGTGGGATGGATGTCACCGTGGTGCATCTGGCCGGCTGGTTGCTGGAGCGCCAGCTGGATCCGGTGGCCGGACAGTTGCTGGAGCGTTCGTTGACCGATCGCGGTCTGAAGTTCCGCCTCAACACCTCCACCACCGAACTGCTGGGCAACGAAAACGGCGAAGTACGGGCAGTGAAGTTCTCGGACGGCAGCGAAGAGCCTGCCGATCTGGTGGTGATGGCTGCGGGCATCCGCCCGAACACTCAACTGGCGCAGGCTGCGGGTATCCACTGCACACGCGGCATCGTAGTCAGCGACACATTGCAGACGTTCGATCCTCGCGTCTATGCCGTGGGTGAGTGCGCCAGCCACCGCGGCATCGCTTATGGCCTGGTCGCACCTTTGTTCGAGCAAGCCAAGATCTGCGCCAATCACCTGGCTAGCTATGGCATCGGTATCTACAGCGGCTCGGTGTCTTCGACCAAGCTGAAGGTCACCGGCATCGATCTTTTTTCTGCCGGCAACTTCATGGGCGGCGACGGCAGCGAGGAAATCGTGCTGTCGGATCCGGCCGGCGGCGTCTACAAGAAACTGGTGATCAAGGACGACAAGTTGATCGGCGCCTGCCTGTACGGCGATACCGGCGACGGCGGTTGGTACTTCAAGCTGCTCAAGGATGGTGCCCGCGTCGACGAGCGTCGTGACCAGTTGATGTTCGGCGAAAAAGCGCTGGGCGATTCCGGCACCGCCGGGCAGGACCGTGCCAGTGCGATGAGCGACAGCGATGAGGTCTGTGGTTGCAACGGCGTGTGCAAAGGCACGATTGTCAAAGCCATCAATGAGCAAGGCCTGTTCACCATCGATGACGTCAAGAAGCACACCAAGGCGGCGAGTTCCTGTGGTTCGTGCACCGGCCTGGTCGAACAGATCCTGATGAACAGCCTGGGTTCCAACTTCCAGGAAACGCCGAAAACGAAGGCGGTTTGCGGCTGCACCGATCGCACCCATGGCGAAGTGCGGCAGGCGGTCCGCGAACACAAGCTGCTGACCCACCAGGCTGTGTACTCGTTCCTGGAATGGCGCAGCCCCAACGGTTGCGCAACCTGCCGGCCGGCCATCAACTACTACCTGATTTCCACCTGGCCACGCGAAGCGGTGGACGATCCGCAATCGCGCTTCATCAACGAACGCGCGCACGCCAACATCCAGAAAGACGGTACGTTCTCGGTGATTCCGCAGATGAAGGGCGGCGTGACCAACGCCTCCGAGTTGCGCCGAATTGCCGATGTCGCCGACAAGTACGCCGTGCCGATGGTCAAGGTGACCGGCGGCCAGCGCATCGATCTGCTGGGCGTGAAGAAGGAAGACCTGGTCGACGTCTGGAAAGACCTTGGCATGAAATCCGGTCATGCCTACGGCAAATCGATCCGCACGGTGAAGACTTGCGTGGGTAGCGAGTTCTGCCGCTTTGGCACGCAGAACAGCACGCAGATGGGCATCGATCTGGAAACCATGCTGGCCAACATGTGGAGCCCCCACAAGGTCAAGCTGGCGGTGTCCGGTTGCCCACGCAACTGCGCCGAATCCGGCATCAAGGACGTGGGCATCATCGCGGTGGATTCGGGCTGGGAAATCCACATCGGCGGCAATGGTGGCATCAAGACCGAAGTCGCCAAGTTCCTGGTCAAGGTGAAGACCAGTGATGAAGTGAAGCAGTACACCGGCGCGTTCCTGCAGTTGTACCGCGAAGAGGCGTACTACCTGGACCGCACCGTGCACTACATCGACCGCGTGGGCATGGACTACATCCGCAAGCGCGTGGTGGACGACGCGGACACTCGCCAAGCCTTGTTCGAACGTTTGCTGTTCTCGCTGGAAGGCCTGCCCGATCCGTGGGCGGCACGCATCGCCGGCGAGAAGCCACGCGAGTACCAGCCATTGCGTTTGGATAAGCGCATTCCCGTCGAAGTGGAGAGCTGAGATGAGCGCGGCCTTGATGAATGACGTCTTGGAAGAAACCTGGGTGCGCATCTGCCGGCTGGATGACATTCCCGCGCTGGGCGCGCGCGTGTTGGAGCGCGCGGGCCAGGACAACATCGCCCTGTTCCGCACCGCGACCGACCAGGTGTACGCAGTATTGGATCGCTGCCCGCACAAGGGCGGGCCGTTGTCGCAAGGCATCGTGGCCGGTGAAACCGTTACCTGTCCGCTGCATAGCTGGAACATCGCCTTGGCGACCGGCGAAGCCTGCGCCCCGGATGTGGGCTGCGTGCGCAAATATCCGGCGCGCGTGGAGGCCGGAGAAGTCTGGTTGTCGCTGGATGATCTGCCGGTCGGGGGCATTGACTGATGGATGGCGCCGGCGCCCCGGTCGTACGACGCACCCGCACACGATCCACGTGCTGCTACTGCGGCGTCGGCTGCGGTGTGCTGATCGATGCCGAGCATGTTGAAGGCGTCGGCAGTCGTATCGTCGGCATCGAAGGCGACCCGGAACATCCCGCCAACTTCGGCCGCCTGTGCACCAAGGGCCGCACGTTGCCGCAGACCAGCGCCGATTTGACGGGTCGCCTCACCCATCCGGAATTGCGCCGACTGCGCAACGAACCGCGCCATCCGGTGGACTGGGCGGTGGCGCTGGATACCGTGGCCGACCGCTTGGCCGGCATCGTCCAGCAACATGGACCGGACGCGGTGGCGTTCTATGTATCAGGTCAACTATTGACCGAGGACTACTACGTCTTCAACAAGCTGGCGAAAGGATTGATCGGTACCAACAACATCGACACCAATTCGCGCTTGTGCATGTCCAGCGCGGTGACGGGCTACAAGCTGGCATTGGGCGCCGACGGTCCGCCCACCTGCTACGAAGACCTGGAGCTGGCCAAGACGGTTCTGTTCGCCGGCAGCAACATGGCCTACGCGCATCCGGTGCTGTTCCGTCGTTTGGAAGACGCGCGCGAACGCGATCCGGACATTCGCTGGATTGTCATCGATCCCCGCCGCACCGATACCGCGGTGATGGCCGATCTGCATCTGGCGATCCAGCCGGGCACCGATGTAGCGCTGTTCAACGGCATGCTGCATCACCTGATCTGGGAAGGCCTGGTCGATTCGGCTTTCATTGCGAAGCACACCGAAGGTTTCGCCGAACTCAAGCAACTGGTGCGCGATTACACGCCGCGCATGGCCGCTGATCTATGCGGCATTCCGGTAGCCGATCTGATCCAGGCCGCCGAATGGTTCGGCCGCAGCCCGGCGGCGCTTTCGCTGTACTGCATGGGCTTGAATCAATCCGTGCACGGCACCGACAAGAACCTTGCACTGATCCATCTGCATCTGGCGACCGGCCAGATCGGCAAACCGGGCGCGGGGCCGTTCTCGTTGACGGGCCAGCCCAACGCGATGGGCGGGCGCGAAGTCGGTGGCATGGCGACCATGCTGGCGGCGCATCGCGAGATCGCCGACGACCAGCACCGCGCCGAGGTGGAACAACTTTGGGGCCTGCCGACGAATACGCTGTCGCCCAAGCCCGGCTTGTCGGCGGTACCGCTATTCGACGCGCTGCGCAGCGGCAAGGTCAAGGCGGTGTGGATTGCCTGCACCAATCCCGTGCACTCGATGCCCGACATCGGCCGCGTACGCGAAGCCTTGCAGCACGCCGAATACGTGATCGTGCAGGAAGCCTTCCGCAATACCGACACCGTGCCTTACGCCGACGTGCTGTTGCCGGCTGCCACGTGGGGCGAGAAAGAAGGCACGGTCACCAATTCGGAACGGCGCATCTCGCGCGTGCGCCAAGCGGTGCCGGCGCCGGGACAGGCACGACCGGATTGGTGGATCGCCAACGAAGTCGCGCGCCGCATCGAAGCGCGGCTGGCGCCGCCGGGCGTCGCGCCAATGTTCGAGTTCAAGGCGCCATCCGCCATTTTCGACGAGCACCGCAGCCTGACCGTCGGCCGCGATCTGGATATCGGCGGCATCGACTACGCAAAGCTGGAAACGGAAGGGCCGCAGCAATGGCCGCTGCGCGCAGGCGATACGCAAGGCCAGGCGCGCCGCTATGGCGATGGCGTATTCGCTACCGGCAATGGCAAGGCGCGCTTTCACGTTACGCCGTACAAGCCTGTCGCCGAGCCGACTTCCGCGCGTTTTCCGCTTCGTCTGCTCACCGGCCGCCTGCGCGATCAGTGGCATGGCATGACGCGCACGGGTCGCGTGCCCGGCTTGTTCGCCAACAGCCCAGAGCCTGGTTTGCGCATGCAGCCGGAAGACGCCGCGCGCCGCGGCCTGGTAGCCGGCGAACTGGTGCGCGTGATCAGCAAGCGCGGCGAGCTGGTGCTGCCGCTGGAACTGTCGGATGAAGTGAATTCCGGCACCGTGTTCGCGGCGATGCATTGGAGTGGGCAGTTCCTTTCCAGCGGTGGCATCAACGAAGTCAGTCAGCCGGCGGTGGATGCCCGTTCGCAGCAACCGGAGTTGAAACACGCCGCCGTGCGGGTGGAGAAAGCCGAGTTCGGCTGGCATTTGCTGGCGGCCCGGCGCGGTGACGTGCTCGCATTGCAAGCGGCGGTGCAGCCGTTGCTTAAGGACTGCGGTTTCGCCGCGATCGGTTTGTACGCCGAAGCCGACGCGCCGGCAGGCAAAGCCTGGCTGGTATTGCGCGCGGCTTCGGAATCCGCGCCCGCGGAGACATGGCTTGAAACGCTGGTGGAGGCGCTGGACTTGGCGGCGGGTCAAGACACACTGGAATACCGCGATGCCCGCCGCGGCTTGCTCAAGCGCGTTGGCTGGCGAACGGAAGCCGATGGCAGCCATATCGACGGTCTGCTACTCACTGATGCGCAACGCAATCCGAATAGCGAGTCGTTGCTGGATACCGCCTTGGCCGGCCGCGTATGGGGCGGTTCGCGGCTGGCGGTATTCGCGCACGCGGGCAGCGGTGGCGCACGCGATGCGGTCGTCTGCAATTGCATGGGAATCCGCGAGTCGCAAATTCGCACCCAGGTGGCGCAGGGCGCCGGCGTGGTCGAACTGAAAGAACGCCTGGGTTGCGGCACGGTCTGCGGATCGTGTTTGCCACAGTTGGCGCAGTTGTGCCGGCAACCGCAGCGGGCATGACGGGAAAGATGGGAAAGACGTAGAGCGGAGCTTGCTCCGCTGCTTTTTACCCATCCGTGGGAAGAGCAGCCGAGCAAGCTCGGCTCTACAAGGGCAAGGGCAAGAACAGCCGAGCAAGCTCGGCTCTACGAGAAGCAAACGGAGCACTTATGTATAGCGAATCAAACACAAAATCGCGCCGCGCTCCTAGCGAAGTCGTACTGCTGTCGGCCGGTCCGGGCGATCTGGAACTGCTCACCATCAAGGCAGCCAAGGCGCTGGCGGCAGCCGAGGTAGTGCTGCTGGATGAACTGGTCAATCCGCAGATCGTGGAACTGGCGCCGTTGGCGCGGGTGATACGGGTGGGTAAACGCGGCGGCTGCCGTTCCACCCCGCAGGCCTTCATCTGCCGCCTGATGCGCCGCTACGCGCTGCAAGGCGCGCGCGTGGTGCGGGTGAAAGGTGGCGATGCGCTGCTATTCGGCCGCGCAGGCGAAGAGATCGAATTCCTGCGCCAGTCCGGCATCCCGGTGCGCATCATCAACGGGATCAGTGCCGGGTTCGCGGCCGCCGCCAGCCTCGGTGTGTCATTGACCCATCGCGATCACTGCCACGGCATCACCTTCGTCACCGCACATACGCAGGACCACGGCGAACCTGATTGGGCGGCGCTGGCAGCCACTGGCACCACGCTGGCGATCTACATGGGCATGAACCGGATGGCATCGCTGGCGGCCTCGTTGCTGGCGCACCTGCCAGCGGACACGCCGGCCGCCATCGTGCAGTCGGCCAGCCAGCCCGACGAAGCGCAGTTGCTCACCACGCTGGGCCGGCTCACCGCCGACGCACATCGCACTGGGCTGGGAAGCCCTGGCGTGATCCTGGTGGGCGCGGCCTTGGCCACGGCGATGTTGTCGGCCGCGCCAGTCGATACACCAATCCGGGCCGTGACGCAGGCTTGATCTATGCTGTTCCTTATCCGCGGTCGATGACGACTTACCAGTGCCGATTTCCTATGCGCAAGCGCTGGAACTGATTCTGCAGGCTTCACCCGCAGCCATTCCGGAACGCTGTGCAGTTTCGCAGTCACTGGGGCGGGTATTGGCCGCTCCGGTCTTCAGTCCCCAGGCGCTGCCTTCGTTCAACAATGCCGCGCTGGACGGATATGCGCTGCCGGCCGGTGATTTTCCGGCTGCTGCGGAATTCGTGGTCGAAGGCAGACAGGCCGCCGGCGAACAGGGAGCCGAGGCAAGCCGGGATACGGCCTGGGAAGTGACCACCGGCGCATGCATGCCCGGTGGCTTATCGACCGTCGTGCCCGTGGAGCAGGTCGAGGTGGTGTCGCGCGATCCCGCTGGCGAACCTGCGCGCATCCGCTTGCTTGCGCCGGTGCGCCATGCCCAACACGTGCGCCGTATCGGGGAGGACGTCGGCGCCGGGCAGGCCGTTCTGGACGCCACTACCTGGCTGCGCGCACCGCAGTTGATGCTGCTGTCGGCGTTGGGCGTGGTCGCCCCCACGGTGGCGCGGCGCCCTAAAGTGGCGGTGATCAGCACCGGCCATGAACTGGTCGACGACCCCACGCAACCGCTGCGTGAGGCGCAGATACGCAACGCCAATCGCCCTTACCTGTGCGCGCGGGTAAATGGGGCCGGCGCCGAACTGGTTGGTGCCGATACTGTCGACGATAACGTCGAGAACTGGCGCGTGGCACTTCGACGCGCCTTGGATGGCGGTGCCGAAGTGATCGTCACCACAGGCGGAGTGTCGATGGGCCGGCATGATTTCGTTCCTGCCGCATTGGCGGAGCAGGGCGCGCAGATCCTGTTCCACAAGGTCGCGATCCGGCCAGGCAAGCCCGTGTTGTTTGCTCGTCTTCCGAATGGCACCTTGTATTTCGGACTGCCTGGTAACCCGGTGGCGTGCGCAGTGGGATTCCGTTTCTTCGTCGAGACCGCATTGCGTGCCATGCTGGGCATGCCGGCCGAGACGCCGTGCTGGTTGCCGCTGTCATCGGCCACCCGCAATCATCGTCCTGCTTTCCGCCACTACCTCAAAGGAAGAGTGGCGTTGGATGGCGGCGGGCGCTGCGTTGTTTCGGCGCTGCCGGGGCAGGAGTCCTTCCGCATCCTGCCGTTGTCGCAAGCCAACGGCTGGCTGGTGCTGCCAGAGGGGCAAGACGCCTTTCAAGCAGGCGACCCGGCACAGGTCTACAGCTTGGGCCACGAGCAGCCGTTGATCGGTACGGATGCTTAGCCGTGACCGAAGTGAATGAATCAACCATGGGAGTGGTGCTGGCCGGCGGCCGTTCCAGCCGCATGGGGCGTGACAAGGCCATGTTGTCCTGGCAGGGCGATACCTTGCTGGCGCACATGCAACAGTGCCTGCGCTTGTCGGGCATTTCGCGCGTCGTCGTCAGCGGCACCTACTCGCATTGCGAAGCGGTGCCCGATTTTTTCGCCGACCTGGGGCCGCTGGGCGGTTTAGCGAGCGTCGCGTCCGCGCTGCCGGATACGACGTTGTTGGTAGTACCCGTCGACATGCCTTTGATCAGCGCCGCCGCGCTTCGATATCTGCGCGAAGCTCCGGCGGCTGCCTGTGTGTGTTTCGAGGACCAGCCTTTGCCGCTGCGTCTTCGGCTTGATGCAGCATCGCGAAAGGTACTGGCGGCATTGTTGGAGGGGCCCGCACCGGGCCGCTCGTTACGCGCGCTGCATGCGGCTTTGCACGGAGAACGTTTGCCGCTGCCGGCGCAATGGCGGGCACAGCTGCAAGATGCCGATACGCCCGCCGACTGGCGCGCTATCACGCACACCTAGTGCCCGCCCGTAGGATGCGGTGACGTAGCGAACCGCATCGGTCGCGAGCGTCCTGCCAACGATAGGACGCGCCCTGCTCCCGTATTCCTCCTTTCTATTGCGGCGCCGCTTGCACCGATCAGGCCAGACGTGGGAGATTGCCGCGGGGCCGTGACGATCCATGGGGTGGACCGCGCGGGAACATGGAGTGGCGAGGCTTTGGCGTTCTCCGAACGCGTAGCCCACGTTGGTGGCATTCGCCGCTTGCCTGTAATGATGAATCACCACAATCGGACGGTCGTTTCATTCGCCATGGATGAATTGCGGCTACACGTTTTCACTTGGGGAATGGGGAAGTACATGAGAAATCTGTTGGGGAGTATTGCGTTGTTGCTCGTCATGGGAGTGGCGCCAGCAGCATCGGCACAGGAACAAGCAGTGCCTGGAACGCCGGTCGCCGCAGCGACAGGTACCGGAACGCTCGTCGTCGACATCAAGGCGTTCACGAGCGAAAAGGAGCTTCCGAAAAAGGTGGAAAAGCAGCTGAAGAACGGCGGTCTTGAGTGGGGCGTTCGAGATGGCTTGATCGTCTTCACCATGGTGGGCAAGCAGTTCGTCGACTTTCCCATCACCCATATGACCCGCTATGGTCAAAGCGAGTCGCTGACGCTGCCTGCCGGCGAATACCGGATCACCGGGATCGGTCTGGAAATGACCGCTGGCTTCAGCGTGCAAAAGATTCTCGACCGCGGTGCTTTCGTCAACGAAGACGTTATCGCGTTCCGCATCGAGTCGGGGAAAACCACTACGCTCTCCATCAATCCCGTCATCAAGCGAGACAACGCGTTCGTCGTCGATTATTGGATGCCCACGTTGATGGCCAGCGTAGCGAGCGAACCGGGACCGGTGGAGGAAAAAGCCCTCAATGTCCGGGGGGAACGTTCCATTGCATGGCCGAACTATGGCGGCCCGCTGAAGTTCGTCGCGAAGTAGAAGCGCTGAACCCGCCAGCACCTACGTAGGATGCGGTGAGCGTAGCGAACCGCATCTGTCGCGGGGGACATCGTGAAGATATCGCGCTTGCTGAGATCACTAGAATCTGACGGTCTACGCGCTGCCGCGGGCGTCACTTTGACCAGCCATTCGGCTGTTGAAAAGCGCTTCTTGCGTGGCCAAGAAAAGTAACCAAAAGAAGGCCACCCCTGGCAGCGCGCCCTTCGGGTACGTGTCGCCGGTGGGAATTTTCGGAAGGCACATCCATGTGCCTGCCGAAAACGCCGCGCGTCGTGCGCGGCGCCCTAAAGGGTTGTACCCACCGACGCCACCGCGCTTTAAAGGGGACCTAAGAGCCAAAGGCGGAAGCAAAAGCGGAAGCCCGTAGGATGCGGTGAGCGTAGCGAACCGCATCTGTCGCGAGCGTCACCGCGCGAACGATGCGGTGCGCCTTTGGCTTACCGCATCCTACCTCTGGCGCAGCACTTGTCCTCGCAAGGCGTGCCGTACGTGCGCTCACAGAACGCCAACTTCGGCAATCTGAGTTCGCAGGAAGAAGCGAACCGAGTGATGGCAGTCGTGGGAAGCGGCATCCCGGTGGCCTTCGTCGGCGCGCGCCAAAGCCAATCCCAGCGCCGAGGACGTAGCCCGTAGGATGCGGTGAGCGTAGCGAACCGCATCGATCGCGAGCGTCGACGCGCGAACGATGCGGTGCGCCTTCGGCTTACCACATCCTACTTTCCACTCTGTTACCGCTTGCACCTGGCAAGTCGGACATGGAAGATTGCCGCGGAAACGCGAAGGCGGCGCGCCGATCGGCGCCTTCCGGTTAGCTGCGAAGACGTCAATTTTTCTCTTGGAGCCCGTAGGATGCGGTGAGCGTAGCGAACCGCATCGATCGCGAGCGTCGACGCGCGAACGATGCGGTGCGCCTTCG
>NZ_JBDKXI010000007.1:276007-286020 GCF_039710385.1 Pseudoxanthomonas sp. CCNWLY206-1 | reverse complement strand
GCTTACCACATCCTACTTTCCACTCTGGTGCCGCTTGAACCTGGCAAGTCAGACATGGAAGATTGCCGCGGAAACGCGAAGGCGGCGCGCCGATCGGTGCCTTCCGGTTAGCTACGAAGACGTCAATTTTTCTCTTGAAGGAACGACCCATGAAGCGATTGAAAGGCGCAGTGCTTTTGCTTGCATCGACCCTGTCGTGCGCGAGCCTCGCGCAAACGCCGCTGGCAGCAAAGCTGGATACCAAACCAGCGTTGACGCTCGCCGTGGCCAAGGAGCTGGCGGCGGCCGCGGAAGCCGAGGCGAAGCGGAATAGCTGGAATGTGTCGATCGCCATTGTCGATGACGCGGGTCGCTTGCTCTACTTTCAACGCATGGATGGAAGCGGCAACAGCAGCGTGGACGTCGCCATGGCCAAGGCGCGGCACGCCGCCAATTATCGGCGCCCGACTGTCTTTCACCAGGAGCTATTGGAGAAGGGCAACAACGTGGTGTTGGCACTTCCGGACAGCATGCCTATCGAAGGCGGATTGCAGCTGATGGTGGGGGAAAGGACCATCGGCGGCATTGGCGTATCCGGTGTACGTTCAAGCGAGGATGGCCAGATCGCCAAGGCAGCCGCGGACCTGCTGAAGTAGCGGCTCGTCGCCGCGCTCAGGCGAACACTCCCAGCGCTTCGGCTTCGCGCGCCACCGACACGCGGTTGCGGCCGCCGTGCTTGGAGGCGTACAGGGCGGTGTCGGCGCGTTGCAGCAACGCTTCCAGCTTGTCTTCCGGCGCTCCCAGATCGGCGACTCCGAAGCTGGCCTGTACTTGGAATGGCGCCGGTTGCGCGTCGATGGACCAGGAGGCCAGTGAAGCGCGCAAGTGCTCGGCGACGTCCACCGCGGCGGCCAGAGGTGTGTTCGGCAACAGCACCACGAATTCTTCGCCACCCACGCGACCGACGACGTCATGCGGGCGGACGCACGACAGAAGATGCTGCGCGAATCGGCGCAGTGCCTGATCGCCCGCGGCGTGGCCGTGATGATCGTTGATCGCCTTGAAATGGTCGATGTCGCACACGATGGCCGAAAGCGCGGTACCACGACGCTTGGCGCCCACCAAGGCCCTGTTCGCCGCTTCTCCGAAACCGCGCACGTTGAGCACGCCGGTCAGCGAATCCTTCAACGCCAGCATCTTCATCTCCTGCGAGATGTCCGCTGCCAGCACCAGCAACGTGAACATGCCCATGCCGGTATAGGCTGCGGGCATCGACAAGAAATTAATGGCGCGATAGATCGCCAACGATTCCTCGCTGCCTTTCGCTCCGCCCGTCAGGATCGCAACCGCTGCCGCACCTTCGCAGATCGCGAATATTCCCGTTACGATCGCGGCGCCCCATTCGGACGGCAGCGCCGGCCCGCGGTGACGAAGAATCGCCGGCACGCACAGGCCCAATGTCAGCGCGCCGTAGAAGGGCCCGATCGCCATGCGCAAGCCAACATGGGGCTGGGCCAGCGTGTACCAGGCGATGGACCCTTCGACCGCGAAAGCTCCCACCAGGAACCATCCCCATCGCACCGGCAGCCCGGCTCGCATCCGGTGGCCCGCCAAGGCCAACGACAGGCTGCCGATGGAGGTCAGGCTGACGAGCAGCCAGTAAGCCGGAAACGGCAACGCGGATGCGATCGTCAGATTGATCAGCCACTGGATGGCGGCGATGAAGAAAGCCAAAGACCACAGCAGCGCATGGCGGCGGCGCCCGAAATTGAACCAGGCGATCAGAAAGACAGCCGCGAGCATCAAGCTGGTGAACTCCAGCGATACCAGCAGATAAGCCAGCGGATTCATTGCAACTTCCCCTATTCCCCAGCGCGAACACTAGAAGGATTAGGGGGAGGGAGCAAGCAATATGATCGGCGTGAGCCGCTTCCGTGGTCTGTCGGTCAAATCCCGTCAGGTTTCACCCGACGCGTTCTCCGCTGGCTCGGGCTGCGCGTGCCTAGTTTGCTTTGGATTCCAGCGCCGCGAGCTGCTGCTCGTAGTCCTGGATCAACGCGGGATCGGCGCGGTCGCGGTAGTCACGGACGAAGGTCTGCAGGGCGTCGCGGTACTCCGCAATGAACTCGGGGTTAGAGGGGCTGACCGCCAGTTGGGCAGCGGCTTTTTCCACCGGCGCGCGTGCTTCATAGATGAGCCGCTGTTTTCCGTAATTCGACGCGTCGCTCATGATGACGACGTTGCGCTCGACGCCGGGGATGTATTTGACGACGAAGGTTTCTTTCTCCGGCGGGATCAGGATGGCATTGCGAATCGGATAGATACTGGCGGACATGGTGTCGAAGGTGATCTTCACGTCGCGCCCGTCGGCTGTCTTCATGACCGCGTGGTATTCCCAGATGTATTGGTCGTTGAGGGTCGAATTGGTCTGTTCCGACTGAACGATGACCGCCGTGCCGGGCGTGCCGAACGCGTTGAGGAACAGCGCATTGAGAATGTGGCCGGTAAAGATGTTGGCCATGCCGAACAAGAAGCCGAATATCACCAGGCCCAGATACAAAACAGGACGGCGCCTGACCATGAACCTGCCAAGCAAGCTGATGGCGATCATGATCAGGAAAAATGACCAGATCGCGTGGTGCGCGAGAAAGTACAGAACGGAAGACAATATTTGCATCGACGAGACCTGCTTTCCTAGGGCCTGTTAACACTTATGGAGCATGCCGCGCCGAGCCTGTGGGCGGGCGAGGCAAGGAAGAACGAGGGCGCGTATGTCGATACGCAACCGAGTGATGACGCGGCCACGCGCGTCCACAGGCCCGGCCCCCGCATCAAGTACGGGGCAGGCTCTTCGGGTTGTTTTCCAATGGCCACCAATGCGGTGCCGCGCAGCTTGAGCTGACCACCAGCAAGGCGCAGCGCTGTGCAACACCACCTGGCGGCCATTGGGAAACAACGCGGCATACTCCATAAGTGTTAACAGGCCCTAACCATCTCAGGGATCGACAGTCTCGCATAAGCGCTTTAACGCAACCACCGCGTCAATGCCTTTTATTTGTCATGACGACGTCATCGATATCTCGTCGGTGTCCTTTTCTTTCAGCTCCCGGCAGAAAGCGGCCGTGGCATCGTCCATGGGGAAGCAGCACTCGATGCGCAACTCATCCAGGGTGATGTCGCGTGGCGTGGCGAAGGTGGTGATGCTGGAGAAGAAGCGCACTTCCTGTCCGTTTCGGCGGAACACGGTAGTCAGCAAAGGCGATGGCGCGGTACCCAGTTCGCGTGTGCGCCAGCGTTGCGGAACATCGGGGTATGCCAGTGCTTCGTCCAGCAGAGCGCGTGCGGTGGCGTCGGTGGGTGCGGCGGCTATTTCGTTGTGCAGGTGGCGGATCAGATCGCCGGCTACTTCTTCCCAGTTCACCAGCGCCGCGCGCAGATCATCGGGGTCGAACACATGCCGCAGCATGTTGGCGTGCGGACTGGCGCGGCCGCCCAGCAAGAAGTGATTGACGCGCTGCGCTGCGCGGTTCGCCATCAGAATGTTCCAGTGACGATCGATAACGAATGCGGGATAAGGCTCCTGCTGCGCCAGCATGAAATCGATGGCCCGGTAAATGCGCGCCAACTCCGGGGCGGTCAAGGCGGTCTCCGGATATTGCGCGGCGTAACCGGCAGCGATCAGCAGTGCATTGCGTTCGCGCAATGGCATTTCCAGCGTGTCGGCCAAACGCGCCACCATCTCGCGGCTGGGCTGCGCCTTGCCGGTTTCCACGTAGCTGATATGCCGTGCCGACACTTCCGCCGCCAACGCCAGGTCCAGTTGGCTGAGGCGGCGCGTCGACCGCCATTCGCGAAGCAACGCGCCGACTGCGACGGAGGAGAAGGAGTTTGCCTTGGGGCCAGGAATCGTCATGGGCCAGAGAATAGCGGCGGGCGGTTAGCGCCGCCATGACCTCGCAGGTAATTGAGTCCGGTGCGACCGGTGCGAATCATAGCCCTCACCGGATAACCGGACTGATGAGGATGCACCCATGAAACGCAGAGATCTGCTGAAGCTTACGACGGGCGGGCTGGCGGCGAGCGTCTTCGCCGGCTTGTGGCCGCTTTCCGCGATGGAGAACGGCGTGGCGCCCGCGGCCACGGCCGCAATTTCGGCACCCCTGGACGCAGCGGCATGGCGCGCCGCAAGACGTTATCTGAAGTTGCCACAAGGACGCGTCGCTTACGTAGAACGCGGAACTGGCGCGGCGGCGCTGTTCCTGCATGGTTTCCCGTTGAACGGATTCCAATGGCGAGGCGCATTGGAACGCCTTTCGCCTTATCGGCGCTGCATCGCGCCGGACTTCCTTGGTTTGGGCTATACGGAAGTTGCCAAAGGACAGAGCGTAGCGCCGGACGCGCAAGTAGAGATGCTGATAGCACTTCTGGATACGCTGGATATCGGGCAGGTGGATCTGGTCGCCAACGATAGCGGTGGCGCGGTCGCGCAACTGTTGCTCGTGCGCTATCCGCAACGTGTACGCACGCTGTTGCTGACCAACTGCGATGCGGAAATCGACTGCCCGCCGCCCGCATTGCAGCCGGTGATCGAACTGGCGCGTAAAGGCCAATTCGTCCCGCAATGGCTGGCGCCATGGCTAGCCGACCATGTGCTGGCACGGTCGCCGCAGGGATTGGGTGGCATGACGTTTACCTATCCACAGAATCCCAGCGACGAGGCTATCGACATGTACTTGCGGCCGCTAGTCGAGCATCCGGACCAGACGCATGCCTATGCGCTGGGCTTGGACGGCAATGTGCTCGCCGGCGTCGAGGCGACGCTGAAGCAGCGCAATACTCCCACACGGATTATCTGGGGTACCGGCGACACCATTTTTTCTTCCGAAAGCCCAGGCTACCTGGATAAAACCTTCGGCAACTCGCAAGGCATTCGTCGAGTGCCGGACGCCAAGCTGTTCTTCCCGGAGGAATTCCCGGATCTCATTGCAGAAGAGGCACGGCAGCTTTGGGGTGTGTAGTTGAGACAAGGAGGCGTTATCGGTAGAGCTTCATCGCGACTCACCGGCACCAGCATGCTGGCACCAGTCCTACAAAGATATTTAGTGCGCCTTGGCCAATCCAACTGCCACATCCAGGGCCGTCGGCGATGACGCGCGCACATCAGGCAGCACGCCCGTGCCTTCCCAATTGGTGCCAGTGATCGGACTCACCGGAGAGCCGGTGGGAACGAAGACGAAAAAGCCTGAGCCGGCCGCCACTTCCGCGCCCGGATTGGCTGCGCCGCCGCTGGCTTCTCCCACCACGGTGGCGCGCTTGGCATTCTTCAAGGTGTAGGCGAACGATTCGGCGGCCGAACCCGTGCGGGCGTCGATCAGCACATAAAGCGGTACGTCCAACCGCGGCTTGGCATATCGTTCCTGTGGCGCTTCGTTGAGCGTGCCGGCACGCGAATGAAAGGTGTTGTAGATATCGGCGCCGGGTGGAGTGAAGGCGCTGACCAGATAGCCGACCATGTGCGGCGATCCTCCGCGGTTACCACGCAGGTCGACGATGACGGCGCGTGTTCCGGAAAGCCGTTGCAACGCGGCATCGATGGCTTGCCGTGCCGGCTGATCGTCACGGCCGAATTCGAAATGCGCGAACTGGCCGAGGCTTAGGTAGCCGACGTCGCCCGGAAGCACCTGCACGCTGCGGATGCCGTGGTCGTCGTCGCGACCTTCTGCATTGCCCGAAGTGGAGAGGCGCCGCGGACGAGGCATCGGTCCAGCTTCATCGGAAGCGATTGCATCGGCCGACCAGCGCACGCGGAAGTGTCCATCCAGTGGTTTGAGCTGTTTCGTCAACCTGGCTGCCAGCGCTGCGGGATCCGGTAGCGCGTCGAACTCACCCCGGTCCGCCGCGGCTCGTAGATCGTTGGCGATCTTTCGGCCGCGATCCACATCGAAGTAGTGGTCCTGGATCGCCTGCGCGATCCCGTCGACCGCCGCCCGATGAGTCGATTGTGCGGAGGTGGCGGGAATGATGGCTGTCAGCAGGTATGCCAGGGCAATGAGAAAGATCGCGCGCATGGAAACTCCAATAGAAGCGGGCCAATAGAAGCGGGCCGATAGAAGGCGGGTTCTTCATAAGATGCGATGAGGGCCGAATGCGTCGCAGCGCTGCGAGCGCCCGCCGGAAAGAAGACGTCCCTGCCGCCGTCCGGTGTGGAAAGAGCTGCGAAAGTTTCGCTTTTTGTACCTGCGTGCGTGATTGCCTGAGTCCGCTTTGACCGGACCGCTTTGCCTGCCGAGTACGGGTTACCATCGCTACCGGCGGGGATCTTCTCACTCGGAATCCGACGTGGAGGCGAGCATGATTTATTTGTGTGCATTCCTGATTGCGGTGGTGGCAGGGCTGCGGGCCATGATGGCGCCGGCAGCGGTGAGCTGGGCAGCGTACCTGGGGTGGATTCCGCTGGAAGGGACCTTCCTCGCCTTTCTGGGGCATGCCTACACGCCCTGGATACTGACGGCGCTGGCCATCGGTGAACTGATCGCCGATCAGCTACCCAGAACCCCGAGCCGCAAGGTGCCGATCCAGTTCGGAACGCGCCTGCTGATGGGCGCTGTGTGCGGCATCGCATTGACGCTGGCGAACGGTCAATGGCTTGTCGGTGTGATCGTGGGTCTGCTGGGTGCGGTGGCGGGTACCTTGGGAGGCCACGCGGCCAGGGCATCACTGGCTCGCCGCTTCGGCCGTGACCTGCCCGCGGCCTTGATAGAGGATGGCGTGGCGCTCGGTCTGGCGGTGCTGGTGCTGGCGGTGCTGCGATGACCCGCCGGTTCGACGCGATCATCATCGGTGCCGGTCAGGCCGGCCCCGCGTTGGCGGATCGGCTGACCAAGAGCGGTAAGACCGTCGCGATGATCGAACGGAAATGGCTGGGCGGCACTTGCGTCAACACCGGCTGCATGCCGACCAAGGCACTGGTGGCGATTGCGCGGGTCGCCCACGTGGCGCGCCGTGCCGGCGAATTCGGCGTGCGTGGTGTCGGCCCGGTATCGGTGGACATGACGCAGGTGAAAGCGCGTGCCGCCACTATTTCCGGCAACGCGCGCCAGAACGTGACGACCTGGCTCGACGGCATGCCGGGCTGTACGGTCATCCGCGGCCACGCGCGCCTGGAAGGCAACGGGATGGTTCGCGTCGGCGACGAAACGCTGGCGGCCGATTGGATATTCCTCAATGTCGGCGGTAGAGCGCTGGTTCCCGAACTGCCGGGCGTGCACGACATTCCCTATCTGACCAACACGTCGATCTTGCAGTTGGATACGTTGCCGGCGCACTTGGTAATCATCGGCGGCAGCTATATCGGGCTGGAATTCGCGCAGATGTACCGGCGCTTCGGTACCCAGGTCACCGTCATCGAAAAGGGTCCTGCGCTGATCGGGCGCGAGGATGAAGATGTCTCGGCGGCCGTGCGCGGCATACTTGAAGCCGAAGGCATCCATATTCACACCCACGCCCGCGAAATCGGTTTCGCCAAGGCAGGCGACGGCATCACCGTCCGAGTCGATCAGAACAACATTGCATGCAGCCACGTGCTGCTGGCGGTGGGCCGTGTTCCCAACACCAGCGACCTGGGACTGGAACGGGCAGGGGTGGCGACCGATTCGCGCGGCTACATCCAGGTGGACGGTCAGTTAGGCACCAGCGCCCCGGGCGTCTGGGCGCTGGGCGATTGCAATGGCCGAGGTGCGTTTACTCATACGGCGTACAACGACTACGAGATCGTCGCTGCCAACCTGTTGGACGGAGAATCCAGAAGCGTGGACGACCGCATCGCGGGATACGCGCTGTATATCGATCCGCCATTGGGCCGGGTAGGAATGAGCGAGCATCAGGCGTCGGCCAGTGGAAAATCCGTGCTGGTCAATAAGCGACCGATGACCCGGGTGGGCCGAGCGGTGGAAAAGGACGAAACCCAGGGATTCATGAAGGTGGTTGCCGATGCAAAAAGCGGCGAGATTCTCGGTGCCGCCATTCTCGGCACCGGCGGCGACGAAGCGATCCACGGCATCATCGACATGATGAGCGTCGGTGCGACCGTCGCGCAGATGACATGGGCCGTTCCCGTCCACCCGACGGTATCGGAGCTGATTCCGACACTGCTGTCCGGGCTGCATCCGGTTGACGCATGACTCGCGGGTCGTCGGTGCCGATAAAATGTTTTCTTTGCGCGCGAACACCGGCATGCAGCAGATCGTCGATTTCATTCTGGAGCTGGACAAACTGAAAGGAGTGACGCGCAAGGTGCGTCCGCTGGGGTTGGACCGTTACGAGAACTCGGCCGAGCACAGTTGGCAGATCGCCCTGCTGGCAGCGTCGTTGGCGCCGTTCGCAGCGGCGGCCATCGACATCAACCGCGTCATTGCCATGCTGCTGGTGCACGACATCGGCGAGATCGACACCGGCGATACGATGGTGTTTGCCGAAAGCGGTTGGGAAGAACGCAAGGCGGCCGAACAGGTCGCGGTGGAGCGAATCTTTGGCGTGCTGCCGGAACCGCAGAGTGCGATGTTCCTGGCGCTATGGCGGGAATTCTATGAAGGCGAATCGGCCGAAGCGCGCTTCGCGCACGCTGCCGATCGCGCGATGCCTGTGTTGCTCAACCTGGCCAACAATGGCCAGAGCTGGCGCGAGAACGGGATCAGCCATGAGCGCGTGGTGGGCAGGGTCGGCCCGCCTATTCAGGCTGGCTGTCCGGCCATGTGGGAATACCTGGAAGTCCGGTTGGAAGAGGCGCGCGAACAAGGTTGGTTTGGCGCATAAATGGGCTGGCGAGATGCAGGTGTCTTGGCTTCGACACCCTGAGCTCACCGATGACACCGGTTTTCACGGGCGAAGGTGGCCCGGTAATCCCGTGTCTTGGCTCGCATGGCGCCGTTGACATCGCGTTGACAGCAAATGGGTATGTTCCGTATTCCCCTTTTCTTCTCAAGCCGGTTCAACGGGGAACCCGGCACTGCGATGCTTCCTTCCCCCGGAGTCGCAGGAGGAGCCACATGAAAGACGAGACGTGCCTGCCCAGAGCGGAACTGGACAGGTTGATTGCGCAGTTGGAGCAAGAAACACGGTCGTTCTATCAGCACTATGCGCAGGCCGAAACGCGTTGCCGCGAATTCGGCATACGTGGTGCCGCCATTCGCGCACGAGCCTTGCCGGAAGACGAGCCTTATGTCTTCGCGCGCTTGTGTGCGCTCTATGCGCGCTGCAATGGCTTCCGCGAACGCCCCAGCAAATTCGAGACCCACGATGCAGACGCCGCGATACCGCGTGCGGAACAGAGGGGCGGCGCGCGCATTGCCAACGTCATACGTGCGATACGCGAGGCCGGCCTGGTGAGCCGCTTACGTCACGCGGGCTGACATTCGCCGCGCCTGGCTTACGTAGATGAAGCAGCGCCAGCGCGCCAGCAACGACGGCGGCTCCCATGACGTACAACAGCGGTCGGCGCGTCGTAAGCGACTTGGCGCGGATGCCCAGCTCCGAGAGGAAAAGGTCGGTTACGTCCTGGCCCACGGCTTTCATGGTGGCGCTGTCCACTGACCCCAGTTCCTCTGGTCCTGCCGCGCGAAAGACTCGCAACCGCGACACCTGACCGGCCATGACATCACGGTCCGGACCGATCGGCATGTTGCCCGTGGTCCAGGGAAGAATGAAATGGTGCCTCACCTGCGATTCGCTGATGTGGGCAAATGCCCGTGCGTGACCCTTGGGCTCGGAGAATTCAACAAGAACATGATAGTGGCGCATAGACACCGGCCATGGCGAGAAGCACTACAAGCAAGCCTACGGACCCGGGGGGAACGATATGTGAAATAAATATGACAAGGGATTGGGCGTGGTGTTCGCGTTGCGTAGCTCTCGCTATGTATATGTAGGAGCGGCGTCCCCCCGCGAGCTCTTTCTAGACCATCGCGAAAATCAAAAGCTCGCGCCGAGACGGCGCTCCTACAAAATCGAGAGCGGTTGCTTCTGCCTTTTGCCCTCTG
>NZ_JBDKXI010000007.1:259469-275907 GCF_039710385.1 Pseudoxanthomonas sp. CCNWLY206-1 | reverse complement strand
ACCGGCGTCCCGCCGCGAGCTCTTTCTAGACCGTCGCGAAAATCAAAAGCTCGCGCCGAGACGGCGCTCCTACAAAAGGACGGGCTTGACGGGAGATCGTTCGTTAACGGGCGACCTCCTCAACAGACGCGCTGAGCTTCTTGTAGAGCCAAGCGTGCTTCCCGTCATTCGGGATTCCATCACCTGGAAAAGCGTACGCTCGGCACTCGACCTGAATAGCGCGAGGGAGACATCGAATGGCGTTCACCACCGACTACGTGGCACCGGAACCAAGCCGATCGGACGTCGACGCCTTGCCCGGAGATACCCTGCTGGAATTCGGTGCGCCGTGGTGCGGCTACTGCATCGCGGCGCAACCGCTTCTGGCGAACGCCATGGCGAGCCGAACCGACCTTCGTCACATCAAGGTGGAGGATGGGAAAGGGCAACCGTTGGGACGATCGTTCCGGGTCAAGCTCTGGCCAACCCTCGTGGTCCTGCGCGACGGCGAGGAACTCGCGCGAGTGGTGAGGCCTTCGAGCAGTGAAGAGATTGAGCGTGTGTTGGCGTTGTTGGAGTGAGCGGCCCTTGTTTTCCCTTCTCCCATCGGGATGAAGGCATGCGGCTTGCGAGCCATTGGCTCGTGCATGCCTGAATGCCCTGCGTGCTACGCAGGGCTGGGGCGTGAAGCGAGGTATCCGAACAGCCTCCCCCGTACTTGATACGGGAGCGGATGAGGGAATAGCGGTGACTTGCCATGAATTCGCTACAAGCGGATACCTCATGCCCTCATCCGTCGCTTCGCGCCCCCTTCTCCCGAGGGGAGAAGGGAATGGCTTGAGTGCGACGATCCCCCATTCAGCAACATCGATTAGCAAACCCCATCACACACCAAAGCCTCATCGCTCAATACCCGTCCCTACCCGCCGATAGAGCAAGCAGGACAAACAGGGACGGCGGAACATGGCGCTTCAGGTGACACATGCGGAGACTTCTTCGCGCGACGTCGATACCGCGGTACGCGAACTGGTGGAGCAGCTGGGACATTCGGAACTCGATGCCGTCCTGCTTTTCTGCGACCCGGATTACGACCTCGACAGGCTGGGTCCAGCGATCAAAGCGGCATTCGCCTGTCCCGTGGTGGGGTGTACCTCCTCTGGCCAGATCGGCGAGCAAGGATTCCAGGCCAGCGGGATTCTGGCGGCCGGTGTCCGCGGCGGCTCTTTGCGGGTGAATCCCTTCCTCATCGCACCGCTCAGCGATCTGCAGGCGCAGGCGGCGATCGTCGCCGATGCGGTGCATTCGGTCACCGAGATGTCTCCATCCAACCGGTTTTTCGGCCTGTTGCTGGTGGATGGATTATCGACCTGCGAGGAATACCTGGCCGCGGCGCTGTACCAGATGACCGGCAACATTCCGTTGATTGGCGGCTCGGCTGGAGACAACCTCAACTTTCAACGCACCCACGTCTACCACGACGGCCAGTTCCTGACCGATGCGGCGGTGCTGGCGCTGTTCGAATGTGCCACGTCCTTCCAGACCTTCAAGCTGCAGCACTTCGTTGCCAGCGATGTGGAGCTGGTGGTCACCGACGCCGATCCGGACAAACGCCTGATCCGCGAAATGAATGGCGAGCCGGCCGCGCTGGCGTATGCGGAAGCGATCGGCATGAAGCTCGAAGACTTGAATCCGACTGTGTTCTCCACTTATCCGCTGCTGCTGAGCATTGCCGGCGAGCCGTACGTGCGCTCCATCCTGCGGGTCAATGAAGACCTGTCGCTGACCTGCTACTGCGCAGTGGACGAAGCCATGGTGGTGTCGGTGGGCAAGGCGGTCGACGTCATGGAAACACTCGAGAATGGGTTTGGCGAGGTGCGCAAAGCCGTCCCGGACCCGGCGCTGATCATCGGCTGCGACTGCATCCTGCGGCGGGTCGAGTTCGAACAGACCGACATGGACCTGCAGGTGGGTGCCTTCATGGCCCATCACCGCGTCTTCGGCTTCTCGACCTATGGCGAGCAGTTCAACGGCCTGCACGTGAACCAGACGTTCACCGGCGTGGCGATAGGGGGATGAACATGGTCGGCGAATCGCTCGGCACCGCAAATGGCGACACCACGGAAGAAGCTTCCACGGACGTCGACGCGGCCGTGGTGGCGGAGTTGGAGCGCAAGCTCGCCGCACGCGACAAGGTGATCGCCGTACTGAAGAAGCGGGTGATGTCGCGCGACGATACGGCCGCGTCGCCGCTGGCGATCCTGCAACAGAACATCGCGCTGGGAAAGATCGTGGCGATGAAGACGCGCGAGCTCAGCGAGGAACGGCACGAACTGCAACAGGCATTGGCGGAGCTGGGCCGGGCCCAGGCAATGCTGTTGCAGGCGCAGAAAATGGAATCCATCGGTCACCTGGCCGCGGGTGTGGCGCATGAGATCAACACGCCCACCCAATACGTGCGCGACAACGTGGCGTTCGTGCAGAAAGGCATGGCGCTGCTGGAGGACGTGCTGGGAAAGGCGTTCGACGTGATCACCGCCGCGCGTGTCCAGGGTGGCTTGGACGAACCGATCATCGCGTTCGACACCGCCATCCGCCGCGCCAAGTTCGACTACGTCCGCAAGCAGATGCCGGAGGCGTTGGAGCAATCGCTGGAAGGCCTGGACCGCATATCGAAGATCGTCGGCGCGATGAAGGAGTTCTCGCATCCATCGGCGGGCGAAAAAGAGCCGGTAGACCTGCGCGCACTGGTCAACACCACCGTTACCGTGGCCCGCAACGAGTGGAAGTATGTGTCGGTGCTGGAGACCGAATTCCAAGAGGACCTGCCGGAAGTCGCCTGCCTGCGCGATGAGATCGGCCAAGTGCTGTTGAACCTGGTGGTCAACGCCGCGCATGCCATTACCGACACGCTGGTTCCCGGCGAACGGGAAATGGGCCGGATACTGGTCTCGGTGAAGCGAGCCGGCACGGATGCCGTCGACCTGCGCGTCAGCGACGACGGCGCGGGGATACCCGAAGCCATCCGCACCAAGGTGTTCGATCCGTTCTTCACCACCAAGGGTGTCGGCAAAGGCACCGGGCAGGGGCTGGCCATCGCCTATACAACGGTGGTCGAGAAGCACAAGGGCAAGATCTTCTTCGAGACGCAAAGCGGCGCTGGCACCACGTTCGTAGTACGCCTGCCGATCACTACACCCGCTACTGGAAATTGAAACGACATGCGCGTGCTGTTCGTCGATGATGAAGAAAGAGTGCTGGCCGGAATCGAACGCACCGTGTTCATGGCCGACCGCGATTGGGACGTGGCCTTTGCCGCGAGCGGTGCGGAAGCATTGACAAAACTGGCTTCGCAGCCGGCGGACGTCGTGGTCTCGGATATGCGCATGCCGCTCATGGATGGCGCGGAACTGCTGCGGCGCGTGCGCGATACCTGGCCTTCCGCTATCCGCATCATCCTGTCCGGACATACCGAACAAGAATCGGCGTTGCGGTCGTTGGACGTGGCGCACCAGTTCCTCACGAAACCCTGCGACGGGGACGCGCTGATCCAATCGATTGATCGTGCCGTTGGGCTGCAGAAGCTACTGCGGGACAAAGCCATCCAGGAGGTGGTCGGCCGCATCGGCAGCCTGCCTGCCGCACCGCGCATGTACGAACGGCTCAATCGCCTGCTGTGCGATGGCTCGGCCGATATCGGCCAGATCGCGGGCATCATCCAGGGCGATCCAGCACTGGCCGCCAAGGTTCTGCAACTGGCCAACAGCGCGTTCTTTCGCATCGGCCATGACGTCACCGACATCAGCGAAGCCGTCGTGCATATCGGCTTGAACACGCTGCGGACCTTGGTGCTGGCAAGCGAAGTGTTCCGTGGCGGCGCTTGTGCCGACGTCGACGCGATGCGGATCCGCGCGGTGCGCGCATCCCGGCTCGCAGGCGAGATAGGCAAGCCCTTCGCGCCCCGCGAAACGGTGACCACGGCCGCGCTGCTGGCCGATGTAGGCTTGTTGTTGCCGGATGTCGGCCGCTTGTGCGGCGAGGTGGACGTCGAAGGCAAGGGCTTTCCTTCGCATGCCGAAGTCGGCGCCTATCTGCTGGGCATGTGGGGCCTGCCGGGCACCATCGTGGAAGCGGTGGCGCATCACCACCGTCCGCACCGCGTCAGCCACAGCAGCTTCGATGCAGTGGGCGTGGTGCATGTGGTGGTTGCACTGTCCAAAGGCTCGGAGCCGGATCACGAGTATCTGAGCAAGATGGGCGTCGCGGACCAGCTGCCGCGCTGGAAGGCCGCGTACGAAGCCGATCATTTCGTCGAGAACGAGCTATGAGCGAACCGGACCTGCCCCGCATTCTCTGCGTGGACGACGAGCCCAATTTGCTGGCGGCGTTGGAGCGCAACCTGTTCGACCAGTTCGACGTCGTCACCGCCAATGGCGGCGAGGCCGGACTGGCCGCCATGACGGAAGGTGCACCGTTCGATGTCATCGTCTCGGATATGCGCATGCCCGGCATGGACGGCGCTGCCTTCCTGGCGCTGGCGCGCGAACGGGCGCCCGATACCGTGCGCATTCTGCTGACCGGCCAGGCGGATGCGGAATCCGCCATCGCCGCGATCAACCAGGGGGCTATTTTCCGTTTCCTATGCAAACCGTGCCCCACCGATGAGCTGGTGGGCACCTTGCAACAGGCCGTGGAAATGCACCGCCGGACACTGCTGGAGCGTGAGCTGTTGTCCACCACATTGGCCAGCACCATCAAGATGCTCAGCGAAGTGCTGTCGATGGTGGCGCCCTGGGCTTTCCAGCGCTCGGCGATGCTGCAGACCTGCGTGCGCCATGTCACCCAGAAGCTGGCATGGCCGAACAGCTGGGAAGTGCAGGTCGCCGCCGCACTCAGCCACATCGGCTGCGTGAGCGTGCCTGGCGACATCATCCAGCGCGATCTTGCCGATGACGAACTGTCCGAGGACGAGCGCAAGCTGGTCGACGCCCATCCCGAAGTGGCGCATCGTTTGCTGGCGGCCATTCCCCGCCTGGAAACGGTCGCCGAGATGGTCCGCTACCAGGCGCGTCCGGCGCCGGCGGATGCGCCGGCGGATGTGGCTCGGGGCGCGCAACTGCTGCGTGCCTCGCAGTACCTGATTCGCTGCCTGGCGCGGAAGCAACCGATGGCCCAGGCCATCCAGGGTTTGAAGACGCTCAATCCGGCCGTGTCCTACCAGATTGTCGAAGCACTCAGCGATCTTCGCCTCAGCGTCAATGGCGGCACGCGCAAGGCGCGCGTTCGCGAGTTGATACCCGGTTGGAGAATGGAGCAGGACGTCGTAAGCAAGCACGGCATGATGCTGCTGGCCCAAGGCAGCGAACTCAGCGCCACCGCTATCGTCGCGCTAAGGAATCTGCATGCGACGGGTGCTATCAGCGAGCCGCTGCTGGTCAGTTTTGGGGTGGAGGCGGGTGGGTCGCCAAGTGCCGCGTCGGGTGAACAGGCAATGCCGTAGGCGATGCGGTCGACCCACCAAGCAGCGGAGCTTGCTCCGCTGCCCCTGGCCGAAAAACGACAGCCGGCAAAGGTATGCGGTGCTAGCATGGCTTGTCTCAAGTCAGCCGCTAGTTCATGAACGACGAACGCCCTAGCCAGACCCGCTCGAATCGCGCGCGCCAGAAGAAAGAAGAAATGGTGGTGGTGGGAATCGGCGCGTCCGCAGGCGGACTGGCGGCGCTGTCCACGTTCCTTGACCATCTGCCGGCCGACACCGGCATGACCTACGTGGTCATCCTGCACTTGTCGCCCAAGCACGACAGCAGCGCCGACAAGCTGCTCCAGCGTTCGACCCGGATGCCGGTCATCCAGGTCTCCCTGCCCACCAAGATCGAACCGAACCACGTCTACGTGATTTCGCCTTCCGTGGATCTGGAGATGGTGGATGGGTGGCTGCAGGTACAGCCGGCCACTCGGCCGCGTGGTCGTCATGTAGCCATCGACAAGTTCCTGCGCACGCTCGCCGAAACCCACCGCGACCGGTCCATCGGCATCATTCTTTCCGGCACCGGCTCCGATGGCTCGGTAGGCGTGTCCAAGCTGAAGGAACAGGGTGGCGTCACCATCGTCCAGTTGCCGGAAGACGCCGAATACGACGACATGCCACGCAGCGCCCTGGCGACCGGCAATGTGGACTTCGTGCTGCCGGCAGTGGAGATACCACAGAAACTGGTGCAGCTGTCGCTCAACGCACGCGAGATACGCTTGCCCATCGCGGGGGAGGATGCAGAACCCACGATTGCCAAAGCGATCGACCCCACTCGCGCGGATGAAGACGCCGTGCGGGACATACTGCGGATCGTCAGCGAACGCACCGGCCACGATTTCCATCACTACAAGAAAGCCACCATCCTGCGGCGAATCGAGCGCCGCTTGCAGGTCAATCTGCTTCGGGACGTGCAAGCCTATCGCAGCTTCCTCGAGGCATCGGACAGCGAAACCGAGGCGCTGCTCAGCGATCTGCTGATCAGTGTCACCAACTTCTTCCGTGACCGCGAAGCGTTCGAAACAGTGGAACGGGAAATCGTGCCCTCGCTGTTCGCCACCCGTTCTAGCACCGAACCCGTGCGGATATGGGCGGCAGGGTGCGCGACCGGCGAGGAGGCGTATTCGCTGGCGATGCTGCTCTGCGACGAAGCAGACCGGATGGCCGAGCCGCCTCCGCTGCAGGTCTTCGCCACCGACATCGACGAACGCGCGATCGCCCGCGCCCGCACCGGCCTCTATCCGGCATCGGTGGTGACGGATGTACCGCCCAGCCGCTTGCGCGAGTATTTCTCCAAGGAACAACAACAGTACCGGGTAAAGAAGAACTTGCGCGACAAGGTGCTGTTCGCCATGCACAACGTGCTGCGTGATCCGCCGTTCTCGCGGATGGACCTGATCAGCTGCCGCAACCTGCTCATCTATCTGGATCGCGATATCCAGGGCCGGCTGCTGCAGATGTTCCATTTCGCTCTGCGGCCGGGTGGGTTCCTGTTCCTGGGGCATTCGGAGTCGGCGGAAACCGCGGCGCAATACTTCGATGTGGTGGACAAGAAGAACCGCATCTTCCGCGCCCGGGCCCAGTCGCGGAGTTCCATCCAGGTGCCGACCCTGCCGCTGCGCCCCAGTCTCATAAGTCCTCCTGCGCCGCCGCCGCGTCGCCGCAAGGGATTCTCGTTTGCCGATATCCACCAGCGCGTGCTGGAACTGTACGCGCCGCCCAGCGTGGTGGTGGACGCCGACCATAACGTGGTGCACGCATCGGAACACGCGGGCCGCTACCTGCGCTTCACGGGTGGGGAACCGACCTACAACGTGTTGAAGGTGGTCGACCCTGCACTGCGGTTGGAACTGCGCAGCGCGCTGATCCAGGCGGTCAACAGCAAGAAGAGCGTGGAAGCCAAGGACATCCGGTTCGAAAAAGACGGGGAAACAGTGCGTATCAGCATCACCGCGCGTCCTTTCCGGGATGCCCAGGCCGATGCGGAATTCGTGCTGGTGCTGTTCGACGAAACCGAACACCCGGCGGCGCCGCTAGCCCAGGGCGAGCAGATGGTGGTGAAGGACCAGGTACTGATGCACTTGGAGGACGAGCTGCAGCGCACCAAGGAGCGGCTGCAGTCGACCGTCGAACAATCGGAAATATCGACCGAGGAGCTGAAGGCGTCCAATGAAGAACTGCAGGCGATCAACGAGGAGTTGAGGTCGGCGACCGAAGAACTGGAAACCAGCAAGGAAGAATTGCAGTCGGTCAACGAAGAGCTCACCACGGTCAACCACGAACTCAAGGCCAAGGTCGAAGAGGCCGCGCAGATCAACGATGATCTGCGCAACTTCATCGCTTCCACCGAAATCGCGACGATCTTCGTCGACGCCGACCTGCGGATCAAACGCTATACGCCGCGCGCCGAGGACATCTTCAGCATCATTCCCACCGATATCGGTCGACGCCTGCTGGACATCACGCATCGCCTGCACTATCCGGAACTGGCCGACGATGCCGCGTCGGCATTCAGTCTTTTGCAGGTGCGCGAGCGCGAGGTGCGGGCCTCGGATGGCCGGGTCTTCATTTCCCGGGTGTTGCCTTACCGGACCGCGGAAAATCGCATCGACGGTGCGGTGCTGACGTTCGTCGACGTCACCATGCTGCGGCAGGCCGAGGCGCAGGCGCGCTCGCATGGCACGCCCATCGAACTGGCTTCGCGCGACAGCTCCGACTGGGGCGTGATCCTGCTGGACAGGCAAGGTCGAGTCAGCAGCTGGAGCTCGGGTGCCATGCGCCTGCTCGGTTTCGATCAGAACGAGATGATAGGCAAGACGCTGGGCACGATCTGTTCGCCGGAGGACTCGCAGGATTTCAGCACTGTCATCGGCCTGGGCCGGCAGTCCCAGCAGGAAACCGATATCTCCGAGCGGTGGTACACGCGCAAGGATGGCAGCCGGTTTCTCGGCTACGCGTTCACTACACCGGTCGGGCATGGCGAGGACGGTTTCGTGCTGCTGTTGTGGCAGCGCCAGGAGGCGGCGGACCAAGACAAGCCCATGTCCGAAGAGCGCAGCCACCGGGCCGACGCGCAGGCCGCCAACGCGTTGCGCGACGAATTCCTCGCGGTGATGTCGCACGAGCTCAAGCACCCACTCAATCTGATCAGCGTTAATACCGAGTTGCTGGCGCGCATGCCGGAGGTACGGGCTTCCGACGACGTGGGCCGCATCGTTACTACCTTGCGCCGGGCCATCAAGGGGCAATCGCAGATCATCGACGACCTGCTGGATCTTTCCCGCATGCGCACCGGCAAGCTGCGGCTGAACATGGCACCGGTCAACCTGAGCTCGCTGGTCGAGACCATCGTGGAAAGCGCCCGCGCCGACATCTCCGCCGCCGAGCTGAATATCGAATTCGCGTCCAGCGGTCCGGTGGTGGTCCGCGGCGACGTGCACCGGATTGAGCAGATTGTCTGGAACCTGCTCAGCAACGCCATCAAGTTCACCCCCGGGCAGGGACACATCGTCGTGCATGTCGCGCCGGAAGGCGAGTTCGGCCGGCTGACCGTCAGGGATTCCGGCCAGGGTATCGACCCCGACTTCCTGCCGCGGGTGTTCGACATGTTCGGCCAGGCGGCCGCCCGTGCGGCCAGCAAGCAGACCGGGCTGGGAATCGGGTTGGCGCTGGTGCGAAAGCTGGTCAACCATCACTCGGGCAAAGTGGAAGTCGCCTCGCGCGGCATCGGTTGCGGCAGCAAGTTCTCGGTCTGGTTGCCGCTGTTCGTCGAAAAGTCCAGGGAGAACGAGGCCGAGGAACAAAACAATCCACTCACCGGCCTCAATGTGCTGTTGGTGGACGACACCACCGACACCGTGGAGGCGCTCCAGGCGCTGCTGGAGCTGGAAGGAGCGCAGGTCATGGCCGCTACCAGTGGGCAGGAAGCGCTGGACCTGGCGGAAGCCAAACAGTTCGATCTGGTGGTATCGGATATCGGCATGCCCGGAATGGACGGGCACGACTTCATGAAAGCGCTGCGGCAGCGTCCCGCCTATGCCACCACGCCATCCGTCGCGCTGACTGGCTTCGGCTCCAGCCGAGACATCGAAAATGCGCTGGCGGCGGGTTTCACCGCCCACATCGGCAAACCGGTATCGCTGGCGAGCCTGCTGGAGGCAATCCGCAAACTGCCGGTGCCGGTGGGTGACCCCGGCTAACTGTCCGGTTATGAAGCGCCTTCCAGTGCATGGGAGACCGTTAATCCCTGATTGCCTGACGAACGCTCTAGGCCGCGCGCGCGGTTAATGGCGGCGTGGCGGCGACCAGCAGGCAAACCAGCTGCTTCACACCGCCCATTTTGGCGGAAAGCGGCGAAAGCCGGTGATTTAACGCCACCACGTATATTAATGCGGTATAAACAAAAACTCACCTATCGAGGAGGACGATTGGATGGATACCCTGGGGCTTCTCCACGACGTTAAGAACGAGCTCAACGTCATTTCGTTGGCCAAGGACATGGCCGAAAGGGCGAGCCGCCGGGGGGGCAGCGACGTGGTGCTTCATAACCTCGCGAAGATCGCCGCCGCCTGCGAGCGCTGCAACGTGCTGATCGAGACCATTCGGGACTCGGGCGACATACACGCAGGTAGCGCCCATTAATACATCCGCTAGTAAATACGTCCTCTAATAAATACGTCCACTAAATCCAGCGCTTGTCTCCGGATTCTTTTGGTTTACCGGCACCGGCTCAACTGGCCGCCACGCTCGCATCCATCAAGATGTCGTAACGCCGCTGCATCTCCTCCGCTGAAACTTCTTCGATGCTGTGCCCGATCAGCCATTCATGGCCGAACGGATCGCGCACCGTGCCCGAGCGCTCTCCATAGAATGCATCGCTGGCCGGCCGCAGCAGCGTGCCGCCGGCTTCGACTGCCCGTGCCAACAGCGCATCCGCGTCGTCCACGTGCAGATGCACGCTGGTGCTGGCGCCGCCGAGAGATTCAGGACCGAGAATGCCGCATTCCGGATACTCGTCCGACACCATCACCACCGCCGGCCCGATGACCAGTTCGGCATGACCGATGCGGCCTGTGTCTTTCTCATCCAGCCGCAATCGCAGTTCGGCTCCGAATACATCGCGGTAATAATCGATAGCTCGCGCGGCATCGCGTACGCGTAGATAGGGGAAGACTTCGTGGACTGTGTTGGAAGTGGTGTTCTGTTTCATTGATTGCCGCCCGTCAGCGGTGCTGGTTGCACCGGATGCGGAAAGTGTCAGTCGTGAAACGAGATGGCGTCTTGTAAAAAAATGCAGCAGGACAAAACTGCGGGGCATCCTCTCGTTTGTAGGAGCGCCGTCCCGGCGCGAGCTCTTCCTGTCAGATTGCGATGACAGCAAAGAGCTCGCGTTGGACTCACCTATACCAAACATAAACCTTCAGCCTGCCGTCATCCCCAACACTCCTGTTTCACCAGGCATTCGCGACATCCACGGATAATCGACGCGTCCAACGAAAAGGAGGACGCAACATGAAAGCGATCCGTACATTCTTATGTCTCGGCGCGTTAATGGCGGCTACCACGGCCGTCGCGCAATCCAGCGATCGTGTATATGGCCCGGAGGACGAAGGCCGCCGCTTCGAAGACGGCAGCCGAGTAGTTTGCAAGGACGTGGAGGTGCAGCGCGGTACCAAAGACCCCAATCGCATCGCAGGCACGGCGACAGGCGCGGTGATCGGTGGCTTGCTGGGTAACCAGATCGGCAGCGGCTCCGGTCGCAAAGCGGCTACAGTGGGTGGCGCCATCGCCGGCGGTGCCATAGGCCGCAACGTGCAAGGCAACCGCCAGGAAGACCGGGGTGAACGCATCGTCGAGCGTCGCTGCGAACGGGTGTGGCGTTGATAGTGGGAGGACGATCACTGCTTCAGGAAATTCAGCGCTAGAACATTCTTGGATTCGTCATCCCGGCGCAGGCCGGGACCCAGCGACTTGAATCGCTATTTCGACAGTTCGCCTGAGTGGCCGAATAGCGGGTGAAGCAAACCGTCGAACGGTGGCTCACCGACTGTATGTAGGTACAAGGCACTGGGTCCCGGCCTACGCCGGGATGACGATCCTAGTGCGAACTTCCCGATCGATCAGAAGCTGTTCTACAGCTGCTACCGCTTAGTGGCGGGTGCGCTGGTCGGCAGCCAAGTCAGCTCGACCACCAACGGAAAATGATCCGATGGGTATCGGCCATTCTCATGGCTGTCCACAACCCGCATTCGGTCCACTTTCAAGTCCCGGACGAGTATCCAGTCGATTCGCTTTTGCGGTTGTCCGGTAAAGCCATGAAAGGTGCCTTCCGGCCCCGTCCGCTTAGCGGCGGAAATCCATGCGTCCTGGAGAAGTCCTTTGAACTCCGCGTAGGCGGTAGTGTCGGGCAGGGTATTGAAGTCGCCAGTCAGCACGACCGGCACGCCGTCCGGCAATGCACGTAGCCGCCGTGCGATTGCTTGCGCACCGCGCAGGCGGGCATTCTCGTCCTCGCCCCGGTATGGCAGGTGGGTATTGAACAAATAGAACCGGCGCTTATCGGCCATTGTTTCGAACAACGCCCAGGTGACCATGCGCGGATGCAAATGGCCCCACGTGATGCTGCCGGGTACTTCCGGCGTGTCGGATAGCCAGAAGTCGCCGGACTCGACCATTCGCAAGCGGTCACGCCGATAGAACACGCCCATGTGTTCACCGCCGCCATTGCTCTCGCGGCCACGCCCGAACCAGGCATATTCCGGCATCTGCCTAGCCAGGTAATCGCCTTGCTCCGCGAACAGTTCCTGCGTGCCGATTACGTCGGGACTCTGCTCGCGCAGCATTCGCACTACTTGGTCGCGGCGCAGTTCCCAGCGATCGGGCCCATCGCTTTCAGCCGGCAGCCTTACGTTGAACGACATCACCCGCAATGTCTGCGGGTCCGCGGACGACGCGGAGAAGGAGATTGCGACCAGGCAGAGGGCAAGCAATAGCGAGCGGAGCACGGGCATCGGTGGATTCGGATGAGATGTTGGACGGACAGTGTAGTCGCCGCCCGGTTGCGGGATTGTGTCTGCTGCCGGGCGCCTGGCTCAACGCGCCGATGCGCGGGATTCCAAGGGTTATGGCGAGCGATCCGCAGGCCGTTGGTCGTTGCATCGAACATAGACGAATGGCTAACGGCGCGGCGTCGAGGCGCTGCGCTACGCTTCCCGTCAATGGCGACGGGCGAGAGACTCACTATGTCGAGTGCACTGAACGAGCTTGCGGTAGGCCTGAAGCACGAGGCGGTGATGACCGTGGAAACGCGCCACTTGGTGCCTTCGGTTGGCTCCGGATGGGCAGGCTTCGCGGATATGCCGCCGGTATTCGCCACGGCCATGCTGGTGGGTTTCATAGAGCAGACCTGTATCGAGCTGTTACGCCCGTACTATCTTCCCGGGCAGCACAGCGTCGGCACCGAGATCGCGGTGTCGCACGACGCACCTACGTCCGCTGGCCGCCAAGTCAAAGCGACGGTTGAACTTATCGCCATGGAAGGGCGCATGTTCACCTTCGCCGTGGAGGCCAGCGATGGCGCCGGCGTGATTAGCAGCGGCCTTCACCGGCGCGCGCTGATCGACGTGGCGAAGTTCATGTCCCGCCTGGAAACGCGATACGCCTGATAACCGATCGCAGCGGAGCAAGCTCCGCCCACGTAGAGCCGAGCTCGCTCGGCCGCTCTTCGACCCTGTGCATGAAGCAAGGCAGCGGAGCAAGCTCCGCTCTACGTAGAGCCGAGCTCGCTCGGCTGCTCTTCGTCCCGCGTGCATGAAGCAAGAGCAGCGGAGCAAGCCCCGCCCCACGTAGAGCCGAGCTCGCTCGGCTGCTCTTCGTCCCGCGTGCATGAAGCAAGGCAGCGGAGCAAGCTCCGCCCCACGTAGAGCCAAGCTCGCTCGGCTGCTCTTCGTCCCGCGTGCATGAAGCACAAGCAGCGGAGCAAGCTCCGCCCCACGTAGAGCCGAGCTCGCTCGGCTGCTCTTCGTCCCGCGTGCATGAGCAAGAGCGGCGGAGCAAGCTCCGCTCCACGTAGAGCCGAGCTCGCTCGGCTGCTCTTCGTCCCGCGTGCATGAAGCAAGAGCAGCGGAGCATGCCCCGCTCCACGTAGAGCCGAGCTCGCTCGGCTGCTCTTCGATCCGTGTGCATGAAGCACAAGCAGCGGAGCAAGCTCCGCTCTACGAGAAACGCCTTGCCCGCCGATCTGGGGCTATCGCGGGCACAGCTCCGCTGCCAGCACTGGAACAAATTTAAGGTTTCCCTTCGGCCTGCTTAACATCGTCAGGCGTAGGCTCACGTGGACTCGGCACAGGAGGACAGACATGAGCACCTATTGCTTCTTCGCACAGGACGAGGCGGGAAATCGTTGCAAGATAAATGTGTTTCGAGGGCCCATTGAAGGCGCGAAACAGAAGGGTTCGCATGATCGCGATATTGCCCCGATCTACGCGCTCGAAGACGGTAGCCGTGTCCGCCGCGTGGATATGGAGACGTTCCAGGTCGTTCCTACTGGTGCCTACGTCACCCTGGTGCGCGACTGACCCGCCGAACGGCTGGCCATGACAACGAAGCCCTCAGAACGCTACTGACGCCACCAGGGGCGCCGGATCATCCCAGCGTTCGCGGGCACTGAGAAAGCCCAGCTCCACCAGCACTACTGCGCCCAGCACTTCGGCGCCTTGCGCGCGCGTCAATGCCAAGGCGGTCTTCAGCGTGCCGCCGGTAGCCAGCACATCGTCGACCACGATCACCCGCGCGTTGGCGGGCAACGCATCCGCATGCATCTCTAGACGATCCGTGCCGTACTCCAACGCATACTCGAGCGTCAGCACGCGCGCTGGCAGTTTGCCGGGCTTGCGTGCAGGCACGAATCCAGTACCCAGTGCATGCGCCAGCGCGGCGCCCAGGATGAAACCGCGCGATTCGACGCCGACCACTGCGTCCAGTGGAATGCCCCGCCAGGGTGCCGCCATCGCGGCGATGGCCGCGGCGAAACCCTCGGCATCGGCCAGCAAGGGCGTGATGTCCTTGAACAAGATGCCAGGCTTGGGAAAGTCGGGTACGTCGCGGATCAGGGTATGCCAGTCGGACATGATGAGTGCGTGGTATGGGGCGTTGCGATGATCCTAAAGCGTTTTTGCGTCAGCGAGTTGCCGGGATAAATGATCTGTCGTCATGACCCGTCATACGGCGGTTAAAAGCCGCTCCCCACCGCGTCGGGACTGCGATCTTGTCGTTGATGCCAAACAGGAAAGCCGCCGGATCTCTCCGGCGGCTTTTTCATGCACTTCTTGGTCTTGGAAGATCTCAGAAGTTGTAGCGGACCTGCACCTGGGCCAGGTCGAGATCCGCGTCTTCCACTTCGAAGCGGCTGTATTCGCCGCGCAAGGCGAGGGCATCGGTGAACTGGTATTGCACACCCACGCCATAGGTGGGATCGGTACCGCTGTCGCCACGCGTACCGGTCGCGGCGATCGGTGTATCCAGATCCCAGCGCTGAAAGCCGGCCTTGGCGTACCCGGAAAATCTATCGGTGAACGGCACGCTGCCCACGGCGGTCAGGTAGACGGAATTGGCTTCCAAGTCGCGGCCGATGCCATCGGATTCCAGTTTGCCGAAATCTACATAGCCGCCTTCCAGGCTGAAGTACCGGTTGAACTGGTAGCCGCCAAAGACCGAGAAGGCGGTATCTTCGTCGTCGTATGTCGCTTCGTCGACATAAGATTGACCAACGCCGGCGCCAGCATAGAAGCCGTTATTTTGCTGGGCTTGCACGCCGAACGCGGCGGCACCGAATAAAACGGCTGAAAGGACAGGGATCAGTACTTTGTTCTTCTTCATGTGTCATGACTCCAACTTGGCATCGCGCAGAGGGGGAGGGAGCAGCGATGCAACCGACGATGGGCCCCGGCGAAATGCTTGGACAGCCATCGTTGTGGTAGCAAAGATGGGAACGCCTTCTGCCGATCAAATAGGGAGCGAGGCGACGCAGCTTCCTATCGGTGGAACGCGAGTAGTGGCGTTTGCCGCTTGACGCGTGGGCGGCTCCCCGCGTCGCAGCCGGCAGTACGTTATTCGGGATAGTTTCTCCCGCTGTAGCCATCTAATCGAACGCGCCCCGTGGGGCTAAGCTGGGCGGACTTTCCTTGCCGAACCCCATTCATGAGCGAATCGATCTCGATGTACCAAGCGTCTGTCCCTGTATTCGTGCGGGCGCTGCGCAGCCTGAAGCACATATTGAAGAAGGCGGAAACGCACGCGGAGGCACAGGGTTACGATGCGGGGGTGCTGTTGCAGGCGCGGCTTTACCCGGACATGTTGCCGCTGCTGCGGCAGATTCAGATCGCTACCGACCTCGCCAAGAATGCCGCGGCCCGTCTGGCCGGTGTGGAACCATTGCGTTTCGAAGACACCGAAAACGAATACGCCGAGTTGTACGCAAGACTGGACCGCGCTATCGAATACCTGGGTACGTTCACACCGGAGCAGATCGACGGCAGCGAAGGGCGACCGATCAAAGTACCCACCCGCAATCGTGGCGACCTGGAGTTCGACGGCCGCGGCTACTTGCTCGGTTTCGCCGCACCCAACGTGTATTTCCACGTCACCACCGCCTACGGCATCCTGCGCCACAACGGCGTGCCGTTGGGCAAACCGGATTTTTTGAGCGGTAATTGATTGGGTGTGCGGTCGGATTTAAATCAAAATCGAGAGCAGCGGAGCAAGCTCCGCTCTACGCGAGACAAACGCTTTTGCGTAGAGCCGAGCTCGCTCGGCTGCTCTTCGTCCCGTGCCCGTGAAGCAAGAACAGCGGAGCAAGCTCCGCTCTACGCGAGACAAATGCTTTTACGTAGAGCCGAGCTCGCTCGGCTGCTCTCCGTCCTGTGCCCGTGAAGCAAG